>JAFWKQ010000040.1 GCA_017545665.1 Atopobiaceae bacterium
CAGTAGCAGTAGCAGTAGCAGCAGTAGCGCCAAGTAACAAGCCTCGCGCAAATGTGCCCAACATTCAATTACAATAAAGATGCACACCGAGTCAAAGGAGGAGGAGGAGGAATGACAATCCATGCAGCAACACCTGCCACCGGCGGCGACCACTACATCGCACCACAGGAGCGCGACGGCGGCAGTTCGATCGTCTATTTTACCCGCGACCTCAGCGCCGACGGCCTGCGCAAGGCCTTTGCCAAGATTGCAGACAAGCTCGACGGCCATGTGGCCATTAAGCTCCACACCGGCGAGAAGGACGGTCCCAACATCATCCCCCGTCCTTGGGTCGCCGAGCTCGTGGAGAAGGACCTGCCCGAGGCAAAGATCGTGGAAACCAACACCTACTACGTTGGCGACCGCGACACCACCGAAAAGCACCGCGAAACCATTGCCCACAACGGATGGACGTTCTGTCCCGTGGACATAACGGACGAGGACGGCTACATCGAGTGGCCGGTTGAGGGTGGCAAGTGGTTCGACACCATGGCCGTTGGCGCCAACCTCGCGAACTACGATTCGATGCTCACGCTCACCCACTTCAAGGGTCACATGATGGGCGGTTTTGGCGGCTCCAATAAGAACCTCGGCATCGGCTGCGCCTCCGGCAAGGAGGGCAAGAAGTGGATTCACGCCCAGACGTCAGACGACGGCAAAACGTGGGGCGCGCAGTGGTCTGTTGCCAACGAGGAGCTCATGGAGAAAATCACCGAGTCCACCAAGGCGACCATCGACCACTTTGGCGACAAGATCGTATACATCAACGTACTGCGCAACATGAGCGTGAGCTGTGACTGCGAGGGCACCGCCGCCCAGCCGGTCGTAACCCCCAACGTGGGCATCCTCGTATCCACCGACATCTGCGCCATCGATTCGGCGAGCGTGGACCTTGTGGTTGCCATGACCGACGCCGGCCTCGTGCACAACCACGACCTCGTGGAGCGCATGACCAGCCGCCACGGCTTCCGCCAACTCGAGTACATGCACGAGCTGGGCATGGGCAACTGGCGCTATACGCTTCTGGATCTTGACAACGACGAGGCTGAGGTAAGCCTGACCGACGCCGTGTCGCACGTCGTTCCGTTTGCGGGATAAGGTCACTCATTAAAAGGCCCATCCTCCCGCCGAGCCACACAGGGAGGATGGGTCTTTTTTCGCTCTACACTACTTGAGGCGCATCGCAATTCAGACACAAAGAGCTCGCGTACCTCGCGCTACGTCAGACCGCCGTCCGCGTCCTTCTGCGCCAGGAACTCCCCAAACAGGGGAAGGTCGAAGCCCACGTATCCGCGTCTGCGCTCGCCTATGATACCCTGCCTCAGCATACGCTTGCGGTATGTGCCCGCATACGCACGCGACTTGCCCATGCGTTCGGCTATGTTGGCCATGCTGCTTTCGTCCCTGTCTGGGAGCATGGCGCGCAGGAACGCGAGATCACCCTCAGAAAGCTCGCGGTAGGTTGACTCCAGAACACGCGAATACATCTCGTGACGCGCCATGTCCGTACCGCGCGCCACGTCGGCATAAGAGACCTCCGCCTCCCGGGGATGACAATCCCAAGCACGATACCCAACTAGCTGAAGCATAAAGGGAAACCCGTCGATAGCTGTTACAGCGAGGCTAGTAGCATCGTCGGACACAAAACGGCCCGACTCCGCTATGGTCCTGCGCCACGCATCCTCAATCTCGAAATGCGGAATGCGCCCAAGCCGCTCTCGCTGGGCTCTTCGCAAAAACGAGATTGACTTGTGGCCAGCAAGCTCGTCAACGTTGTAAGGAAGGCCCGCCATGATGAGCGCAATCCTTCTGCGCTCGATTACGAAGTGCTGGTATGTGGCCGCAAGCGTAACCATCTCGTCGACCTGTGGCGACACCTCGTCCACCGTAATCAAAAGACCAAGGTCGTGCGCAGCAAGGAGATCCAAAAGGTCCTCCATGGCAGTGCGCCACGTTGGCGCGTTCTGGGAAGGCAACTCCCACTCGGCATTAAGCAAGCCACCAACACCCAGCCCAGTAAGTCGCGGGCCATCATGATCGCCCAGAACCCTACTTGCCTTTCGCCGAGCGACCGCGAGCACCTCTTCAAGAAGACCAGGAAGGGCGGACACGCCCACGGAGATCCACCCGTGCCTCTCTGACATCTCGGCCACGTATCCCAGCAGTGCAGTTTTCCCTGTTCCACGCGCACCAGAGACGAGCGTCGTAAGCTCGGGCGCTCTTCCGCTTCGATCGAGCGCGCGACTCATGCGAGAGATAAAGTCGTTTCGACCTGCCATGAACAGTGGAATTTCGCCAAAGCTGGGCGTAAAGGGATTCTCGATGGAAGCGGAGTGACTCGGAAGCTGAGCAGTTTTTCTCATTTTTTCTTCTTTCACAGTTTTTTATTTTTTCATATTTTACCTCATGTTTCCGTCCGAGACGTTAGCACGACAAGCGACGTCTGCTTGCCGCACGAACTTATGTCGCCAGTGGACTCCGGGAGCTGGGTACACGTAGCGGCGGAGCTCTGAACACCGGCAAGGCTGGGCGCGACGGCATATCCAAATAACTTAGGGCCCGTTCCCTATCTGAGGCGTCTTTCATGGTATTGTCTGCCATAACAACCTCTTTGAAGGAGGACCCATGGACGAACAGTTGCAAGCAAAGTATGCGGCGCTTAAGGACGCCCTTGCCGCATACCAAAGCGTCGCCGTTGCCTTTTCGGGCGGCACGGACTCGACGTTGCTCTCTAAGGTTGCCCACGACGTGTTGGGCGACGCCATGATTGCCATCACGATTGCCGGCGCCGCCACGCCCTCGCGCGTCGTGGACGAGGCGCAGGGCTGGGCGCAACGGGAGGGCATTCGCCACATGCGCATTGCGTTCAACGAGCTCGAGGTGCCCGAGTTCGCGGCGAATGTGCCGGACCGCTGCTATCACTGCAAGTTGGCGATCTTTAGGACGATCCTAGGCCAAGCCGCGCAAAACGATTGCAAGGTGGTCGCGGACGGCTCCAACCTGGACGACCAAGGCGACTATCGCCCTGGTCTACGCGCGCTTGCCGAGCTTGGCATCAAGTCGCCTCTGTGCGACGCCAGCTTTACGAAAGGCGACGTGCGTGCGCTTAGTCGCGAGCTGGGCCTTCCCACCTGGAACATGCCCTCGGCGGCCTGTCTGGCATCGCGCTTTGCCTATGGCGATCCGATAACACGCAAGAAGCTCGAGCGCGTGGAGGAGGCCGAGGACTATCTGCACGATCTGGGACTGGGCCAGCTGAGGGTACGCGTCCACGGTAGCGAGGGAGAGTTGGCGCGCATAGAAGTCGAAGCCGAGCGCATTGCCTCGCTTGCCGAGCCCAACACGCGGAACAAGATAGAGCAGCAGCTCCGGAGCCTCGGGTTTACCTATGTGAGCCTTGACCTTACGGGGTTCAGAAGCGGTGCCATGAACGAGGCCCTTTAAGCAACCCACAAGCACACAAACCAAAATGTTACGAGCTACCGCATGGCTTGTTACAATCGGGCAACACCCCCATACGTGCGGGTATGCTCTTCTTTGTATGCAGTGAAATCGAAGGAGGTTCCTATGAGGATCGCAATAGCTGGTTATGGCAACCTTGGACGCGGTGTGGAAGCCGCCGTTACCAACGCTCCCGACATGGAGCTCGTCGGCATCTTCACCCGCCGCGACCCCGCAACCGTAAGCGTCGCAACCGATGCCCCCGTATTAGCTTGGAACGACATGGCGAGCTACGCCGACAAGATTGATGTGGTGGTCATTTGCGGAGGCAGTGCGACCGACCTGCCCACCCAGACCCCCGAGCTCGCCAAGCTCTTCTGCGTGGTGGACAGCTTTGACACGCACGCGAACATCCCCACCCACTTCGCCAACGTGGATGCCGCCGCACGCGCAGCAGGCAACCTCGGCGTCATTTCCTGCGGATGGGATCCCGGCCTGTTCTCGTTGGCGCGCCTCTATGCCAGCGCCGCGCTTCCGCAGGGCGCCGACTACACGTTCTGGGGTCGCGGCGTAAGCCAGGGCCACTCCGATGCCATCCGTCGCATCCCCGGCGTGGCAGACGCGCGCCAGTACACTGTGCCCGTCCCCGAGGCCGTAAAGGCCGCTCGCTCGGGCGAGAATCCCGAGCTCACCACCCGCCAAAAGCATACGCGCGAGTGCTTTGTGGTTGCCGAGGAGGGCGCCGACCTGGCGGCTATCGAGAAGGCCATCGTCACCATGCCCAACTACTTTGCCGACTACGACACCACCGTCACGTTCATCTCGCAGGCCGAGCTCGACGCCAACCATAAGGGACTCCCCCATGGCGGCACCGTCATTCGGAGCGGTCGCACCGGCCTCGATAGCGAGTTTTGCAACACGGTGGAGTTCTCGCTCAACCTGGACTCCAATCCCTACTTCACCGGCAGCGTGCTCACAAGCGTCGCTCGCGCCGCCTACCGCATGCACGAGGAGGGCAAAGTGGGCGCCTACACGATGTTCGACATTCCGCCCGCGCTCTTGTCGCCTCTCTCTGCCGAGGAGCTGCGCGCGCACCTCATGTAAGCGCAAGCAAACTAGGTTAGACTAAGTTAAGCCAATGTATCGTGGGTCGGGGGTCATCCCCGGCCCGCGAAGTATATGAAAGGGAGCCGCCATGCTCTACGACAATCTGTCCGTTAACGAGGCCGGCCATCTGTCCATAGCCGGAGTTGACGCCTGCGAGCTTGCCGCCACGTATGGGACGCCTCTTTACGTGCTGGACGAGAATCGCATGCGCGCGCGGTGCCGCACCTACGTGCAGGCCATGTCTGCACACTTTGCCCCGGGATCTATGCCCTTGTTTGCCAGCAAGGCGCTGTGCTTTAAGGGAATCTATCCCATCGTGCAGGACGAAGGCATGGGTGCCGACGTCGTGTCGGCGGGAGAGGTGGCCACCGCCCTTGCGGCAGGCTTCCCCGCCGAGCGCCTGTACTTCCACGGCAGCAACAAGACCGATGCCGAGATAGCCTATGGCGTCGAGCAGGGCGTGGGCTGCTTTGTGGTAGACAACCTCGACGAGCTCCAGACGCTCTCGCGTGCGGCACAGGAGCGTGGCATCGTGCAGCAGGTGCTCCTGCGCATAACGGTGGGACTCGATCCCCATACGCTCGCGGCCATAAACACCGGCAAGGTGGACTCGCAGTTTGGCGTGCCCATCGAAACCGGACAGGCGCTGCGGTTTGTGGAGCAAGCCGTTCAGACGCCAAACGTCGAGGTGCTGGGCTATCACAGCCACATTGGAAGCCAGATCTTCGAGGCCACGTCGTTCTGCGACCAAGTGGACCGCCTCCTGGCCTTTGCCTGCGAGGTACGGGAGAAGCTCGGCTACGTTGCCGGCACCTTCAATCTGGGCGGCGGCTTTGCCGTGCGCTATGTTGAGTCCGACCCCCAGGTAGACATTGCGGCAAACATAAAGGCCATCGCCGAGCACCTGAACGCCGGATGCAAGGAAGCGGACTATCCCGTGCCGCGCATCCTCATGGAGCCCGGCCGCTCCATCGTGGCCGACTCGGGCGTCACGCTCTACTCCGCGGGTCGCATCAAGACCGTAGAGGGCTACCGCAGCTACGTTATGGTGGACGGCGGCATGACCGACAACCCCCGCTATGCGCTGTACAAGAGCGCCTACACCGTGCTCAACGCCTCGCGCGCCGCAGAGGCCGCCGACTTTGAGTGCACCATTGCCGGACACTGCTGCGAGAGCGGCGACCGCATTGCCGAGGACATCCGCATCGCGCGTCCGAGCAACGGTGACGTGATTGCCGTGCTCACCACCGGCGCATACAACTTTGCCATGTCCAGCAACTACAACCGCCTGATGCGCCCGGCGCTCGTTATTATCGCCAACGGAGAGGCGCGCCTCGCCGTGCGGCGCCAGACGGTCGAGGATCTGCTCGCGCTTGAAGCCTAGTCCCAAAAAGCTGACAAGGGGACAGGTCACTTGTCATACTTTTTGGAAAAGTATGACAAGTGACCTGTCCCCTTGTCAGCTTTTGTGCCGGTAGCGCATTACCGTAATGACAATAACCGCCACCCCAAGCAGCACGATTGCCGGAACAACCGCGGCTTTGTCCCAAAGGTCGCAGGCGCGCGTGCCCACAAAGGCACCCGCGGCAAACGTTGCGATGATGCTCAAAAAGCGCACGGCGCGCAGGAGTTGCGCTGGTTCGTGGCGCATCGTCCAGGCAAATATGCAGTCCACGAACTTTCGTAGATTGCCCGTGCTCATGGTGGTTACGATGGCGTCTCCCCTAAACGTGGTAAACGTCTCGTATTGCATGGCCGCAACAAACGACACGATGCAGTTGGCGAGCATGTCCCATTCCCTGCTCAGCGGAATGAACCCCACTATGGCAAGTCCGCACATCTCCGCCACGAGCACGGAGCGTCGCACGAGACGGCGCTTCTTGAGCATGAGCATCTCCTTGGCGCCAAGGGCAACGATAAGTCCCAGCGTGAACGCCGCAATGGGAAGCAGGAACGACAAGTACGTGTCGCTCGCACCGTTTGACAAGGCAATGCCCAGCTTAACGATGTTTCCCGTCTGTGCGTTTGCAAACACCCCGCCGCGCTTGAAGTAGGTGTAGGCATCCAAATACCCGCCCACCAGCGTAAGGACGTAGGCAATGCGCATACGCTGCGTGGGGTCAAGGGCGCTTGCGGGAACGCCGCCAGATGGTGCTGCTTCACTCATGAGAATCTCCTTTTGCACGGGACTTGTTCATGGTAGACCTCTTTCCCGCATCAATGGACGCGAACCCGAATTGGGACAGCCCGTAAACCCTCCTACCGCCACTCCCAAAACCGAACAAACGAAAATCTAGGCAGTTTTTTCATCGAAAACGCCGTTTGTTCGGTTTTTGGGCAAGCGAAAACCGAACAAACGGCAAAATCAGATTAAAAACAAGCGAAATCTCCGTTTGTTAAGGTCCACGCCACGCAAAGGGACTGCTTCCATTACTTAGAATGCATATTTCAAACGCCCTCAGTTAGGCGTCCTTAGGAAGCGCTGGCGATTCCTAAGGACCGCTGCCGTTCGCGTCACCGCGCATGCGCCTAACCCGCAAGCAGCGGCTCACGAGGTGAACGAAGCCGCACGCGTGCCGAACGTGGACGTGGGGCATAGAGGCAGTTCGGGCTATGCATCGCCTGCCTTTTACGTGCGGAGTCATTGGTCTTGTACGGCCATTTGGCTTATAGTGTTCTTGCGCAAGGGATTGGGGCTCAGCCACATACGAGTCCCTATTTACCAGAAAGGCAGCACTATGCAAATTGCAGACGGTATTTACTACATTGGCGTAAACGACCACGAGCTCGACCTGTTTGAGGGCCAGTACATCGTTCCAAATGGCATGGCCTACAACTCCTACGCGATCCTGGACGACAAGATCGCGGTTATGGACAGCGTGGACGCCAACTTTGGCGACGAATGGATTGCGAATCTGGAATCCGTGCTGGATGGTCGCACGCCAGACTATCTTATTGTTCAGCACATGGAGCCCGACCACAGCGCCAACATCACCACCTTTGCATACAAGTATCCCGAGGCCACGATCGTGGGCAGCGTGGGCGCCTTTAACATGATGCAAAACTACTTTGGCACCAAGTTCGAGGGTCGTAACCTCATAGTGAAGGAAGGCTCCACGCTTTCGCTTGGCACCAAGGAGCTCACCTTTATCGCCGCGCCAAACGTGCATTGGCCCGAGGTAATCTTTACGTACGACGCCACCGACAAGGTGCTTTTCTCTGCCGATGCCTTTGGCAAGTTTGGCGCACTCGACGTGGAAGAGGACTGGGACTGCGAGGCGAGGCGCTACTACTTTGGCATCGTGGGCAAATTCGGCGTCCCCGTGCAAAAGGTGCTGGCCAAGGCCGCCAATTTGGACATCCAAACCATTTGCCCCCTGCACGGTCCCATCCTTTCCGAAAACCTCGAGCACTACCTTGGTCAGTACCAAACGTGGTCCGCGTACGACGTGGAGACCCCTGGCGTCGTAATCGCCTACTCCAGCGTATACGGCCACACGAAGGAGGCCGTCGAGCTGCTTGCCAGCGAGCTCGAGAAGAAGGGCTGCCCGCGCGTCGTGGTTACCGACCTCGCACGCGACGATCAGGCAGAGGCCGTTGAGGATGCCTTCCGCCATGGCCACTTGGTACTGGCAACCACCACATACTGCGGTGGCGTCTTCCCCGCCATGGAGCAGTTCATCCATCACCTGCTCGATCACGCCTTCCAAAAGCGCACCGTGGCCTTTGTGGAAAACGGCTCGTGGATGCCGGCGGCCACCAAGGGAATGCGCGCACTTATGGAGAAGTGTGCAAACATTACGTTTGCCCAGAACTCGGTTACCGTAAAGGGTGCGCTCAACGACGATTCACGCGCGCAAATAGACGCTCTGGCAACCGAGCTGGCAGCGCAGTTCTAACGCCACGACCTCGGGGTGGCACAGTTATACCTGGTATAAGTGTGCCACCCCGAGGTCATAGAGCACCAGGCTAGTCGGCAACCACCACTGCGCTGCTTCCCTCGGCGCTCGCCTTCACCTCAATGCGATTCTCCATGCGCTTCTCCAGCTCCTCCACGTGACTGATAATGGCCACCAGGCAATCGCCGGACGCAAGGTCGGAAAGCACGCGCATAACCTGCTCCAGCGAATCCGGGTCGAGCGATCCGAAGCCCTCGTCTATGAACACGGTGTCCAGGTGCATCCCACCGGCGCGCTGCTGGGCGTAGTCCGAAAGACCCAGAGCCAAGGAGAGCGACGCCTCAAACGACTCACCGCCCGAAAGAGACGACACGGGACGCCGCTTGCCCGTGGCATAGTCCACCACGTCAAGCGAGAGGCCTCCCTTTCCGCGACCCTCTCCCTCGGCATTGCGCACCAGCTGATAATGACCATCCGACATTACGGATAGACGCCTGTTCGCACAGATGACGATCTGGTCAAAGTAGAATCCAAGTACATAGCGCTCGAACGAGATGCGATTGGTGCCCGATGCCTGTCCTCGCGCAATCCGCGAGACGCGATCGGCTGCCACGACGGCACGCTCCAAACCAGGCAGCTGAGCCGCGCAGGCACGCATCTCCTCCAAGATGCGCTCGTTCGCATCCACGCGCGCGTGCGCCAAGCGAACTTCGCGATCGGCGTTCTGCTCTGCAGCCTGTGCAGACAAAAGCGCGCGCTTCTGCTTGTTCGTATTGGGCGCATCGTCGCCCTCCTTCACGCCCAGCTCCTCCAAACGGGCAAGGCGCTCCTCTACCGCCGTGGCAGCAGATGCCTGTTCGGTGAGTGCCTGAGCATTGGCCTCGCGCGCCTTCTCGAGCTCGAGCTCTATGTCTTTTCGACGGTTCGAAAGCGCCTCAAGCTCCCGCTTTGCCTCATCGCGCGACGCATAGCGCAAACTCGACGCCACCTCGTCCACACGCGCTTGGGCAGCAGCAAGCTCCACCGAAACCTCCTCGCACGCACTTACCAACCCCATAAGCTCACTACGCACGTCGGCAAGGTCCTTCTCGTCCCGTTCGAGCTGTTCGCGCATTTTCGTAAGCTCGTTGAGCTTTCGTTCCAACGCCTTAACGCGCACGTCCTGCTCGGCCTGTCGATCGCGCAATGCCTGACGAAGCTCAGCCACCTTTGTGCGTGCCCATCGCTCCGCATCGTCTTCCAGTGCCGTCAGTGCCGTACCAACCATATCGGAAACAAGGGAAAGCGTTGCCCTCGAGCGCTCGTTCGTCTGCGACTGAAGCGCGAGGTAGGCATCCTGGCTGCTGTGCAACCGCTCGTCGGCCTGCTCTTGATGGGTGCGCGCAACCATGAGTGAGCTTCGGTCGGGCGCAACCTGCGTAGGCTTTACCGGACTCGGGTGCCTTGTGGATCCGCACACGGGACATGGCTCGCCCTCAACGAGCGACGAGGCCACAAAGGCCGCGTCGTCTGCCACAAGCGCCAAAAACAGATCCTCAGCCTGTATGCGTGCCTGCTCCGCCTCATCCTGCAGGCGCTCGACCTCCCGTGCGCGCGATGCGAGCTCATTGCGCCGTTGGGCAAGGTCCGCAAGGTCTGAGACCACTTGCTGGGCTTGCGCGGACTGACGCTTGAGCTCCGCGCTTTGAGAGCGGGCCTGTTCCAGCTGACCGGCAATGTCTTGGGCAACCGCAAGCTCAACGCGCGCGTTGGCAACCGACTCTTCCAACTGCGCCCGCCTGCCTTCCAGGGCTTGCCGTTGCGCGCCGAGCTCGTCGCCCCTCTCTTGTGCCTTCTGCACCTCTGCGCGACGCCGTTCCAGCTCCTCGTAGCGTGGGAGCGACTTGGAGAGCTCGGCCTCATCGGCCGTAAGCTTTCCATGGTGCAGATCGTAATTCGCACTTGCGTCCTCTAGGGCCTTGTCGAATACCCTCACATGCGCATTTGCGCGCACGAGCTTCCGCTTGGCCTCTTCTGCCGCTCCTAACGCCTCGGCCGCCGCCTCGGCAGTCCGCAAGCTCATACGTGCCTCTAGCGTCGCATCGCGCGCTGCGTCGCGCACTTCCTCCGCCTTGGCTATTTCCTCCTGCTGACGCGCCACGATGGTTTGGGCTGCCTCAATGCAGTCCTTTGCCGCAAGCGCAGGCTGGGATTGCGAAAGCACACGTTGGGGCTTGTCGTGAACAACCACGATTCCACGGTCGAGCCTTTGTATGCAACGCTCAAACTCATTGCGGGCCAAATCGAGCTTCTCATGCGCGTCTTTGGCAGCCTCGGCTAGCTCCGACCCAAATCGATTGAGTTCCTCCGTCGAAAAAATCTTACGCAACACAACCTCGCGCTCAGTTGGATCGGTGCACAAAAGCTCCCTGAACGCACCTTGCGCGATCATGGTTACCTGGCGGAACTGCCCGTAGCTCAAGCCCAAGAGCTCAATTACCGCCTCGTTTACCTGGCGCACGTTGTTACCCAACACTACGTCACCGCAAGTGAGTTCCGCCGCAGCCGGACGATCCACCATGGTCGAGGCGCCGTCCTTCCCTGCTCGCTGACGTGCGAGCTTCTGCTGCGGGCGCCGCGTGACCACATACGTCTTGCCCGCATGCTCGAAGGTTAGGCTCACCTCGGTGGGCGTGTTCTCGTCGGCAAAGTCGCTGCGCAACGTGCGTACGTCCCTGTCTCCCGAGGACTCCCCAAACAAGGCAAAGGTAAGCGCGTCAAACAGCATCGTCTTGCCCGAGCCAGTGTCGCCGTAGATAAGGTAGAGCCCGTGGTCGCCAAACTTCGAGAAGTCCAGGTCCACATGGCCGGCATACGGTCCAAAGGCAACAAGCGACAGTTCGAGCGGCCTCATGCCAAATCACCCTCTCGACTCAACACCTTTTCGAAGGCTTCGTTTACCAGTTTTTCTTCGTCCTCCGCAAGAGGCTTGCCTGTTTGCGCCTCAAAGAATTCGCGGAACAGGTCTACCACGTCCTTGCTCAAGTCCACTTCCGAATGGACGTCCTCGGCTCCAGCCGCGCGCGTTATGGCGTTGTCAAAACTCACTTGTTCGAGGTTGGGCCATACCTTGCGAAGACGTGCGACAACATCTATGGGGTCGTCGTCGGTTACGACGGCATGCACGAAGTCCAAGCGGGTCTTGTCGTCCTCCTGCTTGGCTAGGTTTACCAGGTCCTCCACGCTTCCCCGCTCCATGCGGAAATCGCGCAACGGCTCCACGGGCACCAGGCGAAACTTCACGCGCACCCCCTCTTCCTTCTGCGTTATTCCCACGACCACGAACGACTTCTTCTGCTCGATCTCGGACGAGGAGAGCTTGAGGGGGCTGCCAGCGTAGCGAATCTCGTCCCTCCCTATGCGCTGCGGCCGATGTATGTGGCCCAAGGCAACGTAGTCGAAGCCCTCAAATGCGCGGCAGTCGACGTTGTCTAACGTGCCCAGCGAGAGGTGCTCGGAATCGCTTCTTTCGGGAGACAAACCCGCATTGGTAACAAACTGATGCGCGACGCACACATTGGGCCGCTCCTTGAAGGCGGGAAGCGAGCGAATGTGATCGAGCACCATACGTAGCGCGGTATCGTAATTGATTACCAGGCCCGCATCGAGATCCATGCGCGTAGCCCACGCTCGCACGTCTGCGGGACGCACGAAGGGAACAAGCCAAAAGTTCACTCCCTCTATTTCTATGGGAGAGAGCTCTTCCCTAAGCTCACCGGCGACGTAAATGCCCGAAAGCGCCATGAGGTTGGATCCCATGGATATGCGCGCGCCCGAATCGTGATTGCCGCTTACCACCAACACGGGCACCTCAAGCTGCGCCATGCGGGTAATGAAGCGATCCCATTGGCGCACCGCGGCCTCAGCGGGATTGGGGCTGTCGAACACATCGCCAGCAACAACCAGCGCTTTTGCCGCCGATCGTTCCACCAGTTCGCCGAGTTGTTCTAAGAGGTATTCCGTATCGCTCAACAGCGGAATCTGCGAGAGCTTGCGACCAAGGTGGAGGTCGGAGGTGTGAACAAAGCGCATGAAGCTCCAATCGTTCGACGTGGACGGCTCCAGTATATCGCGAAGCCGCGCCATGGGATGGTGCTTTGCGTGCAAACTCGGGCATAAGGAAACAGTTAAGCGGTACAAAGGGGACTGTCCCCTTTGTACCGCTTTTTCGGTTGGGTACAAAGGGGACAGTCCCCTTTGTACCCATTCCTAGTTCGAGTGCAGGCCGGGGTTGCCCTGGGTGTTGTTGTCCCAGTTCCACATGTCCCACGGGAAGCTGTACGAGTCCCAAGGCGACTGCTGGTTGTATTGGTTGTTCTGCTGCTGGTTGTTTTGCTGCTGGTTGAGATACTGCTCATACTCCTGGAGCTGACGCTGGTACTGCTCTTCCTCCTGCTTGCGCTGCTTCTCCTGCTCCTCCTGCAGCGTCTCGTCCGAGCCCAGCGTCACTTGCACGCTCTGCTCTTTTCCGTCGCGCACGAACTTAACCTCAACCTGGTCTCCCACGGCGTACGAGCGCACTGCCAATATGAGGCCGTCGGCAGAGGTAACGTCGTGCTCGCCGATCTTCGTAACAATGTCGCCCACCTTAAGGCCTGCCTGAGCAGCGGGGCTCGAATCCGCCACTTGGGCAATATAGGCCCCTTGGTTTACCGACAAGTGATTCGCCTGAGCATTTTGGGCGTTAACCGTGTTGCAGGAAACGCCTATGTAGGCATGGGTAACCTTCTCGCCACGTATGACCTTGTTCGCTATGTCCACGGCATAGTTTCCCGGAATCGCAAAGCCAATGCCAGAGAACGACTCCAGCCCCGCGCCATTGGCATACAGCGTGTTTATGCCCACGAGCTGGCCCTTTTCGTTTACCAGCGCACCGCCCGAGTTTCCGCCGTTAATGGCTGCGTCCACTTGGATGAGGTTGGTGTATATGGTGTTTCCACTTGTGCCCTGCATGAGCTGGTTGCGATAGAGGGCGCTCACGATGCCCGACGATGCCGACTGATCCAAGCCAAGGGGGCTGCCCAGCGTCATAACCCAGTCGCCAACCACCAGGGCCGACGAGTCGCCCACTTCTATGGGCGTTACCTGCGCCCCGTTTAGGTCGGCCTTTATTACGGCAATGTCGCTCGACGCGTCACCACCCACCAGAGTCGCATCGTAGCTTTGGCCATCGATGGTAACCGATATTGTTTTGGCGTCTCCTGCAACATGCCAATTGGTGATGATGTTGCCATCGTTGTCCAGGATGACGCCCGAGCCAATGCCTGACTCACCAGAGTCGGTAGTTACGTAGAGAGCCACAACCGACGGCAGGCACTTGGCAGCGACCGCCTCGTCAACCGAGGCGTCATCGCCCGTTGTGGCAATGTTTATGGTTTGCCCTGCTCCCGAGTTTCCGCCGGCAGGCAGAGACGCTTTCGTGCGCAGCACACCCGTTGCCAGCAGGATGCCCACCAGCCCGGCCGACACCACCGCTCCGGCAATGGCGCCGCCCACAACGCCTTTCCATGCGCCTCCACGCCGTGGCTCGGGAGCGGGATACGACCCGTTGGCATGGGGCGATGGCGTGGGAGTGGGCATTGGCCCCGTGTTCACGACGTTCTGCCGTGTCCTTTGCTGCGACACCGTGCTCTGTGGCCTCTGTTGCGCCTGCGGGTTCGCTTGGGGATTCACTTGCGATTGCGGATTCACCTGCGGGTTCGGTCGTGAGAATCCACCGGAGGGTGAGGGTGGTTGCGTGCCGCCCTTGTTGTCGTATGCCATAGCCACTGCCTTTCACTTGCAATGCTCATAAAGAACTGTACCCTCGCTTTCGCTACGCTTACCAATGGACCGTAAGTTTCACATTCGGAGAACAATTCTTTGAAAGAGCTTAAAGAGAGGTGCGAGAGAAGCGCCCAGAAGACTCCTGGCAAGCGCTCTCTAAGAAAGAGTCCGATGCCGTCCTAGAGCTTAAACAGGTAGCCAACGCCGCGAACGGTAACGATGTGAGACGCCACATGTGGGCCAACCTTGGAACGGACGCGACGTATGTGCACGTCCACCGTGCGCGTACCGCCGCAATACTCGAAGCCCCACACCCTATGCAAAAGCGTCTCGCGCGAATACGCACGCGAGGGATGCGTTGCCAAGAAGGAAAGCAGCGAATACTCCATGAGCGTAAGGTCCACGGGCTCGCCGTCAATGTAAACCTGGTACGTGGCCAGATTGATGGTCATGTTGTCCACCGACACGATGTCGGCAGGCGCGCTCTCCTCGCCAGGCCACAGCAGCATCTTGCTGCGCACCTCAAACTCGGCAGGTCCCGCGGACGAAAGGATAAAGTCGTTGCGTCCCTGCACGGGCATGCGCAGGCTGGAGAGCTTGTCCTCATCCTGCACTAGTAGCATGGGAATAAAGCCATTGTCGGCAACGTAGGAGTCCACCGCGTTAAGGGTCTCCTCGTCCAGGCCAGGGATGTCCAGAATCACAAGGTCGAAATCGCGCCCCGACGAAATTGCCTGTGAGAAGGTCTCGGGCAGCGAAAGGGCGATGGAGACGTCAAGCGCGTGAGAGAGTTCGCGCATACGCTCATGGTGGCGGGTGGTTCGAGAAATAAGAAGTATGTTCTTGTGATGCATGCGGGCCAAGCCCCCAAATACTATTTCGTTCAATACGCTCTTTACACTAATACGAACGAATAGTACCACACCAAGTTACGTTTTAGTAAACAAGCGCAGAACTACTATATCTCTTTGGGGTTATCCAACGACTGCTCTCGCTCCGCGCTCGCTTCGCTCGCTCACTTCGTGAGTCGCCACATGCGGGCGGCAACGCGGGCACGCAGCGCGACGATCGCCCAAGGGATAAAAACACCACCGCGCCGATGGATAGCCTTATAAGCGACACGTTGCGACCTCTCCGCGCGCAGTTCGCGCAGCGCTGTTTGAGCACGGAAAGGTCGCAATGTGTCGCTCTTGGAGCTGGCCAATCGCCTAATCGATGGATCCCAAGAACTCGGCGGTACGCTTGTGCTGGGGGTGGTCGAACACCTGCTCCGGCGTTCCCTGCTCCACCACGACGCCGCCTTCCATAAACACCACGCGGTCGGCAACCTCTCGTGCAAAGCCCATCTCGTGCGTAACCACGATCATGGTCATGCCGCCGTGCTCGGCCAGCTTGCGCATAACGTCTAGGACGCCACGCACGAGCTCGGGATCAAGCGCGGAGGTGGGCTCATCGAACAATATGATATCGGGATGCATGGCAACGGCACGCGCAATGGCCACGCGCTGCTGCTGACCACCCGAAAGCTGGGCGGGCTTATAGTCGGCGCGATCCAGCAAACCCACCGCGTCAAGTTGCTTGAGCGCCTCTGCCTCGGCCTCTTCCTTGGATTTCTTGAGCACCTTGGTCTGGCCAATCATCACGTTACCCTTGGCCGTAAGATGCGGGAAGAGGTTGAAGCTCTGAAACACCATGCCCAGGTTCTGCCGAAGCTTGTTTACCTCGCTCTGCAAAAGATGGCCGGTGATCTCCTTGTCCTCAATGAGGATGTGACCTGCCGTGGGAGTCTCCAAAAGGTTTATGCACCGCAGCATGGTGGACTTGCCCGACCCCGAAGGTCCCAGCACGCATACCACCTCGCCTGGCCAAACGGTAAGGTTCACGTCGGTAAGAACCTGTGTGTCGCCATCGAACGTCTTCATGAGGTGCTCTATGCGCACGCAGGGATGCTCGTGTGGCTCGAAGTGGTGCTTGGTAATCGACTTGTCGCGTTCGTGGGCAGCGCGAGCCGCCTCCTCCGCATCCAAGGCGGGAGGTACGTCTTGCGCGTCATTCGATATGTGCAGTCGTTTATTAGATAGCATCTGCAACCTCTTCCTTGACGGCGTCTGCCTTCGCTTTGGGACGCTTGCCACCGCCACGCTCCGAGCGGGCCATGCGCTTCTCAATTACGGTTACGACCTTAATGAGCGGCAGCGTAACGATGAGGTAGAAGATGCCCGCGGTTACGTACGGCGTCATGTTGCCCGTAATCGACGTGAGGTTTTTAGAGAACATCATAAGCTCCATGACGCCCACCGACGAGAGAAGCGACGTGTCCTTAAACGCGGTAATAAAGTCGCTGGTTACGGTGGGGATCACGCGTCGAATCGTTTGGGGCAGGATGATGTTTACCATGGTCTGCAGATGGCCCATGCCCAAACTCGAGGCGGCCTCGTACTGGCCGGCGGGTATGGACTCAATGCCCGCACGGAAGATCTCGGCAAGATAGGCCGACGAGTTGATTGCCATAACAATAATGCCAAGAATATAGTTATCGATATTTATGTTCATCATGGGCAAGCCAAAGAACACGATGTAGATCTGCAAAAACAGCGGGGTACCACGCAAGACGTTAATGTACACGATGGCTATTGCGCGCAGCAGCTTGAACCGGCTCACCTTCATGAGGGCAAATATGAGGCCTAGCACCACGGCAAAGGGATACGATGCAATAACGATGCCCAAACACACGAACCATCCGGGAAGCAGCGCAAAGAGCGAGGTGACTATGAGCTGCGGTTTGAAAAACATGCCTAGGAACTGGTTGGAGTTCCATGCCTGAACCCATGGTTGATGATCCAGCCAGCTCACGATCGTCTGCGCGAACGTGTTGGCAATGGTCTCGATGGGAGGAGCGTCCTGCAGCTGCTTGGTCTCACCGCCACTCACGTATGTGCCGCCAACAACCACGCTGCCACCCTGGGGAGGAAAGCGCATGTCGGTAACTTCCAGGCGAATCAGATGCCCGGCATTGAGCGGCTCGGAAAACTTAACGTTCAGCTTGTTGCCCTGCGGCGAGGCCTCTCCCTCAATCTTGCTACGATCGAGCCCTTTGAGCGCCGTAATCTTGGTGGTGCTTCCATCGAAGGAGCCTCCCTCGGGAAGAACGAGCTCCAAGCTCTGCACGCTATCGCCCTCATCGACCGTCGCTTCCCAGGTTAGGCGGGTGGGCAATCCGCCTATAACACCCGTACCGCCATCTTCGTTGGGCTTTGCCGTCGTACTGCCAGTCGTAAGCCCAAAGGCGGTGCCCGGTAGAACACACATAAACGCAATTGCAAGGACAAAGGCAGCCACAAGGCTCCGCAGCCCCATCCGCTTGTTGGTCTTATCCATAACCGCTCTCTTTCGCCTTTTGCATAAGCGAAGGGACCCGGGGAATGGCTCCCCGGATCCCTCATAGACCTATTTCAACTCGGAACCGAACCAGTTCTTCTTGATCTGGGCCATGGTTCCGTCCTGCTCCATCTTGGCAAGCGCCTCGTTGATGGCCTTGGTGAGCTCGGGATTGTCCTTGGAAACGGCAATGCCGTACTGCTCGCCGGTGGCAATGGGCTCCAGAACCTGCAAATCCGAGAAGGAGTTCTTGATCTGATACGACGCAACGGGAAGGTCGGTTACCAACGCGTCGTAGGAACCCGTCTGCACGCCGGTCATGGCCGCGATGATGTCGTCCAAGGGAACGATTCCGTCCTTGCCGGCGGCAACGGGGAAATGCTCCTTGGCCCAAGCCTCGCCCGTCGTTCCAGCCTGCACGGCGATCTTCTTGCCCTCCGCATTGAGGCTCTCCTTGGTCTCGGTGGAGCCCTTCTTGGTAACGATGGACTGGTTGGAGTCCACGTAGGGATCCGACATGTCCACCTCTTGCTTGCGCTCGTCGGTAATGGTCATGCCGGCAATGGCAATGTCGGCGGTGCCGCCCGCCTTGATGGCGGGAACCAGGGAGTCGAATGCCTGGCTGGGCTTCCAGTTGGCCTCGAGGCCCATGTGCTCGGCCAGGGCCTTGGACATGTCGATGTCGAAGCCCACCGGTTCGCCGGTCTTGTCGTCCATGGACTCGAAGGGCGGGAAGTACAGGTTGGATATGCACGTGAGCTTTCCGGGTACGACGAGCTTGTACTCACCGCTCGATGCCGCGGCAGAGCCCGAACTCGCGCTAGACGAGGCGGCACTGCTCGAGGCGTTGCCGGCACAACCAAAGATGGCAAGCGTACCAAGTCCCGAAGCAAACAGGGCGCTTCCCTTGAGGAACTGACGACGAGACATTCCACTCATAATACAAACCTTTCTGCTGAGTTTTTCTGTTCCTGCAACGCGCGCAGGAGACGCAACGAAACGCGTCGCAGCACTATCCTAGCAACGATTTGTTACAGTCTGATAGCAGACCGCAATCTTGCAAGGCGAAGAACCTTGGAGTTGGTGCTCGCACCGCTTGTATTGGAATGCGATTTGTTAACAGATTGTCTAATCGGTGCGACTGACATACTATTTCCACAGACATGTGACCACTATGGGAGTATGCAACACAAGCACGAACACAGGAAGGGAAAGGAAATGGATACAAAGATGCTCAAGCGGGCTGGAGGCGCCCTATTGTTGGCCATGACGCTGCTCGTAAGTGGATGTGCGACACCTGGGGCAGGAGGCGCGAGCTCTTCCATTCCCACAGAGGTCGATTCGGCGGCCGTTAAGTCTGGCACCGTAGAGATTCACGGCTGGGTTGAGGACGTGGTGGCATACTGCAAGGAGCACAAGAACAGCAACGGCACGCTGGTTGAGGTAACTGGAATGATCAGCAAGGGATACACGGAGGAAACGACGACCTCAATGACCTTGGTTGACCCCAGGGATTACGAATCGGAAGACGGCGACGACCCCATGAAGGAGCTTCAGATCGATACCAAAAAGCCCTTTGCGGAGGTGACGTTTGCCGAGCCCGTGGAAACCACCAAGTGGCGCCACCTCACTGGCGTCAAGGGCATGGCATTCGTGGACGAGTCTGAGCCAAACAAGATCGTCATTCGTAGCGCCATAGAGACGAAGGACTAGAGCTCTCAAAACGCGAAGGCGCCCATATGCGAGAAAAGCCCCCTCTGACGACGTCAGAGGGGGCTTTTGTTTACTGGGGCTAAAAATGCCGGCGAGCAGTGGTTTTTGGGATTCGCCACCGTAAGAACGGGAAGGCCTCCCAGCGGCAACCCTTCGCGAGCGCCGCGCTACGACGCGCTACGACAAAAGACCAAATTCACCCTAGAACCCGGCGTAGTAGTGCTGCTTCTCCCAATCGGTAATGGTGGTGCAGTACTCGTTCCACTCCAAGCGCTTCTCGGCAATGAGGAAGTCGCAGATGTGGTCGCCGAGCGTCTGACGCATGAGGTCGCTCTTCTCAAACAGCTCGATGGCTTCGCCAAGCGTGCGCGGAAGGTGCGTGCGACCCATGCTCACCATATGCGCGTCGGTAACGTCTTTGCCCGTATACTCCACCGGCAGGGGCAGCTCGTCTTCGATTCCCTTGAGGCCTGCGGCAATGGTTACCGCAAGCGTGAGGTAGGGATTGGCCGTGGGATCGGGGTTACGCAGCTCTATGCGCGCGGCGGAATGCTTGCCCGGCTTGTGCGCGGGAATGCGCACCAATGCGGAACGGTTCTTGCGACCCCACGTCGTATACACCGGCACCTCGCCGTTTGGCACCAGACGCTTGTACGAGTTGACCGTGGGGTTCGTAACCAACGTGAACTCAGGCGCATAGCGCAGTATGCCTGCGATGTAGTGGTGCGCGAGTTTGGACAGGTGGCAGTCCTCGGTGCCCCAAAAGAGGTTCTCGCCATCGGGATTGAACAGCGATTCGCAGACGAACATCCCGGATCCCGAGAAGTCCGCCAAGGGCTTTGGCATAAACGACGCAAACAGACCCTGCGTGTTCGCCTCCTGCTTTATGACCAAGCGCGCCGTCATGATGTTGTCGGCCGCACTCAGAGCCTCACAATAGCGAAGGTCGATGCCGTTTTGCGACGGGGCGTTGGAGTGATAGGAATACTGCACCGGAATGGACATCTTTTCCAGCGTAAGCGTGGTGGAGCGACGGATGTCGCGCGCCGAGTCGTAGGGGGTGAGGTCGAAGTAGCCTGCGTGGTCCACAGGTATTGGCTCCTGGTCGTCGGCAAAGTAGAAGTACTCCAGCTTGGGTCCCACGTTGGGCACAAAACCCTTGGCGTCGGCATCCTGCACCACGCGGTTTAGGCACGAGCGCGGATCGCCCGCAAAAGGCTCTCCCTTGGGCGTGCGCACGTCACAGAAGATGCGTGCCACCCCGCTGTTGGCCGGACGCCACGGAAGAATCTGGAACGTCTCGGCATCGGGAAAGGCCAGCATGTCCGACTCTTCCAGCGAAACGAAGCCCGCCACGGCTGAGCCGTCAAACCCGATGCCTTCGTCAAACGCCTCTTCCAGCTCGGCGGGCGAAATCGAGAAGGACTTGAGGTTGCCCAGCACGTCGGTAAACCACAGGCGAACAAAGCGGATGTCGCGCTTCTCTACGGTTCGCAGGACAAAGTCCACGTTCATATCGTTGCTCATGCGTCCCTCCAAGGATGACAGAGGAAGTTACTCATTCCCTAAGACCATGGCACAACCGTGTTTCGGAGCTGTTTCACCTTTTGCGTGCGTGCCAAAACACTACGATTGCGTAGGCCCTGGAGGTCATTGCAGCGCACCCTATCCGAACTTCTCTTTGAGCTCCTCAAAGGACACGTGACTGTCGAGGTCGGGAATCTCAACCTTGCCATCGATGACGTCAAACAGAAAGGTAGATATGTTCTCTATGGTAAGCTCGTTCGATTTTTGGCCGCCTGACCCACTGAGCACATACGTCTTCTGCAGCTGCGTGCCCAACGCACCTGCCGAAAGGAGAAAGTGATTCTCCAACCTTTCGGGATTGACAAGGTCTGAGGCCAAGACGCGCGTTGCCACCGAATAGCTATTCACAAGAATCCTCGACCCATCGTCTTCGACGAGCACAGTCCTCTGGGCGTCGGCGTCCAAATCCATCCGAACCTTCCCGCTTTCGGACGATTGCTCGCTCCGCTTAAAGAGCGCGCCAAGATCTGCGAGCGCCAAACAGTACAGCTCCGTATTGGGCATGACCATAATAGGCTCTACAGAAAAAGCGGTTGGGTATAGGAGGTAATTGATGCCCGCCAAATCAACCTGTGGAGCGTGAAATGTCCCTATCATCGCGTTTGCCGCAGAAAGACTCTTCGAGGCGAACGCGCCACCTAAGACGACACAGTTCTCAAGCTCTATTTCACTACCATAGAGGCTCCCCCCAACAAAGCAGTTCTTCAGGCGAATCGTCGTTGCGTTGACGTCCGCACCGAACAGCACGCGTCCGTCCATGACGAATGCCGAAACAGTTCCCGAACAAGCCACCGCCTTTCGAAACACGATTTGCTTGCTGGCGGTGTTCTTCACATGCAGCTCGTTGCTTGTGTATACGGCATTCGCAAACTCCACGGGCCCATCGTCGATTTCCAGAGCCCATGCGTAAGCTCCGCCCTCCACTACCACGTTTCCCCGAATGTGTACCGAGCGGTTCAACTCGCTTGCCCGCTCGGGAAGGATTCCGCCTCTTACGACACAGTCCGAAAGTCCCACCTGGTTTTCGGAGCCAACCCTTACCTCTTTAAGCTTTGCCATATCACTCGCTCCCCCAATGAAGTTACGCAATTCCGACAATCGTCTACTGCTTACTATATGCCGTGGTAATTGGAGACTGTTTGTACATGTTCATTATCTGAGCGCTTACGCGACTGCGGTACGTGCGTTCCTCCTCATTGCACGCGTTGGCGGCATAGTCCTCAACGTTTTGGAGGAAGTACCGATCCACCGCCACCTTATCTTGCTGCGACAGTTGCTGCCAAGTGGAAGCGTCCGCTTTTGCAACCTCGGCAATGACCTGTCTTTTGGCACTCCCTTCCCTAAGACCCACCGACTCATGGATGACTATTCGCTGGAGCGAGTTTGCAATATCGGTTTGGACGGTATATACGACCGGCATGAAGAGAAACGTCTCGTCCGTCTTGGGAAGCATTATGCTTTGGGTCGCATTAGCGTAATCCACGACGAAACCGCACACACGAGCAAGTCTCTTTAGTGAATCCGCCACGCATGCCTTTGCACGAGCGCACAGGAGCTTAAGGGACGTTGCGTTTGTATCCCATGCATATACACTCGCACGCGCCGCAGTTTGAACGAAAGGGTCGGCAATCTCGTCACCCATCGCCTTACCGCTAAGCTGGAATGCCGCCTCGTCAAGCTCTCTTACTCGCCGCTCCAGCTCGCGATCGAGTTCGGTGAATATGCGCAAGTAACGCGCCTTGATGGCGTGGAAGTCGTCATTCATCTGCTCGTGAATGCGTGTGACCTGTTCCCCCTGTTTGGCAATAAGACCAGCGGTTGACCTCACACCGCTCCCAAATTCTGATGCCTGCGCCGAGAGCTCACTGCTTAGCACACTATAGAACCCATTGATAGCCGTTTGCGAGATATCCTTTGCGGATTGCTCAATCTGAGCAACCTGCGCCGCCTCTGTGGCCGACAGCACTCCCGCCACTACGGCAAGCGCGGCATCGGCGCCATTGACGCTTTTGTCAAAGGGATCGGTGTTAACCGTGACGTTAATTTGTACCGGAACATCGCCCTCATAATGCATGCGATGCATTTTTCCATGTTTGCTCGCAGGCACGAAGCCACTCACGGAACCAGAATAATGAACGCTGGCATTGAATTGCTTGCTGTAGCTCAACGCACATCTCCTCCCTGCATCGGAATCGATGGGCTGGCAACTGCACCTGGCTGCGTTTGCGGCACTTGTTGACCCGGTTGAACATTGGTAAACGAGGCGTCAAAGAGGTTAACCATGGTTTGGGAGACACGGGCATCCAGATTGCCCGTCGTGGTTTTGTTTACGAATGACTCCCGAATTGCCGCGATATCTCGTTGGCTGGAACCTTTTAGCTCGTTTTGCCCACGTCTCACGCCCGCAACGAGGTTTGCCTGAGTCTGTGGCGGCAGGCCCGCCGGAGTCTGCACTTGAAGGGTGAAGGTGTTGGGAGCTATTTGGCTTTCGGCAACCGCATACACAACAGGAACACATTCGAATGGCGCACCTGAAGGAACCGAGGGCTCTAGCACCGATTCTGTCAGGCGCGTATAGCTTATAATGTGTCGCGTACCTTCGCTCAGCTGTTCGATTGACCCCACAACCTTCTTCTTCAGAAGCGCGTTTGACGTCTTGAGCACCGCATTGTCGATGTCGGAAGCATAGAAGAATGCAGCTGGCACATCATGGCACTGCCGAGCGGAAATGAAGGCGTTCCGTACCTGTGCAAGCGCCATCGCGTCTTGGTCGAGCTCTCGAACCCTCTTCTCCAGGCTTCGGTCCAAGCTAGTGAACAGCTTGAAGTATCGCGCCTTAATGCGATTGAAGTCGCCTTGCATCTGATCATGCGTGTGGTCTATAGCCTTTGCGGTCTCCATCATAGAACCTGCGCGACTGTTCATTGTGCTTGCGAACTGCGCTATACGCTGGCTAAGACGCGAGCGCAGAAGCATGTAGAAACCACTGTCAATGCTTTTACAAATTGCGGCCGACGCCTTCTTCTCAGACGCAATGACGGCGGCTTGCATGGCCGTAACGGCCGTTCCAACCAGCCCGACGCCCGCGGTCACGTCGTCAATCTTGCGTGCCATAGGGTCAGTGTCTACCGTAAAGTCAAAATGCGCCATGTCACACCCCTACCTTATGCGCCAAAATTGCCGCTGGCGAGCGTCCGAATATGTCCTTCCGCCTGCGCCTCGAGATTGATGGCAAAGTCTTCATCGAGCTTTTGGGAAGTTACGGGCTCAGGAGGGACGTCACCCTCCTGCGCAAGATAAGGACTTATGGAAACCAGGCGCCTGCGTCGCGGTTCGAGCTCACGCACGTTTGAGACTGCTCGTGCTACCTCACGAGCCTGATAGTCTCGCAGAGACGCCTCGTAGTACTCAACGTGTCCAAACTGCTCCGCACAGCGATCGATGTCTTCGCGTATTCGTTCCATGAACTCCATAAATTCGGCTTGTTTCGCACGGGCTTGGTCGGCTTGTAACTGGAACCCCGCAATGACCTCGGCCTCGTTCTTGGCTTCTTGGACCTCAGCGTCTTCCAGGTTTCCCGAAGCCTTCATGCTCGCTATGGTTGCGCTCTGCTGCTGATAATTGGTATAGCTCTCAACGTACTCTGCGTAGGCCTCATTCATGCGCTGAATAAGCGCATTGGCCTCCGCGCGATTCCTGCCGAAGAAGTCCTCTGTGTCGCGATGCCATTGGTTAAGGTAGTCGGTCTTCTGGTTTTGGATATCGCTATAAATGCGCAACCGCTCAACCCGATTCTCCTGCATAAGATTTTGGATAACGGGCATGAGGACCTCCGTGTCCACCTGATGCATACCAAAGGGCATCGCAGTTCTTGAGCCATTGTCTGCAATCCAAGTGCCCGAGAACAAGTCGAGTCGCACCCTCGAGCTCTGCTTGAGCGAGAAAGGCTTGTAGTCGTTTATCTCGTCGCCATAATTGAACGTGGCCGTGCGAATACGCTCGATCTCTTCGGCCTCAAGTGTAGGAGAGTACTGGTCAAAAGACGCCTTGAGGACGTTTTGCATAACATGGGCATAGTAGTTCGTAATCTTTGACATGCTTTCGGTGCGGGAACGCGAGAGCATGTCCACACCCTGGGCAAGTTGGCGCATGACCTTAACAAAGAATGCGATGTCCCCGCTGCCATCCGATGCCGAGCGCTGGTTGAGCGCTCCCAGAGATGAGAACTCCTTCGTCTTCGCCTCGGCTTGGCTCGCATCAAAAACAGGGACTATGGGGTAGTTTGCGGTGTCGTTGGTGGCATATTCGCTCAGCATCCGATATCGTTCGCTGCCCGGATGCACCACAGGAACGCTCACCGAGACATCTCGACTATCGCCAATCAGATAGCGGACGCTACGAACCTGTCGATCGATAGATCCCATGTAATCGTGCAGGGTCACATCCTGGACGGACGTGGAGTAGTCCGAGGTATCAACCTGTTCGACCTCTTCGTTCGACTCCACCGCCGGCATCGTTTCCATTTGCCCTTGCAGACTATCCATGGCCTCCTTGAGTTCCCCAGGTTGATTTATGAGCGTAAGTGAAAACTCGGTCTCTGGCACATCTCCCGTGAAGTCGACCACGTAGCTTCTATTGCCAGCCTTTACGTGTCGTGCCACCGGTACGTACGCAACCCCAACACTCTGCACCCTATAATCACGGCGAATCGACTGATGTTGCGCCTGCAGCGCAGCCAACCGCTTCGAAAACTCGATGGAATTCGTCTCTTCCGCCTTCTGCGTATTGTAGAGCCTGAACGCCAGGATGCCG
This sequence comes from Atopobiaceae bacterium, assembly GCA_017545665.1. Classification (GTDB taxonomy): domain Bacteria; phylum Actinomycetota; class Coriobacteriia; order Coriobacteriales; family Atopobiaceae; genus RUG440. The sequence goes on from JAFWKQ010000040.1 coordinate 25,782, forward strand.
GCAGTGGCCAAGGCGCCAATGAGGAAGATGATCGCAAAAGGGCTCACGAAAACCGTGAGCAGCAAGAGGATAAGTGCTGCAGCTCCGCCCGCCACAAATACGATAACGAGTTTTTTCTTTGCCTCACCACTCTTAGAGGCTGCTTGAATCCGCTCTTGTCCCACTTCCGATATTTGCTGCTCTAAGGCCATCTCTTCCGAAACGACCTTCTCTGCAGCCTGACGATAGTAGTCGAACAGCACCTGCGCCTGGTCCTGATAGATGTCCGCCGAATTGGGAAAGACCTTTCCAGTCACGTCTGCATCCTCCAAACTCAACATGGCGAAGGCGAAGCTTCGCCTCTACGACTCATTCAGTTTCGTAAGGCCTTGCGCTGCTCTATGAGCAGCAATGCGCTTTGCGCCTGATCGAGCGCTGCCCTTGCGGATTGGGCGCTCAGGACTGGGTTGCTCATGGCCGCGTCCAGCTCATCTAAATATGCGGCAGTCTGCTCCTCCAGCGCATATGCCTCGGGGGTGTGGAGCGGGCTCGTGTAGCGCAGCTCCTCCGCAATGCGGTTTATTGCCTTCACGAGATCCTTTTGCGTTTGTTCCTGCGCGTCGAAGTGGTTGAGGCGCACCGCAAGACGCTCAGAGGTGGTACGGAGACGCTCTATGGATCCGCGCATACCCGTTTCGTATTGACGGACATTCTCCACATGACTCGATGCGGCCATGGCGGAGTACGCCCCCAGCGCCAACCCAAACAACCCAACCAATTGGGCCACTACCAAGACGGCGAGCGGCATTGCGCCCAACACCGCCAAAACGATAACCACGACCGTAAACAGGGCATAGATTCCCAATGCCTTGTAATAGATGCCCCAACCGATCACCCTGCCACTCGAGAGCCCCTCAATGGAGTCGCCAACAAGAAGGGGGCCAAACGACAGCGCATAGAGCACCACCAGGTCGCACGAGATGAACACGGCTGCCGGCGTGCCCGCAGGCGGCTGGGGCATAAGGAGTATGAGACCCAATACCAAAATGGCCATGCCCAAGGCAAACAGCGCGATCTTTATGCCGATCGAAATGCCTTTGCTCCCCATACGCATCCTTCCTTAAAGTAGGCTCTTCAACCCGCGCCTATCCAAGGCGCATCCCGCACTGCGGACAGAACTTCGTGCCCAAGCCAACGATCGCCCGGCATCTTGGACACGTGGTGTCGGAGAAGGCCGCGTTGTCCGACGCGAGCTGCGCGCCGCACGTAACGCATCGGTGTGCTCCCTTTTGGTTGTCGGAGCCGCAAACGGGGCAGGGATTGTACTCGTTGCCACAACTTGGGCAAAAGCGCGAGGTGGTTGCATAGGGCTTTCCGCAGTTGGCGCAAAACACCTGGGCGCGCGGCTGCATCCCGCCTGCCTGCATCCCGCCTACCGCGCCTTGCTGGACGGGCGCCTGCGAATAGCCAGGTCCCGCATTGAAGCCCGTTTGCGGCGGCTGCTGCATGGTTGCTTGACCCATGCCCTGGGAGCCCCCGCCAAACATTCCGGTCATCATGGCCATGCCCAGAATGCCCATTTCCTGCCCGCCTCCAACGGCACCCTTAGCGACGTCGAAGGACTGACGCTGCTGCCAGGTGTATCCGGCTATGTTCTGCGCGCTGCGCTCCGTAAGAGCGTCCGATATTTTCCTTCCCGCCTCCGAGGTCGTGTCCACATCGATTGAGGTGATGTAGAAGCCCGTGAGCCTGAGGCCATACTCCTCCCAGAACTCCGCCATCGGCTGGCCAATAAAGGTGCTCAGCTGATCGAGCTGCATGGATATCTGCGTTATGCCCACCCGATTGGCCGTCATGTATGAGGCTATTGCGCTGTTGGTCTTGGATATGAGCGGACCCATGAAGTGGTCGGTGAGCTGCTTGGACGTAAAGGTGTGCAGGGTACCTATGAGCTTTACCAAGAACTTTTCGGCATCAGACACCTGCACGCCATACCGACCGGCCGCGACTATGGGCACCATGGCGCCGTAGTCCGGATCCATTATGCGCATGGGGGTCGTTTTCCAATCGATGGTGAGCGGCATGGCCTTGTTTACGAACCACACCTCCGCAAAGAAGGGATTCGTGCCGCCAAAAGGAATGCCGTAGAGATTCCTGAGCAGAGGCAGATTCTCTGTGGTGAGTTTGTGGCTGCCCGGACCAAACTTACCGATAATCTGACCTTTGGAGAAGAACACCGCCTCCTGGGACTCCCTTACGATGAGCCTCGTCGCCGTGCTGAGATTCGACTCCTCGAAGCGGTGGGCATAGACGTCATTTGTTTGTGGAGACCATTCGACTACGTCAATGAATGCCATACTGTGCCGCCCTTTTCTTGGGATTCTGATAAACGTTCTTATCCTATCACCAATACAGGACAACAATCCATGAGTTCGGCTGATGTAACAAATGGGCGGTCCATAGGGGCTCTCGCACCGCGCCTGCGCCGCGCCCCGTAAGCGGCGACTCACGAAGTGAGCGAGCGAAGCGAGCGCGGAGCCTCTTGCGGGCCCGTGCCCTGCGCCTGCGCCGCGTCCCGCAAGCGGCGACTCACGAAGTGAGCGAGCGAAGCGAGCGCGGAGCCTCTTGCGGGACGCGGCGCAGGTGCAGGCGCGTGTCGCGAACCCGTACTCCCCTACGTAAGCCCACTGACGGAAAAACCAGCGACAACCCCCTTCCCTTCGTGCATACTTATAGCGTTAGGGCAGATTGGCTGCCGTACTAGAGAAAGGACCTTCATATGGCCGACGACAAGCTTATGCATCTTGTTCTTATCCGTCACGGCGAGTCCGAGTGGAATAAGGCTAACCTGTTCACCGGTTGGACCGACGTAGACCTCAGCGAGGCTGGCGTCCAGGAAGCACTCGACGGCGGCAAGGCCCTCAAGGAGGCCGGCTTCGACTTCGACGTGTGCTACACCTCGCTCCTCAAGCGCGCCATCCACACCCTGAACAACGTCCTGTTTGCCATGGACCGCGAGTGGCTGCCCGTATACAAGAGCTGGAAGCTCAACGAGCGTCACTACGGCGCCCTCCAGGGCATGAACAAGGCCGAAACCGCCGCCAAGTACGGCGACGAGCAGGTTAAGATCTGGCGTCGTTCCTTCGACATCCCTGCCAAGGCCCTCGATCCCGATGACGAGCGCTGCGCGCAGAAGGCCGAGAACTACCGCGAAGAGCCCATGCCTGAGCGCCTTCCCTACACCGAGTGCCTGAAGGACTGCATCGCCCGCGCATGGCCGTACTTCCAGGACGAGATCGCCCCGCAGCTCAAGGCTGGCAAGCGCGTCCTCATTGCCGCCCACGGCAACAGCCTGCGCTCGCTCGTCATGATGTTCGACAAGCTCACCCCCGAGGAGATCCTTGAGGTGAACATCCCCACCGCCGTGCCTCTGGCCTACACCTTCGACCAGGACTGGAACGTCGTGGAGAAGAAGTACATTGGCGACCCCGACGTAATCGCCGCCAAGATTGACGCCGTTGCCAACCAGGGCAAGGCCAAAAAGTAATTCTGCTCGCCAGACACAAAAGGGCCGCCAGCGAATTCGCGTTCGCTGGCGGCTTTTTTGCACCCCAACTTGGGGACTGTCCCTTAGTTAGGGTTTGCGCAGGCTCAGCAGACGCATAACGAGGTCGGCACCGCCCACCAGCGCCAACGAGATTCCCAAGGCCATGCAAAACGGGCGCAAGACGCCATTGCATGCCATGGCAGAATCAGCACACAAATCTATGAGCATGCCAGGCATGCAGGCCACGAGCGCCCCCACCAAGGCGATGCCCAAGTCCAATCCACGGCGTTCCCCCTCGTCGCGCTCGAATATACGCACGATCGAAAGCAGCAGAGCCACAATCGAGGCGCCCAGCACGGCACGCCCCGCCCACAAGCAGGTGCCCACCATTCCCGCATTCCGCTCTTCGCAGGGCGCGGCAAAGGTAAGAACACCGATCAAAAGCAACGCAGATAAAACCGTAAGCGCTATTCCTACCAACGGCCTTGCCTTGTCCATCCAACATCGCCTCCACGTTTCGTCGCTCCACGAGATGCCGAGTACTTTTATTTAAGCAGAATAGAGGCCTGCCACATAACCATCAAGGGGCCAAGCAGGAAAGACCTTTCTAGATTGACTACGCAACCAAAAGACTGTGGTAGTTTGACAAGTCGTGTATGATTCATACGTCAGGATTTCCCAACTTTTGGGCGAGGGCCGCGTCGCGCGGCGGGCGGGGGCGCCCGGACGAGTGCGGCGCGGCTGGATTGGATTGCGATGAAGCACGCTGACCTTACGCTCGTGGTGCCGGCATACAACGAGCGGGACAACGTCCGCCCGTTCCTCGGCGAGCTGCGCCGCGCCCTGGAGGGCAGGCAAGAGGCCGTCGAGGTGCTGTTCGTGGACGACGGCGGCTCGGACGGCACGTGGGGCGAGGTCGTCGCGGCCGCCCGCTCGTGGGACGACCGCCGCGTCGCGGTGCGGGGCCTGTCGCTGTCCCGCAACTTTGGGAAGGAGGCTGCCATGCTGGCGGGCCTGGAGGCCGCCCGCGGCGACTGCCTCTGCATAATCGACGCCGACCTCCAGCAGCCCCCCGCCGTGGCGCTTAAGATGTACGACCTGCTGATGGCCTCCCCCGACTACGACTGCGTGGCCGCCTTCCAGCGCGAGCGCAGGCGGGGCGGACCCACCGGGGCGCTCTCGTCGGCATTTTATCGGTTGCTGGGGAGCGCCTCCGGCATGGAGGTGCTCCCGGACGCGAGCGACTTCAGGGTGTTCCGCCGCTGCGTCGCGGACGCGATCGTGTCGATGCCCGAGTACCACCGCTTCTCCAAGGGGCTCTTCGCCTGGGTGGGCTTCCGCACGCTCCCCTTCCCCTATGTGCCGGAGGAGCGCCGCGCCGGCAGCAGCACCTGGGGCTTCCGCGCCCTCGCGTCCTACGCCTGGGAGGGAATAGTCTCGTTCTCCACCGCGCCGCTACGCGCGGTCCTCGCGTTCGGGGTCGTGTGCGCGGCCCTTGCGCTTGTCATGCTGCTGGTCACGGTGGTCAAGCGCGTGGCGCTTGGCGTGGACACGCCCGGCTACGCCACCATCGTCACCCTCATCCTGTTCTTCGGCGGCGCGCAGCTCGTGGCCATAGGGCTCGTGGGGGAGTACGTCGCCCGCACGTACGTGCAGAGCAAGCGGCGTCCGGTGTACCTCGTGCGCGACCGCGTGTCCTCCGACGGGGACGGCGCCGAGGGAGGCGAGGCGTGATGGGCGGCCTGCCCGAGGGGGCGAGGAGGGGCGCGCGCTACGTCGCGGTGGGAGCCGGCACGGCGCTGCTGGAGCTCGTGCTGTTCCGCCTGCTGTGGTGGGCGACGGGCGGCGACGTCGCGGCGTCCAACGTCGCGGCGGTGGCGGTGGCCACGCTGTGCAACTTCCTGCTCAACAGGTCCTTTACGTTCAGGAGTGGCTCGAACCCCGTGCGCAGCATGGTCCTCTACGTCGCGCTCCTGGCCTTCAACACCGCCTTCTCTACCTTCGCCATCGGCTGGCTGGTGGGCATCGGCGCGGAGCCCGCGGTCGCCAAGGTGCTCACCCAGGGCTGCGTGGTCGTGTGGAACTACTTTCTATACAACAAGGTGGTATTCAAGTAACGCATCTCCAAGGAGTAAGGGATATGGCTCTTTCCACAACGCAGGAACAGGCAAGCGAAACCGTACTTATGGGCGCGGGCAATCGCCACTTATTTACCCATAAGGAATGGCATGTGGTCGCTATCGTGACGATCGCGTTTCTTACCATCATTACGACCGCCCCCTTCCTCACGGCAAATTGGCCGAGCACGCACGACCTGTTGTTTCATGTGGCGCGAATTCGTTCCATGGCACACGGCTTCCAGACGGGAGTTCTTCCCACTCAGCTCCACGACGTGTTTGCCTTTGGCTTTGGGTATCCGTCTGGAATCTGCTATCCAGACCTGTTCCTCTATATACCTGCGCTTCTGCTGGCCGTGGGCCTCTCTCTAAAGACTTCTTACGTCGTGTTCATGGGCCTTATGAACCTTGCTACCGCCTGCATTTCGTACTATTCGTTTTCGCAAGTGTTCCGATCGCGCTCCGCAGGAGTGGCTGGCTGCATACTCTGGACGTGCGCCCCTTATAGGCTGCTCGACGTACTGCTACGCGCCGCCGTTGGCGAAAGCCTCGCCCTTGTGTTCGCACCCCTGCTCGTCCTCGGTCTTTGGAGGATCTTTCTCGATGACAAGAGCAAGCCGGGATCGGGTTGGATGGCGCTTGGCCTCGCTGCCGCGGGCATCGTGCACTCCCACGTCCTCAGCATTGTGCTCTTCCTCATGTGGGGTGCCGCAATACTCATTCCCCTCGTGATCTTTAGGAAAAAGAAGGGAATCCTGCTCGCTCTTGGCAAGAGCGTGCTCCTAGCCCTGTTGCTTTGTGCTGGGTATCTTGTGCCTTTCCTCGACTATTACGTCCATCACGACCTACTGGTAAAAGACTTCTACTTTCCCGTGTATGAGCATTCGCTTGAGCCAGCCGAGCTGCTTTCGCCGTTCCTGGACATGTCGGGGCTCTCTCAACCTCTTGGAGAAAAGCTGTCGGCCGAGATGCCCATGAACATAGGCTGGGGCCTGCTCCTTACTTTGCCTCTTGCGGCATGCGCCTTTGCTCTCCCCTCGCTTAGGAAGCCCAAAACCGAAGGGGTCCGACCTTGGTTTTTGGTACTGGCAATCGTGAGCCTGGTGTTCATGTTCTTGACCACCTATCTCTTCCCTTGGGAATACGATGGCGGCATTCGCATCCTGGCGGCCATCGTTCGAAGAGTTGAGATTGTTAATCTTCCCTGTCGCTTCTTGGGGGTTGCGTCATTCACGCTCGTCTGTCTGGCTTGCCTTCTTACAAAGTGCGGCGACCGTCGCCTGCAAATTGCGGTTGTGGCCTGCCTCCTTATTTCGCTCATTGAGTGCGGGTATGCCATAGGCACCTTTGTTCGCCAGGTTGATCGGCTTCCGGAGGAAACGGTTACCGCAGCCGAACATGAATCGTTTATTAGCGGGGCAGAGTACCTCTCTCAACCGCTCGCAGCCGATTTTGCAAAGGATTGGCCCAACGAGCAATTCGTGCCGCTTTCGGACTCCGCGCAGCTTACCGTAGATAACTTTGAGCACGTTACGCCTCAGCGAACGACGTTGAGCGTGCGCAATGACTCAGCCGACGCGCATCGCGTACGTCTGCCGCTCTTCTGGCATCAGCAAAACGCTCTTGTTGACCAAAGCACGGGCCAGGCTCCCGAAGGTGTGAGCATGGAGTTTGACGAGGGCTACGTTGCGCTTGTTGTGGAACCACACGTTACGGCTAGCCTTGCGATTGAGTTTCGCGAGCCACCCCTCTGGCGCGTTGCCGAGGCAACCTCCCTCGTCACGGCAATCGCGCTCGTGGTGTGGGGCGTGCGCCAAAAGGTCATACAATCGCGCAAGCCTAGGAATTGACCTCCGACAGGCATTGTTGCGAGGGTCAGAGTTCGACGCGCTCCCATTCGGGAGCTGCGGGTATGGCGCGAAGAAGCGGGTTGAGTGCGGCCACCGCCGCACCAAGCACCGCAAGACCCACCATAACCAGCACGAATCCCGAGAATCCGATGCGTGGCAGCAGCTCGCCGGCCACCGCTCCAGAAAAGCTGGCAAAGAACATGAGCACCGTCATTACCGCCGCGCGCGTACGCCCCTGCTTGGAGACGGGCGTCTTGGAGAACACGAATCCGCTCACCAGCGCATTGAACAGCGGCATGGGAAAGCTTGCCAAACACGTCGACGCGATGATTACGGGATACGAAGCGCTCAACACCATGGGCAGGTATGCAACCGCCATGGCAAAGAACACGATCACGACTCCCTTGCCCGTGGGAATGCGATTGCACACACGTGTCGAGAAGACCGATCCCAAGATGGTCCCCACTGCCATGCCAACGTTGGAGAGGCTTATGAGCAGCGGCTCGGTTCCCCGCTCCACCAGCGAGAGGTTCACCGCCTGGTGCAAACCAAACACGCTAAACTGCACAATACCGATGACCACCACCGCGCTCACGATTGTTTTGCTTGCCAGCACCCATCTCCAGCCGTCAACCATGTCGGACCAAAACGAGAGCATACCGCGATTGGGTATGCCGTTATTGGCGCCGTTCTGTGCGTCTTCTTCTTGCATGTTAGGCAAGCGCAGGAACCAGGCACACACGAATGCGAGCGCGTCGAAGATGGCGCTCGCAAAGAACGGGAAGGAGCGCGATATGCCAAACAGAACGGCGCCCAAAGGAGACCCCGCCGTGTTTACGGCTGCATCACGGCCCTGGTTTACGCTTTCCGCCTCCGCATAGCGCGTCGGTCCCACCACCCGAATGAGCGCGGCGTTGGTCGTGCCGCCTAAAAAGCCAAACACCGATGAGGAGCACATACACAGCCCCGCAAACCAGGCAAAGGTAAGCTGGCCAAACACAAACAAGAGACCCATGACCATCCACAGCAGCGCACATACGCCTGCCTGGACAAGCATGAGCTTTCGGTGGTCGTGTCGATCGATAAAGGTCCCACCCGTAATTTGGGTAATGGCGCTCACGATACCGCGAACCGTTGAAAACCACCCGGCCACCACCACCGAACCTGACAGGTCGTAGGCCATAACCGACAGCACAATCCAATGCACGGCCGAACCGGCCAGAAGGAAGGTGTCGGCCCCAAACCAAGCGGGATAGTTGGGTATGCGAAAGAGGGATGAGCGCTTCATGACCTCATAATAGCATCTATGGAGCCACCATGTGCTCTGTTTACCGTTGCGCTGCTCACACCCCCCCGCGCCTACGCCAATCCGCATGCGGCGACTCACGAAGTGAGCGAGCGAAGCGAGCGCGGAGTCGCGTACGGATTGGCGTGGGCGCGGGGGGGTGTGAGCAGCGCACTGGCTACGCAAACTCAAACGAGGAGTTCGGTGTCGTTGTCACGCCGCCGTCCGCATAGAGCAGCAGCGCCTCGACGTCAGCATGCGTCTGCGCAAACTTAAGCGCCTCTTCGCGCGACAGCATGAAGAGCGGTTTAGTCAATCCGTCGCCGTCAATCGAGGCGACGCTAAACACCGAGGCCGACTCCACGTCGGTTTGCGCAGGGTATCCCGTTCTGGGATCCAGGATGTGCCAATAGCTCTGGCCGTCTCGCTCGAAGCTACGCTCGTAGAGGCCGCTGGTAACAACCGACCCGTCCGTGGTACGCACGCGGGCAATCACCCGTTCGCCGCTCTTGCTGGATGGGTCACGCACACCCACGCTCCACGGTTCGGACCGCTCATTCGTCCCCCACACCTTTACGTTGCCGCCCAGATTCACAAACGCACTGGTGGCTCCCCGTTGGCGGAACAACTCAACGAGCTTGTCGGCCATAAACCCCTTGGCAATGCCGCCAAGGTCCAAGCGGGCCATGGGATCGCGAAGTCGTATCGCATTACCTTGCACCTCCACGTTTTGCCAACCCACATGGGGCAGCGCCGCCTCTATGGCACCAGAGTCGGGCACGACGCCCTCCACGAAGTCCCACAGCTCGCTCACCGCGCCAATGGTTATATCAAAGAGCCCGTTGGACTGCTCGCAATAGGCAAGGGCTTTTGTTACGAGCTCGGCCGTAAGCGGATCCACCTCGCAGGATTCCCCCTTTGCGGCGTTGATGCGCGCGACGTCGCTGGTTGCGATGGTGCGTGAGAAGAGCTTCTCAAAACGGTCGCAAAGACGCTGCGCCTCATCCAAGACGCTCTCGTCCACGTTGCCACCCAGCACACATACCGTATTGAAGTTGAACAGCGTGCGTTGCGCAAAGGGAGTCGACGCAGGTTTGCAGCCTGCCAGAGGCATGGCCATAAGGGCCAGGGTCAGGCGCACTAACTCTCGTCGTTCGATGTTACGCATGGTCCTCCCCTCCTGTTGCTGACCCCGAACTCACGCTAGCCCGCATGCGGCTCTGCGTGAATGCTCTTCGCTCGTAAATTATAATTGCCACGGTACGGAATATCGAACGACGGGCAAGCAGCGTGCAAGGTATAAGAAATCACAAGGCAACCATCGTGGCTGGAGTTTTGGTGCTCGCCGCACTGGCCGTCGTATTCGCGCTCTTTGGACCTTGGCGCGCGTCAAATGCCGGCGAGCTCTTTGCCGTGGTGCACGACGCGGATGGCGGCGAGCGACGCCTTCCCCTTTCTGTGGACCAGACCTGCGAGGTGCAAACGTCGCTTGGCCGCAACGTTGTGGTTGTCCAAGACGGTGCGGCACGCATGACAGAGGCCGACTGCCCTCACAAAAGCTGCACCCAACAGCAGCCCATCTCGCAACCAGGACAGCAAATCATTTGCCTTCCTCACCAGCTGTGGGTGGAAATAGTGTCCCAAGGAGATGCACCTAATCAACTCAACGAGGATGCCGTACGCTGGAACGAAGGCGGCAGCAGCACGAACGTAGACCTGGTAGCGCGCTAGCATGGACAAGACCGCTCTTTCACCCGCAGAGATTCAACGCTGGACACGCATAGGCGTACTTGCGGCACTTGCCATGCTTCTTGGGTACATGGAGGCCTTTTTGCCGATTCCCATTCCCGGGGTAAAGCTTGGCCTGGCAAACATCGCGGTCCTTGTCGCACTCGCCGATCACGACGTGTGGGGCGGCTTTAGCATCTCTCTTATAAAGGTGCTTGTTTTGGGCCTGTTGTTTGGCTCCCCTCTCACCTTGGCCTATTCCGCCGCGGGAACGCTTTTGGCCTTTTGCGGCATGGCGACCTTGTCGCTGCTCCCCACCATGCACCTGGTGATGGTCTCGGTGGTAGGCGCCCTTCTCCACGAGATTGGCCAGCTATTCGTGGCGCAGGCATTGCTGGGCACAACAACGGTTTGGTACCTCGCGCCTCTGCTCCTTTTGCTCGGATGCGTTACGGGAGCCATATGCGGAGTGCTTGCCAGCAAACTCAACGACTCGCTTGCGCGCACGGACGCAGCGGCCGCCGTTACGACGGTTAACGTATCGGAGCTGGCCGCGCAACCCGCACGGAAGTCCACGATATGGCTTTTGGTTGGTCTCGTAGCATTCGTGGTAGCGGTCTTTCGCGTTGAAAACATGCGTATTCTGCTTGCGCTCACCGTGCTGGGTCTCGTTCTTTGCGCCCTCGCGCGCGTGCGCGCAAAGCGTCTTTTGCGCAGCATGGCACCGCTGCTCGCGCTTATTGCGTTTACCCTTGCGGTACAGCTTGTTGTGTCGCCGCAAACCGCATGGGAGTTCACGGCGCGATCTTCCTTGCGACTGCTGAGCATTGCGGCCGCATGCGCGGCCTTTATGGCACGCGTTCCCACAAGCGACCTCACAGTCCTTGTTGCGCGGATGGCCACGCCTCTGAAGCGTCTTGGCATACAAGGCGATGGCTTTGTGCTCGCCTTGGACGTGGCGTTACGCCTCGTGCCAACCATGGAGGGCCTGATTGAGCCGCAAGAGCTGCGACTGCGCGATGTGCCGCAGCTCATTCCACGTGCGTACGAGCGCTTGCTGGCTCGCGTGTCGAAGCAATAGGAACAAAAGAGGCTCCGCGCGCTCGAACGGTGCCGCGTCGGTGCCGTGCCTCCCGCCGGGTACACTTTTTGGTCCGCAAACTTCCCCGCCGTGCACACAAATCGGCCTTTTGTGGACCCGGTAGGGATGTTTGCGGACCAAAAAGTGTACCCGACCCTTCCGCCTCCCGGGAAAGTGGACCCAGCCCCATACCTCGAGAGTGGCGCTGCGCACAAAATCGGACGTCTCGGAGGTCAAGTCGTCTCCGAGACGTCCGACTCCATGCGCAGCGCTACAAGGGTAGACAATCGCGCGCAACTACAGCTCGAGCTTGTACACGCCAGTCTTCGCGTCGTAGCCAGATCCCAAGACTTTGGCGCAGAACTCGTTTGCCCACGTAGGAGTAAGCGAGGTGTTGTCGGTGTTGGGATTGACGTCAGTATTGAGGGAATTGGATGCAGCCAACTCGTCGGTCCAATCCTTGATGAGATATGTTGTCATGTCGGTAGTAAGCCCAAGGTGCGAAATGACAGGCTTGAATTCGGCGGACGTCACCGAGCAGGAGCCATTGGCATCCTTGTGCAGGGTAACCTCGGCGATGCCGCCCACCAGGCTCTCGTTGGAGGGAGACGTGCTTATGAAATTGCCCGTGGAGTAATAGCAGGGCACCTTCTTGCCGTTTGGACCCTCAACGACGGTAACGGGCTCAATCACATGCGGGTGGTTGCCAATGATTACGTCAACGCCCAAGTCCGCGAACTTCTTGGCCCACTCCTTTTGCATCTCCACAGGCTCGGTGCTGTACTCCTCGCCCCAGTGCGGGAACACAACCACCATGTCCGCAAGCTCGTGCGCCTTCTCGACGGTCTTCTTTACGTGCTCCTCCTCCAGCATGGACACGAGCCCCTGCTTGTCGTGCGACTCGTTGCCGTTGAGGTCCTGCGTGTAGTTGAGCAGCGCAACCTTAAAGCCGTCCTTCTCGAACACATACACATCATCTGCCGAGGCGTTCTTGTTATCGGGGTTCGCCTCGCCGATGACATTCATCTCGGGGTGCTTGGTGGCCCAGAAGTTCTGCTCGCTCCGCACCAGGGTATAGGGGTCATCGAAGTTGCCGCTGTTGTCCATGGCATGGTTCGTTGCCTTAAGCGCGACGTTAAAGCCCGCCTTCGCCTCCGCGTCGCCCATCTCCTGCGGACCGTTGAACTCGGGGTAGCCGTCATAGCCGTCGGGAGCCGTGCCCGTGTATACGTTGCCGCCCAGGGGCGTCTCCTGATTGAGGACCTTTATGTCCTTGTCCTTTAGCTCGCCCTGTATGTGGGCAAACACGTGGTCGTAGTTGCGCGTACCGTCCGACTGAAGACCGCTCTGGCGCACCTGATAATGGAACAGGATGTCGCCCACCATGAGCAGGTTGATATCCACCGAACCGTCCGCGGCCTTGCCAGCGGCTGCCGTACCGCCCTCGGTATTGCCCTGGCCTTGGGCCTGCTGCGTGTTGCCACCAGCCGCCCCCTGCCCAGATGCCGCGTCGCCTCCCTTGTTGCATGCGCGCAAAAGGAAAAAGACCAGAAGGCCGACAAATACCAACGCGAGCACGATGCTTACGATGGGAAGCGCCGCGCTACGCTTGGGCGCCTGACCATGCATGTGCGCCGCATGTGCGGGCCTTTGCTGGCGCGCTTGCGGCCGGGACTGCGGTCGCTGCGTGCGGGGACCAGCCTGCACGGTAGACTGCCTTCGTTGTGCGTTTGTGGGACGCGCGCCCTTCGACCTTCGCTGGGAATCCGGTCGACGACGCTGTGGTCTGTTTTCCTGCGGCATCTTTTCTCCTCACTCGAGTGATGAAGATAATACCGCTCTGTGGTATAGGGCGTTCGCATATACACAAGAATCCACGTAAGAGAAACACTGTTTCGACGTCTGGAGGACGAGCGAACTTGGAAACATGCCCCAGGCTTGGCATCTTGTCCCAAGTTTGGATATCGTATTTTCAGCTATCTGTATTAATAATGGGAAATGAATTCACCCTCCGCAATCGAATCCTGCGGTTTTTCATTTTTGAACAGATTCATTTCCCGTTGCATAAAATATGCAGTGGGAAATAAACGGACAACTTTTTTGCGAATCCTGGGCTTTTGTGTTTTTGAACAGATTCATTTCCCATTAATTTATAACAGAATAGCATGTCTTAGTCCGAAGGCCGCCCGAGAACTTGCCCGTCCCACGAAAAAACGCCAAATCCGAGAGGAAGCGCCTCCTTGGGGACATGAAAACTTGCCCACCCAGGCAAAAGCCAACAAACGAACTGCCCTCAAACAGCTTTATCGCTTTAGGCGCATGAGGGCATACTGCACGCCCAGCATGGCAAAGAGCGCAACCATAACGGCAAGGTACGAGTACACGGCACCGTCAAAGCCCACCATGCGCACGAGCACCACCGACGTCAGGCACACAAAGACAAAGGCAGCCAGGTAAGTAAGGGTCGCCTGCGCCTGCCTGCGCAGCACCGTAATAACCTGATACAAAAAGTCGATGGCCGCGGAAAGGCCGCCCGCCACGATCATGAGGTACTGCGCCATGCGGTACGGCTCAAAGTCCACACCGTACATAACGCCGTTGAGCCATACGCCAACAAAGCCAAACGCAAACAGCATAACTACCGTAACCGCCACGCTTACCCCCAGCATGGCAAAGACGATAAGGTCAAAGCGAGCGCGCTTGGACTTGTCGGCCCATACGCTGGCTATGCGCACAAGCTGCGGCTTGTACACGAAGCCCACGATCATGAGAATAGACTGCGCCGGGAAGTATATGGCGTTAAAGTACACCTGGCTCTCGTAGGGAAGCGCGCCTTCCATCGCAAACTTGGGCACCGTCTCTATGAGGGCAAACAGGAACAAGGCCGCAAACGAGGGAAAGCATTCAACAAAGAGCTCGATTATCTCCACACGGTCGACGCTGCGTGACTTTGGCGTCTCCAAAAAGGCAAGCGGAAGCGTTAGCAGCACAAAGGTTGCCACCGCCACCACCGCCATACCCAAGCTCGCAACCACAAGATTGCGCGTAACGAGCAACAACAGCGCGAATACGATAATACCCGCTATAGAGCGTACCGCCTGCGATACGCCCGAAAGGTAGAGCTTGCCCATCTGCTGCAGGCGTCCCTCGTATACGTCGGCCAAGGCGTCCACCGCACGAAAGCCAAAGGCTCCCCAGGTAATCAGCGACATCTCCTGGTCGTATCCCTTTATGGCGCACCACAGCCAGCCCACAAGAAGCATGAGCACCACCGTAAGGACGCGCTGCACCTGATAGGAGGCAAAGGAGTCGGCCTCGTCGATGTCGGATACCTGATACGTCCGCACGCCGTAGTTGCCAACGTATAGCAGGAGCGTTGCCGTGGTAAAGGCCATGGAAAACATGCCTGCGCGCTCTGCCCCGGCAAGCTGCGTGGCAATTATGGACAGAATCGGGAAGAGCGCGCCCCACGCCGCAAGCCCTATGGTGTTGAGCACGTAGTCGCGCATCGTCTGATTCGCCTCGTACTCGGAGGCGCCTTGCGAAAACGAGCGCTTGTCTGCCACGTCCAGCAGGCGGTCCCACCAGCGATTCACGATTTGGCGAATGCGCGGTTCCGAGGAGTGTCGCCTTCGCTTGCGCCTCTTCTTCTTGCTGCGAACGTCATACGTCTCGCGCACGCCGCGCGAACGACGGGAACCATCCCGCCGTTCACGCGACCTACGTCTTTTGCGCCTTTTTTCCGACCGACGTTCCATACGCAACTAAAGCAGCCTGAGCGAGACTTCCTTGAGCTGCTTGCCGCCAACGGCGGAGGGAGCGTCGCTCATAAGGTCGTTGCCGTTGCTCGTCTTGGGGAAGGCCATAACCTCGCGGATGGAGTCGCAGCCCGCCAGCAGCATGCACACGCGATCCAAGCCCAGCGCAAAGCCACCCATGGGAGGCGCGCCGTATTCCAGGGCGTCCAGCAAGAAGCCAAACTGCTCGCGCGCGCCCTCCTCGGTAAAGCCCAGCAGCTTGAGGATGCGCATTTGGAGCTCTGCGTTATGCACACGCATGCCTCCGCCACCAGCCTCGTAGCCGTCCATCACGAAGTCGTAGGTGTGCGACCCCACCGAAAGCGGATCCGACTCAAGTCGCTCGATGTCGGCCTCTTCGGGCTGGGTAAAGGGCTGGTGCTCGGCGGCATAGGCTTTGCGGTCCTCGTCCCAGTGCACCAAGGGGAAGTCCACGACCCACAGGAAATCGTGGCCCTCAAGCGGCAGCTCCATTGCCTTGGCCATATGGGAGCGCATGCCGCCCAGAATCTCGCAGGAGAGAATGCGCTCACCCGCCGCAAACATTACCAGGTCGCCCGGCTCCACGTCGCATTCGGCGCGCAGCCCTTCCATCTCCTCATCCGAGAAGAACTTCACGATGGGGCTGTTTATGGAACCGTCCTCGCGGAAGGCAATCCAGGCAAGGCCCTTGGCGCCAAAGGTCGCCGCAACGTTGGCGAGCTTGTCAATCTGGCTACGGGGCCACCTACCCGCACCCTTGGCGTTGATGCACTTTACAACCTGGCCTTCGCTGTTGGCAGCCGTGGCAAAGATCTTGAACTTGGAATTGGCGAAGAGCTCGGTAACGTCGTGAAGCTCCATGCCAAAGCGCGTGTCGGGTTTGTCGGTTCCGTAGGTATCCATGGCCTCGGCATAGGTAAGGCGAGGAAGCGGCTTGGGCATGGTAACGCCAACCGCGGCAAAAGCATCGGCAAGCACGTCCTCCAGCGCGGCCATAACGTCCTCTTGCTCCACGAAGCTCATCTCGACGTCCACCTGGGTGAACTCCGGCTGGCGGTCGGCGCGCAGGTCTTCGTCGCGGAAGCATTTTGCCACCTGATAATAGCGCTCTACGCCACCAACCATAAGCAGCTGCTTAAGGAGCTGCGGGCTTTGGGGAAGCGCATAGAAATTGCCGGGTTGCAGACGACTGGGCACAATGAAGTCGCGAGCGCCCTCGGGCGTCGACTTAAAGAGCGCCGGCGTCTCCACCTCCATAAAGGCACGCTTGTGCAGCGCCTCGCGAATCGCAAAGGTGAAGTCGGAACGCAGGCGCATGTTCTCCATCATGGATGGACGGCGGAGGTCCAAGTAACGATAGCGCAGGCGCACGTCCTCAGAGACCTCCAGACGATCCTCAATCTGGAACGCAGGGGTCTTGGCAGTATTGAGCACCTCTATGCTCGAGACAAGAACCTCGATTTCGCCCGTGCCGAGCTTGGGATTCTCCATACCCTCCGGGCGCTTGCGCACAACGCCCTCAACTTTGATAGGCCACTCGGAGCGCACGGTCTCCGCCGTATGGAATGCGGTGCCACCAGAGTTGTCGGGGTCAAACGAAATCTGCGTTACGCCCTCGCGATCGCGCAGGTCGATGAATATAAGACCACCGTGGTCGCGACGATGCCAAACCCATCCCGTGAGGGTAACCATAGACCCAATGTCTTCGGGCCGCAGCTCGTCGCAGGTATGGGTATGCATGGAAAACGTGCTCATTTAGTTCCTTTCGTTTCCTCCCGTCCCGTGTCGGTACGGACGGGCAAGCCAACATATTGCGCCAAGGCGTAAACGGCACCTCGACACACGGCGCAATATTCTACTACGACTTTGCGCACTCGCCACGTTTTAAAACACGTGCTCAAGACGACGCTCTGGAAAACCACAATTGCGGGACGTGGAACACCGCCTAAGCACACGCAGCCCCGTGCCTGCGGTGTGGGCCACATGCGGCTCCGCGCTCGCTTCGTGAGTCGCCGCATGTTGGCCACACCGCAGGCACGGGGCTGCGAGTGGCTCTACCAATATCAGCTGTAGATGCTTTGCCTCGCATCCCTAAGGGGCTCAGTTGCGGTATGCTTTAGCACACCAATAAAACGAAGGACAAACATGGCTGGAAATCAGAGCGAATCGAACGACAAGCGCAAGCATCTACGCATGGACCTGCCCTCCATTGAGGACGGCGGATTGGAAGACCACACCGTTGCCTCTCCCGCGCTCGGCTTTGGCATGGACCGCGAGGAAGTGTCCGACGAGATCAAGCGCTTGGAAAACGAGCAGGCCGCAAACAATCAGAGTGGCGCGACGTGGACGCCTAACCAACAACCGGGCACGTCCAGCTATCAAGACGCATACGACCAAATAGAGCAGTCGCCCATAGAGACGCTTAGCAAAAACGAGGTGGCTGCGGTCAACGTTGAGGATCGCTCGTATTACGTGAGCGACGCGCCCTCCCCTTACCTATCCAAGCGTCAGGCACGCGAAGACGTTCAAACAACCAAACGCAGACATTCGCGCATTGCGACCGTCCTCGTAGTCTTGTTCATACTGGGCGTGTTGGGGGCTGGCGGATGGTTCCTATGGAACAGCATGGACCATGAGTCGCCAAAGAGCGTCGAACACTACGAGTCAGCGGAGATCGAGAAGGCCGAATACCTCGAGACCATCGACACCACCTCGTTGGTACGTCCCGCAGACGAAGTGACAGTGACCTCGGGGGTTTCGGGCACCATTACCGAGGCATTCGTTGAAAAGGGAGCAGAGGTGCAGGAGGGTGATCAGCTCTTTCACCTCGACAATCCCACCATTTCGGATGCTCTCAACAAGGCGCAGCAGGCACTCGACTCACTCAAGCAGGACGTGCAAAAGAAAAACGAGGCGCTGCAACGCGCACACGAAGAGGTTGCCAGGGCGCAGGGACAAGCAAGTGGAAGCAGCAGCAGCTCATCCAGCAGCTCGTCCAGCAGCTCAGCAACAACCTCCTCCTCCCTTGAGTCTGCGCAGGCCAGGGTAACGGCGGCGCAGGCCGATCTTGATGCCGCAAACGCGAGCCTGGCAAGCGTTCAGGAAACGTACGACCACGCGCTCGAGCAGCTCAACACGCTCGACGTATTCGCACCTATATCCGGCAAGATCACCGAGCTCAACGAGCAAGCCAAAGTAGGTAGCTCGGTATCGGGCTCAACGCGCCTGTGCACCGTTTCCAACACGTCGCACTATAAGATTGTGATGGAAATTCCCAGGTCCGATCAAGACAGCGTAGCGGTGGGACAAGAGGTTCGCCTTACCTTCCCCGCCATCAAAGACCTATTGGTTACCTCCACCGTAAGTTCCATAGATGAGGCGGAGGACAACGACCAAATCGTTCTTGCAACCGTAATGATAGAGAACCCCGACGAGCGCATAACTAGCGGCGCGGCAGCCGAGGCTTCCATAGTCCTCAAGAGCCTCCCGGATGCGTATATCGTCCCCTATCAGGCTCTACGCGTTGCAGAAAATGGAAGCACGCACCTCGACGTATTGCTTGACCCCTCTCGCGGCATCGTAACCGACATACCCGTAAAGGTGCTCGCCACCGATAGGACGAAGGCGGCGGTTGAGGCCGACAATATCCAGGCGGGCAATACGGTTGTGCTGCCAAAGGAAGAGCAAAAGCAGCAGTAACAGGCAATGCTCCCCTGCGGGTAATAACATCAGACAATGGGGATACTCCCCTTTTGCCTGCTACACCACGCGGAGCATGGCGTCCTCGACGTTGTATCCTTCGCCAAGTACCTCGGCGCACATCTGCGAGACCTCCTCAGGCGGGAAGTAATCCCATCCCGTCT
Organism: Atopobiaceae bacterium; assembly: GCA_017545665.1. Lineage (GTDB taxonomy): Bacteria > Actinomycetota > Coriobacteriia > Coriobacteriales > Atopobiaceae > RUG440. The sequence continues at coordinate 45,011 of JAFWKQ010000040.1, forward strand.
GGCCCTGCTCCTCGGTATAGTTGCTCAGAAGATACACCGTGTACTGCCCTCGGTTTGCGCGGTACGTCACAACCGGCTTGAGCACGGCGCTCTTTACGCTACAGGCGCCCTTGTCGTCACGCGAGAGCGTAACCTCAGCAAGGCCGCCCACCAGGCTTTGCCTATCGAGTGCCGAAACGAAGCAGCCGAGCGAATAGAAGCACACCGTTTTGTGCCCGTCCGGCCCCGACAAGATCTCCGTCCGCTGCAACACGCGAGGATGCGTGCCTATAACCACATCCACGCCATTGTTTGCATACACTTGAGCATAGCGAGTCTGCTCTTCCGTTACCTCAGTATCGTACTCTTGGCCCCAATGCGGACACGCGACGATCATCTGCGCACCAGCGTCGCGGGCGCGCTTTACGTCGGCGCTAATCTTTTGCTCGTCCAATTCGGACAAAAAACGCACGTTCTCTTCGCCCACGTCCCACGTATGGTTAAGAACCGCCACCTTAAAGCCGTCCTTCTCGAACACATATACGTTGTTCGCATAGCCGTTGCTAACCACCGTCTCTTCCACCTCAGGATCCGACACGCCAAGCAAGGGGATTTTGGGATATTCCGCATTCCACCAGTTAAGCTCGTTGTGCAGTCCCTGCGTGCCATTGTCCATCGTATGATCGGTTGCCCGTAGGACCACGTTAAAGCCGGCGTCCACCTCAGCACGGCCCAATTCCTGCGGCGCATTAAGAGGGTCCAGCGAACCGTAGTCAAACCCATCCCCCGGCAGATTCGTCTCCTGTTCCACAACACGAATGTCACTCTGCTTTAGTTCGGACGATACGTTGGCAAAAAGAGGCGTGAAATCGTATCCGCCATTATTCTTTATCCCGCTTTCGAGTGCCGAGCTATTGAGCACCACATCGCCCACCATCGCAAGGCTAATTTGGGCAGGCTGCACCGTTGGGATAGCCTCTTCCTTAACTTCGGCTTTCTTCGCTGGCGCCTCGTTGTGTTCGTTCGCATTGAGCAGCGGCATGTCTAATATGCGCTGGCCAAACAAGATACCCGCACCACCGATTATTGCAATAAGTACGATGGCGCTAATCCATTTAAACACCCTGCCCGCACGACGTCTGCGGCGGTATTCGGAAATACCGGCCGTGCGCGAAAGGCGCGTATATGATGAGTCCGCACGACGCGGTGAGCCTGGACCGTTGTTGATTTCGTCGCCCATGTGCTTTCCTTCCCGCACCATATGCATGCCAGTCCATAATACGATGAAATGCGTCAAAATGTGAGATGAACCTCGCAAGAAAGGATACTTGTGCAATATAAAACAGTAATCTTCGACCTAGATGGGACGCTCCTTAATACCTTGGACGACCTGCATGCTTCCACAAACCATGCGCTAGCGCACCACGGCATGCCTCCACGAACAAAAGACGAGGTGCGACGCTTTGTGGGAAACGGCATATACAACCTTATTCGGCAAGCGGTTGTTCCCGGAACGAGCAAGTCGACGATACAAGAGGTGCACGCTACGTTTGACGCGCACTACGCCAAACACAACCTCGATCGCACGGCACCGTATGAGGGGATTTCCACGCTTTTGAGCAACCTCAAGGCAGCAAACGTACATTGTTGCGTTGTTTCCAACAAGGGCGACTACGCAGTCCAGCCTTTGGTGCAGCACTTCTTCCCCAACACCTTTGACGTTGTATGCGGCGAGCGCGAGAAGGAGGGCATACGGCGCAAGCCTTGGCCCGACACGGTTCTTACGTGCATGGAGTCTCTTGGAATGACAAGGGCGGATTGCGTTTACGTAGGTGACTCGGAAGTGGACGTGGCCACAGCACAGAACGCCGGCATGGACCATATCATCGTGCTTTGGGGGTTTAGGAGCGAAGAGTTCCTTCGCCAAAACGGCGCACGCACGCTCGTGCGAACGCCGGCGCAGCTCGAGGCGCTGTTGCTGCACAGCCGACTCTCCACTCAAGGATAAAAGAGACGCCTCGACCAAAGAAGCGTCACGTGAGCGGCGGTCTGCTTCCTTTGGCAAAACAGTCATGTCAGAAGGGTGCGTATGCGCTAAGATGTAACTACATTGTTTAGTCCCTCTATCGAAAGGAGCGGCCATGGGCAAGAAGGCAGCGGAGGCTCTAAAGATAAGCTACGACGAGCTGGATGAGTACCTGCACGTCAACCATTCCGTCTACATGCGTTTTGGTACCAAGGTTTATTACATTACAGACGCAAACGAAAACTATTGGCGTGCGCAGGACACTTCCATCCGCAACCACAAGAACCACTTTGTGGACTGCAGCGAGTTGGTACCCACGGTCAACGAGTTCCTCTCTCTTCGCTTTGCCAATGGCCACACCATTGAGGAAGTCTTCGACCAGTGCACCTTCTATGCATCCGTTAAGGGCGAGAAGGACGCATAGACCTCTCGATTCGTTCCGCATGCTTTCGTACATGTGTGGAAAATCGGACATTGTGCGAACCGTTGGGGTTCCATAATGTCCGATTTTTGTGCGGACGGCGCTGGGGCCACTTTTCGGTCCGCGGACACCCCTGCCGGGGCCACTTTCTGAGGGCTCGAGGTAGCCAGTCCAGTGGCTGCAGACAAAATCGGACGCTTTGAGCCGGCACATGGCTTCAAAGCGTCCGATCTTCTTTCCTCAGACGTGCCTCAGAGGCCTAATCCTCGGCATCCTCCTGCGGCTTCTCTCCATCCTCGGGGCGCTCGAGCGCATGGATGAGGGAGCGGAACTCGTTGTCCACCGCGTGCTTGCGCGGTGACTTCTTCGCATAGCGCTTTACGGCTGCCGCAGACTTGTTGATAGCCTGGAGCGTTCCCGGACCCGCAACGCAACCGCCCGGACAGGCCATGCCCTCGAGCAGGAACCCATTGTACTTTCCTCGTGTAGCGTCACGCAGCATCTTGCGACAGTCATCCAATCCCTCGGCGTTGAGCACCTTGATGTCGCGATCGGGCTCACGCTCTTGAATAACGTTTACCACCGCGTTGGCCACGCCACCGGCAACGGCAAAGTTGCGACCGTCCTCGGAGGCATAGTCAAAGTCGGAGTTCTCATCGTCTTCCAGGCTCAGATAGTCTATGCCCTTGGCACTCATCATGCCAGCCATTTCCTCAAAGGTAAGCACGAAGTCCACCTCGGAGCGCACCGACTCACGCATGGCCTCAAGCTTCTTCGCCGAGCACGGGCCCACAAACACGATCTTTGATTTAGGACGATACGCACGCACCATTCGCGCCGTAAGCACCATGGGGGTCAATGCCATGGAGATGCATTGCTTGTAGTCGGGGAACTCCTTCTTTGCCATCTCCGACCACGCTGGGCAGCACGACGTTCCCATGAAGGGCATCTTTTCGGGCACCTCATCCAGGTACATGTCGGCCTCTTCTATGGCGCAGAGGTCCGCGCCAACGGCAACCTCCTCCACGCCGGAAAAGCCCAGCTTGGCAAAGGCGTTACGCAGCTTGCCCACGTTTCCCTTGCCGCCAAACTGGCCGACGAACGCCGGTGCCACGATGGCAATTACCTCGTCACCGCCAATTATTGAGAAGATCACCTGCGCAATCTGGCTCTTGTCGGCAATGGCGCCAAACGGGCAGTTAATGAGGCATTGTCCGCACGACACGCACTTCTCGTAGTCAATCTTCGCGCGACCGTTTTCGTCGGATCCAATGGCATGCATGCCGCACGCATCGGCGCAGGGGCGCGTGTAGTGATGGATGGCGTTATAGGGACACGTGCGCTCGCACATGCCGCACTTTATGCACTTCTCCTGATCGATGACGGCGCGCTTTTGGTGGAAGGTTATGGCCTGCTTGCGGCAGATCTCGCGACACGGGTGCGCGAGGCAACCCTGGCACATGTCGGTGACCACGTACACGTTGTCCTTGCATGCGTTGCAGGCGAACTTTATGACGTTGATGAGCGGCGGGTTGTAATAGGTATCGGCAACCGTAGCGTCTTCCAAGCCCTCGCTCACGCGAATCGGACGGTCGACGCCCTTTTGCGGCAGACCCATGGCCAAGCGAATGCGCTCCTCCACGATGGCGCGTTCCAAAAACACGCTTTCGCGATAGGTGGCCACGTCGCCCGGCACGATTTCATACGGAAGCTGGTCAAAGTGCACATCGAAGTCCGCGTCGGTCCAATCGGGATTGTTAACAACGTCATAGACGCTTTTTGCCACCTCGGCAAACACGCGCCGACGGATATCGGTTAGGTTTGTGTACACGCCTCGCATGGTATCGGCCATAGGAACCCCTTCCCCAGGTCGCGACCGGACCTTAGCGCCGGATTTCGCCTTGCGTTTTAGTATGAATCAAATCCGCCGAGCATAACCCCTACAGACTGGCCAAACGCCCTACTCTTTCGGTGACTACGCTGCTGCTGTTCATCCACCACGCCGGCGATATGGCCCGCAGGCAGCTCCACGCTCGAACGGCGCTACGCACGGCGAGGGAAGGCCGGCAGTCGCCGTGCTCAATTGGCGCAGTGACGCCTTGGTCAGCGAGGGGCGCTGGAAAGCGCCGCGCTCGAACAGCGCTTTGCCGATCGAGGGGGAGATGGAGGTCACCGTGCTCAAACAGCGCTTCGCGAACTGCGCGCGGTGACCTCCATCTCCCCCTCTCCCAGCGCTGCGCGAACTGTGCCCTTGCAGGTTTGCCGCTCAGCGCAGCCCGAAGCGCGCAATCGCCTCGTAACGCGGGCGAGAGCCGCTCAGGTCCGAGAAGAACAGCGTCACGGTATCAATCGTTCCTCGCTCGACGCAGGGCATGGGCAACGACACACACGAGACGTCCGCCTGTCGCATGAGCGTGACGTGCGGCACGAATCGCTTATGCTCTGGCGCATATCCTGCGGCCGACAATTTTTTCTGCACCGCAGAGGCCAGCGAAGCCCACTGCTCGCTCCCACTGCAGAACCCCTGCCAGAGCGTTGCCCTATTCGCGCGCCCAAACGTTCCCAAGGCACCCAAGGCGGTGGTAAAGGCAGCACTGTTTGCACAGGCCTCATCGAGCAAAGACTCGAGCCCTGCCACCTCGGATCCCGCTCGCTCCCCCAAAAAGGCAAGCGTCACGTGGAAGGAATCCGGCGCCACGAAGCGGCCATGCACGCAGGAACGAACGAGGGCCGAGGTCTCGCTAAGGGCTTCCACCATGTTTGCGGGCAGCTCCGCCGCAGCGAACAGCCGCATGAGACTAGGCCAGGCGCTCGGAAACCGCTTGTGCCAGCTCGGCAAGAGGGACTTGCGTCTGTTCGTGCGTCGCCATATCGCGCATTGTTGCCACGCCTGCCGCCACCTCGTCGGTACCCAATACCACGCACAGACGTGCACCGAGCTTATCGGCCTGCTTGAACTGGCTCTTGAGCGAACGACCCTGAGAGTCGGCTTCGGTGCGAATGCCTGCTTTGCGCAGTGCGAGCGCCACGCCAAACACCGAGGGACGAACGTCGGGCGTGCAGGCCACATACACGCAACTCGGCGCATCGCCACCAAGCTCTGTGCCCTGTGCCTGCAAGGCTAGCGCAATGCGCTCAAAGCCCACGGCAAATCCCAGGCCGGGAGTGGGCTTGCCGCCCTCGAGCTCCATAAGACCGTCGTAGCGACCGCCTCCGCCAATGGCGCCGACTCCCGCTCCCTCAACCTCAACCTCAAACACGGTGCGCGTGTAGTAATCCAGTCCACGCACGAGCGTGGGGTCCTCCACGTAGTGCACCCCAGCCTCGTCCAAGTAGCGCTTTACCTGCGCATAGTGAGAAGCGCATCCCTCGCAGAGGTTATTGGGCGCAAGAGGCGCGTCCCTCATAACCTCTCGACAGTGGTCGTTTTTGCAATCGAAGGCACGCAGCGGATTGAGTTCGGCGCGCTCCAGGCAGTCGTCACACATCTGGTCCCTGTGGTCAAGAATGAAGGAGCGGACCTTCTCGCGATACGCAGGTCGGCACTCTGCATCTCCCATGGAGTTAATAACGAGGCGCAGCGATCCTGGACAAAAGCCCAAGCGTTCGAAGAACGTCATGAGCATGATGATGCATTCCGCGTCCGCCGCCGGATCGGAGGCTCCGAGCCACTCCACGCCCACCTGATGGAACTGGCGAAGACGACCCTTCTGTGGCCGTTCCCCTCGAAACATGGGACCCGCATACCACAGCTTCACCGGCGCACCGCCCTGAGGCACAAAGTTGTTCTGCACTGCGGCACGAACCACCCCAGCTGTCCCCTCGGGTCGTAGGGCAAGGCGCTGCTTGGGCTTAAGGCCACTCTCGCTTCCCTTTGCCAGCAGGTTTTCTACCAACGCTCCCGAGAACACGCGAAACATCTCTTTTCGCACTACGTCGGTGGACTCGCCAATGCCATGCACAAAGGTTGCCACCTGCTCGATGGCGGGCGTCTCGATCATATTGAACCCGTAGGTTCCAAAGACTTCGCGCGCCACATCGTTCATGTGCTGCCAGGCACGCATATAGCTGCCGTATAGATCCTCGGTTCCCTGAACCCGCTGTGCCATGGTATGTCTCTTTCACTCGCTAACAGTTCGAGTAGTATAACGTGAAACGCCGCGCTGGGCGGCATCTCACGCTGAAACTCTGCTCTTGCTACGGCCTTGGTTGCCTATCGCACCCCGAACCTACGACCGGTCCGCAAGCGACTCCGCGCTCGCTTCGCTCGCACACTTCGTGAGTCGTCGCCTGCGGACCGTACGCAGGTTCGGGGTGCGACCAGGCGTTGTGCTCGCTTACGCGATCTTTACTACCCAGCCGAACTTGTCTTCGATCTCGCCCGCCTGGATGCCCGTGAGGGTCTCGCGCAGCTTGGCCATAACGGGACCAACGTGCTCCATGCCAGCGCCAAACACGTGCTCGCCTCCCTGCAAGTCCACAACCTTGCCAACAGGAGAGATAACGGCAGCGGTTCCGCACATACCACACTCCACGAACTGGTCAATCTCGTCAAAGCGAACCTGACGCTGCTCGACCTTCATGTTGAGCATCTCCTCTGCCACCTGCACCAAGGAACGGCGCGTAATGGAGGGAAGGATGGAATCGGTGGCGGATTGCGGAACCACAAGTGTGCCGTCTTCCTTTACGAACAGGAAGTTCGCGCCACCGGACTCCTCAACGAACGTATGGGTCTGCGGATCGAGGAACATGTTGTCGGCAAAGCCCTCCTCGTGCGCAAGCACGCTGGGATAGAGGCTCATGGCATAGTTTAGACCCGCCTTGATGGCGCCTGTGCCATGCGGTGCCGCACGGTCATACTCGGGAACCTTAAGCGCAACGGGCTTTACACCGCCCTGATAGTAAGGCCCAACGGGCGTCACGAGGATTCGGAACTGATACTCGGTTGCGGGCTTCACGCCAATGACGTCGCCCGTGGCCACCATAAACGGACGAATGTAGAGCGCCGCGCCCGAGCCAAAGGGAGGCACCCATGCGAGGTTGGCCTCAACCACCTTTCTTACCGCCTCCACAAAGCGATCCTCCGGGAAGGCGGGCATGCAAATGCGACGAGCGGAATCCGCCATACGCTGCGCATTCATGTCGGGACGGAAGCACACGATGCTACCATCTTTGGTGGTATAGGCCTTCAGGCCCTCAAACACTTCCTGACAATAGTGGAAGATGCCTGCGCACTCGCTCAGCTGCAAGGTGTGATCGGGCGTGAGGATGTCGTCCCCCCAGGCACCGTCCTTGTAATTGCACACATAGCTATAGTCCGTAGGCATATAGCTAAAGCTCAAGCTGCCCCAGTCTATGTCTTTCTTCTCCATGGTCGTACCTCTCTTTCGTAGGGCCTCGTCAATACAGGGCATTATAGCCCCGCTTTATTTCGTTCAGTAGAACAACCGAATAAAAAAGCAGCCCCTCGAAAGGGGCCGCCAAAGATTTTATGCTCCGCGCTTACTGCTTAAGAGTAAGGATGTTGATGGAGCTGTTGCCATAGAGCTTCGAGAGATAGTCCGTTACCGTCTTCATGTAATCGGACTGTGCCTCGGAGTACTTGGAGTACGCCGTTTGGTAAGCGGCATAGGCAGCCAGGTAATTAGCGCTGTCGTTCTTTACTTCGTAGCTCGCAAGCGCCTGGGCGTAAGGACCGTCTGCGCTCTTCCACTTGTTGCCCTGGGCATCCCACTCATCGCCAGCGAGGTTGATGATGTACTTGGCGTAGTCGGCATTGGCCTTGTTGTAGGCCTCGTCCTGATTCTTCTTGATCTCGTCGTCGCTGAGTGCCGAGCCGTCGTCTTTGGTGGTCTTGTACTCAGGCTCCTTGGGCATCTCGGGCTCGGTAACGCTCATCTCGCCACCAACCTGCTTCTGGAGCTCGTTGATGCGGTAGGAGTCCGTGAGGAGCTTCTTGACGGTGTTCACGTCGATGTTGTTGCTCGTGGCAATGGACTCAAAGTCGGGGGTCTGACCAAGCGTCTTCTCCGCATAGTTGAGAAGGTCCTCATCGCTCGGGTTAATACCGCGCTTCTCGGCCTCGCCAATGGCAATGGTGTTGCGCACGGCATAGAGGATGTTGTCGGCACTTGGCACATTATAGTTGCCGTTCTCGTCCTTGGAAGCCTCAAGCGAGGAGGTCATCTCTATAACCTGACGTGCCGTCATGTTCTTTGCTGCACCGTTGTCGGAATAGTTAGCAACAACCGTGTCGAGCTCCTGCTCGGTAAGCGTAGCCTTGTTGAGTGCTCCGCCAGCTCCACCGCCAAGGGCAAACTTGCCGATGAGCACACCGATTACCAGGGCCGCAACGGCAATCCCGATCCATGCGCCCATGCCCAAGTTCTTGACGTCGAACTTCTTGACGCCCTCTTCCCTCTCGTTGGTAACTTCTTCTGCCATCTTCTTGCCTTTCTTGTACCAATTGCCCGAAGGACATTTCGAGACATTTACAGCATCGGAATGTATTCTACCCCTCAGCTCTCCGTGTGTCGACCCGAATGTGCAACTCGTCGTTCCCACACAATCCTCATTGTAACCTTTATGGTTGCTTGGTTCGCAAGGCATAGCGGTCGTCCGCTCATTTGGCGATTGCCCGCACAAACACATACGTCGTCGCATCGGACCTCGCCTCGTCAAACGAGTAGCCGCTCCAGGAGAAGGATTGCAGATCCTCAGGTGCCTGCGCGTTGACACTTGCCATGTAGCGCACCATCTCGCCACGGGCCATCTTTACATACACTCCCTTTTGCACCACACGCTCGCCCTTAAGCTCCCCAAACACACACGTCACGCATTTGTCTGAAGGCGTGAGGTAGCGCTCCACAACCTTTGAGTACTCCTTCGAGGCAAGGTTTACGAGCACGCGATTCGAGTCCATGACCTCGTCGTATGGCAACCTCCCCCAAAAGTCATACAGATTCGTGTGGCCTTGCACCAAAACCTTTGACTGCATCTCCAGCCTGTAGGGCACCACGCCATCAAGAGGCCTGAGCACCCCATAGAAGCCCGAGAGGATGCGCAGATGCTCCTGCACGTACGCAAGCTGCGCGTCTTCGAAGATGGTTGGCGCCATGTACTTGTACTGTATTCCCTCAAAGGCCAGAAGGGCCGGGGTAAGGCCCTCATGTAAGTCCATGTGCGCGAACCTTTGCTCATTCGCCGTCGCAATGGAATCGCTGCAACGCCAGAGCCGCTTCTTCTCCTCGTACGTAAGAGAGCAGATCCATTCCTTGAGGACTTGGGTTCTGTGTATCAACGCGGGAAGTCCTTGGTGGGGAGCCGTCTCGTGGTCCTCAACCATTTGCTTTGCCGGCGAAATGATGATCCTCATGCCATCCCTCACGTCGCGATTTGCCGATGTCTGTCGTATCGAAGTTTTTCTCACCATTTAACCAAATGCGAGCCATGTGACCAAGTTGCTTCGTATTGAATACGACTTCGAAGAGCCTGCCCGGTCTCGCCAAGTCCAAAAGTTGGACCGAAAGCTTCCCTACCGTGCGCACTTTTGTGCGTCGCCGACACGCGGCTCGGGGCCGGGTCCACTTTTGAGTCCGCAGGCTTCCCTACCGGGTCCACTTCTTGGGGTCGGGCCTCCCGCCGGGTCCACTTCTTGGGATCGGGCCTCCCGCCGGGTCCACTTTTCCGTCCGCAGGCTTCCCTACCGGGTCCACAAATCGTCCTTTTGTGGACCCGGCAGGGAAGTTTGCGGACTCAAAAGTGCGCACGGCCCCCTCGGTCCATAAGAAAAGTGGACCCGGTGGGGACGTCTGCGGGCGGAAAAGTGAACCCGACCCGATGGCGAGGTCCACGCCACGCCGGCGACGCATGCCCACGAATGCACAACATAAAAAAGGCCGAAGGGCTACAACCCTCCGACCTGTGGAAGCGCTGGAGCCAGCTATCAGACTTGAACTGATGACCCCCGCTTTACGAGAGCGGTGCTCTACCGGCTGAGCTAAGCTGGCTTGCAAGGGAATACTCTATACGAATCGTTCCAACTATGCAAGCCCCATTCGCACAAATACATGCCCTCACCGCATACCCAGCCATCAACAGGTCCGCAACCGCCGCCCTCCGTCGCCTTCCATCGCGCCACCTGGCGATTCTGTCACATCATAAAGTCAATCTGTACACAAAACGCGACGTAAATCGGGCCTTGTGTACACTTAGAGGCCGAAAGTGTACACAGGGCGCTTTTCGCGTCGCGTTTTGTGTGCAGATTGCAATTTTTATACCAAGGACAGACGTTGGGCGCGATAGGCACTCCCCCCCAGCCTACGCTTACGCTTGGATCAGGCGCGCCATTATGCCGCACACCAGGCGCTCGAACTCGTCGGCACAGCCACGTGCCGCAACGAGCACCGACTCATGCGATACGCCGGGCTCCCCCGCGTAGTTTGCGGCAAGCGTGAGCCCCAGCACGCGCATGCCAAGGGCATGGGCCATTATGGCCTCGTTTACCGTGGAGCAGCCAACAAAGGAAGCGCCCAGCGTCTTGAGCGCACCAACCTCGGCGGGCGTCTCGAAGCTGGGACCAAGCACGCCGGCCAAGACGCCTTCGCTTAGGTCTATTCCCTGCTCGGCGGCCACATTGCGTGCAACGTCTTGAAGATAGCTGGTATACACGTCAGCCATCGAAACGAATCCCGAGTCCACGAGGGCGAGCTCAGGCTCCTTGCCATTCCATCCCACCAAGGGATTGGTGCCCGTAAGGTTTATATGGTCGGTAATAAGGCCAAGCCCTGGCGTCGTAGCACCTGGAATGGCGCCCGTGGCGCAGGCAAAAACAACCGTATGCGCGCCAAGGCGCTGCGCATGGCGCACGAGAGAGGTTACCTCAAGCGCCGAATAGCCCTCATACAAGTGCACCCGGCCGGGATACACCACAACGGGCACCCCCTCAATCGTGCCAACCGTCGCCTCAAAGCTATGCCCTGCAACCGGCTGGGCCAACTCGGGAAAGCCCGGTATTTGATGGTATGCAATGCGCCTCACCGGTTTTACCAAACCCGAAAGGTGCCCCAGTCCCGTACCCAGCACAAGAGCAACGGGATGCTCCACCGAAGGCCTGCATACGCGTACGTCGTCTGCCATAGCCATGACTCCCCCTCTGGTCGCCACCTCCGTATTGCCTATATCGTATACAAGAAGCGCAACAGAGGAAGACAAAACCGAGAAACGCAACTGGTTAGGCGACCAACGTACCCAATTGCACCGTCACATCCGAAAGAATCTTGTTTACGTAGTTGGTCCACTCGGTAGAGATCTGCTGCTCCGCCGCAGCGCGTTGCGTCTTTGCCACGTTGTATGCTGCCATTGCGGCAGAGTATGTGGCCCCGTCGTTGGAAATCGTGTAGTTCTTGAGCTCGGCGTGGTACGGACCGTCCTCGCGTGCCCACTTGTTCGCAGCCTTATCCCACTCGTCTCCAGCCAGCCCCACCACGTACTCTCCGTACTCTGGCCTCGGGTCGTCGTTCTTGCCGTCTTCGGGGGCACTTGGCTCCTTGGGCTCTGCCGGCAGTTTGTTGGCAACCACCTGATCGCGCAGCTTCTTAATGGTGGCGGATTCCTTCATGAGGTTTGCGGCCTGGTCCTTCGACATGCTGTAGCTGGCAGCAATTACCGCAAGGTCGTCGGTTTTCCAAACCTCCTTGGCGTATGCGCTCACTTCCTCGTCCGAAACGGTAATGCCACGCTCCTGCGCATCGGCCAGCAAAAAGTGGTTTCGGGCAATGGAGAGAACGGCATCGGCGCTTGGTATGTCGTAGGTGCCGTCGGCATTGCGCGCAGCCTCCAGCGACATGCCCTCCTCTATTGCCTCGCGCACCGTCACGACCGTCTCATTGCCTTTGTGCGTATAGGTTCCTATGGGGGTATCGAGCTCCTCCTGACTCACCGTCGTGCGACCGGGCAGCGACACCAGGCTCTTGGTGCCAGGCACGGGTGCTGGAACCGACGCCCTTGGCAGCACGAAAAAGCTCACCGCACAGCCTACCGCAAAGGCGACGGCCATGAGCAGGACCGTTCGTATGACGTTGATTCGTCGGTTGCGGCGCTTTTGTTGCTCCAGACGGGCCCTCCTATCGGGTCCCGACATGCGATTTGAGGGCTCGGACGCAGCATTTGCGGACGCCGCGTCGCTTGATGCCACTTCTGAAACGTCGTCCCGCTCCTTGTCGTGTGTATGTGCCATGGACTTACGCCTCTTCCGTTACGATGGAGCAGATTTCCGCCGAGTACGCCTTCATGAGGCCACGACCATTCTGCGCGTCAAAGCTCATGCGAGCCACGAGCGACTCCTTAACGTCGTCGCCCAAGTCCCCTCGCGCAAACTCTCGCAGGCAGACGAGCATCTCCCGGTACTCGGGATCGCCATGGTAGCACTGCACGGCCTCGCTCATGAGTGGCCACGCCTCCGCTGCGCACTCCGGGGCAATGGCCCCGTAGCAAGAGAGGAACCTAAACGCCGCCAGGCGAACGGATGCGGACGCGTCGTCGAACAACGAGTCCTCGGCTCCCGGAAACGCATCCAAGACCTGTTCGGGATCGACCACCGCAATCTCCGACAGCGCATCCAAACACTCCCAGCGCGTCTGCGCCTCGGGAAGCATGAGTGCGTCTATGAGCGCAGGCGCGACGTCCACCACCAAATCGACCCGCTCCCGCGCCATCGCCGCAAGGGAGTGCGCGGCCTCCTGCCGCATGCGGCGATTGGTACCTTCCAGCTTTTCCACCAGCTCGTCACGAGCCTCTTCGGTCATCTCTATGGTCTTGCTCCCATCGGACATAATGTCTCCCACCCTATTCACAAAAACCATCAACGGCTATGGTGCCGCTTTTGGGATCCTGATGTATCTCAATGAACCCAAGGCTCGCCGCCTCCTGCAAGAGGCGCGTAAAGGAACGATACCCGAAGGAACGCTCCGAGAACTGCGGACGCTTGCGCTTCATGGTGTCCTTGAGACGCGAGGCCAGTATTGCTCCGTCCGACTCATGCTGCAGGGCGTCCACCGTTTCCAACAATAGCTGATAGCAAGAGTATTTGTCGCGCGGGACCTTGGACTGGAAGTTCGGAAAGCCTCCTGCGCTCACAATGTCCTCATAAAAAATGAACTCGTCGCAATTCTCGGCAAGAAGCGCGCTGGTGGCGTCCTTCATGCCAACGCCCACTACCATTTTGCCGAACTCCTTGAGCTTAGACACAAGCGGCGAGAAGTCGGAGTCGCCCGAAAGGATTGCGAAGGTATCTATGTGGTCCTTGGTAAGGCAGATCTCCACCGCATCCACCGCCAGGCGAATGTCGGCCGAGTTCTTGCCGGTGTAAGCGCGGTCGGGAATCTCGATGAGCTCGATTCCCAGCTCATGCAGCGGCGTCACGGCGGTGTCGAAGCGCTGCCAGTCGCAATAAGCGCGCTTGGACACGATGCGGCCCTTGTCTACCAGGCGCTCGAGAATACGCTTGACGTCCGGCGCGGGGCCGGGCTCCTGATGGCCGTTCCGCTTGCGACGCCCGGTGCCCAGGGCAAGGTTCTCGTAGTCAATAAGAACCGCGATGGAACTTTGGACGTTATCGTCGTTCATAGTGCGTTTGTCCTTTCCTCGGTGACGGTCGGCGACAAAAACGACTCCTCCCCTCACCCTATTTCCTGCCAGGAGGCACGCGACTCCGTCTACTCGTCTTTGCTAACATCCGTGTCGAGGTTCGACCAGTCCAACCCCGCCGCGCTGCACTCACTCTCGCTGGCATAGAGCAGCGATACGGCTTGCGTGCCAAGGTCGGCGCCGCCAACCTCGCCAAGCAGGTCAAACAGGTCACGCGATGTGGTTGTGCCGGGCAGGTTGAGCTCGAGCTCGTCGGCCTCCTCCAAGGCGATGGTAAGGTCCTTGAGCAGATGCCGCGATTTGAAGCGCGGCTTGAAGTCGCCTTCGAGCGAAAGCGGTGCGAGCTTTTCCATGGCACCCGACGTGCCCGTGCCACTGAGCACCAGCTCACGCACGCTCTGGGCGCTCAGGCCAGCCTGCTCGGCCAAGGCCAGCGCCTCGGCATAGCCAACCATGCACGCCGCAAGCGAGACCTGGTTGCAGAGCTTGGCCACCTGACCTGCGCCTGGCTCGTCGAAATAGAGCTGCTTGCCCGAGAAGCACCCAAGCAGGCGCGCAATGGGCTCTGCCTCCTTTTTTGTGCAGCCCAGCATTGCCGTAAGCGTGCCGGCCACGGCGCCTTCCTCGCCCCCGGTTACGGGGCAGTCCACGGCATGGCGGTCGCTCACTTCCGCCACCCCATGGATGTCGCGCGCGAGCTGCGGAGAGGACGTGGTGAGGTCCACCATCCACGCACCCTTGCGCGTGGTGGCCAGCAATCCCTCAGAAGACAGGTAGACGTCCTCCACATCCTTGGGATAGCCCAGCATGGTAAACACCACGTCGGCGTCCTTGGCAACCTCTGCCAGCGACGATGCCCAACGGGCGCCGTGCTTGAGCAGAGGCTCGGCCTTTTCTTTGGTGCGGTTGAACACGGTTAGCCTGTAGCCGGCATCCAACAGATGGCCGGCTATGGCCGAGCCCATGATGCCGGTACCAACAAAGGACACATTGCGCATGCGCGCTGTGCTCATACGAATTCCTTTCGACGTTGGGAGGCGCTATTGGTTTGAAGCGCTCTTGTCTCCGCGCACCTTACGCGCGAGCTTGTCGGCGAACGAGAGCTTCTCGCGGCGGTCGACGCCCCAGAACACAAGGGCAACCATACCCGGACCCACATGACTGCCCAGAATGGGCGACACTTGGCTATGGATAATGGTAAGCGAGCCGCAGCCCTCCTGCTTGCGCACTTCCTTCTCGAGCCAGCTCGCTTCCTTTTCGGCGTCCGTGGACACGATGGCGAGCGGCAGGGACGGGTCGTGACCGTAGTTTTGCTTGAAGTCCTCAAGGATGGCACGCAAGGCCTTCTTGCGACCGCGGCACATGCCGCACAGGCTCAAGGCCCCGTTGATGTCGTACGAGAGCTCGGGCTTTATGTCCAGCTTGCCCCCCACCGTTGCCGCTGCCGGCGGAATGCGCCCGCCCGCGGCCAGTGCCGAAAAGCTGTCGAGCGTAAAGTAGCCATGAATGAAGTAGCGCGCCTCGCGAGCCCATTCGTAGAGCTCTCGCGCGGTGAGGCCACGCGTCGCCTGACGCACCACCTCGATCGCCAAAAGCTCGCCTGCGGCCGAGTCGCACTTGTTGTCCACAACATAGAGCTCGAAATCGGGGTACTTCGCCCGAACCATATCGGCCGCCTGTCGCGCGTTATGGATGGACGACGAGAGACCCGCGGTGAGGCCAAGGTATATGGTTGGCAGTCCCTCTTGGGCCGCCTTTTCGAAGACTTCCATATACCGACCTGGGGTTATGGCACAGGTGCTGTAGTGCAGCTCGGGATTTTTGCGAAGCGTTTCGTAGAACTCGTGGGAGCTCACGCTTTGCCAGAGGTCATCCTCTTTTTCGCCCTCGGGCGTCACATAGGTAAAGGGCAAGAAGTCAACTCCCAGCCTATGAAGCACTTCAGGCGCAAAGTCGCAGCTAGAATCCACTATGATGCGACAATTCCTGCGCTGATGGAACGCGCGCCCCACACTAACAACGTCCTCGGGGGCGCGCGACATGGCTACTGCTTCTTGCTCAATATCTTCTTGGTTATGATTGCTCATCCTCGTCCTCGATCTTAGGTTTAATAATGCCGTATCCGCCGTCATTCCGACGATACACCACATTCGTGAGACCTGTGAGCTTATCTTCAAATACATAGAAGTCGTGGCCAATAAGATCGATTTGCACAAGCGCCTCATCCACGCTCATGGGCTTTAGCTCGATGACCTTTTCGCGCACAAGCTCGTCGTCCTCCTGCTCCTCCTTGGGCTCGGGCGCAGGAATCTCTGGCAACGGCTCGGGCATGGGCGTAGGACGCTTGGCGCGTTGGCGCTTGTCGATTATGCGCGTCTTGTACTTGCGCAGTTGGCGTGTGACCTTGGACGCCGCCTCGTCGATCGCGGACTCCAGATCGTCGCCCGTCGCAACTACACGAACCACGTTGTCGCGCACGAACACCGTAACCTCGCAGGCATTGCGCTTACCATACGAATGGTTTTTATCTACGCGCAACACCACGTCGCACGTCATGGGCTTGATGTCAAACACCTTGAGCGCGCCACCTATTTTGGTTTCCACCTGTTCGCGAAGAGCGTCGGAAATGGTGACCTTACGTCCCGAGATCTTGATGCTTACCATCTTTGCCTCCTCGTCTTGCGTCGCACTGACAAACCCATGGGACGCTACCATGTGCTGGCCGCGCCCATGTTTACCACTATGATACCCGCAATAACTGATTAATACCCGTAGCTTTCGGCGTAATACCCTTCACCGCCGTAATCGGTATTTCCGCTGCCTCCGCTCATTCCGCCGGAGGTGCCGCCGCCAGAGCCTGCCTGGCCGGATTCGCCGGACCCTCCAGCCGAGCCACCGCCCGAAGACTGGGACAAGGTTCGTGCCTCATCCATGGTTACGGCATTCGCTCCCGCAGTCGAGCCGTCCTTGGCATCGAGCGCAACCTCCTCGAGTTGCGCAACCGGAGGCTTTGCGGGCATGTCGGTATTCTCGGCCTTGGTGGCGATGCCGCTGATTACGGAATCCTTGCTAAGCGCGGGAAGATTTCCCAGCCAGGTGCGACGCACCTCGTCCAAAAGGCCGTTTTGCTTAATGTCCTCAAAGGCCTTCTTTACAGCAGCCTGCACGGGACCTTCGCCCGAGGCAACGGCCATCCCAACGGAGGCAGGCTCTTCCAATGCGCCTGCAAACGAGACGCCGTCCCGCCAGGAGGAGAGGTATGCCCCCGACGAGGCGTTGCACAGCACCAAGTCCACCGATCCACGATCCAGCGCGTCAAAGGCCTCGTTCACGGAGGACACAGGGCTTTCGACGGCCTCGAGCGGAGTGAGTCGCAGGGCAACCTGTGCGGGAGACTCATCCTGAACGCCAACGGTCTTCCCAACTATGTCTGGAATGTTGAGCACGGCTGGCTCACCATGATGGAAGAGCGCAAGCGCCGTTTGGGTGTAGGGATTCACAACGTCAAAGCCACTTGCCTCGCTTTCCGTGACTCCCATTACCATGTCGCAGTTCTCCGACAGGGCTTTGGGGATGTCTTCCACCGACACGAACTCAACGCTCAGGCCGAGGTCGTCGGCAAGCGTCGCGCCCAAATCCACGTCGAGGCCCTCAAGGGACTCGTTCGAGTTCGTGATAAAGGGCGCCGATAAGGAAGGACGGACTCCCACCGTGAGCACGCCCGCCTTCTTGAGCCCCTCAACGGCACCAGCAGAGCTGCTTGAGCTGTTCGACGAGCTCTCGGAGGATGCTGCTGACGAAGAGTCGCTTGACGAACTGCTAGGCACGGATGAAGACGCAGAGTTACAACCCGCGAGAATGAACGCCGCGCAAGCAATCAGGCACAGCATTGCAACATGGTTCCTAAACGATCTCATTGGTTCCTCTCCCGCAACGCACACATCTTTGTCACACCCCAGCTGACCTGGTATTTGGCCCCACACTCGCATACTGGGACGTTTGCTTCGGGTGCTCAGGCACCCCCACTACTGGCCCTCTCGCCCGCGGGACCCCTTGTCCCGAATCACGGACGGTATGACTTACTTCTAGGACGAGCCATGCTCGCCCGGACGCCCACGTCCGGACTTACGTGGATCCTTTTGGCCTCGTCTGCCATGGACTAGGGCACATCTGCGCCCGCAACCACAGACCTAGGATGAGACTTGGTAAGTATAGCACGGCAACAAGAACAAGGGCTTGCCCACACGTCTGCACGAAATTGGAACGTACGGCAAGCCTGCGACGAGCACTACCACACGCGCGACAACGCGCAGCAGGTGACGTCCTTTGCCCCTCGCAACAACAACGCACGCGTTGACTCGCGCATCGAGGCGCCCGTGGTCACCACGTCGTCTATAAGAAGCAGCTTCATGCCACGCACGTCATCCAACGCTCGCACGGTACCGCTCAGGTTGAAGGCGCGGTCCCCCCTTCCCAACGCACGCTGATCGCGCGCCCCAGAGCGCACCAATACGTCGTAGAGGGGTATGTCCAAATACGCGCAGAGCTCCTTTGCCACGAGTTCCATGTGGTCGAATCCGCGACGCGCGTAAGCCCTCTGCGTTGCAGGCACAAAGCAAATCGCATCTAAATTACATGGGTCAAAGCGGGGACGTCCGTCAGGCGCAGGCCACGCAGACGCCTCGTCCAGCGCAGTTGCCATGGCGGCCGCGTTTATCCCCGCAAGCCGCAACTCGGCGCGGTCCTTAAGGCAGGCAACCAACTGCGAGGACGTCTGGTTGAATCCGAGCGCACACACGGTAGCCCGCGACTCCCATCCTCCCTCGCAAGCGGTGCAGGTGAGCCAGCCAAAGGGCGCCCCGCACACGGGGCACGCCCAGCGTTGCGCTATCCAGGGGAGGCTCGCCCTGCAATCCTCGCAGAGCAGCTCCCCGGGCATGTCACACGAGACGCATCGGGTGGGCCAGGCAAGCTCTGCCGCCGCATCCGCAGCACTTCTCACGAGGTTGCGTATGCCCATGGCTACAAGCCAATGCCAAAGAAGGATACCGCGTTTCGCCAAAGTGCCGCATAGGTTTGCGCCTGTGGCACCGCGCGTTCTCGCTCACGCTCCTCCGCAATGCGGGCTATGCTCAAAGCCACCATGGCTGGCTCGCACTCTTGGCCGCGAAGAGGCACGGGCGCCATATACGGACTGTCCGTTTCCGACAAAAGCCGTTCCTCGGGACACGAAGCAACCGCAGCGCGAATATCGTTACTACGCGCAAACGTTGCCGCCCCGCCAAAGGCAATGCTACAGCCCATCTGCGCAAAGGGTTCCATAACCTCGGGTCCGCTGGTAAAGCAGTGCAGGTCGCAGCCTGCCTCCGGTATCCCCTCTTCTTTGAGCAGCCGCAAAGCGCCGTCGTGCGCAAGCGTGTTTTGCTCGCCATCCCTCAAATGCAACTCCACGGGCAGGCCTCGCTCGTGGGCAAGACGGAGCTGTGTGCGCATGGCCTGTTCCTGGACTTGTGCAGGCAGTTCGTTCCATGGCCCATAGTCCAGCCCGAACTCGCCCACGCCTTTGCATCTACCGTTGCCCAGAAGCTGCTCCAGGCGCATTCGCACCTGCGCGTCCTCTTCGAGGCGCTGCGCCCCGTAGGGATGCACGCCAGCCACGAAGTAGACGTTGTCCATAAGCGTCGCAGGGTCTTGGAGCTCTGGTGTGGGCAGCGTTTGCGCGACGAGCTCCTCGTTCTTTTCCAAGAGGCGCGCGGCGTCCTCAATCGTGCGGTCAAACCAGTCCAGGAACTGCGGCACGTCCAGCACGTCGTCCGAGGGATCCACCGGCACCACCAATAGGCGGACGCCAACGAGTGCGGCCCGCGCAATGGCTTGCGCGGGTTCGAGCTTCCTAAATGAGGTGAGGTGTCCGTGCGTATCGGCAAGCGGCGCCAAAGGCGCAGGTATCTCCACTGGCTTGTTGCGCTTCGCACAAAAGAGGGGCTTGCCCCCAATCGATGGCTGCATGGCTCTCCCCCTAATCAAAGATGCGCGGATACGGGAGAAACACTATAGAGTAAGAGCGCAGGCTTTGCATGGAAAGCAAGAGCCGTGGCAGCAGCCTGGCTGCAAAGAATTTCGGACGTTTGGGGCCAAGGGGGCCGCTCCCTTTTGCGCTACCTTTGCCTTGCCACGCCCTTGTCTGCGATTGGCAAGTCCCTGACCTTGCAGTTGGGGCTAGTTTCCCTATACCAAATAACTTGCAGTTGTTAACACCGTTGTAACGTGAGATTATAGAACTAGGTTATTACTTATTCATATTACTTGAATAAGTTTGGGGAGAAGTTGTGTGCTTCTGGCCTTGCGCACAACACGACTGCAAAAGGAGGAAGGAATGGGCAAGTTCGAGAACGACGCGCGCGAGATGCTGCGCCTTGTGGGAGGCAAGGAAAACATTGCCGCTCTCACGCATTGCGTCACACGCATGCGATTTACGCTGGTGGATCCCAGCATCGCCGACGTACCGGCGATCGAGGCACTCCCCTCTGCCAAGGGCAGCTTTACCCAGGCGGGGCAGTTCCAGGTGATCATCGGCAACGAGGTCGCCGACTTCTACGACGAGTTCGTTGCCATTAGTGGCATTACCGGCGTCTCCACCGAAGAGGCCAAGAAGCTCGCCGCGAAGCAGGGCAACCCGCTGCAGCGTGCAATGGGCGCCATTGCCGAGGTCTTCGCACCCCTCATTCCCGCCATCATTACCGGCGGTCTGATTCTTGGCTTCCGCAACGTGCTGGGCGACATGCCCTACTTCGGGCCTGAGCACAATGCGACGCTGGCCTCCATGAGCGTATTTTGGAGCGGCGTCAACCACTTCCTGTGGCTCATTGGTGAGGCCGTGTTCCACCTTGGCATTCCCGTTGGCATTTGCTGGTCGGTTACCCGCAAGATGGGCGGCACCGAGATGCTTGGCATCGTAATGGGCCTCACCCTCGTTTCCAGCCAGCTGCTCAACGCCTACGCCGTGGCAGGCGCCACCGAGGAAATCTGGGCGGAGTACAGCTGGGACTTTGGCTTTGCCCAGATTCACATGGTCGGCTATCAGGCGCAGGTGATTCCCGCAATCCTGGCCGCAATTACGTTCAACTACCTCGAGAGATTCTTCAAGAAGATAATACCCACCATCGTCCAGATGATCTTCGTGCCGTTCTTCTCGATTCTGCTCGCCGTCATGGCGGCTCACTTCGTGCTCGGCCCCATTGGCTGGGCGCTGGGAAGTGCCGTGTCTTCGGTTGTTAACGCAGGCATTACCGGAAACTTCCGCGTGATCTTTGGCGCCATATTCGGCTTCCTGTACGCGCCGCTGGTAATCACCGGCCTGCACCACATGACCAACGCCATCGACCTGCAGCTTATTGCCGACTACGGCGGAACGATGCTGTGGCCCATGATCGCCCTCTCCAACATCGCGCAGGGCTCTGCCGTACTCGCGATGTGCGTCCTGCAGAGGAAGGACGAGAACGCCGAGCAGGTAAACATTCCCGCATCCCTCTCCTGCTACCTTGGCGTTACCGAACCCGCCATCTTTGGCGTTAACCTCAAGTTCATGTTCCCGTTCGTATGCGGCATGATTGGCTCCGCATGCGCCGGCCTTCTGTCCTGTCTGTTCTCTTGCACGGCCAACGCCATTGGCGTCGGCGGCCTGCCCGGCATCCTTGCCATGCAGCCCCAGTCCATGCTTCCCTACGCGCTGTGCATGGCCGTGGCCGTAGCCGTTCCCTTTATCCTCACCTTCATCGTGGGCAAGAAGCAGGGCGTCGACAAGGCCGCCGAGGCAGAGGGCATCAAGCAGGAAGCTGCCGCTGCCGCCGCCGAGGCAAAGGCCGAGGCTGCCGCAAGCCTGCCCGCACACGTGAGCGCCGTTAACCAGGCTGGCGTTCTTTCCGCTCCCATGACCGGCGTTGCCGTAGACATGAAGAGCGTGCCCGATCCCGTGTTCTCCTCCCTTGCCATGGGCCGCGGCGTGGCCATCGAGCCTTCCGAGGACGCGGTGTACTCCCCCGTCACTGGAACCGTTACCATGCTTGCCGAAACCGGACACGCCATTGGCATTACGTCCGAGGACGGCATTGAGGTTCTCATCCACATTGGAATCGACACCGTTGAGCTCAAAGGCGGTCCGTTTACGCCGCGTTGCGCTGCAGGTGAGGGCGTGAAGGCCGGAGACCTGCTCATGGTGGCAGATCTGGACGCCATCGAGAAGGCGGGCAAGCCCACGACCACCATGGTTATTGTCACCAATACCGACGACTACTCTTCCGTCGATGCGACGCTTGGCGCTTGCAAGGCTGGTGAGGCGGTACTTAAGGCTACCAAGTAGCCCTTCCTTTCCGACGGTGGCCTGCCCACGTGGCAGGCCACCCATCCGTGCCAAGAGGACGATTCCATGGCACGCCCATAATGTGTTGTGGTGTCGTCTCCTTGTATCGTATTGTTTGTATTACACGATGGGACAGCTATGGGCAACGTGACTTCACAACGCGATTTCTTCTTAGGCAGCAAGGTTATATATCAGATATACATTCGCTCGTTCTGTGACTCAAACGCAGATGGCACGGGCGATTTGCGTGGCATTACATCCAAGCTCGACTACCTCAAGGACCTGGGCGTGGACTACGTGTGGATAACGCCCTTCTTCGTAAGCCCGCAGGCCGACAACGGCTACGACGTGGCGGACTATCGCACCATCGACCCGCTCTTCGGTACCATGGAGGACTTCGACGAGCTCTCGCGGGAAGCGAGCAAGCGCGGGATGGGGCTCATGCTCGACATGGTGTTCAACCACACCTCAACCGAACACGAGTGGTTTAAGCGCGCTCTGTCCGGCGACCCCACCTACCTCGCCTACTACAAGTTCGTGGACGCAGACCCCGAGGCCACGGAACAAGATCCTGGCGAGCCGCCCACTAACTGGGAGAGCAAGTTCGGCGGAAATGCCTGGGAGTACGTACCTTCGCTCAACAAATGGTACCTGCACCTGTTTGACAGAACCCAGGCAGACCTCAACTGGGACAACCCCGCCGTGCGCGCAGAGCTTGTCGACGTCTTGCGCTTTTGGCGCGCGAAGGGCGTGAATGCCTTCCGCTTTGACGTCGTTAACCTGATTTCCAAGCCGGAGGGGTGGCCGAGCGACGAAACGGACGGCAAGCACTTCTACTCCGATGGTCCGCACGTGCACGAGTACCTGCAGGAGATGGTGCGCGAGGGCGACATCGACGGTCTGCTTACGGTCGGCGAAATGAGCTCCACCTCACTCGACGCGTGCATACGCTACACCAATCCCGACTGCCACGAGCTGGGCATGGCCTTTAACTTCCATCACCTCAAGGTTGACTATCCCAACGCGCAGAAGTGGGCACTCGCGAGCCCAGACATCCGTGCGCTGCGCGAGCTCTTCCGCTCCTGGCAGGAGGGCATGACAGCGGGCGGAGGCTGGAATTCCCTCTTTTGGTCTAACCACGACCAGCCGCGACCCAACTCTCGCTTTGGCGACACCGATCGGTACTGGTACGAGTCCAGCACGCTGCTCCCCACCTGCACGCATCTTATGCGCGGTACTCCCTATATCTATCAAGGTGAGGAGCTGGGGCAAACCATCAGCGACTTTACCAGCATCGATCAGTACCGCGATGTGGAGAGCATCAACTACTATCGCATCCTGCAGGAGGAGGGACACAGCGCCGAAGAGGCGTTCCGAATCGTGCACGAACGCTCTCGCGACGACGGACGGACCCCCATGGCATGGGACGGTACGCCCACCGCAGGGTTCACAACGGGAACGCCGTGGCTGGGGATTCCGGCCAACCACGACCACATAAACGCCCGCGACGAAATGGATGACCCCAATTCCGTGCGCGCGTACTTCCAACGCCTCATTGCCCTGCGCAAGGAGATGCCGCTCATACAGGTGGGCGATGTGCGATTCCTCGACGCACCCAGCGACGAGGTCATCGCGTACGAACGCACCCTTGGCGACGAGCGTATGGTTGTGCAGTGCAACTTTAGCGCAAACGAGCAGCCTGCCCTAACCGACGTTGGCGACGACGTCATTATTGGCAACTACGCCGAGCACAGGGATGGGATCCTGCAGCCTTACGAGGCCTACGCAACCATGCTCTAGCCCTCGAGTGGCACACTTATGCCACGTATAAGTGTGCCACCTAGTATCCGCGAACGGCAGTGTTGTGGAACGTAAAGTAGTCTGGACGATGCCTGGACTGCGTGGACTCGAACATGGCGCCTTGCTCGTTGAACGTATGGTTGGTAACCACCGCGAGCATGTCGAAATCCAAAAGGTCCATTCGCTCGCGATCCTCGGCAGTTGCGTAGTCCATGGTAACGGTACGGTTGCTCGTTACGATGCGCATGCCAAGAACGTTTTCCGCGTAGGCGTACACCGAGTCCTCGGCAATGCGAGGCGTGAGTCCAGGCAAGAGAGAATCAAGGAAATAGTTTTTGTCGCGGATGAGTGCCTTCCCGTCAAACACGCGCACCCTTTCCAAGCTCAAAAGGGTGTCACCCGGCATGAATCCAGTAAGCCCAGCCAACGTCTTATCGGCAACCACCCGCTCAAACTTGAGCACCTTGGTCTTGGCCTCAAGACCATTGCGCGCCGCGGCCTCCTTGAACGTTTCGATGTCGCCCAGCACAAAGTTGGCACGTCGGTCTGGACGATAGATTACCAACACGCCTTTGCCACGTATAGGCTGCACGAAGCCGTGCAGCATGAGCACCGAAAGCGCCTTGCGCACTGTGTTGTGCGAACAGGCATAGGTGTTCGTGAGTTTGCTCTCGGAAGGCAAGAACGTTTGGTATTGGTACTGACCCTCAAGAATCTTGTCGCGAAGGTCCTCGTAAATGTTGTAATAAATGGCTCGCATATCTCTCCATGCGTCTGAATGGAAAATTCTGACCTATTGAGAGTATAAGACTTAATATTACTTATGCTTATTACTTGGATGAGTTTTTGGGCTCTTGGCGCGGGGTCCCTCGGCGCGAGGCGGAGGCGCCGCACCAGCCCCCTACTTATGCAACGCCTCGAGCGCCGAAACATAGGGCACGAGCAATACCCCAATAAAGAGTCCTACAACACAAGCCAGCACGACGACGATGCGCTTCATTTTTGCTCCTTTGCTCCGTTTGCTGCATTTGGGACGGGCCCAACCATACGCAACGCGCAAGACAACAATTCTCCAGGGCCTAAGAAGGAGCGGCATTTGGGATGGCAGCGCACTTAAACCCGAACAAACGTAATTTTTCGCTAAAATTTGCCACGAAATGCCGTTTGTTCGGTTTTCATCTCGGCGGAATCCGAATAAACGGCGTTTTGAGATTTTTTATCCTCGATTTTTCCGTTTGTTCGGGTTTCCGGTCTCCGCCGCCGCTTTCCGGAAGCCCTCATTACCGAACAAACGGCATATTTCGCAAAAAATAAATCCAAAACGCCGTTTGTTCGGGTTTCGCGCAAACCAAAACCGAACAAACGGCGTTTTGGAATAAACCAACCCCCCTTTTTGCCGTTTGTTCGGGTTTTTTGAGCTACAGCGAGAACTCGTTTTGGAAGAGCAGGCCCGTGAGGGCCTCGCGAGCATCTTTTTCTGCGTCCGTAACGGCACTTTGCTTTGAGCCAAGCATCTTTGACAGCTGATACATGAGCGCGTTGCGCGCATCGTCATCCGCCATTTGGTCGTACATGACCACCAGCACCCTTATTTCATTTGCCAGCAAGCAATTCAGTCTCCGCTTGTCCTTGCGGACTCTGGCTGGGTCCAGGTGCAAGGACCCATCGTACTCTACGCCCACCCTCTTCTTTGGCCAATACAGGTCAATCTCAAAATACGTACGATCGGGCCGATCCAGGGTGCCCGAATCCAAATCGGTCGCCTCAATCCTGTAGTTAATGCAAGGCTTTCCCAACCCATACCCACCGTACTTCGTCGGCAACGACATTACGATGGAGGTCGCAACCTCCATTGGCGAGCGCGTCCCATCTATTACCCACCTAAGAGCCATACACGCCTTCTTCGCCCCATAGCAACCTTCCGCGCCTTGCAAAAACGCCTGCAATCGCTCGACGGAAGTCGGCGGATCGACTTCTATGGGAACTCCGCCGCCCTCCGGCAGCCTGTATGACGCACAAAGCCAATATCCCACGAGCACTGTTTGCGCAAACGTCAAAGCACCTGCCATTTGCAAGAACGCGAATTCCGGCGTGCTTACATACGTGTTCGGCGCAATCTCGCAAAAGCTGTTTTCGGGTATGCGCGTTGACCACACGTGCCGATTGAAGCCTTCTATGCGATTGCTGTCCACATTCTTGGGAACAAGAACATGGATCGCCTCCCCCTGAGGCACCTCCCTCTTCGTCCTTCCGCCCTTGCGTCTTAAGTCGGGCCAGCCACGCGCCAGTGAAGCTTCGAGCCCATGCAGCGAAAGATCGAGCGAAGTCAGCTGTCTCAGCGTGTATGCAGCGTCGTTCAACGACCGAAAGCTCACCACATTCGCGCGATTCGTTTCATCCATCCCATTCTTCAACCAATACTGGACGGCTGTGGAATAGCCTACGTACGCCCTCATGGCACTCCCCTTTCTTGTAGCGGAGTCACCAACGGTAATCAATCAAACGGGTTTGGCCTCGCACAAGCACGCAGGCGTTACATGCGCATCGACCGTTATATTCAGTCCTAGGGCCCAAACAAACACAAATCGATGCCGAAAACTCTCAGCTACCGGCTAGACATGCCTTCACCTGCTAAAACAACGGCTTCACATCGCGCAATTAGTGCGCAATATGCATTTTGCGGCCTTTCGGTAAACGGCAGACGCACTTGCTTTCACCCCATGTGAGACACTCAAAAGCCCCC
>JAFWKQ010000041.1 GCA_017545665.1 Atopobiaceae bacterium
CCATCACATCGCGCACACATGAATCCAGCGGCGTTGCTGCACCATAATCGAGGTAGATTTTCCTGTTGAGCGTATTCATGGAAATAAGGATACGCTATTTTCAAAAAGTTCCTTGCATCTTGGTCGGAACTCGACTATATTTATCTACGCGTTCGCGGGCTTAGCGCAGTTGGTAGCGCGCAACCTTGCCAAGGTTGAGGTCGCGGGTTCGAACCCCGTAGCCCGCTCCATGTATTTCCCGGCCGGTTGTTTAATCGGCCTTTTTAATACATGGCGAAGTGGCCAAGTGGTAAGGCAGAGGCCTGCAAAGCCTTTATCCCCGGTTCGAATCCGGGCTTCGCCTCCAGTACGATCAGAGGCCAGGTGCCATGGGTGCCTGGCCTTACTGTTTATTCGCTGATAGGGGCAAAAACATGGTTGCCGCACAGGACGAACATTTGGTGTATTTGGACCACGCTGCCGCAACGCCAATTGCGCGTGAGGTGCTCGAAGCCATGACCCCGTTTTTCTGCGAGTCATTCTATAATCCTTCGTCACCCTATGCGCCTGCACGGGCTGTGCGAGCCTGTTTGGAGGATGCTCGCGGGCGTCTTGGCCATGCCATAGGTTCTCGCGGGGGAAATATTACGCTTACCGCGGGTGCTACAGAGGCCAATAACCTTGCATTTGCTGCGGTTGATGGCCATGTGGTAACCGATGCCATCGAGCATGAGAGCGTTCTGGCTTGTGCGGCTCTGCACGATTCGAGCATAGTGGGCGTAGACGCAACGGGTCGCGTGGATCCAGAGTCGGTCCGCAATGCCTTGCGACCCACGACCGAGCTGGTAAGCATTGAGCTCGCGAATGGGGAGATAGGCACAGTGCAGCCCATACGCCAGATTGCACGGATTGTGGCAGATGAGCGCATGCGACGCCTTCAGACTGGCAATCAGCGTCCGATCCTGTTGCATACCGATGCCTCCCAAGCCGCTGGCAGCGTGTCCGTGAACGTCTCCACGCTTGGCGTCGACCTCATGACGCTCTCGGCTGCAAAGATATATGGGCCAAAGCAGGTTGGCTTGCTATGGCATGCGGATGGCGTTGCGTTGCGACCGCTGGTGCGGGGTGGTGGACAAGAGGCCAATATTCGATCAGGCACCGAAAACGTGGCCGGTGCCGTGGGATTTGCCGTGGCGCTGGAACTCGCAGAGGACTTGCGTGCAAGCGAGACGCGACGACTAAACTGCCTTTCGGCCTTGTTGAGGAAAGAGATCTCGCAACGACTTGGCGAAGCTGTCTTCTCGGGGCCCGCGCGCAATAAGGGCAGATTGCCGGGACTGATTCACGTGAGCATACCCGAAGCGGACGCGCGACGACTGGTAATTGGCCTGGAGCGAAGGGGCGTGCTGGTTGGAACGGGCAGCGCATGTGCCGCCAGTCGCATGCGCATAAGCCATGTGTTGCGTGCCATAGGCTTGAGCGACGCGCTTGCGCAGGGGAGCCTGCGTCTTTCCATGGGTCGCTCAACCTCGGAGGAAGACGTGTGCTATGCGGCGGAGTGTCTTGAGGCCTGCGTGCGGGAACAAAGGGAATTCGGCGCATGGAAAGGGGGTTTGTGATGGGCGAGCGCGTATTCGTTGGGATGAGCGGCGGAGTGGACTCTGCGCTTGCGGCGGCGCTTTTGGTTGAGCAGGGCTATGACGTGTTGGGTGTATACATGCGAAATTGGTCGCGTGACCTTCCCGGATATGCGTGTCCTTGGGCAGACGACCTCGCAGATGCCGAGCGCGTAGCCTATTCGCTCGGCATAGAGCTCGAGGTATGGGATTTTGAGCAAGAGTATAAGCAGACGGTGGTCGATTACTTGGTGGATGCCTACTCAAGAGGGTATACGCCCAACCCTGACGTCATGTGCAACCAAACCATCAAGTTTGGAACGTTTGCGGAACGGTCATTTGAGCGCGGCGCAGATCTTATTGCAACGGGACATTATGCTCGTGTTATGGCCAGTGGTGACTCTGGCAACCGCGCGCGACTTCTTCGATCGACCAACGAACATAAGGACCAAACCTACTTTCTGTGGCGCGTTTCGGCCAAAGCGTTTGAGCGAACCTTGTTTCCCATAGGCAGCATTGCCACCAAAGAAGAGGTGAGGGAGCAGTGCGCTCAAAGGGGGTTGGGCGTGGAATCCAAGCCG
Source organism: Atopobiaceae bacterium (assembly GCA_017545665.1). Classification (GTDB taxonomy): domain Bacteria; phylum Actinomycetota; class Coriobacteriia; order Coriobacteriales; family Atopobiaceae; genus RUG440. The sequence continues at coordinate 2,177 of JAFWKQ010000041.1, forward strand.
GACTCCGATGGAATATGCTTTGTGGGTCCGGTAGGCTTACGCACCTTCTTACTCGATGCGCTCGATCGTCGCGCGGGCGATATTGTGGAGTGGGAGACCTCCAAAATACTTGGGCAACATGACGGAGCCTTTCTGTTTACCGTCGGTCAGCGTAGGGGACTTGCGTTGGGCGGTGGGCCGGCTCGCTACGTTGTGGGAACCGATACCAAGTGCAATGTGGTGTACGTGACTTCCGATCGTAACTGTCCGGGACTCTGGACAAACGCAATCGAGCTGGAGGACGTTCACTGGATTGCGGGGGAGCCTCCGGAACCTGGCCGCTATTTGGTGCGCACGCGTCACACGGGTGCATTGCGTGAGGCACGACTTGGTGTCAGCGAGCGGCATGCGGCACGCATAGAGTTCGATGAGCCTGTGCGTACCGTGGCGCCTGGGCAGTCTGCGGTTTTCTATGACGGTACGGAATGCTTGGGTGGCGGACTGGTAAGCTGCTACGATTTGCGTCCCGGGGGGCAGGTGAGCTAGCGTGGATGGCCTGAGCTACCTTGACTATGCGCGCATGGCGGCCTTGCCCCTTGATGTGTTGGCGAGGGAGTGCGATATGAGCGCCTTCCATGGGCACGGGCCGGGAGGCCAGGGTGTAAACACTGCCGATTCAGCCGTGCGTATGACGCATCGTCCCACGGGAATCGTGGTTGTGAGTCGGACCTCTCGCAGCCAGTTTCGCAACAGGCAACTTTGCCTGCAGCGACTGCGTGCCGAGCTCCATCGGCGTGCACAGCGTCCCGCCATACGCCAAGCGACGAGTCCAACTAAAGCCTCAGAGCGAAAGCGATTGGATGGCAAACGCCATCGCTCGCAAGTAAAGAAGTTCCGTCGCAGTGTACGCGAAGACGAGGAATAAAAACAGCGTTATCGGTCCTGGGGAGAATAATCGCCGCTCGTACCTTGGCGCCATGCCGCCCCGCAGGCGGCGACTCACGCAGTGAGCGAGCGAAGCGAGCGCGGAGCCGCACGCGGGCAGGCGCGGGCGCGGGAGCGATAGCGGTCAGCGCAATAGTTCGCAATGCTCCTTGCTTAGAGGTTGCATCACTTTGCAGTAATCGGGATAATACTTCTTAGGATAGGACATAAGAATGCACCTCGACGAACTGGCGAATGCACCATGGAGCAAACAGCGTCTCAAACAACGGGTTCTCAAAGTCTGCGACCCTATCTATCACCCTTCGAAGTTTTCGCGTTTTCCGTGGGTACGAGCATCGGTTGGGGTTCGCTCGTCGTTACCTGCTCGTCCTACCTCCTTAAGGCAGGTATAGCGGGCAGCATTATAGGCATGCTGCTGGGCGGACTTCTCATGACCGTCGTTGGGAAGAGCTACCTATTCCTTATGAGAAGCTATCCCGAGGCAGGCGGCACCTATGCTTTCGTGCGCGAGCTGTTTGGGCACGACTACGGCTTTTTGGCTGCATGGTTTCTCGCGCTCACCTACCTGGCAATCTTTTGGGCAAACGCGACGTCGCTGCCGCTCTTCGCACGCTACTTTGTAGGAGACTTCTTTCGTGTTGGCTACCTCTACAGCATATTTGGCTATGACATCTATCTGGGCGAGACGCTGCTTGTTATTGCCGGTATCCTGTTGACGTCCCTTATGTGCCTTTCAAGCCGCAAGACTGTGGCGCGTATCATGGTTTTACTCATAATCATCATGGTGGCATGCATTGTCGTATGCTTGGCGTTCGCCTTGGTGGGACACGAAGTGGAGCACTTCAACTTCTACCCCGCCTTCATACAGAACGAAAACGTTTTGAGTCAAATATCCAGCATCGCGTTTATGTCTCCTTGGGCATTCATTGGATTCGAGAGCGTCTCTCACTATTCTGAAGAGATTACGTTCAAGCAAAGGCGACTCAACCGCGTCCTCTTTAGCGCCATTATTGTTGTGACGCTTCTGTATTCGTTTATCATCCTGCTCTCTACAACCGCCTATCCCTCGGCCTACAGCTCGTGGTTTGACTATATAAAACACTTGGACTCTCTAACCGGGATAGAGGCACTTCCCGCTTTCTATGCCACCCAGCACTATCTTGGAAATATGGGTATTACTCTGCTTGCGCTCGCGCTCCTTGCGTTGGTGCTCACCAGCTTGCTCGGCAACCTTATTGCGCTGAGCCGATTGTTCTTCTCACTCGCTCGCGATGGCATTCTTGCGCCGAACTTTGCCGTCGTCAACAAGAGACACATTCCCCATCGCGCATTATTGCTCGCCATGGGCATATCGCTCCTAATACCCCTCGTGGGAAGAACGGCAATAGGATGGATCATAGACGTAACCACCATAGGCGCTACGGTAGTCTATGCCTTTGTTTCCGCCTCGGCCATACGACAAGCCAAGTCGAACCATAATAGGCTGGAACTCGTTGTGGGCTGGGTCGGTCTCATTGTTATGATTGTGTTCGGCATACGCATGGTTGCCCTCGCGCTTCTGGACGCGTCGGGAATCGCCGCCCCTTCATACCTTCTATTTACGATATGGTCGATTTTGGGCATATTCTACTTTAGGACCGTATTCAAACGCGACACGCAGAGACGGTTTGGCAACTCGGTAATCGTATGGATCGGCCTACTCGCGCTCATACTAATAACATCGGTGAGCTGGTACAACGACGTCACCCGAAGCAAGACCGACAGTACCATACAAGACGTTTCCACGTACTTCAGGGGTAGAAACGCGATGAAGGGAAACGACGAGGAACTTGCCTTCGTTCGCAACAAGCTCCGTTCCCTCGAGGATTCCAACTCTCGCATGGCGGTGGGGTTTGTGATCCTATTTGCCCTTGCCATTGGCGTGGTGGCAAACAACTATACCTTCATGCGCAGACGTGTTGTGAAAACCGAGAGAGAGCTCATCACCACCAAGGGTCTCGCATACCGCGACGCTCTTACGGGCGTTAGAAACAAACAGGCATTCGTTGAGTATCAGGAGACTCTTGACGAGCTGCTGGAATCGAACGACCTTCTCGAGTTCTCCTATGTTGTATTCGACGTAAACGGACTCAAATACGTAAACGATACCTTTGGTCACGAGGCTGGCGACGAATACATCCGTTCCTCGTGTACGCTCATCTGCAAGCTATTCAAGCACAGTCCCGTGTTCAGGATAGGAGGAGACGAGTTCACGGCCGTGTTGATGGGTGACGACTACAACAACCGTGATGCCCTTCTCTCGCAGCACGATCGTCTGGCAGAAATTCGCATTGGCACATCGGAGCCAGTCATTGCCGCAGGCATTTGCGACTATTCAAGCGCGTCTCACAGCTGTTCCGCCGACGTGTTTAGGGAGGCGGACGCAAATATGTACGTTCGAAAGCAAGAGCTCAAGGATATGGGTGCCCGCGCACGGTAAAGATGACATGCGCGCGTACTCTCTGCAAGCGAGTGGATGGAGGTTGCATTGCATATGTTAACCTATACTAACTTTCCGCAGGTAGATTGCCGATTTTCTTAATTTAGGGTGGCAATAATCATCAGAAGGGTGTACAAAAGACTGTAGAAGAGCGGACAAAGGGTCCGCCCGTACAGGTTCGGATGGGGTCCGAACATCGAAGACGCCAGGGCATGTGCCCGGCACGAGTGAGAGGAACCAACATGAAGGTTACCGTTAACGAGGAGTGCATCGGTTGCGGTCTGTGCGAGTCCACCGCCGCTGACGTGTTCAGCATCAACGATGACGGCGTTGCCGAGGTCATTATTGACGACGCTGCCGACTTTGAGGACGACGTCCAGGAGGCCATCGACAACTGCCCCGTCTCCGCCATCGAGGCCGAGTAGACACTGGAATCGCGTCATACGCGCAACCATACGGGAGCCGCCTCGTGCGACTCCCGTTTTTTGTGGTTCACATCACAGGGCATATAATGTGCCCTACAAAACAACCAGCCAAAGGAGTGTAAAAATGATACTCGCTTCCGCTTCGCCACGCAGGAAAGAGCTGCTCGAAAACGCTGGCTTTGACTTAGTGCTTGAGCCCGCCAACATAGACGAGGCTCGTCTGCCCGACGAAGACCCCCTCTCTTTGGTCAAGCGTTTGTCATACGAAAAGGCACGTGCCGCACTCGATGCCCATGGACCCCTCTCTTATGGCGAGGCACTCCTTGCCGCCGATACGATAGTATGGATTGACAACAAGATACTGGGAAAGCCAACCAACCCAGATGACGCATACCGTATGCTCGACGAACTCTCTGGCAAAACCCATCATGTATCTACGGGCGTGTGCCTTGCTTTGGGGACTCAAAACAATCAGCCTGCATTGCGCACCGTTGTGCAAACGAGTGACGTAACCTTCCGCCAGCTTGGTGAGGACGAGATCCGCGCATATGTGCAAACGGGCGAACCAATGGACAAGGCAGGCGCATACGCCATACAAGGCGGTGCAGGGCAATTTGTATTGTCTCTTGAGGGAGATTACGACAACGTGGTTGGCCTTCCTGTTACGCGCGTTCTCGAAGAGCTTGCATACATGCGCTCGCGGCATGGCATACCCACAAGTATCACGCAAATCCCAAGCTTTACCGCAGCGAACGTCACCAAGGAAGAGGGCGGGACCGGATGCACCGTAATCATATGTCCCGAAGGCGCTACGGCTGGCGTAGACGTGCGTGGCGGGGCCCCAGCCACCCGTGAGACCGACCTACTTAGACCCGAGGAGACCGTGCAAGTGCTCAATGCTGTCATGCTGGCAGGCGGAAGCGTCTTTGGAATAGCTGCATCGTGCGGAGCCACCGAGGAACTCGAGCGCGCAGGCATTGGACTTAACGTGGGCGTAGGCGTGGCGCCCATTGTTAGCGGCGCCTGCCTGTTTGACCTCCCTGTTGGAGACCCTTCTTGCAGACCAACCGCAGCGGACGGAGCCGAGGCGGTCGCAAAGGCGCTTAAGCAGGCAAGCATACCCCCTGCCCAGCGAGCTCCACTCGAGCGCGGAAACGTTGGCGCAGGCACAGGCTGCACGGTTGGCAAGCTCAATGGTCCCACGCATGCCATGAAGTGCGGCTTGGGTGAGGGGATACGCTTTGCGGGATCGCTCGTGTGTGGCGCCGTGGCAGCGGTAAATGCCTGTGGTGACGTGATGAACCCGCGCACCGGACAAATCTTGGCTGGCCAGATTGCAGATGACGGCCAGACCTTGCAGAGCACCAGGGAAACACTCCTTAGCAGAGCTGCCACGATGCCGCTTGATACCATGCAAGAGCCGCTTCCCCGCACAAACACCACCATCTCCTGCGTGGTTACGAACGCATGCCTTACTAAGGCTGAGGCCACCAAGGTCGCGCAAATGGCTGCAGATGCCTATGCACACACCATCAGTCCCACACACACCACCAACGACGGAGACACCGTATTCGTAATGGCAAAGGGGGAAATACAGGTCCCCGTAGACGTTGTGGGTGCGCTGGCTACACAGGCACTGGAAGACGCCATCGTAGATGGAGCGCTGAGCGCACGGGATGCCTACGGTCTCAAGGCTGCCTGCAACCTACGCCTCTAGGCAAACAGATTTAGGGGCTGTCCCCAAGTTAGGAACAGCCCCTAAATCTGACTACCTTCATCCAGCTAGTTGAACTTTATGAGCTTTTGTGCGGCATGGTATATGCCAATGGTCACCCGCTCCCCCACAGGCCCGCGGAAATTGGTAAATGTTCCCACAAGGCCATGGCGAGCTCGGTTATACATACGAATGTCATACCGTTTGAACTCATGCCAAATGTCATCGAGGTTCTTTCGCGCATCCGGAGCGTCGGACATCTTCGAAATGACCGAACACACCGACATCATGAGCGTAAGATGGCCAATCATATAGCTCCGAAGCCGCTTTTCCGGTATGTCATCATACAGGTGATACGCACGAATCATAATCCGCGTAACGGTAAGCTGCTGATTGACCCGGGCAATCTGCATGTCTAGGTTCACCGATTGGTCCTCTCGCCCAATGAAGTAGCGATAGAGGTCCACGTCAAGATAAAAGAGCGTCTTGCAGTGAGGAAGCGGCACATAGGCGTAGATATTGTCTACGTAGAAGGTATGTGCGGGCAAATCCAATCCACAGCTTCGTAGGACGTCGGTTCTATAGCACAGCGCATGCATGAGCATGTACTGGGTCATGTTAAAATGCCCGATTTGCTTCCATCCCAAAATCTTTCCCTTGGGAAGGGCGAAACCATAGTCAACGGTGTGTTGTTTGCCATCCTCCACATGCTCGTAGACGTAGTTCGTCACCACGAGGTCGACGCGCGTTTGAAACGAGACGAATGAGCGGAGCTTTTGCAACAACTCCTGAAGTGCCTCTGCGTTAACCCAGTCGTCGGAATCAACCACCTTGAAGTACTCGCCTTTTGCATGCTCTATGGCACACATAACGGCACGCCCATGGCCGCCATTCTCCTGATGCACCACGTCAACAATGCTCGGATACAGGCGATGCCACTCGTTTGCCTTCTCAAGCGTATTGTCCTTCGTGGAGCCATCGTCGACGATGACCACATGCACATCCTCGGCATAACCAGAGCCCTCCACAATAGACGATATGCATTTGTCCATATATTCTGCGGAGTTATAGCACGGTATGCCGAAGGTGATTGTCTTCCCCATGATTGGCAGACGCTCTCTTATCGTTGGCTAATGATCTTGTCGGAGAGTTCGAGTGCCGATGCGACTACGCCATCCATATCGTAATAACGATACTCGGCAAGACGACCTACCACATGGAAGTTGACAATGCCCGCGACACGCTGCCGATACTTTTCGTACAGCTCGATGTTTTGGGGTTCGTTAATAACGTAATAGGGCGTCTGACCGCTGTTCGGTTCGTAGGGTCGCGAATACTCGCGCATGATGGTAGTCTTGCCCGGAAGAACCTGGCCGGTCATATTCTTGAATTCCGTAATGCGGGTAAAGTCCTCGCTCACCGTATAGTTGACGGTGCCCACAGGCTGGAACTGATCTTGATCGAGCGTCTCGAACTGCATGTCGAGCGTGCGATACGGCAGCGCACCAAGATCGAGACCAAAGAGCTCGTCGAGGGCCCCCGTATAAATAACCTCGCCACCATAGGGCGCACCGCACACGTTTACGCTAAAGTCCTCAACATGCAACAGATCACGGGCATCCACATTGGTATACACCTCAATGAGATCGTGGTCTAGTATGCGCTCGAAAAGCGCCGTATAGCTTTTTGCGGGCATACCCTGATGCGGTGCCTGCGGGAAATAGCGATCGTCGTCACCCACAAACACGGGGACACGTCCCATAACGGCCGGGTCAATCTGATCGGGCGTCTTGCCCCATTGCTTCATGGTGTAGTGCAAGAATACGTTTTCGTATACGTAATCCGCCACTTCGGAAAGCTCCGGATCGTTTTGCTCGCGAAGCTCCAGAATAGGTACCTTCTTGTTCTCACCAAAGGTCGCAACGAGCTTGCGATAGAGCCTCTCGCCTTTCTCGTCACCAAAGGCGAGTTTGAGCGACTGATGGTTAAACGGCACGGGCATCAACGTACCATGGATGTTTGCGAGCACCTTGTGCTGATAGTCGGTGAACTCGGTAAAGCGGCAGAGGAACTCGTGCACGCGATCATCGAAGGTATGGTAGATATGCGGACCATACTTGTGCACGAGCACGCCCGCCTCGTCCTCGTAGTCATAGGCATTGCCTGCTATATGATCACGGCGCTCGAGCACGGCAACCCGAAAGCTGCAGCCCTCCGCCAACATGCGCGCGCACACAGCACCAGCATAGCCAGCGCCCACAACAATCGCATCATACGAACTGGGATTAAAGTCATTGGGAAGACCGCTCTCGAAACCCATGCCAAACCTCACCTAATCTTGAAGCATTTTGTACAAAAACTTGTGCGTTTTAGCTACTTGACGGGCATACAAAGCGCATACGTCCCGAATCTCGAAGATTCTATCACGATAAGAGCAAATCGCTCGAAGCTACATGAAAACAGCCCAAGAGCATATGCGAGCGGTTCCCTTAGGCATCTAACTGCCCATAATAATCGCAAACAGGAGGGCAGGTCCAAGCAATGCTCGTACTTACCTCCCACGCCCACGCGGCTCCGCGCTCGCTCGTTTCGCGAGTCGCCGCTTGCGAGACGGCGCATGGGCGGGGACGCGAACGAGCCTTTATCATAAGACCGAAGATGGGTCGAATCCCTTCCCTCACGCACGTCGCGATGGCGCAGTGTTATTATGCGAAGTATGTTTTGCGTCTGACGAAAGGACATCCATGAGTGAGTTTTTGAACGCCATGAAGGCGGCTGCCAAGGCAGACAAGAAGACCATCGTTCTGCCCGAGGGCGAGGATCCACGTACCATAGAGGCGGCAAAGCAGATCGTAGCCGAGGATCTGGCAGATCTTGTGATCCTTGGAGACCCTGCGAGCATTGACGTCGAGGGCGCCGTGGTACTCGACCCCAAAACCGCCAAGAAGCACGACGAGTACGCGCAGGCATTCTATGAGCTTCGCAAGGCAAAGGGCGTGACGCTCGAGCAGGCCATGGAGCAACTCGACGATGCCACGTACTTTGGCACCATGATGGTAAAGATGGGAGACGCAGACGGCCTGGTCTCCGGTGCATGCCATTCGACTGCCAACACGCTTCGTCCCGCCCTGCAGATTCTTAAGACGGCGCCTGGCACCAAACTCGTGAGCTCATTCTTCATTATGTGCACTCCGGCAACCGAATATGGCGCAAACGGCACGCTTCTGTTTGCCGACTGCGGCCTGAACATTGCCCCCGACGCCGACCAACTTTCCGAGATTGCCATCGCCAGCGCCGCCACCTGGGAATCGCTCATTGGTGGCGAGCCGCGCGTCGCAATGCTCTCCTACTCCACCATGGGTTCCGCAGGTGGTGACACCGCAACCAAAGTCCAAGAGGCCACGCGTCTTGCCAAGGAGAAGGCTCCCAACCTCGCGCTTGATGGCGACCTGCAGCTTGACGCAGCGCTTGAGGCCAGCGTAGGCAAACTCAAGGCACCGGAGTCCAAGGTAGCCGGCGCCGCCAACGTGCTCGTGTTCCCCGATCTCGCCGCCGGCAACATTGGATACAAGTTGGTGCAGAGATTCGCCAAGGCAGAGGCCTATGGCCCCGTATTGCAGGGCATTGCCGCACCCGTAAACGACCTCAGCCGCGGATGCTCTGCCGAGGACATCGTAGGCGTGGTTGCCATAACGGCTGTTCAGGCACAAAAGATGGCGTAACACGAAAGATGGCATAGTTGCAAGGCTTGGGGACGGTTCCAATACTTGGGACCGTCCCCAAGCTCATAGGAGGGCTCTTATAATGGGGTCTGCTATGGGCAAGCTTGCTCCCTGCGGTGCGCGGATAGGTCGCTATGCTGGTGCGTGTGCCATCCGATACCGCGTATCGAACGATCCTCCGCCTGCGTCGGGGGCAACGCGATTGGGTTGGGGACATGCCCCAGGTCTGGGTTTTCGAAAACCTCGGCCCAGGGCATGTCCCCGACTTTGGGTATTGCCTATCCCATAGCAAGTCGCCTAACGGAAGTTGGACTCCGTGCTGTCCTTGAGGATTACGTCATGAGCGCCACCCTCTACGAGTGAGGTAGCCGACACACGCGTGATCTTCGCTTTCTCGCGCAGCTCTTCCAAGTCGAGCGCACCGCAGTTGCACATGGTGTGACGCACCTTGTTGAGCGAACTCTCCACGCCATCCTTGAGCGAACCAGCGTAGGGCACGTAGGAATCGACCCCTTCCACGAATGTGAGGCCCTTCTTTCCGCCCAAGTCATAGCGTTGCCAATTTCGCGCGCGGGCGGAACCTTCGCCCCAGTATTCCTTTACGTAGCTGCCGTTTACGTTAAGCCGCCTTGTGGGGCTCTCGTCAAAGCGAGCAAAGTAACGACCGAGCATGAGGAAGTCTGCGCCCATAGCCAACGCAAGCGTCATATGGTAGTCGTATACGATGCCGCCGTCAGAGCATACCGGCACATAGATGCCCGTCTCCTCAAAGTAGCGATCGCGCTCGGCACATACGTCTATAAGAGCAGATGCCTGGCCGCGTCCTATGCCCTTTTGCTCACGCGTGATGCAAATGGAGCCGCCACCGATACCGACTTTCACAAAGTCGGCCCCGCATTCGGCAAGATAACGGAAGCCTTCGGCGTCTACCACATTGCCGGCGCCCACCTTAACCTCGTCACCATAGCGCTCGCGTATCCAATCGATGGTTATCTTCTGCCATTCGGAGTAGCCCTCGGAGGAGTCGATGCACAGCACGTCAGCACCTGCGTCCACCAGGAGCGGCACACGATCGGCAAAGTCACGCGTGTTTATGCCTGCGCCCACAAGGTAACGCTTATGCTCGTCCAAGAGCTCGAGGGGGTTCTCCTTATGCGAGTCGTAGTCCTTTCTAAACACGATGGATACGAGGTTGCCGCTCTTGTCCACAATCGGCAGAGCGTTGAGCTTGTGCTCCCAAATTATGTCGTTGCAGTCGTGCAGAGAAGTGTCATCCGACGCCACCACAAGTCTCTGTAGAGGAGTCATAAAGTCGGCAACGGGCCTATCGTCTGGATCGCGGCTCGGACGCCAGTCACGACTCGTCACGATGCCAAGCAACTTGCCATGCGCGGTTCCATCATCCGTTACTGGCATGGTAGAGAAGCCCGATTCCTCTTTGTGTTGCTTTACCTCTGCCAATGTCATGTCTGGCGTGAGGTTGACAGCCGAAACAACGAATCCGGCCTTAGAGGACTTTACCTCTCGCACCATCTGTGCCTCGTCTTCTGCCGTCTGAGAACCAAAGATAAACGAGAGGCCACCCTGCTGTGCGAGGGCAACGGCGAGCCGAGGGCCGGAAACCGACTGCATGATGGCGGACGTCATGGGTACGTTAAGCGAAATCGCGCTTTTCTCACCACGACGGAATCGCACAAGTGGCGTTTGAAGTGATACATTTTGCGGGACGTTCTGGGCTGAGGAGTATCCAGGAACAAGAAGATATTCGCTAAAGGTATGGGATTCTCCTGGGAAGAACGTTGCCATGGTATTTTGCTCCTTTCGCCGAAAAGCATTTGTCTTATTGTAGCATCATGTGCTTGGCAAAAGGGCCTTGCAACGCGCGTATTTTACCTACATCCAGAGAGCCCATTATCGCCCCCTTGCACGTCGCCGCCTGCGGGGCGTATCGCAGTCGTCAGGGCATGGGCAGCCCCCGCTCCCGCGCCCACGCCGCCCCGCAAACGGCTCCGCGCTCGCCTCGCTCGTTCACTTCGTGAGTCGCCGCTTGCGGGATGGCGTGGGCGCGGGAGCGGGGGCTGCCCTCTTGAGAATACCCATGAAAAAGCGTCCTCGACGGGCAGTGCAGACGCTCATCGAGGACGCTCGTCCGTCCTATTCCTAGATTTGAACATGCCAACCGATTACTTCGCTTCGCCCACCACGTCCTCAAAGTTCACGGCAATGTCATGCTTGGTGGGAACCCACTCCACCTTCTTAAACAGGGCGGCAACCGTAATGGGTATGTAGCTCAGCATAAAGATGGGGAACGTAAACAGGTTGGTGAAGATGCGCCAACGCTTTTTTGCGTGAATCCTCTTGTATTCGCAGATGGTCGTAAGCAGGCCAACAATGAAGAAGGTGACGTAGGCAGATCCGAAGGTCATGAATATTGAGCCCGTGCACATAAGTATCTCTTGGCCAGTGGCAAAGTAACCGTGGCTCAGCCAGCCCAGCAGCAGGTACATGCCATTTACCAAGAGCGAGAAGAGCGAAAGCAGCATGGCTGGCGCGATGGTCATGAACATGTCGAACGAGGCAAAGCGATGTCGAATAAAAATGCCATGCATGAGGTTGCCAAAATACGAGAACAACACCTGGTAGAATCCCTTTGTCCACCTCATGCGCTGAATCCACGAAGCCTTGAAGGTAACGGGTTGCTCGTCAAAGAACTCAGCAGGCGCGAATCCGATTTGAATGCCATGGGCGCAGCAGAAGGTGGAGAACTGGATGTCCTCGGTTAGGGTATGGAACCTCCAGCCATGCATACCACGAACGATGGAGGCAGAAACCATCCAACCCGACCCCGATATCGCACTGCTGGTGCCACACATCATACGCACGTTGTTGAGGAAGCGCGCCTCGCGCAAGAACCAGGTGGCGTAGGCCGACGATATCCAACTGGAATCGAAGTTCTTGGAATTGCGATAGCTCGTACAAACCAGGTATCCCTGGTCAAAGACCTGATTGATAATATAGACGTAATTAGGCGCAATGATGTTGTCGGCGTCCATGATAATAAACGCCTCAAAGCGATCGCCATAATCGTCGAGGATTCGCGAGAAGCCGTAGTCAAGGGCCCAGCTTTTGCCCTTTCGCACAAGGTCGTCTCGTGCCCATGCAACGGCACCCGCTTCCTCTGCCGCATGCACCGTTCCATCCGTGCAGTTGTCTGCAATTACAAAGCATCCAATGTCGCCGTCATAGTCCTGCGTTACGATGGAACGCACCAGATTTCCAATAACTGGCTCCTCATTATGTGCCGCGATGACAAACGCAAAGGAATGGCTCTTCTTCGCCTCGGGCAATCGTATGACCCCTTGAAAGAGACCGCGTAAGGCATAGATAACCTGATAGAGATATGCCAGTGTAAAGAAGAGCCAAAGGGTGAAGTTAAAAACCACGATAGGCGTGATCTTTATGCCATAGAGCACCAATGGGGGCCACCTTTCTTCGTCTGGGAGCATTTTACCATGTATGGCTCAAACACGAGCCATCCGCAAGAATCAAAGTCAGTTAGCGTGACAATACGACTGTCGCTGCCCACCCCCTGCGCAGGCGGCTCCGCGCTCGCTTCGCTCGCTCACTTCGTGTGTCGCCGCCTGCGCAGGGGCGTGGGCGTATGCGCGGGCAGTCACGCAATCTGGCTCCAAACAGCCTCACCCGCGTCAGTTCGTCCCATGGATAGAGATTTGAGCCCCTCGAGCACCTCCCGCAAATCCTTTGGCAGCCCATCACGACACTCTATGCGCTCATTGCTCACAGGGTGGTCAAACGCAACGCTCCATGAGTGGAGGAACTGCCGAGTGAGTCCCCGGTCTCGTTGCCGCGACCTTTTGCTCCCGACTCCGTAGAGCTGATCACCCACCACGGGATGGCCAATGTGGCGCATGTGCACGCGAATCTGATGGGTACGTCCCGTGAATAGGTGGCACTCCAATAGCGAGTAGCCCTCGTCACGCGGCCCCGCTTCAAAGCGCTCAAGCGTGCGAAAGGTGGTTATGGCTTCTCGTGCCATGGGATCGTCGCTTACTGTCATGCGTAGCCTGTCACGGGGAGAACGCACGATGCCTGTTGTTATGGTGCCCTCGTCGGACGCCACATAGCCTTGCACGAGCGTAAGATAGCGCCTGTCGAGCACGCGCAGCCGGATTAGGTCCTGGAGCGCCTGTTGGGTTTGATCGTCTTTTGCCGCCAGCATGAGGCCGGACGTGTCGCGATCAAGACGATGCACGATGCCAGGACGATCCTCTCCCTGCAGCATTCCGAGGTGGTCGTATCCGCAATGGGCAACAAGCGCATTTGCAAGCGTATCGTCTATATGGCCTGGACTCGGATGACACACGAGATCTGCCTGCTTGGACAAGACAATCAGATACTCATCCTCATAGCGTATGTCCAGGTCAATATCGAAGTTAGGGCGCAACGGGCCTTCCTCCTTCGACAGCAGAGGAAGGCACACACGCACGCGATCGCCAAGCACCACGCGCTCCGACTTGGAGGTAGCAGCGGTTCCGTTTATGGTTACCGCACCGTCCTCAATGAGTTTTGCGCAGGCAGAGCGACTCGGACATGACGGCAGACTCGCCAAGAAGGCGTCAAGACGCCTTCGATCGTTATCAGGTCCTACAAGTGCGTCTTCGTACGCGACGGCATGGGAAAATGTTGCAGGCGCCATATTGTTGAGTCCTTTGCCGTACTCAGACCCGTCCGTCCTTACTCTTCCTTCCAAGCGCCGCCCTCTTTACTGTCCCAAATCCAAAATCCCAAAAGACTCAGAATGATGCCGACCGTCACGCATATATCCGCCACATTGAATACGGGAAAGCTCATGAACGCCGTGGAGATAAAATCGGTAACGGAACCGTCGATAATGCGATCGATCATATTGCCCATGCCTCCGCCAGCCACAAGACCAACGGGAATCACTAGATAATACGGCATGTTTGGATGAGACCACACGAATGCGGTAGCCCCAATGATGAATGCCACCGCAATAACGACGAAAAGTGCCGTGGCGCCTTGTCCCATCGAAAACGCCGCGCCGGTGTTTTCCACGTGGACCAAGTTGATCACGCCAGGTATCAGCATACGCGGCCCCTCTTCTAGGACCTCGCGTGCGGCAGCCTTGGTCGTTTGGTCAATGAGCACAGCCATGATTACCACGATCCAGTACACGGCTATGCGCATGCCCCTTGCAGCCCTCGAGCCAAACCCCTGGTCCAACCTTCCTCCTCAAGCGCGTGCGCCAGGGGACATACGTCCCCTGGCAGTCCTTTTCTTTAATACTCGGCTACCGCCTCATGGCAGCGATGGCAAAGATGATCCTCGCCCAGCTCGCGCCAATTCCAGCAGCGCTCGCATTTCTGACCGTCCGCAGGAACCGCCTTGCATGAGAGCTCATCTCCCTGCGTAACCACAACGGCCGAACAAACAAACGGCTCTGCAAGATCACAACCACAGGGGCCCGTAAGCAGCCCGTATTGCTCTGCCGTGAGCGTGAGTTCCGCACAGGCTGCCTGCGTCGTCTTCTCGGTTATGGTGCCAGAGCCAATGGCCTCCTCGTATGACTTGGTAAAGGCCGCGCGCGCCTCAACCACCGCGTTGTAAACCGAGAGATAGGGCGTCCGCTCGTCAACTGTCATGGGTGCTTTCCACCAGTCAAGCAATGCGGCGAACTTCTGGTTATCACGCATGCTCGCAGGCAGATAGGCCATTACCTCATCGGTGGTATACACGAGTATGGGCTGCAGGTCACGAAGGAGCATCGAGAGGATGTGGGCCCAAACCGTCTGCGCGCTTTTACGCACGCGACTGGCAGGAGCCTCGCAGTACACGCGGTCCTTCGTAGCGTTTAGATAGCCGTTGGAAAGCTCTGTGATCACGAAGTCGTAGAGTGTGCGATAGACCTGGTTAAAGCGATAGCTCGCATAGGCATCGCTCACCTGATCATGCACTTCGCACAGGCGGGCGAGCATGAGCTTGTCATACGGCTCGAGCTCACTTACATCGAGGCCGTCAACCGCTGGATCAAACTGGCCCTCAATCTCACCCAGCAGGAAGCGGAACGTGTTGCGGAATCGGCGGTACGCCTCGCCAACATGGTTGAGGATCTCCGCATCGCAGGGAACGTCAACCGAGGTGTCCACCGACGCAACCCACAGCCGGAGCACATCGGCACCACGCGTCGCGCACTCTTCGTTGGGATCGATTACATTTCCCAGCGACTTGCTCATCTTGCGTCCCTGGCCATCCAAGGTGAAGCCCTGGCTCACCACAGCCTTATAGGGCGCGACGCCATAGGCGCCAATGCTCGTCATGAGCGAACTCATGAACCAGCCACGATGCTGGTCGGATCCCTCAAGGTACATGTCTGCCGGGAACTCGAGGTTGTTACGGTGACGGCACACGGCGGTGTGCGAAACGCCCGAATCCCACCACACGTCCAGAATGTCTCGATCGGCCTTGAGATTGTGTCCTCCACAGTTGGGACACGTGCAGGCGTCACCCAAATAGTTTGCGGGATCGTCGGTAAACCAGTGGTCGGAGCCCTGCTCTCGGAACAGTTTAATAACGGCATCGAGCGTGTTGTCGTTCATCACGGACTCGCCGCAGTCCTGGCAGGTAAACGCGGGAATGGGCACACCCCAATTGCGCTGGCGCGAGATGCACCAGTCGGGACGCCCCTCAACCATGGAGCCGATGCGCTTGACCGCATGCGCGGGATAGAAGTCAACGTGGTCAAGCGCCTCGCGCGCCGTCTTGCGAAGGCCCGTGTCGTCCATGGATACGAACCACTGGCTCGTGGCGCGGAAGATAACGGGATTCTTGCAGCGCCAGCAGTGCGGATAGCTGTGGTTCATGTCCTCATGCAGGATGAGCGTGCCGCGCTCGCGCAGCCACTCGATGATGTGCGGGTTGGCCTCGTTGACCTCCATGCCGCCCCACGGGCCGCCGGTACCCATGCCCTCGCCCTTGAAGAAGCGACCGTCGTCGTCTACGGGCATAACCACGGGCACGTCGAACTTCATGCCAGCCAAATAGTCGTCCACGCCGTGGCCAGGCGCCGAATGCACGATGCCCGTGCCATCCTCAAGCGTTACGTAGTCGGCGTAAATGAACTTGCCCGTTTCGCCCTCATCGCCAAAGATGGGCTGCTTGTAGCGGTTTTCCGCAAGATCGGTGCCACTCGCGCGCCACGGCTCACCGTTCGCGTCGCATACGAGTCGCGCGTCCTCCCAGCCAAACTTCTCCGCGCACTTTCGCCAAAGGGCCTCGGCAAAAATGTACGCACGGCCTTCGTGCTCCACGGCAACGTATGCCGATTCCGGGTGCAGGATTACCGCGTCATCGGCAGGGAGCGTCCAAGGGGTCGTGGTCCAAATGGCCACATTGAGCTTGCCCTCCCATGCCTCGAGGCCAACGGGCGTGGTTGTCATCTCAAAGCGCACGAATATTGCAGGACTTACCTCATCGCCATACTCAATCTCCGCCTCGGCGAGGGCGGTGTGACAATGGCTGCACCAGTGCACCGGTTTGCGACCGCGATAGATTGCGCCGGAGTCGTATATTGCTTTGAATATCTCGATGTCGGTGGCATCGTAGTCGTTGGTGTACGTGAGGTAGGGATTGTCCCATTCGCCCAAAACGCCCAGGCGCTTGAAGCCCTGGCGCTGGGTATCCACCTGCTCCACCGCCATTTCGCGACAAAGGCGTCGAATAGTTGCGGTGGGCAGCTCTCGGAACTTCTCCTGCCCTACCATATCCTCCACTTTGTGCTCAATAGGCAAGCCGTGGCAGTCCCAGCCAGGCACGTAGGGAACCTCGCGCCCTTGCATGATCCAATAGCGGTTGATCATGTCTTTGGAAATCTTGTTCTGGGCGTGACCGAGGTGGATGGGCCCATTGGCGTACGGGGGGCCATCGTGCAGCACGAACTTCTCGTGACCCTCGTTTTTCTTGAGGGCAAGCTCATACACGCCCGCTTCTTCCCAGGCAGCAAGCCGCTTGGGTTCGTTTTGCGCGAGGTTGGCGCGCATCGCAAAGCCCGTACGCGGCAGGTTGGTGGTCTTCTTGAACTTGTTTGCCATCCGTGCGTTTCCTTCCTGCGGGTCATGCCCGCGCCCTGGCGCCAAAAAATAAGGCGCACGTCCCGCACCCTGGGACGAAGCGCCTTCGTGGTACTCCGTTGCAATTGCCCAGCGAGCGAATTATCCGCCGTACTCGGTTGGCCTGTATCGGCGACCATCCCGTCGACGCCTACTGGGCAGCCTCTTGATGACTTCCGTTGGGGTCGCAGCTCCAGGGCGATCTTCCTTCGGTTGGCAACATGGGCTCACACCATCCCCACTCGCTTTGGATGCCTTGGCCGAAGTACTCCTCCCCTTCACAGCCTTAGGCGAAGATTCTAGCACGTATTGCTACCGTTTGCAGCCCAAAAACAACCTCTCGCGGAACCGAAAATCGAGCCAACCCATATCTAGAGATGGAGGGGTGGCGACCCTTTGCGATCGCTACCCCTCCATCACGCTCCTTACCTGCACGGACGCTATTCGTACCAGCTATACTTGGAGTTCTTTTATCTCTATCTTGCCATCCACCACGCGGATCGCACATCGTGCGGCATGGTCGTGGGAGTAATAGTCGCCTTGGTCGTAGTCAAGCGTCACATAGGGTCCCCGCTCGTCCTTTTCGAGCTTCACGCTGTTTATGGCATAGGCCCCATCCAAGTAGGCAGACGTATCGAAACTCGAGCCGAAGATGCGTATTTGCATACCGCTAGGCGCTTCATCGCCATTGTTGTTGAAGTCTATCCACATGTGCTCTTTGGAACCATCGCCATCCGCGTCCCAAAAGTACGCTCCCTTTTCCTCCTTGAGCTCATTCCCAGCACCGGCGCTTGAATCGTTGCCCTTAGGCTCGGATGACTTTAAGGTCGACGAGAGCTCTTCCACCAACGCAAGGACCTCGGAGGTGTCTTGCACTTCGTACACCTCGTTGCCCACAACATGGATGAACGAGGTATTGCAAAAATAGAATGGTATGGACTCGCTCCCCGAGTCGAAGTCAAACGTCGTAGTCGGATCGTCATTAGGATGGTTTTCGACTTTCTTCTTCGACACTCTGATTTCGCAGAGCTTCTTCCACACTCTTTGAATCATATCCTGGTCATGGACTTCGCCATCCACGTCGCCTTTCGCGCGAAACCTCATAGTTGGCGGAACGCTCTTCCCAGATTGGATTCCCTCGTCGAACTCATGGAAGCTCGCATAGTATGCACCCATGCATTCAGCCAGGGTTTGCGTAGACGCCAAGTCCATGCTCGAGCTTTGCGAGGACGCCGTACTGCTCGAGTCTTCAGAGCCGCTAGACGTCGCCTGCTGACCGCATGCGACAAGACCGCAAACGCAAATCGCAACCGCCGTTAGCGCACATACGAATATCGCCTTCTTGTTCATTTCCCCTCCTTCGGTTGCATTCAGTATAGCAAGGCCTTTCGTAACGTCCCTCTTGAGCCGTCGCTGGCATGAACGCGCATCTGCCGATTACGGCAAACCCCGCCACACCGTTCGCAAAGCCAGCAAGTCCCGGCAGCCGTTTGCTCGAATCGCCCACGCTGTGGCCATTCCCAGCAAACCCACCGCACCGTTCGCGATTACGGCAAACCCTTGCTCAAATCGGCCAAACGGCAGCGAAGACCACATCGGCAGAACGACAGTAGCGCTTGTCTGCGTGCGAACTAGGCATATGGCCCCACTGTCATTAAGCACACAGCACATCCATGTTTTTGGGAAACCGTGACTACCCTTGTGGTGAGCGGGTACTATGTCTTTAGATTTTGTGTCTTCGCAAGGAGCCTTATATATGGAGATGAACAACAAGAAGCGTCGCCAGTCGATGATCCTATACGTGATCATCGCTCTGGCCATCGTACTCGCACTGCAGCAATCGTTTTCTATGTTCCAGCAAACGAGCATTCAGCATGTTAGCTACAGCGAGTTCGTTGGGATGATAAAGGATAACAAGGTCAAGAACGTAGACCTCAACACCGGCACGGGAAAAATCAAGTTTACCGATGGCGATTCAAAGGACGCGAATACCAAGACCTACGAAACGTCGGCGTTCCCAAACGATGACAGCTTGGTTCCCCTAATGGAGGAGCACGGCGTCAACTTTAGCGCCCAGATTCCCGATACGAGTAACGACCTGTGGATTTACATGCTCCTCTCGTATGGTCTTCCCATTGGCATCGTGGTGTTCTTTGGCTGGCGCCTCAATCGACGCATGAAAAAGGCCGCCGAAGGCGACGATCCGTCCATGAACTTTGGCGGAGGCTTTGGTGGCTTTGGCATGGGAGGGCTCGGCAAGTCCAACGCCAAGATCGTAGGCGAAAAGGAAACGGGAATAACCTTTGCCGACGTTGCCGGTCAGGACGAGGCAAAGGAATCTCTCCAGGAAATCGCCAGCTTTTTGGAAAATCCCCAAAAATACGCTGACATTGGCGCTCGCTGCCCCCGCGGCGCGTTGCTCGTGGGCCCTCCGGGAACGGGAAAAACCCTCCTCGCAAAGGCTGTGGCCGGCGAGGCTAACGTACCCTTCTTCCAAATATCCGGATCTGAGTTCGTAGAGATGTTCGTGGGTCGCGGAGCCGCAAAGGTGCGCGATCTGTTTAAGCAGGCCAACGATAAGGCGCCTTGCATCGTGTTCATCGACGAGATCGACACCGTAGGCAAGCGACGCGACGCAGGTCTTACCACCAACGACGAGCGTGAGCAAACTCTCAATCAGCTTCTTACCGAGATGGACGGCTTCGACAACAACAAGGGCATCGTAGTGCTCGGAGCAACCAACATGCCGGACTCGCTAGACATAGCGCTCACGCGACCCGGTCGCTTTGACCGCCGCATACCCGTTGAGCTTCCCGATCTTGCCGGTCGTGAGGCGATTCTGAAGATTCACGCTAACGACGTGAAGATGGAGCCAAACATCGACCTATCCGTTGTGGCAAGGGCGACCCCCGGCGCCTCTGGCGCCGACCTCGCAAACATGATTAACGAGGCCGCCCTTCGCGCCGTACGTATGGGACACAGGCTCGTTACGCAGGAGGATCTCGTAGAGTCGGTTGACGTCGTAATTGCGGGCGAGAAGAAGAAGTCCACCGTCCTCAGCGAGCACGAGAAGAAGGTCGTGGCTTACCACGAAACGGGCCATGCAATCGTCGCGGCATCGCAAAAGGGTTCCGCGCCCGTAAGCAAAATCACAATAGTACCGCGCACCTCCGGAGCCCTAGGCTTTACCATGCAGGTGGACGAAGACGAGCACTTCCTTACCACCACCACCGAAATGCGCAACAAGATTGCGGTGCTCTGTGGCGGTCGCGCTGCCGAGGAGCTCATATTCGGCGAAGCGACCAACGGCGCCTCGAACGATATCGAGAAGGCGACTCAAATCGCTCGTGCCATGGTTACTCAATTTGGCATGACCGAACGTTTTGGCATGGTTGCCCTTGGCCAGCAACGCAATCGCTATTTGGGTGGCGGAAGCGAGCTGACTTGCTCCGAAGGCACAGCAGAGGACATCGACAAGGAAGTCCAGCGCATTGTGGAGGAGGGACACACAACCGCCCTTGAAACACTGCGCGCTCACCGCTTTAAGCTGCACGAGATAAGCCGCTATCTCCAGCGCAAGGAGACCATTACCGGCGAGGAGTTCATGCGCATTTTCACGCGTGATGACGGCTTCGCGCCTAACCTGCCAACGGCGTAGAGACGGGCCGGCGAATCGGGCCCTGTCCCACCCTCATGCTTCGAACAGCGCTTCGCGAACTCGCATGAGGGTGGGACAGGGCCCGATTCGCCGGCCCAATCCTCACCTAGGCCTAGGTACTCTGGGGTAAAAGAGTGTGCGCTTCGCGAACTCGCATGGGAGTGGGGACAGGCCCCGCCACTATGCTCACACCTATGCCTAGGCCCAGTCACTTTAGGGGTTAGAAGGTGAGGGTGCGAGGGGGTTCGGTGAACGACGAGATGGTGGCCACACCGTCTTTGATGTAGTACACCGTCGTATTGCCGTCGCCCGCGGCATACATTTTCTTGAGCGAGGGATATGCCTCAAGCATGGACTCCTGCGCCTCGATACGCGGGTCCTCAACGAGCTCACCGCTCACGCGTATCCATTGCTTCTTGAAGCCACATATCTCGAACTTCGGGTTTACGCCAAGTTGCTTTGCCACATCCTTGCTCTTTCCGGTCTGGATATAGAGCTTTCCCTCAAAGATGTGCGCAGTTCCAAAGGGTCGCACGCGCGGCTGATCGCCATCGGTGGTTGCCAGATAGTACGTCCCTACGTTCTTCAGAAACTCACATACCTCATCTATCGCTGCCATAGCAATTCCTTTCTTCACGCTGCCATAGCGCAATTGTAGCGCGACTTCCAAACAATGACGATTGCGTTCTCACTACACAAAAGCGCCTCTGACGGGCGACGGCTCAAATGAGTCATCGCCCGTCAGAGGCGCCATTTCGCTTAGGCCTACACCAAGAGCTCGGCAATTTGCACGGCGTTTGTTGCAGCACCCTTGCGGATCTGGTCGCCACAGCAGAAGAACGTCAGCGAGTTCACGCCTTCGGGAGCGGAGAGGTCGCGGCGCACGCGGCCCACGAATATGAGGTCTTGGTCGCTCGTCTCGAGCGGCATGGGATAACGCAACTGCGCAGGGTCATCCACCACGCGCACGCCTGGTGCGGCAGCCAACGCAGCACGTGCATCGTCAGGTGAGAGAGGCCGCTCGAGCTCAACCGTAATGGACTCGGAGTGCGAACGCATAACGGGCACGCGTACGCACGTGCAGTTAACCAAGAGCTCGGGAAGATGGCAGATCTTGCGTCCCTCGTTTTGCAGCTTCATCTCCTCGGAGGTATAGGCCTCTTCGTTGAAGCCGCCAATCTGGGGAATGAGGTTCGCAGCCAGCTGATAGGCAAACGGGGTGGTCGCCCCTATCTCGCCACCAGCGGCCACAATGCCCATCTCGCGCTCAAGCTCGGTAAGACCGGGCATGCCAGCTCCCGAGGCAGCCTGATAGGTGGACACAACCAAGCGCTTCATCCCCGCTGCCTGATGCAGCGGCCACAATGGCACGAGCGCAATAATGGTCGCGCAATTGGGGTTGGAGATAATACCCTTGTGCCACTTCACGTCCTCTGCGTTGATCTCGGGAATCACCAGGGGCACGTCGGCGTCGAGCCTGAACGCATGGCTGTTGTCAACGCATACCGCACCACGCTTTACCGCCTCGGGCATCAAGCGCTTGGCAGTGGCGTCATCTGCGGCGCCCAGCACAATGTCTATGCCCTCAAACGCCTCAGGTGTCGCCTCGCGCACCTGCACGTCCTCACCGGAAAAGCGCAACGTTTTGCCAGCCGACCGTGCGCTTGCAAGCGGCACGAGCTCCTTTACCGGATAATCGCGCTCCTCCAAGCATTGCAGCATCTGCTGCCCAACCACACCCGTCGCACCCAGGATGCCTACGACTTTTTTGCTCATGTCCGCTCCTCTCGAAAACACTTGTAATGCCGAACACTCTGTTCCTATGTTTGGACAACCGCACTAATCTTCGCGCGTCACCTTGGAATGACCAAAGTTATCGTAAATGACCTTGATCGCCTTCTCAAAATCATCGTTCTGAACGCCCACAATAATGCTGATCTCCTGAGAGCTCTGCGTTATCATGCGAATGTTAATCCCCGCATCGCCCAGAGCACCAAAGATCTGGCCCGAGGTGCCAATGCGCCTGCTCATGTTGCGTCCAACCACACTGATAAGGGAAAGACCAGGCAAAACGTTAATGGAGTCTGGACCCAAATCGTTTTGAATGTCGGCAACGATCGAGTAGATGGAGTCCTTGACGTCCTCTCCGTTGACGACGATTGAGAACGAATCCACTCCGGTGGGTATGTGCTCCACCGACACTCCATAGCGCTCTAGGATGCTCAACGCCCGACGCACACAGCCAACTTCATTGGACATATGCGCCTTTTGCACATAGATGCCCACAAAGTCCTTCTTGCCCGCGATTCCCGTAATAAGATGCTCAACCGCATGCTCGTTGGCCGTCTCGCGAATGATGGTGCCGTAGTCATCCGGGGCGTTGGTGTTCTTGATCTGGATGGGGATGTTGACCTCCCTGACGGGGAAGATTGCCTCCTCCTGCAAAACCGAAGCCCCCATGTATGAGAGCTCGCGCATTTCCTCAAACGTAATGCGATGGATGGCGCGAGGGTTCTGGATAATACGCGGATCGGCTGCCAAAAAGCCCGAAACGTCGGTCCAGTTCTCATAGAGCCCCGCATCGATGCAGCGCGCCAATATGGCACCGGAAATGTCGCCACCGCCACGCTTGAAGAGCTTTACCTGCCCGTCTACCGTAGAGCCGTAGAACCCAGGCAAGAGGAACGAGCCGCCGTTGTGCACAACCGCCTCGCGCAGGCGTATTTGCGTTCGCTCCATGTCCACCGTACCGTCATGGTGGAATACGATTACCTTTGCCGCATCCACAAAGGGAATGCCAAGGTATTCGGCCATGAGTTGACCAGTGAACCACTCCCCTCGCGAAACCACGTACTCCGGCGTCACCTCGTCTATGGAGTCAACGAGACGCGCGAACTCATCCGCAACGGGGAACTTGAGGTCAAGCTCAGCGGCAATCTCCAAGAAGCGCTCCTCTATGGTGGCAAGCAGCGAGGTGCAGTCAACGCCGTATTGGATGTGGGCGTTTACCAACAGCAGAAGGTCCGTGATCTTGTTGTCGCCACCAGCCCGCTTGCCAGCCGCCGAGACGACCACCAACCTGCGCTCGGCATCTGCCTGGACTATGCGCTTGACCTTTTTGAACTGTTCTGCATCCGCTACGCTCGACCCGCCAAACTTTGCCACTTTGATCATTGCTATACCTCCTTAGGAAGTGCCGCCATGAAGGCCGACTCGTCATTCTGCCACACTTGCTCCAAAAGCCCACGGGCCTGAGGAGGGGTGAGGTTGCGCACGAACCAAAAGCCTGGGGCCCAAGCCTTGGCGCTCACCGACACGGAGGAGCGAATTAGGTAATCACCCTGCAAAAGCGTTGGGTCGTAGACAAGCCC
Source organism: Atopobiaceae bacterium (assembly GCA_017545665.1). Classification (GTDB taxonomy): domain Bacteria; phylum Actinomycetota; class Coriobacteriia; order Coriobacteriales; family Atopobiaceae; genus RUG440. Next base: position 26,617 of record JAFWKQ010000041.1, read on the forward strand.
GCGCGAGAAGTCGTAATGCTCGACTCGTCCGTGTGCCACATCAATAACGTCCTGCACGATTGCATTGCCGG
>JAFWKQ010000042.1 GCA_017545665.1 Atopobiaceae bacterium
TCCATTTTACCATATAAGTGCAGGTAGACATGGGTGTACTCCCATTTGGAGGCAGCGTCGGGCGGCACCTTTCGACATAACGAGCCGGACGGACTCGCTAGGAGCCCGTCCGGCTCGTTAGGTACCTTATGTTACAGCCCCATTTTGGCCCCAACTACCAACCGCCGAATCAGTGAACACTTTGGCAGGAATTGCCTCACGTATGCGCGCCAATGCCCTTGTCTCATCCTATTATGGAATCGTTCTCACAGGCACGTGCCTGCATACTCTTGAGGAAGGAACCCGTCCATGACCATGCTCGTTAAGCTCGACCAGCATCACAACTGGCGCATGCGCTATCACCTGCAGTGCCCCTCCGGCAACATTACCGACCCCAACGGCCTTTCCCACTTTAAGGGCGTCTATCACATATTCCATCAGTATGAGCCGCGTTGGCCGCGCGAGGCCGGACATGGCTGGGGTCACTGGTCGAGTCCCGACCTTCTTACCTGGTACTGGCATGGCGGCGCCATTATGCCCAGCGTCCAAACCGACAAAAACGGTTCCTATTCCGGTTCCGGCATCGTTAACGGCGACGAGCTGTGGCTCTACTACACCGGCAATGAGCTAAAGCCCGGCGGCAAGAAGGCTGGCTACGACTACGACTTCAAGGGCCGCAAGGCCAACGAGACGCTCGTGGTTTGCACCGACGACGGTGACAAGTGCCACATCACCCTGGGCGAGAAGCGTCCCGTACTGTGCAACGACCAGTATCCCACCTACGCCTCCAACCACGTGCGCGACCCCAAGGTGTGGAGGCAGGACGGCAAATGGTGGATGTTGCTCGGGTGCCGCACGATGGAGAGCCACGGTTGCGCGCTGCTGTATAGCTCCGAAGACGGCATAGCGTGGGAGATGGCGGGGTCTGCCACCAACAAGGACGACCAGAACCCCTTTGGCTACATGTGGGAGTGCCCCAGCGTCGCAAAGTTTGGCGACAAGGAGTTCCTGTTCGTTTGCCCGCAAGGCATACCCAAGCAGCAATACAAGTTCCAAACCATCCACAACTCCGGCTACTTCCCCATCGACGGCAAGGTCATCGACCTTCTGTGCCAGGATTCGGGCAAGCAGGACGCAGAGAAGCCTTACGCCTGCATAGATCGCAACACGTTCATCGAGCTTGACTACGGCTTTGACTTCTATGCCTGCCAGGTATTCGAGGACGAGAAGGGCCGCAAGATTCTTATGGCCTGGGCAGGCGTTGCCGACATGGAGTTCGAGTACGACGTTCCCACCACGCCCGAATGGGCTCACTCCCTCACCATGCCACGCGAGCTCACGCTCAACGACGCAGGCCGCATTTGTCAATGGCCCGTGGAAGAGATGGACACCCTGCGCGAGGATGAGGTCGAGTGGACCGCCGAGGCCGCCGACGGCGCCACCGGCTACATGGGCTCCTCCACCTACGACAAGTTCAGCATGGTTGGCGCCAAGGGCGTACGCCTTAACGGCATTGGCGACATTACCGTGGATGGTATCGAGGGCAAGGGCCACATCATGCTCAACGGCGACCTCGAGTTCGTTATCAACGACACGGACGCCGAGCTGGTGTTCCACAGCCATGCGGGCCGCTTCCGCTCCATCCGCCGTCTGCCGTTTAGCGCTCTTTCGGCAGGCAAGGTTGAGTCGCTGCGTATCATGGTAGACACGTCCTGTGTAGAGATCTTCGTCAACGGCGGCGAAGCAACCATGACCACGCGTTGGTTCCCGCTCGACATAAAGAACCTCGCCGTAACCTCCACGCTCACCGGCGAGCATCACGCTTGGAACCAGCACGGCTGGACCTTCCAGAACATCGCATAGAGCGCAGGACCGGCATGAGACGGGGCTTTCGGTCGCAAATGAGCGAAAGCCCCGTTTTTATCTGCGGTCCCCCGCTCTTGTGGACCTGTTGTCAGGCTCAAGCTCTTCCGCATAGGCTCTGTTGTATTCCGTACCCTGCACGCAGTCTTTTCCCGCATGCTTGGCGCGATACAGGCTATCGTCCGCCTGACGAATCATGAGCCTGAGGTCGGACTGGAGCTGCGGCACGCCATACACATAGCCACCAGAGAAGTGAACATGGTATCCCCCGCCGTAAGTGACCTCTTTCATTTTGTTGCGGAGTCGCTTGCACGCGTCCTCAAAAGAATCTGAGCTCCAATTGGGAACGATAACTAAAAACTCATCTCCGCCATAACGATAGCAATGGGACTTTCCAAAGACATCGAGCAAAATGGATCCTATCTGCGAAAGCACGGTATCGCCCTGCTCGTGCCCATACACGTCGTTAATATCCTTGAAGTTGTCAAGGTCAATCATCATGACGTTAAGCAACTCGTCCGCTTGGGCATAACGAGCGTAATCCCTCCTAAGCGAGAAACGATTTCGCAGTCCTGTGAGCACATCCACGGTGGACGCCTCCTCAAGGAGCGCGTTATCCTCCATGAGCATGTCGGCAAGCGCGCGAGCATCACGCAATGCCACGGCCCCCACTTGGCGCAACTTGCACACGAAGACGCCCACAATGGTTACGCCTATAACCGTAACCAACACCTTTACGCCATTGTCGCTCGTAAACGAAACAAAGCTGTGGTTCACCGAGAAGAAGTAAAACGTATAGGCAAGCATAACGGCTGCCGACACGATGCCCCCGCTCGTGCCAAAGAAGGCTGAGCAAATTACCAGCCCGGCCATCAGGATTATGTTGGGATTAGGTATAGAGAAAGTGCTCACCACGCACACGAGCAAAGCCATAAAACCAAAAGTAATAATTCCGCGCGCCCACAGCGGCCACTTTAGGCCCAAGACCCTGAGCATGCGAGACTCATGCAAAAGCTCATGCGGAATGTGATGGGCAACAACTTCTTGCGTCATCTTTTCCTCCGAACATGTTAACAATCGCACGATATTAGTTATTAATTCGTTCGAGGCGACTCGCATTTTGAAGTTTCCACAAATACGTTATCCCGCGCGACGGGAAACGAGCGCCGGGTTTGCCGGGATCGAGAACGGTGCGGACAAGGGCCGCCGGGTTTGCCGGAATCGCAATCGGCGTGGACAAGGGCCGCCGGGTTTGCCGGAATCGCGAGCGGCGCGGACGCGTTTGCTGGAATCAAGAACGGTGCGAATCGATTTGCTGGGATTGCGAACGGTGCGGCGGGATTTGCCAAGAACGACCACAGTGTGGCCCATCCCAGCAAAGGCGCCCGCACCGTTCGCGATCTCAGCAAACAAACCGGGCGATTTGCTGGCTTCGCCCACACTGTGGCCAAATCGAGCAAGCGCCCCCGCACCGTTCGCAATCCCAGCAAACCCTCCCGCACCGTTCGCGATGCCAACAAATCCGCCCCCGTCGCCTCCCGCACCGTTCGCGATGCCAACAAATCCGTCCCCGTCGCCACCCGCACCGTTCGCGATCTCAGCAAATAACGAACGTTTACCCACTCACGTCGCAAAATAGAGTATATTGATTTCCCATTGTCCACTCTTCGAAGGAGAAGCCTATGTCTTTCCTGTTGACTTGGCTCGTAACGGCAATCGCAGCAGCTGTCGCCGTATGGCTTGTTCCCGGCATGATCGTGCTTGGGGAGATTCCCGGCATCCTTATCTTTGCGATTTGCATCGCTTTGGTTAACGCGATAATCCGGCCCATCATGCACGCAATATCGCTTCCCATTACCATACTCACGCTCGGCATCTTCCACTTTGTGATAAACGCCTTGGCGCTCAACATCGCAAGCTGGCTGTCGCTTAACGTCTTTGGCATAGGCGTCTACGTAACAGACTTTTGGGCTGCGCTCTGGGGATCGATTGTGATCTCCCTCGTCTCTGCCATCGTCGGTGCCGTCATACGCCCGAACAAGGACTAGTTCCTCGTCACCCAGAATGAGGGACAGGCCCCAGGTTAGGATTCTGCAAAACCCTAACCTGGGGCCTGTCCCTCATTTGGGATCTGGGCACCAAATGCTATGCCATGATCTTGCGGAAGAGCTCCTTAACGGTCTCGTGATCGGCCTCGCGCGGATTGCCGGGATAGCAGGCATCGGCAAGGGCATCGCTGGCGAGCTGGTCGAGGTCGGCCTCCACCAGGCCATCGCACGTCTTGGGAATGTTCACGTCGGCGGAGAGCTGACGCACGGCTGCGATGGCGGCATCCGCGGCCTCGTCAGTGCTCATGCCGGTGGTATCCACGCCCATGGCAACGGCCACGTCGGCCAGACGCTCGGTAACGACAGGCTTGTTGTACTCCATGGCAATGGGGAGCAGCATGGCGCAGGCAACACCGTGCGGGGTGTCGTAATGGGCGGAAAGGGTATGCGCCATGGCGTGATCGATGCCCAGGCCCACATTGGAGAATCCCATGCCCGCTATGTATTGGCCGAGTGCCATGCCCTCGCGACCGCTGCCAGGCTCGCCGCTCTTCGCCTCTGCGTAGGAGTCGCGCAGATTGGCAGCGATGGTGCGAATGGCCTCGAGGTGGAACATGTCGGAAAGCTGCCATGCGCCACGGGTGGTGTAGCCCTCGATGGCATGGGTAAGGGCGTCCATGCCGGTAGCGGCAGTGAGCCCGGCAGGCATGGAAGCCATCATGTCGGGATCAACGACGGCAACGTCGGGGATGTCGTTCACATCCACGCATACGAACTTGCGTTCCTTCTCGGGATCGGTCACGACGTAGTTGATGGTAACCTCAGCCGCGGTGCCGGCGGTAGTGGCGACGGCAATGGTAAAGGTGGCATGGTTCTTCGTGTCTGCCACGCCCTCAAGGCTTACGACGTCAGCGAACTCGGGGTTCTCGGCAATAATGCCAATGCCCTTTGCGGTATCCATAGCGCTTCCGCCACCCACGGCCACGATGCAGTCTGCGCCAGAGGCCTTAAAGGCCGCCACGCCGTCCTGAACGTTCTTGATCGTAGGATTGGCCTTAATGTCCGAGAAAAGCTCCCAGGCAATACCCGCCTCGTCCAGGAGGTCGGTAACCTTGGTGGTAACGCCAAACTTAACCAAGTCAGGATCGGAAGCGACAAACGCCTTCTTGTAACCACGACGCGTAATTTCGCCAGGAACCTCGGCGATGGCGCCCTTACCATGATACGAAATGTTGTTGAGCACAAAACGATTTGCCATGTTGACCTCCCAGTCATACCTATGTGAATAACTGGAGGCATTATAGTTCAAGAGATAAAAAGGAGCTCTTGAGAAGAGCTCCTCGCATTATTTATTCCGCAGATTCCTGGTCTTTCTTATTGCGACGGAATACCCGACGCCTGGGGCGTTGCTCAGGATTGCGCTCGCCGCCATCCGCATTCATAACACGCGGAGAATCGTCTTCCCACTGAAGGTCGAAGAAGGACGCCCATGGATCGCCACGACTCACCTCAACGCCATAGCGCGCATCGGAATGAGACTGCTCAACACGCATGATGAGCATGCCCAGCACAAAGAAGAGCCCTGAGGCAATGGAGGGCGCGAGCCACACGATGTAGTACAGAATGTCGCTTGTCTCCAAGAGCATGTCGAAGATTCCCACAATAAAGATCGCGTATACAACGATTACGTGGAACAGTCCCCAGCGCCATGCCACGCGACCGGTGGCACGCGTACGATGCTGCACGATCTCGCCCATAATAAAGCTATAGGGAACGCTGCCGATTGCAAACGGCATAAGGAATAAGAACACCCAGTGCCCTCTGCCGATGCCACCATAGCGCGAGAGCAAAGGACCGAGCGCAGACAGGCCAAAGAGAATGATGTATGAGATCCACAGAGGAATCAGCCGTTTAATAGCTCTGCCCATGGCTCCCTCGATTCACCGATAATAACTGCGCTCTAGAATAAGACAAGTGACACACTTCGTGCAAGCTCGCACAAGCAGGTGGCACACTTAAACCAGGTATGACTGCGCCATCCTCGATTTCGGGTTGAGGGTGGCGCAGTCATACCTGGTTTAAGTGTGCCACCTAGAACATAAGGTCATCAAACGCGTAGAAGCCCGGATCTGCGGTAAGCAATCGCTTGCCGCACTCCACTGCCCCCGCCACGAATATTCGACGGCTCGTCGCTCTATGCGTAAACGTGACTTCCTCATCGGTGCCGAAGAAGTGGACCTCGTGAGTGCCGGCAACCGTTCCGCCACGCATGGAATGCGCGGGTATGGGACGGCCGACCTCATCGCCCACCTGCTCCGCAATTGTCTTCGCGGTACCCGAGGGCGCATCCAGCTTCATCTTGTGGTGTGTCTCAACAATCTCTATGTCCCAGTCCCTAAGGGCACGGGCTGCCTCCACCGAAAGCCTGCGCAGTATTGCGACGCCCATAGAGTAGTTGGAAGACCACACGACACTCGTCTGACTTCCCAACGACCGAATGAGCGCCAGGTCATCCTGACTCAGTCCCGTGGTACCACATACCAAGCGAGCGCCCGTACGACGCACGAAAGCCACAACATGCGGCAAGGCAGCCGGCTGAGAGAAGTCGATTACAAGATCTACCGCCGGAGCCTCCTCGTCCAGGAGCTCGATGTTGTCCACATCATATCCTCCGGCGAGCTCAAGGCCCTCTGTCTCGCAAACCAAATCGCATACGAGCTTCCCCATACGACCCTTGGCGCCAACCACATAAACCTTAGCCAATCAGACCAGCCTCCTTCATGACCTCCTCAAGATGGGCGCGCGTGTTTGCGGCCATTGGGCACAGGGGCATGCGATACGTCTCTTCAATGAAGCCCATCATAGCGAGCGCGGCCTTAACGGGAATCGGATTAACCTCGCTGAACAACGCGTGCACAAGGTCCAGGCCGTCGAGTTGTATGCGGAGCGCCTTCTGATAGTCTCCCTCAAGGTAGCTCGCGACAAGATCGTGGCACAGTTGAGGTTGGACATTTGCCCACACGCTTATTACACCCGACCCGCCAAGCGAAAGCATGGGCACGATCATGTCGTCGTTGCCCGAATACATGCGGAAGTCATCGGAAAGGTGCCGCGCAACGCTTGTCGCATAAGCGATGGAGCCCGACGCCTCCTTTATGCCCATAACGTTTGGATGCGTAGCCAGGCGGATGACGTTTTGCTCGCTGATGGAACAGCCCGTACGTCCCGGAATGTTGTACAGGATGGAAGGGATTTCAACCTGGTCGAGCACGGTGGTAAAGTGCCTATAGATTCCCTCTTCGTTGGACTTGTTGTAGTAAGGGGTAATGAGCAGCAATGCGTCGCAGCCAACCATTTGAAGGCCCTTGGCCTTGCTCAGGCTTTCCTCTGTGGAGTTGGATCCCGCGCCACCGATGATGGGAATGGCGCCGTCCACGCGATTGACCACATGTTGGGCAACGGCAACGTCCTCGGCATCGGTCATGGTGCACGACTCACCCGTAGTTCCCAGCATTAGAATGCCATCGGTCTCATTTTCCAGGTGAAAGTCAACGAGGCGATCCAACGCCCCAAAGTCTACCTCACCGTTCTCCTTAAATGGGGTCACGAGCGCCACGATGGAGCCAGTGAGATTCCTAACATCAGCAGCCACAGCCTCTCCTCTCGGTCGGTTCTGCAAAGCCTAACATGCAGTTTTGTCCCGTACAACCAACGTTTGCAATACAGAAATGTTATGCGCCCCATACACCGCGACCGCACACACTCGAATGATATGGTATCCCACCGCAGGTGGCTATATCTTTAGTATTTCGCGATAATATGTAAGCCGTACACATTGCGCTATTGTTCGCACTCCTGAGCGTCGCGAGCGTCTTGCAGGGGCTCCGCGTTCGTTCGCTCGCTCACTTCTTGAGTCGCCCCTTGCGGGCCACTCGCGACGCTCAGGAGTGCGAGCCATTGCAGGAACAGGAGCAGTATGACCTTACAACAGTTGCGCTATCTCATTGCCATTGCAGAGCACGGCTCAATTAACGCCGCTGCATATAACCTTTATGCCAGCCAGTCGAACCTCTCCACCGCGATTCGCGATCTTGAACGCGAGCTAAACATCACCATTTTCCAACGCTCCAACCGAGGAGTCACGCTTACCAGCGACGGCATTGAGCTCTTGGGTTATGCGCGCGAGGTTGTGGTTCAGGCCGACATGCTGGAGAGTCGCTACGCAAAGGGCGCCTCTTCCCGCACGAGACTCGCCGTCTCGGCACAACACTACGCCTTCTCCGTTCAGGCATTCATAGACGTCATACAGGAATGTGGGGCCGACGAGTACGAGTTCATTATGCGCGAGACCTCCACAGGGCAAATAATCGAGGACGTGGGAAGCTTTCGGAGCGAGATTGGCATCCTCTATTTGGATGACTTTAACAAGCGCGTCCTGCAAAAGGCCATACGCGACGCCAACCTGTGCTTTACCCCCCTGTTTGAGGCGGGCATACATGTGTTTGTGGGAGAGCGTCACCCTCTTGCCAGCCGCACCATCATCGAGCCAGAGGAACTGGAGGAATGGCCCTACCTCACCTTTGAGCAGGGCACGCAGAACTCCTTCTACTTTTCGGAGGAGCCCCTCTCGTTCCTACCACACAGTCGCCTCATTCGCGTGTCCGACCGAGGAACCATAACGAGTCTGCTCACACACCACAATGGGTACCTCTTGTCCACTGGCGTATTGGCAGACGAAATGCAGGCGGGAATCGTCTCCATCCCCTTGCACACAGCCGAACGCATGCGCGTAGGGTATCTTACGCACCGCGAACGCAAGCCGAGCCCTCTGCTGACTCGCTATATTGAACGACTCGGTCAAATCGTTCGCGACTCCGCCTCGCTAAGCCAAATCAAGCAAAAATAAGATCTCTCTACACATGCCATGCCTCGCCTGCGAGTCCTCCCTCGTAGGCAGCATCACTATATTGGCCATGTTTGTGTGCGATAACGTCGTCGCACGGGTTGTGGTAACCATAAGTCCGGCTTGCATTTGTTTAAAAACCAAAATGCATATCTCCTTTGTGGATATGCATGAAAATCCATGCAATACTGTGCATTTGATAAATGCGTTGTATACGCATATTTTAACCATTGACATATATGTAATTTTGTCAACATTACTTATGCTCAAAATTCCTTTTCATATGCCTAAAAATTGAATTGTTTAATCAATACAGACCTGCTACATGCACGTATTAAAAAAGAAACATGTGGATGTGGGAAAGCCATTTGTGTACTTCAGCAAAATACCACTAAAAGTGAGCACATGAAAATGGAAAGTATTCTATAATCGCGGTTATACGTAACGTGTTTACGAAGACCTAAGGCGGTCGCACGCGAACTGCGAACGAAACTTGGGAAAAGCGAGGGAGAGCATGAGTAACAGCATAATTGCAGTTATACCAGTAAGCAGCAAGCGCATTGTCATTTGGTTTGACAACGGCGTATCCAAGCGGTATACGTCAGAGGATCTGGGGCTCGACAGCAACGAGCCGCTGCCCGAAATCCGCTTGAGCGACGATGGATCGAGCATAGAGTGGGGACAAGACAGCACCCTCCATGCGGACGAGCTTCTCTCCAGAGGCGAAGACGCCAATTATGTGGAAGAAGAGAAGCGCCGCCTGCTCAAGAGCCTCTCGGAAATACGTCGTGGCGCCTCCTTCTCGCAAACACGCTTGGGCGATGCCGCGGGCATTCGCCAGTCGGTTATCAGCCGCATAGAGGGCTGCGAGATCTCGCCACAGATTAATACCCTGCTCAAGCTCCTCGCACCGCTTGGCAAGACGCTCGCAATCGTGGATTTGGCAGATGAGGAATAGGGCGGTTTAGAATCTATTGCCTCCCATGGTTGGAAACGGACCCCGAGCTGCAGTTTTAAAAACCGCGGTTCGGGGCCCGTTTCCAACCATGGCATTACGCCACTAGTCCACGATCATTGCTCCTCGAGCTTTTGTCGCAGCAACTGATTGAACAGCTTGGGATTGCCAGTGCCACGCGATGCCTTCATGCACTGTCCCACCAAAAATCCAACGACCTTCTTGTTGCCTTCCTTGTACTGCCTTACCTGGTCGACACACCTCTCTAAAACTTCGTCTACGGTAACGGCGAGGGCATCGGTATCGGTGCTTTGGCGCATGCCACGCTCGTCAACGACTTTTCGCGGATCGTCGTCCGTGCCGTCAACGAGTTCTAGCACCTCGCGCGCCTGCGCAAAGGTAATGGCGTCTTCCGCTAGCAGGCTCGAGAGGCTCGCGACCTGAGTCGCCGTAACGGCAGTCGTCGCAGGCACAAGGTTTACCACCACGTTGGAAATGGTCTTCACGGCCTTGGGAACCTGTGCCACGGCCTCTTCGAAGAAGCGCGCAATCTTGGGATCGCCAGCAATCTGGGCGGCGTCCGCACGCTTGAGACCATGCGCTTTCACATAGCGATCACGCTTGGCATCGGGCAGCTCGGGCACCCGCTCACGACATCTTTGCACGAAATCGTCGGAGAGGTCGAAGGGCGCAAGGTCGGGGTCGGGATACATGCGGTAGTCATCTGCGGTTTCCTTTACGCGCATAACCACCGTGCGGCGCTTGCTCGGTTCCCAATGTCGCGTCTCCTGATACACGATGCCACCCTCCTCGAGCACCTCCGCCTGGCGGCAAATCTCGTACTCAAGGGCATCGTGCAGAGATTTGAACGAGTTGATGTTCTTCATCTCGGTCTTGGTGCCGAATTCGGTGGTCCCGCGCCTGCGTATGCTCACATTCCCGTCGCAACGCATAGACCCAGCCTCGAGCGAGCAGTCGGAGATGCCCAACGTGAGGAACGTTTGGCGGAGCTTCTCCATAAACAGACGAGCTTCCTCCGGGGTACGCAGATCCGGCTCAGTTACCAACTCGATGAGCGGCGTACCACAGCGGTTGTAGTCAATGAGGCTCTCGCTGGCACCGCCAATGCGACCTTCTCCACCACCCACGTGAACCATCTTGGCGGCGTCCTCTTCCATGTGAATGCGCAGGATTCGGATAGGTGCCACGTAAGAACCTTGTGCATCCTTTTCCACCGTGGAATCCGGCCGCTCCTTAGCGCCTTGTCCCGAGACCTCCAAGTCCAGGTGGCCATACATGCAAAAGGCAACCGGGCCCTGCGTAGTCTGATAGTTCTTAGACATGTCGGGATAGAAGTAGTGCTTACGATAGAAGTAGGACCGCGGTTGGATCTCGCAGTTGGTGGCAAGGCCGGCCATCACAATGGATTCGATTGCCTTCCTGTTGGGAACTGGCAACGCACCTGGCATGCCCAGGCACACGGGACATACGTTGGTGTTGGGCTCGTCGTCGTGGCTCAGTTTGCAGTCACAGAACATCTTCGTCTCAAGCGTCGTGAGCTCGGTATGAACCTCAAGTCCAATTACCGCCTCCCAATCGCGCAAGACCTCTTGGAGCTTTTTCACGCCAGCTCACCTCCCTTCCCAACGAACGCGGGCGCAACGGTGCCAGGCTCGTACGCATGTGCGTTGGCAATACCGCGCTCCACCGCGCGTGCCACGTGCAAAAGAATGTGATCGGCAAATGCCGGTCCCTGCAACTGCGCCGCGAGCGGCATCCCCGTTTCTTCCTCTCGACCCACTGGCACGCTAACACCGCTATTTCCGGCAATGTTATTGGAGATGGTAAACAGGTCTGACGCATACATCTGCGTGGGATCGCTCACTTCGCCAAAGTGCCATGCCGTCGTGGGAGCCGTAGGCAACATAATGGCATCGCACAATTGATACGCGTTGCAATAGTCCTGCGTTATGAGCGTCCGGACTTGTTGCGCAGGATAGTAGTACTTGTCGTACACGCCCGCAGCGAGCAGGTATGCCCCCAGCATCTGACGTCGCTTTGCCTCGGCACCAAATCCATGGGCACGGCTCAACGCGGTCTGCTCGGCCAACGTCGCGCAGCCAGGCTCCTGATATCCAAAGCGCACGCCGTCAAAGCGAGCGAGGTTGGAAAACGCCTCTGACGGGCCAATAACATAGTAAGCCGCAATGGCAGCGGCAATATTGGGCAAATCCACCTCCACGATTTGCACCCCTTGGTCCTCCAGCACGGCACGCGCCTTTTTCAAGCCAGAGCACACCTCCACCGAAAGCCCCTCGTGCTCCATGAGGGCAGGTATTATTCCCACGCGCACGCCTTCCACCGGTTCCTCCAGCTGGGAGACAAAATCCACGGGGAGCTCTTGAGATGTGGAGTCAAGCGAGTCACGCCCGCCAGCGACCAGCGCGTTCATTGCAAGCGCCACGTCTGCCACAGAACGGCCGAAGGGACCAACCTGATCGAGCGACGATCCAAAGGCGACAACGCCATAGCGGCTCACCGCACCGTACGTAGGCTTCATGCCAACCACACCGCAAAAGCCAGCGGGCTGACGAATGGAGCCGCCGGTATCGGATCCCAGAGAAAGCGTTACCTCGCCAGCAGCAACGGCGGCGGCGCTGCCGCCCGAGGAGCCACCGGGTACCCTGCTCGTATCCCATGGATTGTTGGTGCGGTGGAACGCGCTTGACTCCGTGGACGAGCCAAACGCAAACTCGTCCATGTTGGTCTTGCCCACAGGCGTCGCGCCCGCGTCGAGCATGCGCTGCACGCATGTTGCGGTAAAGGTGGACTCGTAGTTCTCCAACATACGAGAAGCACAGGTGGTACGCGTTCCAACCAAGTGCATGTTGTCCTTAAATGCAATTGGGACACCGGCAAGGGGGCCAAGTTCTTCTCCCGCCGCACGGCGCGCATCGGTGGCTTCAGCAGCCTGCAGGGCGAGGTCGGCACTTACCTGAAGAAAAGCCTGCACCCCGTCCTCACGAGCATCGATGGCATCAAGCGTGGCACGTGCCACCTCCGTCGCCGAGAAATCGCCCGCGGCAACGCCTGCGGCAATCTGTTGGGCAGAGAGCTGGTCGATGTTAGCCATCAGCGATCGCCTCCCTCTTCGCCCAGGATGGAAGGCACTCGGAAGGAACGTCCTTGCTTGGCCCCCGCATTCATAAGTGCCACGTCCAAATCCAACGACCTACCATGCGCATTCTGCACATCTTCGGCCATTACGTTTGAAAGGCTCCCGATGGGATGGAACGTGGGCTCCACGCCGTCCAAGTCATACTCACGAATCGGCTGCAGCAGATCGATGGCCTCGTTCATATAGGCACACATCTCCTCCAGCTCCTCATCCGTGAGAGCGATACGTGCATAGTCGGCAATGCCGCGCACGTCGTCTTGTGTGAGGGCCATAGGCCTCCCCTCTTTCGTAACTTTTGAGTCCGAACAATAATACGACAATAGCCTTTGCTTGTAGAGCGTTGAAAAATAACGCCGCGCTCGGACACCCTTGGGTGTCTCCGCCGCGGGAAGCGCGTACGTCGGCTTCCGCCCGCGCCCCGCATCCGCGCCGCATGCGTCTCCGCGCTCGCTTCGTGAGTCTCCGCCGCGGGAAGCGCAGACGACAGCTGCCATCCGCGTGCCGCACCCACGCCGCATGCGGCTCCGCGCTCGCCTTGCTCGCTCACTTCGTGAGTCGCCGCCTGCGGCGTGGGTGCGGCACGCTGCTCCGCGCTTGCCTTGCTCGCCCACTTCGTGAGTCGCCGCCTGCGGCGCGGGCGCGGGTCGCGTGCGGGCAGCCCTCAGCCCCGCTTCTTAGTCAATCCTATCCGTGAGCACGCGCGCGAGCGTTTGCTCAACGAGCTCGCCGTCCTTCATATTGGCTTCCACGTACAAGACGGAACCGTCAATGTCCAGCCACGCATGCACAGCGCGATCCTCAATGGCACCTTCCTCGCCTTCCAGCACGGTGGTCTCCTCCACGGCCCTTACCGCCTTGCCAGCTACGTCATACTCCCCCGCGCCCTCGGGTATCTGCCCGTCCGAGGCAAAGTCAAAGCTCATCATGGGTATAAGCGAATCATCCTGCGCACTGTCGAGCAAAGCGGCAGAATGCTCTGTATACGACATGAGGGAGCTATCCTTTCGCTTGATCGTGAGTTCGCGATCGCCCCCAGCGTTCGTTATCGTTAGGTCGGCAAGGAACGAGGCTGCGTCCACGTTTGCATCCTTCGGCGCAAACTCAAGTGGGGCGTAGGCTTCCTGCACCATCTGCTCCGCACTGGGGTTAAACGCGGCATCGCCTTTTACGTTATAGGTTGCGGTAATGAGCAGCGAGCATTTGTCTCCACGTTGTTCGTAGGTATACACCGACATCGTGCGACCAGACGATCCCTCCTGCACGCCCATCTCCTGGGCTTCCAAGTCCTCTATGCCCATGCCACCGGAACTCTCGCTTTGGCCATCGAAAACATAGCCAACAGAACGGCCGCCCACATCCATGCGTTGCACGTTTTCCATGCCAGAGAAGTAGTTCTGCTCGTTCGTGCGGCTCCACTCCTGCATCTCCGAGGGAGCGCCTGCATCGTTGGCGTACTCATAGCGATACGACGCCTCGCCCCATGGCATGGAAATGCGGGTATACGAAATGCTGTTGCGGTCCCAGCCAATGGATGAGATGCTCTCCCACGACTCGGGCTGACGCACTACGCAAATTTCCTGCAAGCCCATGTTGTCGGTCGTTTGGTCGGCGGTTGCGTCGCTTACGATGTATTTTGCCCCATGGTACGTGGCGACCTGCTTGCCTGTGTTCGTTGCGTCAATGCGACCGTTTGCCGTTGGGTCCTTGGCGTTATGCACGCTCTGCTCCCGCTCTGAGCTTGCGGACTGTACGCTGCTGCTCGATTGCTGCCCGCAACCAGCAAGCGAGAGCGAGAGCACGGCTGCGCAAACAAAAGCTCCCGCACCAATAAACTTATCCTGCATGGCGTCCCCCTAATGGAAATGCATTATGTGTTTTAGCTAAACCTGACGCACGGCTTGCGAACCCTCGGAAAGCATCGCATCGCGGATGGCATCGAGCGGCAAGCCGTCATCTATGCCCATGCAAGCCGATATGGCCATGGCCAGATTGGCACCCCCAAACACAATCACGTTGTTGCCCATGCCCTTGTCATCCAAAGCCACAAGTGCGTTCTTGAGTGGAGAGCCACCCGCGATATCGGCAAGAACCACGACCTCATCCTCAGGCGTCACAGAGGCTATGGACTGCGCAAGCTGTGCACGGTACGCGTCTGGTGACACGCCATCCTGCATACCGCATGCAATCACGAACGAGCGCGAGCCAAGCAACATCTCCAGCGCGCCCTCGATTCCCTTTGCCAATCCGGCGTGGCTTACGAGTAGCAAGTATTTCATGATTTGTTCTCCCTCCCAATATATGAGTATCTACCCTAGGGTAGCACTTACTTCCTGTTTACCACTACGGTACCCACCACAATAAGTGCCAGGGCAACCACCAGTGCAGGCAGTTGCGCCATAGGTATTACCTCTCCCAGAACGACAACCGAGAATATCACGCCAAAGATGGGAATGGTGGGACGAAAGACCGCCACGCGCGACACCGGGTTGTGCTTGAGCAGCATTGACCAAAGCGAAAACGCCACCGCAGAGAGCGCTCCCAAATATGCAAGGACGCCAAAGGCCTGTGGCGACACCGCACCAAGGCGACCTCCCAACGCCAAGCCTATGCCCGAAAGCGCCACACCACCTAGCACAAACTGCCATCCCGTAAGCAGGAGGGGATCGCCACCCGCGCCGTAGCCGCGCATCAGACACGCAGCGCACCCGCCTGCGACCACCGAAGCGAACACCAGGCCCTCCCCCATAAACGACCAAGAGCCCGTGGCGCCGCCGCCACGCAACGTTACCAATGCCACGCCACAGATGCCCATAAGACATCCCACGAGCTTTCGCGTTGTAAGGCGCTCTTGTCTAAACACAAGGGTGGCCAGCGCCACCTGCACGAACGCAGAGGTACCCTGCACAAGCGACGCGTTGGTTCCGGAGGCATGCGCAAGCCCAATGTAGAACGGAGCGTACTGCAGCGTGGTTTGCGACAGGCCCAAAAGTACAATGGGCACAAGATCGGCTTTTGTGGGAAGGGGAATGCTCCTCCGCACAACGGCAGTGCCAAGAAGCACGAAGAGTCCCGCAAGCGTAAAGCGCATTCCCGCAAAGAGAAGCTGTCCCGCAGGGTTGCTGGACGGAATCTGGAACAGATCGTATCCCGTCTTTACCGCGGCAAAGGCACTCCCCCACAACGCACAGCTCACCGTAGCAAGAATCACCACCACGATTGGCTTCGAAAGCACCGACGAGTCTCCCTCTTGTTGTCGTGCCATGCACTCACTCTCCCTCGTTCGTTGGCCGTAGCAGTTTCGTCCCGAGAAGGCAAAGTGAGGCCAAGGCTCAAGCAGCGCATCCGTGGGGCATACTGGGGCGTAGAGCGCATCTGCCACCACGACCTTGGCACCTCTGAGGGCCGCTTCTACCTCTTCCTCGCCAAATGCCAGCACATCGGAGGGCTGCGTCAGCGCAGGGTCTGCCTCCAGGGGGCATACGACCCTTGGAGGCAGACCGCTCGCAAGCCCCTCCTCGGCAGCGCGCGACCCCGCGGCAACCGGCTCACCGACTATGCAGCGCGCATTGTTCGGCGCGGGCGTGCGCACGTCGCGGCATGGCCAGGCACATTCTCCAAGCCTTGCCGAACGACGGAGCGCTTCCGCAAGCTCGCTCGAAAATGCCGTGAGAGTCATTCCCGCCGCATGGGGAGTGCCCACCACGTAGGGCGTGCCAAATTGCTCGCGCAGGACCTTTGCCGTGCGTAGCCCCGTAGCGGAGACCACCAGGTTCACGCTTGCCCGTGCCGCACACGCGAGCTCATCGAAGCTCGAATCCATGGCCCAGCTTGCCACGACCTCAAACCCCGCTTGCTGGGCAAAGGACCGCAGCTCACTCACGGCGCCAGGCTGGTGGAAGTCCAACGGTGTGACGCCAAGGATGTTGAGCGCGGCCTCACGCGGCTGGGCCGCCTCAACAAATCGCCGCGCAAACGCCGCGAAGGCGTTGCCTGCGCCCACACTATAGTCATGCATGCCATTGGTTGCCACGTAGAAGCAGGGTATGCCACAACGTCGCTCGATGAGCTTGCAAAGCGCCGGAAAATCGGTGCCAGTTATGAAGGGAATGGGCGAATTGCAGAGCGCCACAAAACGGGGACGCAGCTCGAGCGCGGCATCCACAACATCATCCACGAGCTTGTTGTCGTTACCCAAAATGGCATCGCGCTCCACAAGACCCGTAATAAACACAAGGCTATTGTGGTCGTACCAACGGGTCTCGTCGTGCGTGTTGTAGGTGGAGTTGCAACCCGAGGGATCGTGTATAACAACCATGCCGCCCAACTCAAAGAGCGCCGATGCCGCGCCCGAGACGTCACCTGCATACACAGGCAGTATGCGATTGGCTCTATTCATGTAAGGCAACCTCCAGCGCTCTAAAAGCAACTCTCGCATCCAAGGCCTTTGCGGGGAA
The DNA here is from genome assembly GCA_017545665.1 of Atopobiaceae bacterium. Lineage (GTDB taxonomy): Bacteria > Actinomycetota > Coriobacteriia > Coriobacteriales > Atopobiaceae > RUG440. Next base: position 17,381 of record JAFWKQ010000042.1, read on the forward strand.
TGAGGTCATGGGCATCCTTCTTATGCGACCATGCCTCCTCCATAAGCGACGCTATGCCACGAATCCCGGCAAAGCCCCAGAGCCCTCCCCCTTCCACGAGGTTCACGAAACGAGAGGTACCCGTAAACCATGCCGCCTTTTGGCCAACGGCAAGCACCTCCTCGTCTCGCTCCCTCGACGCCACGCGCATTTGGGGAAGAACGATGGAGCACAGCTCCACGTTTGCCGCGTGCTTGCCGAGCCATGCCAGCTCGCACTCTTCCTCTGGATTGGCCGCATCCAGATATACCTCGGTTACCCGCAGCCCATGCTCCAAAAGCAGACGCGCGAGGCCGAGCGGCCTTGGATGCGCAGCGGAATCGATGGCAATGGGCGCGTCCTGCAGCCTCGCGCGCAAGGACTCAAGCGCCCCTTCGCATCGTGCAATCTCGCTCTTGAAGTCAGGCATCGGCGTGCCCAGGACTTCATGAAGCCGAAGATATTGTCCCCGAATCTCGTCATATGAGAACGTCGACGGCACATACATGTGCCTGCGACCCAAGCGGCTTGCGAGTTTGTCGATTCCGTAACGCGCGTTGGGATAGGTAGAGATAAACGCTGCGGCATGTGCCAGCTGCTTGTACTCCTCGTAGGTAGCGCATTGCTGAATTTCCGCCATCCCGTAGTTGGCCGCAGACAAAACATCGCGCAGCTCGCAGTCCGCATCCAGCGCAAAGTCGCTGCCCAGGCAGGCCACGACGTCCTCGCTCGCATCGACCTTAGGCAGCGGGTCAAACATGACCTTGCGCAACCACATATCCGGACTGCGACGGCGCTTCATGATGGGATCCATGAAGGCCCGCACGAAATCCACCGTTGGGAACTGACGCTCGAGCTCATCGTAGACCCGCGACATGTTTACACCCAAAAAGTGATGCGTACACACAGGAAACACCATTACGCAGGGAGGCAGACCGCCATGCGCCTCAAGCTTGCGAAGCACGTCGACGATGCCCGTAAGCGTTACCTCCTCCACCGTCCCACGAATGATGTCCTCCTCTTTGAGAACCACGCACGAAAAGCGCTCTGACAAGCCCATCTCGGCTGCCGTGAGCACCACGCCGCGCATGCAGTTAATGGCGCACACATAGATCTGATGCGCCTCTGGCACGAGCATGCCCACGTGCACGATGTTCCATACGCCGTGCGCGGGAGGATTGAACTCGAGTTTGAACGGAAAGAGAGCTCCAGACTGCGCATCGCCCGCCCGCACCGTGCACAGCCCCAATCGTCTGAGCATGTGTCCTCCCCTTCTCATCGACGACGTCAACCCATGCCCCGGTGGGGCGATCCGATTCGTTTCGTGGCTTCAAACAGCTGCTTCGCAGAACTCGCACGAAGCCGAATCGGACCGTCCCACCGGGGCACCACGTTGTTTCTAACAAATGCGCGGCAACAGCTCGCCACCCGGTTGCGGCAGCAGCGTTTGCGTGCCCACCTCGGTGTTCATGACCACCCAACCGGGACGCTCGTCGGTAACCTCGCCTATGATGGCCGCACCTTTGGAATGCGGCGCCGAACGCAACGCCTCCACCAACGCAGGCGCCTCGTCCTTGGGCGCGATTACCACCAGGCGCCCTTCGCAGGCGAGGTACAGCGGCTCGAGCCCCAGCATCCTGCACACGCCGCCCACGGCAGGGTCCACCGGCACCACAGCGGCATCCAGCGCAATGCCCACGCCGCTTTGGGAGGCAATCTCGTATAGCACCGTACCAACGCCGCCTCGCGTGGCATCGCGAATGACGTGGATGTTCTTACTCGCGTCCAGCATGGCCTCTACGCTCGACCAGAGTGGCGCGCAGTCGGAGGTCACGTTGGCCTCAATGCCAAAGTCATCGCGCGCAAGCAAAATGGTGCAGCCGTGACGACCCACGTCGCCGGTTACGATGATCGCGTCGCCAGGGCGAGCATTCGCCCCGGCAGGGGTTGCGCCCTCCACGATCTCGCCCACGCCGGTGGTGGTAATAAACACACCGTCTACCTGGCCCTTGCCGGCAACCTTGGTATCGCCGGCAACCAACGTCACGCCCGCCTCGGCGGCCGTTGCCGCCATGGCGTCCGCGATCTGCTCGAGCTTGTCTAGTTCAAAGCCCTCTTCGATAACGAACGCACAGGTAAGGTAGAGCGGTTTTGCGCCCATGCACGCAAGGTCGTTCACCGTGCCGCAAACGCTCAGCTTGCCGATGTTGCCTCCGGGAAAGAAGGATGGCGACACGATGAAGCCATCCGTAGACATGGCAATACGTCCGGCAGGCCTCTGAAGCACGGCTGCGTCATCAGCCGTGAGGAGCGGACTCTCGAACCTCTTTGCAAAGACCGTATCGATGAGCTCTGCGGTCTGCTTTCCGCCAGCTCCCATTGCCAGCGTTACCTGCTTGCTCACAGCTGACCTCCTCCATATTGGAAATACGCCGAACAGGCGCCCTCACCCGAAACCATGCATGCACCCACGGGATGCTGAGGGGTGCACACCTTGCCAAACAGCGGACAATCGCTCGGCTTGCAATGGCCCTGGAGCACTTCTCCGCACCTACAAGCCGGGTTGGGCCTCCCCTCAATGTGGGGCATCTCGAACTTCTTGCGTGCATCGATTGAGGAATACGCATCGCGGAGCTGCAGTCCCGACCCAGGAATGACGCCCAGTCCACGCCACTCGGCATCCACGGGCTCCATCACCTTGTCCATAAGTGCAACGGCAGCCGGCGTGCCCTCGGGCCTTACCACACGCGGATATGCGTTCACAAAGAAGGGCTTGTCCTCCTGCGCCTTCCTAACCGCCACGGCAAGTGCCGTTACCAACTCCTTTGCCGTAAAGCCGGCAAGCACGCCACTCACACCCTGCTTTGCCAGATCCTCGCACAGCGCCGTTCCCGTTATGGCGTGAACATGTCCGGGATACAAAAACACGTCCGCGCTGTTTCGCAAGGCGGCATAGGCGTTTGGCATCGTCTTGTTTGCCGTGAGGAGGCTGAAGTTCTCCACGCCCTCACTGAGCGCCTGATCTGCCACCAAGCATGCCGCGGGCACGGTGGTCTCGAATCCCACCGAGAGAAACGTTACTTGCTCGTCCCCATGTTCCTTGGCGTAGGAAAGGGCGTCAAGCGGCGAATATACCACCTGCACCCGCGCACCGGCGGCACGGGCATCGGCCAGGCTCCTTTCCGTACCCGGCACACGCACCAAATCGCCAAACGTGGCAATGGTTACGCCGTGCTCCGCCAGCCAAAGAGCCTCGTCAATAAACCCAACCGGCGTTACGCACACCGGACACCCCGGCCCGGAGATAAGATCCACCTGCGGCGGCAAGAGGCTGCGGATTCCCAACCTAAAGATCTCGTGCGTATGGGTACCGCACACCTCCATAATGCGCAGCGGCGCCCCGTCGTAGGACTGCACGATCTGCGCGGCCGTCTGCCTCATGTTCTCGCTCATGCCAGCAATGCCTCCAAAACCTCATCGGTCTCGTGCTCGTCCTCATCGGTAATCTTTGCGATGGCAATACCTGCATGCACCATAACGTAATCGCCAGGCTCAACATCGTCCATAAGCTGTACCGACACCTCTCGCCTTGCGCCGGACGCATCCACCATGGCCATGCCGTCCTGAATCCTCACAACCTTTGCCGAAAGACCTACGCACATGTTTAGCTCCTCTCTTTATTACTCGCGAGGGCATCGCCCTGCGATTGAGTTTTCCTATAGCGCGCTGCCGCAACCACGGCTTGCCCAAGCGCGATGCCACCATCGTTTGGCGGTACCAGGCTGTGCGTGAGCACGCAAAAGCCCTTCTTGCGCAGACGACTAACCGTAAGCTCCAGCAACAGAAGGTTTTGATAGCAGCCGCCCGTAAGCGCAACCACCTTAAGACTCGTTTTCTCGCGAGCGGCAGCACACACATCCTCGACGATCTGCGAAAGACCCACGTGGAAGGCATAGGCCAGCCAATCAGCTGGATCCTGCGCAAGGCATCGCTCCACAATCCACGCAAACAGCTCGTCCGTCTGCGAGAAGTGCGGGATCTTGGGCAGCACGCCGCCAAGCTCACGTCCCCGCTCGGCAGCAAACTGCAGCTGCGTGGCTGCCTCGCCCTCAAACGTCGAGGCACGGCGTATGCCCAAAACGGCGCTCACGGCATCAAACAGGCGTCCCGCACTCGTAGACAAAACCGCATTCATGCGCCTCTTTACCATGGCCTGAACGATACGCGCCTCCGCCTTTGTGGCGAGCCCCAGCCGCTCCGCCACATCGAGCGCGTCGTCGCCTTCGCCCAGCATGGCAACGGCCACGCGCCAGCCCTCCTTGGCGGCAAGGTCGCCTCCCGCCTGCACGAACGGCGCGATATGCCAAGCGCGCTCGTATCCCTCGTAGTCGCAAATCAGGACCTCGCCACCCCAAACCGTGCCGTCTTCGCCGTAGCCCGTGCCGTCAAACGACACGCCTATGACCTTGGCGCCAGCAGCCACATCGTTTTCGGCCATGCATGCGGCCACGTGCGCATAATGGTGCTGCACTTCCACAAGCGGCAGGCCCTCGCGTTGTGAGAACTCGTGTGCCACGAGCGTGGCGTTGTATTTGGGGTGCAGATCGCATGCCACCATCTCGGGCTCGAACTCAAGAAGCGTCTGAAAGCGCACGATGGTATCCTGCAATGCGTGGACCGTACGCACGTCCTCCAAGTCGCCCACATAGGGAGACGGGTAGAACATGTCATGCGAGCCCAAACAGAACGTGTTCTTGAGTTCCCCGCCCGTCGCAAGCACGTGCGCGCCAAAATCCTCGCTCAGCAAAAACGGCAGCGGTGCCCAGCCACGGGAACGGCGGATCATATAGGGCTTGTCCTCAAACAAGTCCATTACCGTGTCGTCGGCACGCACGCGAATCTTGCGCTCGTGCGAAAGAATCGCATCGCAGAGTTTGCCAAGCTCGCGACGCGCGTCCTCGTCATCGCGGCAGATTGGCGCACCCGACTCGTTCGCACTGGTCATAACCAGCACGTCGGGCATGGTCAGCCCATCGTCGTACTCAAAGAGCAACAGCTGGAGCGGAGCGTAGGGCAACATAATGCCCAGCTTGGGATTGTGAGGCGCGCACGCCTCGCATGCCTGGCCGTCCGAGCGCCTAGGAAGCAGCAGAATCGGCTTTTGGTGCCCGGTTAGAATCTCCTGAGCCACGGGCGAGACCACACACTCGCGACGCGCTACTGCCAGATCGCGCGCCATCACGGCAAACGGCTTTGCAGAACGGCGCTTGCGCTCGCGAAGGAGTCCTACGGCATCGGGATTCGTCGCGTCACAGCACAGATGGAAGCCACCGATTCCCTTTACGGCAACCACACCGCCATCTGCAATGATGCGCCGCGCCTCGGTAATGGCAGCACGTCCGCGCTCGGGTCCGTCAACCAAATACGCCTGTGGCCCACAGTCGTTGCAACACACCGGTTGCGCGTCATAGCGCCTGCTCGCAGGATCGTGGTACTCGTTTGCGCATGCCTCGCACATGGGAAACTCGCGCATGCTCGTGCGCTCGCGATCGTAGGGCAGCGCCTCAAGGATGGTGAGGCGCGGACCGCAGCACGTGCAGTTTATAAAGGGATGCAGGTAGCGACGGTTGCCCTTGTCGAAGAGCTCACGTTTGCAATCCTCGCAGATCGCGATGTCGGGCGAGACGAATATTTGACCTTCGGTCTTCTCGCTCGAAACGATGCTAAACGAATCGTAGTGCTTGGCGTCGCGCACGGGCTTTACGTCCAGCTTAAGAACAACCGCGCGTCGGGGAGGCTCGCTGCGCAGCAACTCGATGAAGCGCGCAACCCGCCCTTCGCTCCCTTGGGCATATATCTCCACGTAGGGACCTTTGTTGCAAACGGTGCCGGCGATTCCTGCCGAGGTTGCGTGACGATCCACCGTGGGTCTAAAGCCCACACCCTGCACAATGCCGTATGCGCGAATGCGTCGCGTAATCATGGGCGGCACCCTTCGGTTGCGGCCTCCATCCCAGCCTCGGCTGCGACCAGCTTTCCCGACACGGGGAACTGCGGCACGTCGACGGTGATCCCCGCAAACCTACTGACGATGCGCCAGAGTGTGGGGTCGCCCACCAAGACGTCGAATTCACCGCCGTAGACGAGCTCCTCGAAGTCATCCTCCTCGCGCAGGCGCGCATCTCCCTCCTGCGTAAGCTCGTCCACCTGCATAAACCACGTGGCGCATACAATCTGCGACGCTCCGCGCGCAAGCAGCTCTTCTCGCAGGACGGCTGCGGCAACTTGCTGGTCCACCACCAGGACGCGCTTGTTCTCCACGGAAGGCAACGCTTTGAGCATTGGGCCCATCCGCAAGTCGCAAGGCGTGGCAAAGGCGTACGGAATACCAAAGCGCCGCTGCAACAGCTTAGCCGCAGACAAGCCCGAGGGAGCCATAACCACGGTTCTCTCCGCCGCAGATGCGCCAACGATGTTGTCAAACGACAGCGAGACCTCTGGTGATGGGATTCGACTGAGGTCTAAGGGGTTGGCGCCAAGGTGCAGCACGCACCCTCGCTCCTTGGGATGGGTCTCGGTAGCAAAGCGATCGAAGAGCTCCACGTAAGCTTTGGAAGCCCCCACGTCATAGAGTTCCATGCCCGTGGTGTCCACCGTTATTATCGGCAGTTCGCACACTCGCTCGGCCATACGGCGAAGCGCACGATAGTCGGTGCCAATGACTGAGGGCACCGGCGTTCCCACCACCGCCGCAAAGTTGGCGTCTATCTTATGCGCGGCGTCGGCGAGCTCTGCCACGAGCTTGTCGTCGCGTCCAAGGATGGCGTCCATGTCGCGCAGGCCCGCGCTGAACACGGCACTGCGCGTGGTATGCCAACGAGGCTCGTCAAAGCCGCAGATGTTGCCCGTGCAACCGCCCGCATCGCATACCACCACGATGCCGCCAAGCTCGTAGAGCACCGAGACGGCACCGGACTGGTCGGGCGCAAAGGGAGTCAGATACTTTCTGAGGCCCCTCATGCCTCATCGCCTCCTCCGATCGAGCCCAAGAGCGCCTCGAACAGGCGACGGACGCCCGCATAGCCGTAGGGCTGCACGTCTTCGTTCCAGGCCAGGCATGTGGCATCGTCGTGGTACCACCCAGCGTCCTTGCCCAGAGCAAAGTCCACCGGGCAGGAAGCCGCGTCGTAGTAGAGCATGGTGGGCTCCATGTTGGAGTACACGCGCGTCGTCGGACTCAGCTCCGCGAGCCGACGAAGGAACACGAAGTTCTGCGCCTGGACCGTGCCAAACACCTCGCGCACCTCAAAGCCGTATCGTGTGAGCGCAAGCGCGAGCTCAAAGGTGTCGGCGTTCAGACACTCCCCCACCGCAAAGCTCGCATGGGGGGCGGCTGCACGAAGGGCGTCCACCGCTGCCAGTGCGGCATCGTAGTCCTCGGCGTCGTCAAACGTCGAACCCAGCACCTGGCCAAGCGCCTGGTACTGCCTGCGGACGCGATCGATTTGATAGAGACGCGTGAGCTCGATGGAGGGAATGCCCAGGCGTTCCTGCAAGTCCGCAGCCGCGAAGCGCGCCTCGGGATGCAGCACCAGATTGAAGTTGGCCTCGGCCATGCGCTGGAACTCGTCGAAGTCCGCACAGCGGGAAACCTCCCGTATGGCCTTTACGCCAATGCCGCTCAAGTAGTCGTACAGCTCGCAGTCGTCCACGAGCGGCGCGAAGAATCCCAGCACGTTTACCGAGGTGGCACGCTTGCGCCTGGGCTCGAGCAGCGAGTAGAGGCTCTGGCGCACGTGCACCATCGGTGGTCGGCGCCCTTCTCTTGTGAGGGCATACATGTAGCAGGGGCGCACGGGCAGTCCCACACGCTCCTCCGCACGCCGGCACACGCGCTCCATATCGGTGCCAAGCAGGGCATCTACGCAGGTTATGCATATCATCACGAGCGACGGACGCGTGGGCAGGCAGTCCACGACCTCCTCCACCGCCGCGGGAATCTTCTTCAGGTGCCTGCCGGTTACGATGTCGGTCTCGGCCATGTTGAGGTAGAAGAAGCGGTCCTTGTATGCGGGCATGTCGCTCACGAGCGAGGTGTTGCGCCCACAACAGCCAGGCGCCACCAGCAGCATAACCGAGCCAGGAATGGCCAGGCCGGCGCGCTTGACGCCAAACCCCTCTGCTCCGGGAGAGTTGAACGCAAGCGTTGCCGGCGAGCTATAGATAAGATGGCGATTGGAAACGAGCTCGTCGGGCAGGTTGTCCATGCCACGACGCGCCACCTCCTCCGCCGTAAAAAAACGGGCGGTATGGGCCATGCGCTATACCTCCCCCGCGCTCAGGCGCGTCGCAAGGTCCAGGAAGCACTGGCTCACCGGCAGCGTGGAATCGCCTTCGATCACCGTCTTACCCTCGTCCTCAAAGCGATTGATGTCGTCGCTGCGGGGAATGCGGGCCACGACTGGCAGGTCGTGCTCATCCGCGAATGCCTGTACCTTGGCATCCTCGTCGGGCACGTTGCGGTGGTTGAGGATAATGCCCGCCACGCGCGCATATCCGCGGTCCTCGAAGTTCTGCACCGCGGTGTTTATGTTGTTCGCCGCATAGAGCGCCATCTTCTCGCCCGAGGTTACGATAAGGACCTTCTCCGCATAGCCCTCGCGAATCGGCGCAGCAAAGCCACCGCACACCACGTCACCCAGCACATCGTAAAGCACGACGTCGGGTTTCCACGTCTCGAACAGGCGCAGGTCCTCGAGGAGGTTGAACGTGGCAATAATGCCGCGGCCCGCACAGCCCAAGCCCGGCGTGGGGCCACCCGTCTCTATGCAAAGGACCCCGCCAAATCCCTCGCGAGCGATCTGCTCCAGCGTGGGGTCGTCGTCGTTTTCGCGCATGTAGTTCATAACCGGCTCAAGCAACTGCCCGCCGAGCAGGTTCATGGTGGAGTCCGCCTTGGGATCGCAACCAATCTGAATCACGCGCTTACCCTGGCTGGCAAAGGCCGCCGCCAGATTGCTCGTCATGGTGGATTTGCCAATACCACCCTTGCCGTAAATAGCTATCTTGAGCATGTGCTCTCCTTGAACTTCGTGCTCGGAATTATCCTCGCCGTCAGAACGTAAGGGCATCCTAGCACGAACAGAGGACAAGCTACGCAGCCCTTGCACAGTCGTCTGCACCTCTCAACAAAATAACAGCTTTGGGACAAATTTACGAAACATGTGTTCTGTTTTGTGCTACACTATGGTGGTTTTAAGAAGGACGGTTCGCCATCACGAGAGCGGGCTCTTTTTTCTTTATACGCAATATCTGCGCTCACAAGGATTCCTAGGATCGGCGATGCACAGTGTGCGCTCGGGGGCAACATCTCTTGTCTACATCCGCGCTCGCCCTTTTGGACGAGTACGACAACCAAGCCATCAACCAGCCAAAGGGCTCTTTGCTCGCAAAGTCTGCGTCCTCGCTCGCAAAGTCTGTCATTTCCTCTTGACCCTTACGTAACGTCATGGTTTATCGTTGTCTTACAGAGGAGGAGGCACGGTGAGGACCATACACGAGGTAAGCGAGTTGGCTGGCATAAGCATACGCACGCTGCGCTATTACGACAAAATTGGGCTTCTAAAGCCAGCGGCTCACACCGATTCTGGCTATAGGCTCTACGACGACGCGAACCTTGATCGCCTTCAGCAAATCCTGCTCTTTAGAGAGCTCGAGTTCTCGCTTGCGGACATCCAGGACATTGTGGGAAGTCCCGACTTCGATCGTAGACGCGCGCTCGAGCAGCAAGTCAAACTCCTCCAGCTCAAGCGCAAACGCATAGACGAGCTCCTTAAGCTGGCAGAGGATCTTATGGAAGAAGAAGGTTGCAACATGAGCTTTGACGCATTCGACAAGAGCAAGATGCGGGAGTATACCCACCAGGCAAAAGCGTCTTGGGGCACCACATCTGAATGGCAGGAATACGAGAATAGGAGCAAAGGCCGATCGGAGCAGGATGAGATGGATCTAGGCATGCAGCTGATGGAGCTGTTTGTTCCGCTTGGGCGTCTTGCGCGGGAGGGCGCTGACCCTGCCTGTGCGGAGGCCCAGGAGCAGGTCGCTAAGATCCAAACGTTTATCTCGGAGCATTACTACCCATGTACAGACGAAATCTTTGCGCAACTAGGCTTGAGCTACGGTGCAGGCGGCGAGTTTACGCGCAACATTAACGCTGTGGCAGGAGATGACGCCGCCGAGTTTGCCTCGCGCGCCATTTTGGGGTTGACGAAGGGTCAGGACACCTAGGTAAGTACAAAAAAGCAAACAACTCTGTGCGTTCGCGCTTCGGGATCGAGCCCATGGCTGCAACAAGAAGCAGCCGTTTCCATGGTCATGCTTTTTTATTATTTATTAACGGGAAATGAATCGGTTCAAAAATGCAAAACCGCAGGATTCAGAAAAAATCCTGTCGTTCATTTCCCATTGCATATTTTACCTAACGGGAAATGAATCGGTTTAAAAACGCAAAGCCGCAGGATTCGTAATTATTGCCTAAGTTCATTTCCCATTAACTGTACAGGTTACTGAAACTCTGTTCGCACGCCTCCTCCCAATGGGCAGCAAAACCTCGTCGCGCCGTCAATCATCGCACAACGACTGCATTCCAGCCTTGCATTCCCCACCGATTTCGTCTATCACTTAAACGTACATCCGACCGAGAGGATGCGTCCGACCGAGAGGAGCAATAAAGTGGGCCTTAACGCCACGCCTTCCGCCAATCGCATACACATTGGCTTCTTTGGCTGCCGAAACGCCGGAAAGTCCAGCATCGTCAACGCCGTTACCGGCCAAGACCTTGCAGTTGTGTCCAACATTGCCGGCACAACCACCGATCCTGTGCAAAAGACCATGGAACTGCTGCCTCTGGGCCCCGTGGTTATAATCGACACGCCGGGCTTCGATGACGAGGGAACGCTGGGAGAGCAACGCGTGCTGCGCACAAAGCGCACGCTCAACCGCACCGACATAGCGGTGCTGGTGGTAGACGCCTCACGCGGCATGCGCCCCATCGACACCCAGCTTGTGGATCTCTTCCAGCAAAAACTCATTCCCTACGTCGTGGTATACAACAAGGCCGACCTCCTCGGCAGCATCCCCGCCGCGCAGGACGAATGCCTTTGGGCGAGCGCCAAAACCGGCAGCGGCATCCACGAGCTCAAGGAACGTATAGGCGCGCTCGCTCCCAAAGAGGACCCGTCCCACCGCCTGCTTGCAGACCTCATCGCGCCTCATGACTTTGTTGTGCTGGTATGTCCCATCGACGAATCCGCGCCCAAGGGTCGCATGATCCTTCCGCAGCAGATGGCAATACGCGACACGCTGGACGCGGGCGCCATGCCCGTGGTATGTCGTGAGACCGAGTTGGCCGCAACGCTCGAGCGCCTGGGAACATCCCCATCGCTCGTGGTTACCGACAGCCAGGCGTTTCGCGTAGTGGATGAGGTAACGCCCAGCAGCATTCCGCTCACGTCCTTCTCGATCCTTATGGCGCGCTACAAGGGTTTCCTGCACACGGCGGTCGCCGGCGTCGCTGCCGTAGAGCGACTGAGGGATGGCGACACCGTGCTCATGGCCGAGGGTTGCACGCACCATCGGCAGTGCAACGACATCGGCACCGTAAAGATTCCGCGCTGGCTACGCACGCACACGGGAAAGGACCTCAACATACAAACCTGTTCGGGACGCGACTTTCCGGAAGACCTCAGCCCATACGCGCTGGTTATCCACTGCGGTGGATGCATGATCACCGAGCGCGAGGTGCAGTATCGCATGCGCTGCGCCCAAGACCAAAGCATTCCCTTCACCAACTACGGCATCGCAATCGCGCAGATTACGGGTGCGCTCGAGCGTAGCGTACGACTGTTTCCCGAAGTGCATGCCCAGCTAGAGAAAGCATAGGCAACGCCATGGAAGCCAGAATCGCCAAACTGGTTCGCAAACTCGAAGAGACACACCACCTTACCGACGACGAGTACTGCGAACTTATCCACAGCCGGACGCCAGAGGCGGCCGAGCTCCTGGCCAAGAGAGCCGTTGCTGCACGTCAGCCAATCTATGGCACCAAGGTGTTTACGCGCGGCCTCATTGAGATAAGCAACATCTGCAGGAACGACTGCCTCTATTGCGGCATTCGTCGATCCAACCACAACGTGGAGCGTTACCGCCTGGAGCCCGACGTCATCGTCGCCTGCGCGCGAGAGGGCTACGAGCTCGGGTTTAGGACCATCGTGCTGCAAGGCGGGGAGGACGCGTTCTTCTCGGACGACGTCTTGGCCAGCATCGTGACGCGCATAAAGCAAGCATGTCCCAACACTGCGGTAACCCTTTCAATGGGTGAGCGCAGCAAGGAAAGCTACCAGCGGCTGTTCGACGCTGGCGCCGATCGCTATCTGCTTCGCCACGAAACGGCGAACAAGGAGCATTACGAGCGCCTTCACCCGGCGAGCTTGAGCTGGGAGCGCCGCATGCAGTGTCTGCGTGACCTACGCGAGATTGGATATCAGGTGGGAGCAGGCTTTATGGTGGGGTCCCCCTACCAAACCGTGGAACACCTTGCACAGGAGATGCGCTTCGTGGAGGAGTTCAAGCCCGACATGTGCGGCATCGGCCCCTTTATCCCCCATCACGACACGCCCTTTGCCAACGAGCCCGCTGGCACCCTGGAGCTCACCTGCTACCTGCTGAGCATCATTCGACTCATCTATCCACCCATCCTTTTGCCCGCGACCACGGCGCTTGGCACCATAGACCCACGAGGACGAGAGAAGGGCATGCTGGCAGGCGCCAACGTGGTGATGCCTAACCTCTCGCCCACCTCTGTGCGCAAGCAATACGAGCTATACGACAACAAGATCTGCACGGGTGACGAGTCGGCGCAGTGCCGTGGTTGTTTGGGGCTGCGCATGTCCCTCATCGGCTACGAGCTCGCCGTGGATCGCGGCGACATACGAAAAAGCTGACGAGTGACCTGTCCCCTTGTCAGCTGGTCACTCGTCAGCTTTCCTTCGGCATGAGGAAGTAGTCCTCGCAGCAATAGACGCCGTTGGCTATTCCCTCCTTGGCCTTCTGCTCGTCGAGGTCGTTTTTGCAGAGCACTATGGATCCATCGTCGAGCTTCTTGGAACTCTTGTAGCTATACAGCCATGCGCCATCCTTGTACACGCCGCTCTTGCCGTAGCCAACGAACAGATAGTCGGCGCCGCCATACCCATTTAGCCTCACGAAGCCCGACCTGCTTTCCTCAATGCTTGGAATTTGCAGGTCGTCTATGGAGACCTCCTTCACGGAATGGATGTCCTTCACGTCGGGATAATTCACGTAGCCAGCAATGCCACCGTTGAGGTACTCCACGTCGGCAACCACACGATAGAAGTGTCCCTCCTTGACGTCCTCACCCACGCCATCGAGTTCGTATCCGCTCGAAAGAATTACGGGACGCCCCTCAAATACCACGACGTCAAGCGTCTCGCCGGCAGCCGACTTGTTGTACATCTGGTCCGTTGTGTTGTCGTCAATGGGCACTGGCTCCGGCTTGGCCGAGGAGCTCGCCTGAGAGCTCGAGTGGCCCGCACCGCAGCCGCAAAGCGCAGCCATAATGAGCGCTCCCATACAAACGCACAGAGCAAACAGACGAAAGGCCCGCAACTTACGCATAGGAATCTCCTCAATCCAAACGATAGCTTCGGTACGTAATCTCATCCTACACGTTGGAATACGCCGTCTTTGCGCTCACGCCGTCCAAGTTGCCTATTTTGCCCGCAAGCGCCGAGATCTCGTTGGCAGGGGCATCCACCGCAACGCTGATCACGTTGATGCCACGCGCGCGGTACGGCACTCCCATACGCCCAATGATGTAGTGGCCGTAGTCATGCAGGATCTCATTGAGTCGCGCCACCGAGTCCTCGTCTTCCACAATAATGCCGATTACCGCCACCCGCGTGTTCATACTCACTCCGTTTCTCGCGTGTGCCACCTACAGAACAGTAGCCGTTATCTGCTCTTTATTCAACTAGAGTAGTAGTCAGTATAGTTATTCAAATGAGAGGAGCGTACGATGGCAGATTACAAGTTCCCCGAGGGCTTCCTGTGGGGCGGCGCGACGGCAGCCAACCAGTTTGAGGGCGGCTTCGACGCGGACGGCAAGGGGCTCTCGGTTCCCGACATCATCAAAGGTGGCGACGTCAACACCCCGCGCCTCGTTACCCCCGCAGGCGTTAAGGAAGGCGAGTACTACCCAAGCCACGAGGCCATCGACTTCTACCATCACTTTGAGGAAGACATCGACCTGTTTGGCGAGATGGGCTTCAAGTGCTTCCGCCTGTCCATCCAGATGAGCCGCATCTTCCCCAACGGCGACGATGCCAACCCGTGCCAGGCGGGCGTCGACTTCTATCGCAAGGTGTTCGAAGCCTGCAAGCGCAACGACATCGAGCCTTTGGTCACGCTTTCGCACTACGAGTTCCCGCTGGCCCTCTCCCACAAGTACGGCGGCTGGGACAACGACAAGATCATTGACCTGTGGGTACGCTACGCCGACTTCTGCTTCCGCGAGTACAAGGGCCTCGTGAAGTATTGGCTCACCTTCAACGAGATCAACTGCGCCCTCACGCCTGCCTTCGGTGACGTGTACGGCCTGGGCATCCTCCCGCCCGACGACTGGGCCATCTCCTGGGGTGGGGACGCCGACTGGGCCGATCCCAACCGCACCTTCCACGGCCTGCACAACCAGTTCGTGGCCTCGGCCAAGGCCGTCCAGATCGCCCACGCGATCGATCCCAACAACATGGTGGGCTGCATGATCGCCGGCAACGCGACCTATCCCTTCACCTGCGACCCCGCCGATGTCATCAAGGCGCAAAAGGCCATGCGCGAGAACAACTTCTACTGCGGCGACGTGCACGTACGCGGCGCGTACCCCGCATGGGCCAAGTCGCTGTGGATCGAGCGCGGTGTCGACGTCCAAATGATGGAAGACCTCTACGAGCGCGATGCCGAGACGCTGCTCATGGGCACCGTGGACTTCTACAGCTTTAGCTACTACATGAGCGGTGCCACCACCACCCACGAGGATGCGGCGGCCGCAGCGGGCAACGTGTTCACCGGCGTGAAGAACCCCTATCTCGAGGCTTCCGACTGGGGCTGGCAGATCGACCCCATGGGCCTGCGCTGGTACTTGGAGGAAGTCTACGACCGCTATCAGATCCCCCTCATGATCGTCGAGAACGGCCTGGGTGCCGTGGACGAGAAGGCCGAGGACGGCAAGTTCCACGATACCTACCGCATCGACTACATGCGCAAGCACATTGAGGAAATGGGCAAGGCCATCGAAGACGGCGTTGAGCTCATGGGCTACACCATGTGGGGCTGCATCGACCTCGTCTCCGCCTCCACCGGCGAGATGAAGAAGCGCTACGGCTTCATCTACGTCGACAAGGACAACGACGGCAACGGCGACCTGCACCGCGAGAAGAAGGACTCCTTCGACTGGTACAAGAGGGTCTGCGAGAGCAACGGGGCCGACCTCGGCTAAGCTCGCCGACCTCCGGCAACGCTGAGCAAGGGGCCGTGGTGTTTGGCAACTGGCGCATCTAACGCAGATCGCGCAGCCAAAGCCACCACGGCCCCTTATCCATGCGCAGGCAGAGGCCACCCGCTCCGCGAGTCATCAGTAGTCGCCCTTATCTACCATGGTGCGAATCTGCCGCACGCGCTCGTCAGTGCTCACCATGTAGTGCTTGCGCGGAATGCACAGCCCCGTCGTATTGAAGTGCCTCATGCTCAAGCCTTCCATCAAACGTCCACTGTCATAAGTAACACGCCTATTGTAGCGTTCTGGCGCGAGAGGGCTGCCGCTGCCGTAGTGGTCTTGCGCCGCCAACTTATGGAAACGAGCTTCCCGCCGCAACGGCAATAACGCCGTCATGCTCGTCGTGCAACCCAAAGTTGAGACACATGCACATGGTAGCGAAAGACACGCGAGAACGTGCCATGGCGTGCTGCCTCCAGCCATCGACACGGCATAGATGCGTTTTCAGCTCGTAAAACCGCCCCTAAAGGTCTCGGTAGGTGCTCGAAGCTCACCACGATCTACGCGGGCGCAACCTGGGCGCTGCCGGCAAGTGGCATTTCGGGATCCCAGTGCTTCTACTCGTGCTCGACTTCGCTGGTAGGCGGCAACGGCATGGTGTGGGCCAGCAACAAGACGGCGTACACGTACTTCCGCATCGACACGGCGAGCACGTCAGGGTACATGACGGCCTAGCCCTGCGAGCAGAGGTTCACAACGAGGCCGCCCGCGACGCACATGGCGATGCCCAAAACCATCGGGATGTTGACCGGCTCCTTGAACGCGAACACCGAGATATGAGCTGCTCCATGGGCGAGGCGACCCCTGTGTTTCGGAGCAGGGGCAGCGCAGCTGCCGTCGCGCCGGCCTACACCGCCCCGAGCGCTGCCAAACCGAGAGGGATGAAGTCGAGTAGCAGGTGGGCGGCATACGACGTGAGTATGTTCTTCGTCTTGAGGTACGCGAACACGTTGATGATGCACCCCAGTCCCTGGACGAGCAGTATTTGCACGATGGAGCCGTAGGCGGCATAGTGCGCGAGCCCGA
Source organism: Atopobiaceae bacterium (assembly GCA_017545665.1). Lineage (GTDB taxonomy): Bacteria > Actinomycetota > Coriobacteriia > Coriobacteriales > Atopobiaceae > RUG440. The sequence continues at coordinate 34,053 of JAFWKQ010000042.1, forward strand.
ATACGAGCGCGGTCGCGAACACGGCGATGACAACGGCGCTCTTACGGTTGTTTGACCTGCGGAATAGCAGCAGGAGGATACCGATCAGCATGTTTGTCTTGAACAGCTCCTCGCCGAACAGCTGCACGAAGATCAAGGCGATGCGCCCGGCGTCTATCGTCTCGCCCATCAAGGGGTTCCCATGCGTCGACCCGCCGGTGATAAGGCCAGATAATGCACCCGCCGCAAACGAATAGACCATCGAGAGCACAGTCACGATGAGTATCAGAGGGATGTCCCCGAGGCGCGGCTTCTTGATGATCGTGCCGATATTGCCGTGCGCCACGAACAGGAGCGCCGCCAGCGGAAGCAGGAATACCAGGAAGGCCTTGAAGGCCGTCCCGCCCACCTGAAGGAAGGTCGTGACGTTCATGACCACCGCCACGAGCAACGTAGCCCCGATAAGCAGCCAGGCATGCCAGGCGGGCACGGAGTCATCGTTGTAGAAGGGGAAGTCAATCCCCGGGCGCTCCCATTTGAACCATCCCTCCGGTACGATCTTCTTCGCCTTTTCCATGTGATCGATCCTCTATCATTAGCTCAATCGCACGCATCCGCATCCAACGCCATTCTGGCGCATTCCCGAAAAGGCCGGGCGCGCCAGGGCGGTCCTGCTTTGCCCGTCCTTTCGGGGCATTGGATTAGCCTGTTGGCAGCACCTACGCTGCCTTCGAGCCGTACTTCTCGTTGAAGGCCGTAACGCCGTCGCCTTGGGACGTGAACCAGTTGAACTTCCTATCCAGCAGCACGATGCACGCGCAATAGAGCAGCATTACGCCAGACGATATCAAGACCGTCTCGATTCCGCCTGACCCCCCTGACCCTAAACCGAGACCGGAGAAGATGAATACCGAAAGGTTATTGGCGGCGTGGGCTGCGCTGGACGCCTCAAGTCCTCTGCTATACCACGCGAGGAAGGCAAAGCCCAGACCCTGGATGCTGACGGCGGTGATGCCGAGAACTTCATATCTGCTATGCGAAATCCCAAAGATAATCGCCGACAAGACCACGGCCAACGCGGGAAGCTTTGTCCAGGATCCGATCGCCTGCATCAGCAGGCCGCGATAGATGTACTCCTCCGCCGCAGCTTGTAAGGGCACGACCACGATGCAGATGACGGCTCCGATAATGGTAAACTTGTTGATGCCGTCGGCTCCCGCATCGGGCATAGCGAAGGCCATGGCGACGAGCTCAGCGCCGAACACGATCGCCGCCAGGACGAAGCACTTAACAAACGCCGCCCAGTTCCAGCCGCCGCGCGACGACGAGTACGACGAGAAGGGTCGACCGCGCACGATGCGTTCGGCAAGCGCCAGGGCGGGCAGGAAGCCAGCAACCCCGCCAGCCGCCATGAGAAGACCCGGCCCCGAGTAGTAATAGGGGCTTGAGGAGTTGCCCATGACCTCTCCCATTAATCCTGGGTCTCCTAGCCAAAGTAGGCCAATGAGGAGCGTAATGCCTACAATCATGAGAGTAAACACCGCCGTAAGCAAGGCAACCAGCAACGGCTTGAACCATGCGTAGGTCACAAACGCACGGGGAAACGTTGTGTACTCGTATGATTGTCCATCTGTTTGAGGCTGAATATTCATGTGCTACCACCTTTCTACCGCAGACATGCATCGTATAGTAAAATATCATACCACTTGGATATCATTTGCCAGCGGGTTCCTATGTGCGTGAGAGCACTTTCCGCTGGCTCATTCCCAACGAACTAAGACTCATCCCCTTTGTTACGACGGCGGTCGACATGCATCCTGCTGCCCGCCTCGAGCAGAACCAAGCCGCTCAGGCCCATTGCGGCAAGCGCCGGCAACGCCGCCATGGGATCTCCGGTGCTGGGCGTTCTCGTTTTCGGTGTCGTTGCGGCACCGCCCGTCTTGGCGTTGTCGTCGTCGCCCTTCCGCGCGGAGCCCGTTGCGGGGATGCTCTCGGTCTTGGTCGCTCCGCAATCCTTGCAGATGCGGGTGCGCACGCCGTCCTTCGTGGCCGTGGGCTCCGTGGTCACCTCGCCCTCGTTCCAATCGTGTTCCGCCTTCTCCACATGCGACGAGTCGCGTTCGCACACACGCTGGTGCTGCTCGCCATCGAGCTCCGTCCAAGCCCCCCACTTGTGGCCGAGCGGGGCGATAACGGTGTCTGCCGGGTCGATCTTCTCCTTGCCGTCTTTGTCCTTGTAGTATAGCCTCTGACCCTCGGATGTGTCGGTCGTGTCGTAGTACCAGTACTCGATGTTGCCCGGCTCGGTGCAGGTGGCCGCTTTGGCCTCTTTGTGCGTGAGCGTTATTTCCGCAGGCACGGCGTACAGCTTGATGGAGAAGTTGTCGACGGGGTACATGTCGGTGTAGGCATCACCGGAAATGTGGGGATCTCCTTCTTCCTCCGGCGGCTTCGGCAGCCCCGCAAGGTACTCGCTCCAGTCAACCCACGCTCCGTCTTTGTACAGGAAGCTTTCGCCCTTGTTCACAACCGCATTGCCGTATATCGGCAGAACCACGCCATTCGTGTTGACGACGTCGGCGACCTCCTTCGAGATCGCCTGGGTTGCGGAAACCTTGTACGTGCGCGCGCCGTCGGCGTTCAAGGTGGAGGCGGTCGAAACGACGGAGATCTTCTCGCCGGCCTTTACCGCAACGGGCCACTCAAGGTCGAGCCGGTGGAAGCCGGCGTACTCAAAGTTGCAGGACGTGCGGTAGAGCATCGTGCCGTCGGTAGGGGTCGTGGCGCCGTCGTCCATCCGGTAGATGGAGAAGGTCACGTGCTGGTTCTCCTCTGGCATGAGTGTGGAGACGGCCTTGATCGAGAGGTCATGCGGCACCTCGAAGACGTTCGCCGAGCTCGTGACGTCGCTTGAAGCCTCCGTGGTGTAGAAGCCGTTTTGCGCGGCCATGTAGTCGTGCTGCAGGACCTCGAAGCTGTCGGAGTCATCCAACAGGCCGGCGGAGAACGCCATGGTCTCGGGGCGCAGGATCGACCTGTCGTAGTACGAGAGGTAGAAGTACCCGGTGGCCTTCCCATCTGCGTCGCGCACGCCATAGGTGCCGTTGCCGGTCACGTTGCCGAGGTCGTCGGTTGTCTTGTCGGTCTCGGAGCCCCAGCTGTTCTTCACGATCCACGCGCCGTTACCGGGAGGCATGGATGCTTCGGTGGCGGCCGGGTCGACGTAGGGCTGTCCGTTCTCGTCCTTGGCGAGAACGTAGCCGCCGTTTGCGTCGACCACCCAGTTGCCGTTCCCATCCGTCGCCCTTGTCAATACGTCATGCTTGAAGTTGGATGCCAGGTAGTCGTCGTCATAGCCGACGATGCACACGGCATGGGTGCTGCGTTCAGGCTCGAAGGTGTACTGGGCCCACGTGTCATGATTGATGTACCTCGTGTCGGCCGTTTGGCCGGGCTGTGCCTGGTCTGCCGTATACGCTATGGAGACACCGCGGCCGTACACCAGCTCCTGCTTCATGGCGGCGACACTCGCGTCATTGAGCTGGGTCTTGTTCTGGTCGTTCCAGTACTCGGGCAGCACGTTCCCGTCCTTCATCGTGAGAACGGGGTTAAGCGTGCGGTTTGACCTGCCGTCGTCCCCCTTCTCGGGGATCGACCAGTCGTCGTCCCTAGCGTAGCTGCCACCCGCATATTGTCCCCGCAGCTCGGCAATGGCCTCTGCGAGCACCGCTGTGTAGTCCATCCCCCGATTGGCCGCCTCGGCTTCCAGAGCGGCCTTCTGGGCCTCCACGTCAGTGCCATGCATGGCCGCGAGCGTTATGAGCGTCCCCTGCTCCGGATCCTTTTCAAACTCTTCGAACGTAATGACGGGTACGAACCCCCGCGTGCCGTTCTTCCCGCGGTACGGGAACATGGCCTCCGTATGAGGGCCGACACCCTGAGAGAACAGGGTGGTGATGTACATGGACATTCCACCGGCGGCAAACGCCGCGTTGGAATCGCCGCTTACTGTGACCAGGCCCTCGCCCGCCTGCACGGGGTCATCAACCTCGGTGACGGGGTGGAGCGCAAAGTATGCGAGATGACGCTCGGAAAGGTCGAGCCGCGACTCCTCGGCCGTGGAGCCGTTGGCCGAAAGCATCGAGGTCTCGGCCGCAGCGATGCCGGCGAATGCCCAGCACGTGTTCCAAGGGGACTGGTTCTTCACGGGCGTCACCAGACCGTCGGAGCGCAGGTCGTACTTCTTGGGCAGCGTCGACTGCGGGGCGAGCGCGGAAGCATTGAAACCGTCGTCGACCGCCCACTCGGGAACGTCGCCCATGGCTGTCGCGCCAGCAGCGAGCTCGTCTTGCGCGTCCCCGGCGCTCGCGACCCCCGGAGTCACCGCGAGCGAGAACGCCAACACGATCGAGGTGACGACCGCAACCGGCCGTTTTAACTCCCATCGCTTTCCCATAAGTCCCTCCTATCACGCTCTACCGAAATTGCCTTATGCAAGAGACTTTCCGCCCTCGCCTCGGCGCAGATTCGATGTCGGCTACTCCCCCTACCAGACTGCCTAAAAAGCCAACGTGTGTCATCCTGGGCGGAGTGCGAAGCGCGGATTCCGGAGCGAAGCGGAGGTGTGCACAGCAGTCGAAGGATCCCCGCAGGTCGGGCAGCTGCAGGGAAATCCTTCGACTCGCTTCGCACGCTCGGGATGACATATGTGTGCTTTTTGGACAGCCTCACACGACACCAGATGAATCTGCTGTTCAATCTTATGTTAACAATAAGACGTAAGAGGTAGGAGACGATGTTTCGTTTCGTGACATACTTTTCTCGAGGCTTCATGGTGAAGTGCATCCGAATAAGGATCGGGCTTCGGGTGCTTTGAATCCGCGCGGTAACATGAACTGGAGGGGGTTGTGGCAAATCATTTCGGAAACACGCTGAGCCGCCTGAGGGCAGAGCGCGGCCTTTCCCAGCAGGAGCTGGCGGACCAGCTGCATGTCACCCGATCCGCCGTCGCGAACTGGGAGTCAGGGCATCGCATGCCCGTCGCGGGCATGGTCTTTCAAATCGCCCAGCTGCTGGATACGGATGTCACAATGCTGCTCGCAATCGCCGACGAACCCCCCGGAACCCCGAACGTCGTTCTAGTGGACGACAGTCCCATCGCCCTCGAGGGAATGCTTCCCGTGCTGCGTGACGAGCTCCCGGGCGCGAACGTCGTCGGCTTGTCGAGGCCGACGGAGGCGCTGGATTATTTCGAGACCTATCCGGTCGCGCTCACGTTCCTGGACATTGAGCTCGGGAAGGTCAGCGGGCTCGACCTCTGCGGGGAGCTCTTGAAGATCCAACCGAACGCGAACGTGGTGTACCTCACTGCATACCGGGAATACGCGCTTGACGCGTGGGGCACCGACGCGTGCGGCTACTTACTCAAGCCGCTTGAAGCTAAAGAGATCCGCAAGCTTATTCCCAAGCTGCGCCATCCCGTGAGGGGGCTGATGTGACGGCGGGGCTCGATTTCGGCGCGCTGATGAACGCCTCGGCACTTCTCTTCAGCGCGTTCGGCCTCGCGCTGGTCTTCCTCGCCCGCGACATCGACGACTGGCCGAAGGGCTTGAGCGTCGCAATTCTGTCGTCGGCGGCCGTCTGCTCGGCGCTCGAGCTTCTGGACCATGCCGTCGCCGACACCGACGTGTCGCCGACGCTTCTACTCGTGCTCCGCAATGTCGAAGTGGTGACGGCAGCCCTTCCCAGCCTGCTGATGTTCGCGTACTTCCTCTACTGCTGCGGCGAGGACTACAAGAAGAGCGCCGTCATGCGCATCCAGGTTGCGCTCACCTGCACGCTCGCCGCGGCGGAGTTTCTGGCACAGCTAACCGGCGAGATAAGCAGCGCGCCCGGCGCCGAGACTCGCCTCGGACCTTGGATCGTCCTGTTCCTGGCCTTGAGCTTCGCGACCACGGTAGTCTGCCTGGTTGCGCTGTTCCGAAGGTGGAAGAAGCTGTCCGGCGTGCAGCGCGTCATGTTCTTGATCATGTTTTTGCTTTCCTTTTTCGCGACGGACTCCATCGTAATTGTCTTTTTGGAATTCCTCCTGTCAAGCGACCTCGTGCGCCACTACCTCGCGCAGAAGGAGGAGGCGGCCCAGCAGCAGGCGCGCATCGCCGTCCTGCAGATGCGACCCCATTTCATCCACAACACGCTAACGAGCATCTACTACCTGTGCGCCAAGGATCCCGGGAAGGCCCAGCAGGCGATCCTGAACTTCTCCCGCTACCTGCAGAACAATTTCGACGCTATCGCAGAAGAGGGAGCCGTTCCCTTCACAGAGGAGCTCGAGCACGCAAAAGCGTACCTCGCGGTGGAGCAGGCCTGTCACGAGGGCCAGCTGCTCGTGGAGCTCGACACACCTGTCACGTTCTTCCGCATCCCGCCCCTCACGCTGCAGCCCATCGTCGAGAACGCCGTCAAGCACGGCCTCGACCCCGATTCTGAACCGCTCCGCATCGCTATTACCACGCGGGATACGGGGCCTGGCGTCGAAATCGCGGTGGCCGACACCGGGCCTGGCTTCACGCCGCCCGACGAGGGACAGGGCTTCGCACTCGAAAACATCCGCGGGCGGTTGAAGGCGCAATGCGACGGTACGCTCGCAATCGAGGCACCAGAAGAAGGCGGCACCAAGGCCACGATCTTCATCCCCTGGAAACAGCCGATCGAAAGCTAGCGAAAAGCGTATTATGTCACAAAGTGAAACGTCGAGCTTAACTCGGAAGGCTTATGCTGGATTGTGATTGTCTTCTCGAGAGATCCGCGTATACGGACGAAGAGAAGTCAACTCAGGCTGCATCAAGGTTAAAACACGAACGAGAAAGGAAGCACCATGCTTATCACGACATGCGACGTCATCCCCGGCAGGCAGGTCGAGGCGCTCGGCCTCGTGCGCGGCAACGTGGTTACGTCCAAGCACATCGGCCGCGACATCATGGCTGGGTTCAAGAACATGGCCGGCGGCGAGATCAAGAGCTACACCGACATGATGAACGAAGGCCGCAACATCGCCGAGCAGCGCATGATCGCCGAAGCCCAGCAGCTCGGCGCCGACGCCATCATCTGCGCGCGCTATGCGAGCTCGTCGGTCATGGAGGGCACCCAGGAGATGCTCGCCTACGGCACCGCCGTGCGCTACGTGTAATCGCGTCGATCGGGTGTGACACTTCTGGATTAAGGGGCCGCAATGCTCGACCTCATCAGGCATTATCAGCTCGACATCATGCTGATGCTGGGAAGCGTTTGCCTTGCGCTCGCCTACAATCTGCCGCGCCGGCCGCTTCCGGCCGATACCTGGACAATTGACGCTGCTGGCGGCCGGCGCCCTCACCTCCTGGAAAACCGGCGGCTCACTGCCGGACCGGGAAGTCAAGGTTTTTTGGCAACTACATAAATATTACAAGTTTAGTCATAATTAAACAGGACAGGGGATGAGAACTCCCCGCTCACCAGTCGTAAGGAGGGGGAAACAGAATGAAATTGTTGAAAGCATTTACGTTGATGGTCGTGGCCGCCGTTCTGACCCTGGCGCTCGCCGCCTGCGGTGGGAACGCCGGCAGCTCCGCCAGCCCGTCTGCGGGCGGCACGGGCGCAAGCGCATCGTCCGCAAGCGCCAGCGGGTCGTCGACGGCGCAAGCGCTTGCGGCGCTCGACGGCGTTAAGAGCGTCGATCCGGTCGACGTCAGCGGGTCGCAGGTGTACGCCGAGAAGTATGTTGTCACCTTCGAGCAACCGCTTGACCACAAGAACCCCTCGGCCGGAACGTTCCCGCAGCGTGTGGAGGTCGGTATTGTTAAGGACGCCAAGGCGAACGTCATGGAGACCGACGGCTACCTGCTGTTCGACCAGGCAATCGCCACAGACGACGCGCATGAGCTTTGCTCTATACTCTCTGGCAACTACATCCATGTGGAGCACCGCTTCTTCGGGCAGTCCAGGCCCGCGAGCCTGTCGAACGACGGCACGGACGGCTGGCAGTACCTGACGTCCGAGAACGCCGCCGCCGACTACCACCGGATCTACACCGAGCTTTCCAAGGTCCTCGGCGGGCCGTGGGCTGCCACCGGCACGAGCCGCGGCGGAGAGGTGTGCACGTCGTACGCCTACTACTACCCCAAGGACATGAGCCTATACGTGCCCTACGTCGGGCCGTTCAGCAGCGGGCGCGAGGACGCGCGCTTCTACAAGTTCGTCTACACCAAGATCGGTGACGAGAAGTATGGTGCCGAGAAGGCCAAAGAGTACCGCGACCTGGTATCGTCATTCCAGGTGGAACTCATGAAGAACAAGGACGCCCTGGCTCCCGCGCTCAAGCAACTCTGCGAGCAGCAGGGCAGCGTGTACCGCGAGTACGTGACCGCAGGGAACCTGTTCGACTTGGCCGTGGCCGAGCTGGCCGTGCAGGAATGGCAGTCCAACCAGGAGACGAGCTCCAACCCGAGCATGGACGTGAGCTTCGAGGGCATGAAGACGGTGCTCGCCATGCCCGAGGGGACCGATAATGAGAAGAATGCGAAGCTCGATGCCGAGCTCCAGTTCCTCTTCGTCCTGGCAAGCCCCACCGACTGGGCGGCGAACCATCCCGCCTGGCCGTACTACGTGGGAGCCGCCACGCAGTACGGGCAGTACCGCTACGACTTCTCGTACCTGCGCGCGGCGTGCGAGGCGGCGGGCCTCGGAGACGTGCTGACGGTGAAGCCCGAAGACGAGGAGGGATTCCTCTTCAAGATGGTGCTCTCGCCCGAGCAGCAGCAGGCGCTCGCCTACGACGGCACGTTCTACGAGGGCGTGACCAAGTGGATCGACACCTCTGAAGCGAAGATCATGTTCGTCTACGGCAACAGCGACCCGTGGTACTCGCTGCGCATGCACGACACGGACAACCCGAACGTGAAGATGTTTGTCAGCAACACGAAGCCGCACACCGTGCGCATGATGGACTTCGACGAGGCGACCATGCAGGAAATGGGCA
>JAFWKQ010000043.1 GCA_017545665.1 Atopobiaceae bacterium
CATAGGCGAGGGCGCCGATAGCCTCTACATCAGAGCGCAAACGTTCTGCGCGAAGGCCACCGGATCGTCCACGCTCAGGCCCTCAACCAGCAGCGCCTGGTCGTAGAGCAGGCTGGCATACAGGGCAAGCTTGTCGTCGTCACCAGACTCTTGGGCATCAACGAGCTTCTGGAACACGGGATGGCCAGCATTGAGCTCCAGCACGCGACGGCTATGCGGTGCCCCCATGCCCTCAGGACCCTGAGCAAGCACGCGCTCCATCTCTAGCGACACGGGTCCCTCGGTGGTAATGCGCGCAGGCGCATCGGTTGGATTGGCGGCAGCCACGACCTTCTCGACCTTGCCATCAAGCTTATCGCCCAGTGCCGAGAACAAGCTCTCGTGCTCGCTTGTTGCCTTCTCGGCGGCCTCCTTCTCCTCCTCGGAGGCGAGATCCAAGTCACCGGAGGTGACGTTCTTGAGCTCGAGGTCACGCGCATCCTTGCCCGCATTCTCGGAATCGCCGGCAATCGCAGCCGCATGATAGGTGCGCATGGCCTGGAACGTGAACTCGTCCACATCCTGCGTGCACAGAAGCACATCGTAGCCCTTGTCAAGAACCGTGCGTACGATCGGCATCTTAGCCAGGCGCTCGCGCGAGTCACCCGCCACATAGTAGATAGCCTCCTGCCCCTCAGGCATCGCCGCTACGTACTCGGCGAACGTGACCATCTTCTCTTCCTTGGCCGACCAGAACAGCAGCAGGTCCGCCAGGGGATCGGACTTTGAGCCGTAGCTGTTGTAGATGCCAAACTTGAGGCCTCGACCAAAGTTCTCGAAGAACTTCTCGTACGCCTCGCGATCGTTATCGCGCATGTCCTGCAGGTTGCGCGTGATCTGACGCTCGATGGAGCGCGCCATGGCACGCAACTGACGGCTCTGTTGCAGCGTCTCACGCGAGATGTTGAGGCTCACGTCCGGCGAGTCCACCACGCCGCGCACGAAGTTGTAGTAGTCGGGAAGCAGGTCGGCGCACTTCTCCATAATGAGCACGTTGGAGGAATAGAGCGCGAGACCCTTCTCGTAATCCTTGCTGTACAAGTCGAATGGCGCGCGCCCAGGCACGAACAGCAGCGAATAGAAGTCGAGCGTACCCTCCACGTGGAAGGGAATCGTGCGCGCAGGTGCATCCCAGTCGTGGAAGGTGGACTTGTAAAATTCGTCGTAATCGTCCTGTTCCACGTCCTGCTTGCGCTTACGCCAAATGGGCGTCATGGAGTTGAGCGTCTCCAGCTCCTCATAGTCCTCGTACTCGGGCTTGTAGTCTTCGGGCGCGTCCTCGGGCTTGGGCAGCTCGCGACTCTTGGTAACCATCATACGAATCGGGTGACGCACGTAGTTGGAGTAGCGCGTAATCAGATCGCGCAGGCCCCACTCACTCAGATACTTGTTAAAGCCCTGTTCGGCCTCCTCGCCATCGGCCGGTGCCTCGGGTTCGTCACGCAGGTAAAGCACCACGTCGGTGCCGTGCGTGGCACGCGGCTCTTCGGCCTTGGTAATGGTGTAGCCTTCCGCTCCGTCGGATTCCCACACATAGGTGTCTTCCGAGCCAAAGGCGCGGCTTACCACACGCACCTGCTTGGCAACCATGAACGATGAGTAGAAGCCCACGCCAAACTGGCCAATAATATCCACCTCGGAGCCCTGCGCCTGCGCATTGGCCTCCTTGAACTCCTCGCTGCCGGAGTGTGCGATGGTACCCAGATTCTCCTCGAGCTCTTCCTTCGTCATGCCAATGCCGTTGTCGGAGATGGTGATGGTGCGGGAATCCTCATCGAATGCCAAAAGGACTTCGAGGTCCTCGTCACCAAGCTTTGCCGAGGCGTCGGTTAGGCTCTTAAACGACAGCTTATCGATGGCGTCCGACGCGTTGGACACTAGCTCACGCAGGAAGATGTCGCGATTCGTATAGATGGAGTTGGCCATAAGGTCCAAGAGCTTCTTGCTCTCGGTCTTAAACTGCTTCATGAAATGCTTCCTTTCCTCTTCGTGCAAGGGGGTTTGCCTTGGGGAGCCAACCCGTTGACAAAACCCACTCTAAAGCCAGAAGGCTTATACCCCATTGCCCAAGATTCAAAACAGACGGAAACATTTTTCAAGCAAAATATGGGTACAATAGCAACATAGTATGAACCTAGAAGAAAGGAGCCGAATCGTGGCACGCTACGAACAGTCCATGACTCAGCAGCCTGAGGCTTCGACCATCAGCCGCCGAGCATACAATCTCTTAACCTACGGTATCGTAACGCTCTCGTTCATCGTTACCTGGGGTATGTACAACTTCGTGGAAGACGGTGGGCTCGGGCGCATTTTCGCCAACATGAACCCCATCCTGTACCTGGTCATCTACCTCGCAGGGTGCATTGGTGGCATCATAATTATGTCGGTGGGAAAGAGCAAGCAGAGCGTGCCCTTGTCCATCGTGGGTCTTTTGCTGTTTACGCTAACCTTTGGCGGATCGCTCTCCATCATCCTAACGCGCTATAACATTGGCACCATAACCAACGCATTCGCTATAACCGCCTGCGTTTCTGGCATCTTCCTCATTGCAGGCGTCACCTTCCCCGAGGTCTTCTCGAAGATCGGTCGCGTGCTCGTGATCGCGCTCGTTGCCATTATCATCACAGAAATCGTGGCAACGGTGTTCTTCCATGTGAATCAAACGATCTTCGACTACCTAGTGATTCTTATATTCTGCGGATTCTTAGGCTATGACTCCTATCGCATGTCCATCGATCAGCCCACGGTTCCCAACGCCATCTTCTATGCGGCCGACATCTACATCGACATGGTCAACATCCTCATTCGCGTGCTCAACATTCTGGATCGCAGGTAATCCTCACTGTTGAGACCACCCCCAAGTTAGGGACGGGCCCCAAGCTTGCACATTACACAAGCTTGGGGCCCGTCCCTAACTTGGGGGCCGCTCTTTTGCTCACGGTTTTCCTATTCCAGAACCCAGGGCTTCTCGAAATGCTGGTAGTCGCGAGTATCCGGCCAATCTCCACCCCACGTCCAACCACGCGACACGAACGCATCGTAGCATGCGTCGCCCACATGGAGCACGTACGGATCGTCCACGCTGCGGTCCAGGTATCGTTCGGCCTCGGGAGGCCACAGATGCCCGGTCGACACAATGTAATAGGGGTTTTCGAACGTGTTTATGTCAATCGCCAGACCCCACGCATGGTTCGAAAGCATGGAAGTACCCGCAATGGTCCTGAAGTTGAACGCTGAGGTATTGTCATCGGAGCAGCTCGCCGCATCGTCGGCACCATAGTCATCTACCAGACGCATCTTGCGTATGGGATACTTCGCATCGTAGAGCTCGCGGAAGATCTCGGTCACCTCGTCGGCAACAAGCCGATTGACCACCAACTCTCCCACATGCGTCACGCCGTCGGCATCCACGTGCAACACGCGCACGTAACGAAGGTCTTCTCGTGGAACAGTGCAATCCTCGCCGAACGAGAGGCCCCTCATTCGCAAAAAGACCTCGTCCGAGATGGGTTCGTTATAAAACAGCGCCTCCTCTCCCCCACCACGGGCAATCTGCTCGCTCGAAAGCACGTCGCCTGCGGTTAGTTTATGAGGATCAAGAGAGCCCTTGGCCCCAGACGAAGACTGTAAAGGCAAATCGGGGACTTTAGCTGAACTCTCATTTGAGCTCTGAGAATCCGACTGGGCATACGAAGTCGTTTGTGTGGGACCACCGCTATTGCCAGGTTGCGACGGCAAAGGAGCGCAGGCAGAAAACCCCAGGGCCACACCGAGTGCAAACCCGATGGCCAGACCACGGTACCAGCTCAATATGCCTCCACCTCGGATATGGCAGCGTCGTTGTATTTGTTGCCGCTAGCCACCGAATCCACGGTTATGCGAATGGAGTTCGTTTGGTGCAGCTTGTCAAACGGCACATCGCTCCAGGTGGAAAACGCGTCGTTCAGGTTCGCCTGCAGTGAGTAGCCGTCGGACAACGTGACGGTAACCGTGGTCGGGCGGTTGTTCTTGTAGTAGGTATCCTCTTTCTTCGCGTATCCCGTCATAACGCGAATGCCGCGAACCACCTGAGGGCTACCGGCAGCGAGCTCAACCCATTCACCCGTTCCGTCACCATCGGATCCCTCGTTCCACGCGGTAATCGCGTTGCCGTCAATAACGTTAAGGGGCCCGTAGTAGCTCGTGTATTGATCGGGAGGAAGCTCCGAGCTCGCCTGCGCGTCCGTAAAGATGGGAGGCGCCTTTTGCTCGAGTTCAGGCTCCTTCTTTTGTGACGAAGCCCCATTTAGCGCCGCAGACGACGAAGCGGCGCTTGAAGATGCGGCCGACGAATCGCCACCCTGCGCTGAGGCGATGGCCTTGTCTTCCGCCTTTTCGCTCGAGGACGAGGACACGGTCGCAGATGTGGCGGACTGCCTTTGTTCTTGGGTTCCGCCCGCCGGTATTCCCGCAGCTGGAAGAACGACCAACATGAGTACGATGGCAAAGACAAGACCACAGGCAATGCCGCCCGCTATTGGAATTACGAAGTCCTTGGCAACACCGGCCTCGCCTGAAGTCGCGTTGCGAGCATTTGCCGCATCGGCCTGGCCCGCTTGCAATGGCTCACCGCACTTCAGACAAAAAGCGCTCTGTTCACGCACTGGCGACCCGCATCGCGGACAGGTTTTTGAGGGCTGAGGCTGGCTCGTCTCATGCCGTCTGGGCTGCTGCGCCTTTTCTTCTGGCTCAGGGTCAGACTCGTGCCGGAGTGCCGCACCGCACTTGTTGCAAAACGCTTGGTCGGGGGCAACTTCATTTCCACACTCTTTGCAATACATGTTTCACCTCTTGCGCCCCTCCATTGTGGTGAAGGAGTATTCTATGGATGTTATGCCTGCTTGAATCATACGCCTACAAGACGCACGTAGCCTCGCAACGTTAGATTGATTATGCATTATAGTTTGCCATAAAGTACCGCGTCATGGATGAGAGGTCGATAAAGGCAAGAGGCTCGCCCTAACAGCCCATTCCAGCCAAAGAGGCTTCAGGCACCTTCGAAAGCATGCAAGCGCAACGCTCAGACGACGCTACGCCAATTGGCGGAGAGACGGAGGTCCCCGCGCGCTGTTGGCATTAGGCAAACAGAGCGCGGGGACCTTATCCCACTCTTTTTTCTGACTCCACGACGCTAGTCGCTTGCGCCGGCATAACGATTGAACGAGAAGTAAGAAACAACCACCGACACCACAATCCACGCCACGAGTGCCACCATGGCAAACGTCAAAGCATCCGGGGTGGTCGTACTTCCACCAATACTGCTCACGGTCGAGCACACCTCGCCAGGCAAAGCCTTGGTGATCGTACGAATAACCTCACCCACGTTCGTGGGAAGGAAGTTACTCACAAGGGAGAACGCCATCGGCAGCAAAAGGTCTACGCCCAAAAACGCCAGCACAGCAAGAGACCCGCGCTTTAGCAGGGTGGCACAGGCAAAGGCCACCATCACCAACATGCACACGCCAAGCATGGAGCACGCGACCTGCATAAGTGCATCACCAAAGTTCCCAATGCGCGACATATACATCAGGACCACCGCCAGCAGTGTTACAAACGTAACGACCGCGGCAACAACAGCCCACACCACGGTGCGCGCAAAGAGAAGCTTGCCACGCTTGGGTACCACCGTTAGCGTCGCGGCTGCGGCGCCGTCAGCGTAGTCACGTGCCGACGAGGATACGCACAACAAACCAAGCGTGAACGAGAGGGCTGAAACCGAGAGGCCAAGCCCCATGAAGGCGAGACTTGGAATGCTTACTCCCTCTGCCGCCGCCTGCTCCTGCGTCCAGTCAGTGACTGAGGTAAGGCCCACGGTTACCAAGACGGAAACCGCGGCAAATATTGCAAGTGCCACCAGCGTACGTGTGCGAAGAACAATGCGTCTGAACTCGGCAACAAACACCGATCCCCACGATTGAGAAGTCGCAGCGGTGCCCGCAATGGAACTAGACATGCTATTCTCCCTCCTGCTGCGAACGTGCAGCCGTTGCCATGAATACCTCTTCCAAAGAACTGCGTAGCTGCTCCAAGTGGTCTACCAGAAGACCGCCCTCAAACGCAACCTTGCCAACCTCGCGAGCCGTCAATCCGCCAACGATCAAACCATGCTCGCCGTCGCGAACATCCGCACCGGCCTGCTGTAGCAGGAGCCGCATGGCCTGGTCGTCCGTGGTGGAAACGATTACGGAGCCACTGCCGTCCAGCTCGAGATCGTCCATGGCCCCCTGCGACACCACATGACCCTTGTCGAGCATTACCACATAGTCGGCAACCAGCTCGAGCTCCGAGAGCAGGTGCGAGGAGAGGAGAACGGCCTTGCCAGACGAAGCCTGCTCGCGCAGTACGTCCCTCAACCACTGCACACCCATGGGATCAAGCCCGTTTACCGGCTCGTCGAGCATGAGCGTGGTGGGGTCACCAACAAGTGCCGCGGCGATGCCAATGCGCTGCTTCATGCCCAAGGAATACGAGGAGATCTGCTTGTTCTCCGAACCCACGAGCTCCACCATCTGCAACAGCTCGTTCACGCGCGCCTTGCGCACCCCTGCGACCTCACATACGTATAACAAATACTCCTTACCAGTCATATGGCTTGGCAAATACGACTGCCCCAAATAGGTTCCCATGGTGCGTACGGGATTTGCCGCTTGGCTAAAAGCAATCCCATCCACCAGCGCCATACCGGCGTCAGGACGTTCCAAGCCAACCACCATGCGCATGGTAGTGGACTTGCCAGCACCGTTTGGGCCAACGAACCCGGTTACACAACCATCCTTGGCGCTAAACGTTACGTTGTTGAGCACCTTTTTGCCACCATAGGATTTAATAAGACCTTTTACCTCTATCATCTTCGTCTCCTATCGCTTGCCCAATCTAACGCAACCCTGTCGGTCGACGTGACACGTAATAATACGCGGCATATGGCGACTCTGTCCCAAACTTGCAAAGCAATATTGTTTTTAAAGATAGCTAGAACAACTGCTGTATGCAGCTAATCAGCACTCCACGCAGAATATACTCGTTGTAATCGCGCACCTTAACGAGCTTTGGCTGGAGCTCACGCGGAACGTACTTCTCCAGCTCCGTCGCCACCTCGTCCATATTCGATAGCAAGTCGCAGCGAAGCACCACGACCTCAGGATCCAAAGTCGCACAGTCCATGGCAATCATCTGCCCCACCATCTCTATTACGTCAGCGGGATCATAGGGATTGTAGTGCAGGGGGTGAGAATAGCTGAATCGGTCGACCACGTACTTAATCTCGCCCGCATTGCCATGCGCCCCCTCAACCAGCTTTCCGGCGATCACATGTCCCTGACCGCCCACTGCCCAACCCACGGCCTGGGAATAGAAGGTCACGCTCTCGTACTCGTCTTGGCCGGCGTACCAACCAAGCGCCGCAGCGTTAACGTTGTTGCACAAGACCACGGGAGCGGCATATCGCTCGCGCAGGTAGTCCGCCAACACGAAGTCGTCAGTACCGTCCGTAAGCTTTACGTTTCGCGTCTTAAGGTCCAGCCGACCGTTATGCAGCGCTCCAGGCAAGGCGATGCCTATGGCGTCCACCGTTCCGCCGCCCTTGCATATGCACACTTGCGTGTCGATGACATCGGTAATGTCTTCAAGCGTGAGCCACCGCTTTATAACCTTGCGCTCCTGCTCCACGTTGCCGTGATCTACTAGGCGATAATGGAGGTTCACCTCGTCGGTGGCGGCGTGCACCGCAACCACGACGATGCGCTTGTCGCTGTTGAATCCCTGCGTGGCCTGCTCGATTGCACGCTCCTCAGCCGTCTGCGAGCGCTGGCGCAGCTCCTCGCGGAGCCACTCCACGCATCCACCGGCATCGTAAGCGGCAAAGATCGCGGTGGGAATGGCAAGTACCGGCACATTGCCCATGGCCATGCGCACGCGGTCGGCTTCATAGGAAATCTGGGGAGCTATGAGGACCGCTGCCTTGTTCTGACCGTTTTCGTACACCTCGTTTACGCTCACTGCAGAGAAGGTGTAGTCGATTCCCATGGCTTCCGCAACTTGATTGAGCCTCTGGGCAAAGAACGACGTAGTCATACCCGCCGTGCAACACAGCAGCACCTCGGTTGACTCTTGGTTTCGCAGCTGAACCAAGGTTTGGGTCATCTCGCTATACAGCTGAACGGCATGGTCGCGCTCTACCGCATGGAAGTGCAGGAAGAAGCGTACTTCCCCGCTTTTCTTCTCCTCTATGTTGAACTCCACGACCTCAGGGTCTGGGTCCATGGCGTAGAAGTTTATCTGTGCGGTGGCAAAGTCGGTTTGCAGAACAAAATGGTCGTCATCAGAAAGGTCCGCCACGAAGCCCCGTTGGGGCTGCTCGCGAATCCAACTTCGAAAATCAAAGGGCTCCTGCGCCATGTTCGTTCCCCTCTCGTTTTGCGATTTGTGTATATGTTATCCCACGTACCTGCTCTTTTGCATGGATTGGCCCAATGGCAAGGGAGCGGCTCGGACTTATGGAACTTCTCGCGCGCCTATGCCCGTCCCACAGGTGGCTCCGCGCTCGCTTCGCTCGCTCACTTCGTGAGTCGCCGCTTGCGGGCCGGGTGCCGTCAGCCGCCCGCGCCTGGCGCCCGCGACGCCGCCCGCATGCGGCTCCGCGCTCGCTTCGCTCGCTCACTTCGTGAGTCGCCGCTCGCGGGCCGCGTCGCAGACGCCGGGTACGAGCGATAGCGACTTTCTTGGCTCTGCCATCCTCAAACCGACTGACGTACGAGGTCAAACACCGCGGCCACGCGATCGGGCGCGTTCTTTTGCATGCACAAATAAAACCTCGCATGGGCCTCTGGGTCCACAATGGGAATCGCCTTGCGCGACTCGTGGCCGCTGGTATTCTCGGGAGCATTGGTGGTAAAGGTCAATAGGTCGCTCGTGCGTACCTGTTGCAGGAAAATGGTCCTATCGCTCTGCACCACGAACTGCGCGAACGGCAGCTTCTTGCTGTGTATTTCGTGCCAAAAGCCAATTTGTCCATACACCAGGAAGGTGTGTCCGTCAAGCTCCGCAAAGGTCAGTTCCTTTTTGTTCCACAGCACGTGTCCTTGCGGAACGTTGGCATAAAGGTCCTCGGTCATGAACTCAAACGACTCAACGGTGGGGAGTTCTGGAGAATCGACGGTAATGGCCAAGTCGCACGATCCGTCTATAAGACGCCCGCGCACCTCGTCGCGAGTTATCACGTCGGGCTCCAGAATAGTGGTGGGATACTGCTCCAGCACCAACGAACTCAAGCGCCAGGTAGGAGCAGGTGCCACGCTTGCCACGCACAGCGTTCGCGCCCGCTTGTCCAGCTGGGCAAAGTCGTCAATCAGGCGTCGCTCCTCGGCGAGTATGAGTCGCGCATGTCCTAGCGCAAGTCTTCCGGCGGCATTCAGGCTCATGGAGTTTCGAGTTCTATCGAAGAGCTCTCGGCCCAAGTCCGCCTCGAGCCTCCGAAGCGACCTAGACAATGCGGATTGCGAAAGATGCAACTGCTCGGCCGCTGCCTGCAACGTACCCATACGCTCTACGGCGTCCAACTGCCTAAGTTGCTCTAGTTCCATGCTCTTGTCTCCCATTGTCGCAATCCCGCTCGATATCCCCTGATTGCACAAAGCGCAATCTGAGTTGCATGCTTGGCATTGTACTTCCTCACGCTCATGACCCATACTAGAAGTCAAGGAAAACAACAGAGAGGATTGCATCATGGCAAAGACGTGGATTATTACCGGTTGTTCCGCAGGCGGTATTGGCGAAGGCATCGCACGTGCCGTACTCGAGTCTGGCAACAACGCCGTCGTTACCGCACGCACCATCGAAAAGGTACAGGGCATTGTGAACGACTATCCCAACACGGCGCTCGCAGTTGCGCTTGACGTAAGCGACCAGGTGTCGGTTGATGCTGCCTTTGAGGCTGCTGTTGAGCGCTTTGGGCAGGTAGACGTACTCGTAAACAACGCTGGCTATTGCTATCGCAGCTCCGTGGAGGAGGCCGATCCGGCAGGCGTGCAAGCCATGTTTGATGCCAACTTCTTTGGCGCTGTTGCCATGATCAAGAAGGTCCTCCCCGGCATGCGCGAGCGTCGCGACGGTGCCATCGTAAATGTGAGCTCCATCGGCGCCGTACGCACCGGAGCCGCATCGGGCTACTATGCCGCCACCAAGGCTGCCATTGAGCTCATGACCGAGGGTCTGGCTGCCGAGGTTGCGCCGCTGGGCATTAAGGCAATGATCGTGGAGCCTGGTGCGTTCCGCACGCACTTCTACGACACCTCACTCAAGGGTTCCGACAACACGGTGGGCGACTACGCCGAAACCGCGCACAAGCGCTCCGTCGCGCAAAACGTCAACACCCGTCAGCAGCCGGGCGACCCCTTGAAGGCGGGCTATCCCATCATCAAGGCACTGGAGAGCGACGAGACGCCGCTTCGCCTTTATCTGGGATCCGATGCCGTCGCGGCCGTTACTGGTGCGCTCAACGCTCGCCTTGCCGAGCTCAACAAATGGGCAGAGGTTTCCAAGACCACCGACTTCGACGCGTAGCAGGCAATGGGGGTACTCCCCATTGCCTGATGTTATTGGCGTAGCGTACAATGGCGGCAGTTCTTTTGAGGAGAGGGGCTGCCATGCCAAAAAGCGTGCTCATCAAGGACACCACGCGTGAGGAGCGTATGCAAATCGTAGCCAAGGGACTCTCGTGGTGCGACGATTCCAGCTGCGAGGCATGCGGCGGATGCAGCATGGGCGCTCCTCGCATCGACGCCATGTATGCGCCCTACATAGACGGAAAGCTAGAGCTTGCAGAGGTAAACATGCTCCATGCCGCCACCAAGTATACGCACGGATAGCCATGGGCGCCTTCAACGATGCCGTGTACGAGGTCGTACGCCAGATTCCCAAGGGACGTGTTGCCAGCTACGGGCAGGTAGCCCGGATGGTGGGAAAGCCTCGCAACGCCCGCTTTGTGGGGTATGCCCTACATGTGAATCCAGAGCCCGTTGTTACACCCTGCCATCGCGTGGTGTTTAGGGACGGCTCGCTCGCCCCTGGCTTTGCCTTTGGCGGAGAAGGAGAACAACGTCGATTGTTGTTGGCAGAGGGAATCGAGTTTTTGGAAAACGGACGCGTGGACATGGAGCGCTTCCAGTGGGAAGCGTAAATACGAACTACGCCAGACCTCATCAATACGGCATTGCGACCTACCGATACGTGCAATCCACAAGATGGTCGTTTACGATGCCGATGGCCTGCATGAAGGAGTACGTAATAACCGGCCCCACGAATCGCATGCCTCGCTTCTTCATGTTTGCGCTCATAGCACGCGACACGTCCGATTTCGTTGGCATCTGATCGGTCGTTTGCCATCTGCCGTCGATGCTCTGACCCGCGGTGAATCCCCACAGATAGGCGTCAAAGCTCCCGAACTCCGACTGGATGTCCCTCACGACCTGCGCGTTCGTTCGCACGCTCAGTATCTTGGCACGATTGCGCACGATGCCGGGGTCCAGAAGAACCTGCTCAAGCTCTTCATCGTCCATCGTCGCACACGCATCTATGTCGAAACCATGGAACGCACGTCTATACGCTTCGCGCTTATGCATGATGGTCCTCCAGGAAAGACCAACACTAGCTCCCTCAAGACACAGCATCTCAAACTGGAAGCGGTCGTCATGGCTAGGCTTGCACCACTCGCCGTCGTGGTATGCCTCTAGCAAGGGGTCGCCCTCATACCAAGCTCTGCACTTGCATGTAGCCGATTCTTGCGATTCCATACACTCTCTTCCCACACGCAACGCGACGTCCGCTTGCAAAACCCGAATAAGTGGCAATAATCCAACGAGATACACCAATTTTTGCCGCTTATTCGGATTCTCTGCAACCCAAAACCGAACAAACGGCAATTCTCGTATAAAACTCACCCATTTCTTCCGTTTGTTCGGGTTCCAACCATAGCCAGGGCCTATTCCGAGAAGCTCCAAAAGCCCGTGCCCGTTACGGGATCGAACTTCTTCTTTATAACGCCGCCAACAACGGGGCGCAGTTCGATTTCCGCGGTGTACAGGACGGTTATGGACTTCATGTGCCCTGCCGCCAGGCGATGCTCATCGCCCTCCTTATAGGAAAAGACCGCATGGGTGTGGTGGCAGAGCCCTCCCTCGTCATCGGAGATGACGTTGCCAGTAAGCGATACGAGCTCTAGCATGCCGCTAATCGTCTGCGTCTCGAACTTGCCTGCATCAGGGATAAACGTTTGTATTTGGGCCTCTTGGCACCCGCCGATGCCACTGTAAATCGCAGAACTGATGCCCTCTTTCTTACACACATCCAACAAACACGAAATGATCTCGTCGTCTTTATCAATCCGAACGTAATAGGTGTCTCCAAATTTTCTGTAATCCATGCTTGTGCCTCCTATTTGTCGTTAGCCGCAATTCTAATACGAAATGCATGCCAACAGCGTCCATGAGGATCAACGTTGCGAAAAGGCGTCACGATGGTTCGCATGCAATCGGTTCCATAGCCTGCAAGTACGCAACAATGGGATCCAGACTATCGAAGTCAACGAAGTCTACGCGCTCCCCATACGTCTCCAACATCGCGCGCACCTCGGCCGTCTTCTGCTCCTCGGGAAGGTTCTTCGCCTTGCCATGTAACAGCCTCATCATCGTCTTGTGCTTGAAGCTGAGCTTCGAATAGTCGATTCCGCCTCTTAGGCAGAAGAGCCGCGCATGCCTGAACACATCCTTCGAAAGCTGTCGTTCGACGCCGCTTTGGATATTGCGCACATTCTCCTGGTCGGCTGGGTCGGCCAACCCCACCGTCGCGATCGCAATCGTCTTGTCCTTGCAGCTGGCAAGCCTTGAGAAGGTCTTCTTCATTCCCATGACGCCACCGGCATACAGAGAGCCAACGTAGGCTATGGCATCAAACTCGTTAATGTCGACAATGGCGTCGTACCGGCAGACCGCAAAGCCGGTCTTTCTTGCCAGCTCCTCGGCGTACTTCTTTGCCGTTCCGTACTGCGAACCGTAGATAACGATACTCGCCATCTTTACTCCCTTAACCAAGCACACTGACGTACTATACCAAGCCCTTATCCGTCATGCCCAGAAAGCTCACGCAAATGGCCAAGGTGTATTCCAATATGACCGATGCCAAGGACCACGGCAGCCGCCACAGCCACCGGCGATTGGTACCAAACGCCCAACAATAAGAACGCAACCACCGGAAGTGACGCAATGGGCACGGGTATGGGGCCAAGGGGTAAATACATTGCGACTAGACTCTGCTCGCCCCTGAAATAGCGAATCCAAGCAACCTCATAGAGCAACATGCAGACAAATGCTGCCAGGAGCCACACTATCCATGGAAACGAAAATCCCTGCGGGCAGACGAACAGGACGGCCGCGCATGAGCAGGCAACCTCGCCAACGCGCTCGAACACAAGAAGCACCTTGTCCTCACGCTTCGAGAGCTCCTCATAGCCTCGCGGTTGATGCTTTGCCCACTTGATGTTTGGTACAAAAAGCATCGCCAAAAACACGACACCCACTATGGAAAAGCCAAATTGCATGCTACCTTCCAAACCTCGCAACGCATTCACTGCGCATCCCTCGCCATCATCATACTCCACAAAGGGCTTGCGCTCGCATTCGTGTCCCGCACGTCACGTATACTTGTGTCAAGCGAACGACCAAAAGGAGCTGAGCATGGACGACGAAGCCGAGGACCTGCGAGAAGAGCTGCTCGACTACTGCGGAGCCGCTGCGTTTGCCGGCAACATGGCGGCAATGGCCCAGTTGAGCGAAATAGAGGTGGCAGACGAGGACGAGCTATGGATGATTGCTGACGACTTGTGGATAGATGCCAACGGGCGGTAAGGCTCTCTAGCGCGGATGTCACCAACATTCCCGTGCACATCGCTTTCCAGGAGCTTGGGAAGGTTGCCTTCCTCGTATATCGTGCCAGGAGTCAGAAGGTTGGAAGTCGCACGGTAGCTGTTTACAGCGATCACAAACGTCTGATCGTCCAATACGGGAGTGCCGTCGGACCAACTGAGCTCTTGGATACGCGCACCCGGCTCCTTGGACACGTCGATTGTGTAGTTCACTCCCTCAAACATGTCATAGTTATACAGGGGTACTTCAGGATCGAAGGATGGTGACAAGTCACCCTCCTTATATGTTTTGTAGAAGCCCACCGACCACTCCAGGTACTTCTTGAGCTGCGCACCTGTCATCTCAAGCGCATAGAGGGTGTTTTGATGTCTGTAGATTCGCGACATATCACAGCGACGGATAGGCCCTGGCTCCACGTTTGCCTTTGCGTTCGAGAGGGCGGCCGCCGACACCCTAGCGCCGGTATGATAGAGCTGCACCTCGTTGATAAGATCGATAAGAGCCGTGTCCGCAAGAACTGCCTGGGGAATCGCCTCAAACTCACCTTTAGGCACAAGCGGCTCACCCTCCAAAGTGCCAATCACCTCGCGCGCGTACTTTTTCGCCCGCTCGTCGTAAGGAGCCATGAGTTCCATTATGGTGGAATCTGGCTCGTAATCTGCCATCGCCACGGGATTCGACGAGCGCCCGGTTACCCTTCCAGCCACCCTCGTCGCGCTCGAGCGTAAGGTCAACGACCGCCATCGTTTGCGCATGGTTCTTGTTCTCCACCACCAAAACGCCGTTTATCTCCTCGCCCTCCACGAGCTGGTGCTGGTGTGCCGCAATGATGAGGTCGAACTCGGGACACGCCTGGGCGAGGTCACGCACGCCGGTATGGGACTTGTCGTACTCGTTTTCCAGTCCCATATGCATTACGCCTATGAGCACGTCCACGCTGCCCTTTATCTGGTCGACGATCTTTCGTGTCTCCCCTACCGGGTCGCTCACCGTGCACCCCTTTAGGTTCGTCTCGTCCCACCGAACAATGTGGGATGTCACCATGCCTATGAGCCCCACCTGCACGTCGCCCTTCTCAACGATGGCATAGCCGTCGGCAATGGGATTGCCGCGCTCATCCTTTACGTTGCCAGTGAGCACCGTGCCCGAAAACGAGTCTATGGTCTTGCGCACCACATCCATGCCAAAGTTGTATTCGTGGTTGCCCGTTGCGCCAATATCGTAGCCAATCGCATTCATGCAGGCTATCATGGGATGCACCTCTTCCATAAGGAAGATTTCGGCCATGTTGTCCTGTATGGTGTCGCCGGCGTCCACGAGCAGAGTGTCCTGATCGCGCAGCTCCTTGATAGCCGTAGCGAGCTTAGCCACGCTTTCCGATTGGTCCTCCTCATCGAGCGCATAGTCCCAGGGAACGAAAATGCCGTGCATATCGCTTGTGGCAAGCACGCGCAGTCGCTTGGTTTTGGCCGTGTCACTTTTGGGAGCCTGACGCTCGCCTCCTTGCGCGCATCCGGAGAGAAGGGCACAGTACCCGTTGCCGATGCGAGCTTGAGCGCTTGTCGTCTGGTGACCATGTGCGGAACCTCTCGAATTTGCTATGCGTAGTATTGCCACTCCATCTTACCCGACAGAGTGACTTGTTAGTTTTAATATCATATTTGCATATAACAAGTCTATCAGGCAACACTCGTTTTCGTCACTGGCGACCCTTCGATTTTCGTCATGTGTCACTTATATCCAACATTTCAAGGCCGTAATAGCAATAACCTCAATGCATGCAGACTGACGGACACATAGCAGAGGCAAGAGCGAGGCTCGGCGTACGGATTAGGGACCTACGCGAGGCGCAGCATATGTCCCAGCGTGCGTTTGCCCAGATGGTCGGAATCAACCGCAGCTATTTAAGTGAAGTTGAGCACGGAAAACGCAACGTCGCCTTCGATAACCTCATGAAGATCGCCGAGGGCTTTGGCATCACGATGTCGGAGCTCATCGTGGACGTTGAGTATGACGGCGGCGAGTAGAGCCTGCGGACCGTACAGCCACTCTTTGCCTCACTCACTTCCTATCTGCCGTCCTTGAGGATTATGGTCATCCTCACCTACGCCTCGGGATGCCGTGTCCAATCGGTTGATTGGACGCGCACCTCAAACAGGTTCCCATACCCAAAGAACAGGAGCTTCGCCAGCTCGGCGTTTCTGGCTCTGGGGACAAAACCGATTTTGGTCTTGCCGCACCACACGGCGATGGCGTTCGGGTCGTAGGGGTTGTCTGGCTCACTTCGTAACTTAAGCTTCTTTCCCGGGCACAGCTTGTGCATTACCTGCACGCCATACCAGTGCCCGAAGCCGGCGACGTGGCAGGACAGGTACTCACGTGACATCTCGTACGTGGGCGCCGTCAAGCTTCCTTCGGACGGCACGATATGCGGTACGTTCAGCCACATGGTAAAGCCGCAGCTGGCCCATTGCGTGTCGGGCAGGGTGCGTCACCTCACCGGCATCAACGACGCGGACCTCACCTGTGCGCGCCCTCTCGCCGAGGTGCTGGAGGCCTTGGTCACTTGGATCGGCCCTGGCAGGGTCCGCATGGTCACCTGGAGCGAGAGCGACCTCAAGCAGATAAGGGCGATGTGCACCGCCAAGGGCATCGCACACCGCCTTCCGCACAAGTGGCTGGACATCCAGCGACTCTACCCGCGCCTGTTGGGCATAGGCAGGAGGCGAAAGGTCGCCCTCGGCGAGGCGGCAGATTGGTGCGGCATACAGAACGACAAAGCCTCCGCACACCGTGCGCTCTATGACGCACAGATGACAGCCGCCGTCTTCCGCGCGATGGCGTCCAGTGAGTTCTTGGTGCACCGCGCAAGAATCGACGAAGAGCTACGGAGCGAAAGGGAGCCGTGCTCCGCAAACATCGGCGCGCAATGCGACGGACTGGCCTCTCTCCTCGCGGAACTCAGAAGCCAGGAGATCACAAGAGCCGCCTAGGTCGGCCACACACTGAGCCCATGCCTAACACTCAGCCACAGAGCAAATCCGTTTGCACCTAGCCCTCAACGAGCGCCACGAAGTCTTCCAGACTCATTGGATGGGCAAGGCCATATCCTTGGGCCACGGGTATTCCAGCCTCTGCCACGGCCGCGCGCTCTTCGTCGTTTTCCACGTTCTCTGCCGCAAGCGTCATCTTTAGCTCCTTCGCAGCGTCAACGATTAGACGGATCTGCTCGGCAGAGCCATCACGCCAAACGGAGGCAGCGAGCTTTACCACTTTTATGCCCATGTTTGCCACCGCACGGAGCTCCTCAACGCCAGCGTCGAAGTTGTCAACCATTACGATAAAGCCAGCATCCAGAAGTGAGGGAATCAGGTGGCCTGTGACCCTCTCGTCCTGTCGTATGGCCTCTGCGCTAAGCTCGATTCCCACCAATTCATGCGCGACCTTGTGCCAATCTGCCGTAGCGGCAAGACGCTGCGCAAAGTTCTTGTCCTCCACATGCTGGAATGAGATGTTTAGACCCGCCGAAACCTTGGCCGCATCGCATTCGGTCGTTCCCAGGAACTCACACATAGCCTCTGCCATGCACCAGTCGAGGCCACAGATGGTGTGCGTGCGCTCAAGCGAGGGTACGAACGCGCCAGCGGGCACCACAGTACCGTCTTCGGGGAGTGTCCAGCGTACTAGAGTCTCGGTTGCTATCACCTTGTTTGTCGCAAGCTCAAAAACTGGCTGTACGAACGGAACAAACTCGTTCTCCTCAACCGCGCGAGCAACGTCCTCAATAATAAGTTGGTCGTCCATTGCCTGAATCTCGTTTGCGTCCATGGATGGCTTCCTCTCTGCTGGATACGAGCTTTTTAATAGTACTCGATTACTGAGCAATTCTTACGGATACCGCCAAGGGATTTCGCATTCGGTTAGCTTGAACTCCGTCCTAGCAACCCGCAGCTTGGTTTTAGCCTCAATCTGGGGCCTTTATAGTCGCTATGGCAAAAGCGCGACCGAACAAACGGAAAAACGCTGCGTTTTAGTAGCCAAAATGCCGTTTGTTCGGGTTTAAGTCGACCCATAACCGAATAAACGGCAAAACGGAGCAAAAAAACGATGGAAAATTCCACTTGTTCTGCTTATGAACGCTTTTGAGCCATAGCACCAGGCCACTAAACCCGAACAAGTGGAAAATTCTTACGAAAATCTGTGAGTTTTGCCGTTTGTTCGGGTTTGACTCGAACCAAAACCGAACAAACGGCGCAATCGCGTTTATTTTGCATCGACTTTGCCGTTTGTTCGGGCTTCTCGAGTCGTGATCGCATATCGATGGGTCCCGCCATAGCCCAAACTCTCTTATCGCCGCTTCCTTGGCTCAGGGAGTTCGGGCAACATAGAGACCACCAACGCGGAAACCACCTCAGCGTCCTCAATGTCTACCAGCAGCATGGGAGCCGCGCCATCATAGGGTACCTCCTCCGTAAAGAGAAGCGCGCGCGACGAATTGGTGGGCTTTACCAAGAGCCTATTGTCATACACACCACCGAACAGCTTGCCCTGCGCATACAGCAGGTACTCCCCCATCATCTTGCGCGTCGTCAACTCCGGCACGTCCGCCAAAAGATCAAGCACATATTGCAAATACCCCTCGCTCGAAGCCATGCGCACCTCCCGTCTACTGAAACCTGCAACAAGCATAGGTTGCTGTTCGTGTACCGCGCCCACGCCGGCGCGTATGCGACTCCACGCTCACTTCGCTCGCTCACTTCGTGAGTCGCCGCATGCGCGTCGGCGTGGGCGCGGTACACGAACAGTAACAAGCATAGCGTAGGCCAGTTGGTTCTTACATCATGGAATCGTCAAAGCATCGCTCGTTGTGCTAGAGTTGAGCCATGAAATCGAACAGAACGCAACCCGCACAGATTCGCTACCTCCAGAGCACGCTATCCATCGCAGGCCTGGGAACCATCGCGTTTAGCGCGTGGTCGCTGGTTAAAACAGTCATGTTCTTTCTGCTCCACAACGAGGAGACGCAACGCGCGCTGCTGCAGCTCGAAGCCAACTATCCTATGCCTCTCCTCTTAGTCACAATCATTGTAATAACGCTCATCGACCTCTGCATACGCGCATACGTAGGGCTGTCCGCCCGCGCGGAGGGCAATGGCAAACGACGTGGCACGCTATACCTCGTCGTGGCGGGGTTCGTGGCAGTCACCAACGCCCTCTCAATCTTCCTTGTTATTGCCAACCCAGGCAGCGCCGTATCGGTACTGGACTCAATCGTTACGCTTGCCATAGAGGCGACTTCCTTGGGCACACTCATCCTTATGATACGTTCCGCCATGCAACTACGCCGCCTTCGCGGAACATCGGAATAGGCGTCGCCATGGAGAAGAGCTTCCACTACTACGCAACTTACTCCGCAGCCTACCTCGCCGGCTTTTCCCACGAGCAAAGCCAGGAGATTTGCTACAGCGCCCAGCTGGTGGACCACTGTTCGCGCACGTACCTTGAGCGCATAGGCGGCCCGCTTGCCGCTGCCACGACCCAGCTCGCGGGTGAGATGGCCCAGGCGCGCACCGACCCCGCCGGCCTCGCCGACATCACGCGCATTTGGGCCTCGTTCCACTTTTTGCCACGCGACCTGCAGGCATCCGTTCCTCGAGGCGGAAAGCGCTATCGCAACAAGTATCGGCTCATCTGTGGGCCAAACGGCAAGCTCCTTGTAGACACGATTGGCTTGGCCCAAGGCAAGGGTACCCAGGCCATTGGCATCGCAATGCACGTGTTGGCAGACACCTGGGCGCACCGCAACTTCGCTGGCACGCCGTCGCTGGTAATCAACAACACAAACCGATACTTTGTGGAGCTGTTGCCCACCAAGGAGGGTTCGTATGAGGAGCGGCCGGTGCGCTTCCGGCACAGTGCGGGCACACCCGACGACATCGATGCCGGCATATACACAAACAGCGTGTACCAAGCAAGCGAAAACAGCATCATGAACCTCGGCCATGGACGCGCCGGTCACCTTCCCGACTATAGCTTCATCCAATATCGCTACGCACCCGCCTGGGGCGACTACGAAGAGACGCTCAAGGACAATCCCACAGAGTACTACCAGGCGTTTTGCCAAATGGTCTATGCTTTGGGATACCTTCGCAACCCGCAGGGCCCCTTCGAACTTCACACCTACAATACGGATGCGGTGGCCAACCACCAGCCAGCCATCATGCAAATCCTAAAAACGCGCCAACTAGACGCAGGCGCCTGCAAGGACTGGAAGGCGTTCGCGGAGTCACTCTCGGGCCAGTACATACCCGACTTCGAGCTAGACGCCCATATCGCCGAATACCAAGGCGCCTCGCCAGAGTACAAAAACGAGACCTTCCTTGGGAGGTTCATCCTCGCTGCGCTCGCACAGAAGGGCATGATAACA
>JAFWKQ010000001.1 GCA_017545665.1 Atopobiaceae bacterium
CGGCACGACGGTCATCTCCATGATGGCGGCTGTCTCGGTGGGGCTCGTGATCGTCGTGGTGTGCGCCTTAGCGCCGCCAGCAGACCAGTCGCGCCCGCCGTTGTTGATTCGGTAGGTCAGCACCTCAATCTCGCGTGCCGACACCCTCGCAGCCGCCAGTTGCGTCTGCCAGCCCATCTACTCATCCCAGAAGTTGCAGGGGATGTCATCTGGCTCGGTGTCCTTTGGGAGCACAAGCGGCAGCTCACCCTTCAACACGCAGACGCAGCAGTTCTCGCGCAGCCAGCTTCGATGCGGCTCAGGCAACTCGATGAACGGGTCGTTGGCATCATCCTCGTAGCACTCGGCGTTCCCGCACTCTCCGCACGTCCTCGTCTCAATCATTCGCACTCCTTCACGCGCCTTCGCAGCCCGTCAATCGGGCATTGGTCGTATGGCTCGCAGGCCAATATGCAGTACTCGCACTCGTTCGCGTCGCAGAGGGTTTGGAGCGCCGAGAAGAGGTCGTGGACGAGGGTGGTGAGTTCGGCGCTCTTTGCCTTCTCCTTCTCCCACAGCTCGACGTACTCGCCCATCGAGTTGAAGCTGTCAGCGCCCTCGTCAATCGCGTCCGCCATGTCTTGCAGGAGCGCGGTGGGCATCAGCTCGTATTGCCACTCGATGCTGCCGTCACCGCATATGTTGCGTAGGTGCTCTGCTATGTCCTGCGCCATGAGTCCCGTGCGGCTCACTCAATCACCCCCAGCTTGACCAGCTGCTCGCCAAAGCGAAGCAGCTTCGCGAACGTCACGCGTTTGTGCTCTTTGATGGCCTCCCACATCTCGGCGCACAGCTTGCGCAAGTCCGCGTTCTCGTCTCGCAGTTGGTTAATCTGCATCAGGTAGCCGTCCTGCTGCATGCGCCAAGATAGCGGCGCGTCGATGTCTGCCATCAGACCACCTCGATTCCCAATTCCTTCACCCGCGTCCTCAGAAACTCGCCCATCATCTCGCAAGCGCCGTCCTGACTCTCGGCTGGCACGTACTTGTAGACCATCATGTCGGTCGTGTCCACGAGGATGAGCGTTTCTGGGTGTCCCTCGCACATGGCGAGCCGAACGTCATCGCCTTGCTTTTCAATCCAGTCCTCAAACGGAATTGCGGTCATCCCCACCACCTCATAGCGGCCTTGCGAGCTGCGCAGTCCATGCAAGGCTCCTTCTGGTCGTGCGCCGCGTAGCACTCGGGACAGCACCAGTCATCGCGCCAGTCATGCGCCCTGCGACGCGCCTGCCAACAGGCGAGGATTACGAGCGCGATGACGATGATGACCAGGATTGCGATCACAGCTTTCGGATTCATGCGGTCACCTCCGGTTCCTTACCGAACGCGCCGTAGGCAATCAGGTAGTTTCGGATGACCGATAGCTCTTTGATGATTCCGCTGATGTTGCTCATGGCTTCCTTGACATTGGTTGCCAGAGACGCCTCGTAGACGTTGGAGTCGATTAGGTTCCCGTCGAACCATACAGAGTACGTCCAGCTTTCTGGGCATCTTGGCGAGTCGCCGTCCTTCTCGAACTCGACCAAGACTCGTTCATGGCTTAGGCTGGCGAACATGTCGCCGTCCGTCTTTACCTTGACCTTCACACTCCCACCTCCAAACTCATCTGGCGCGGCTCGAAGCGGCGGTTCCAAGCCTCGATTGCCCCTTCCCTGCTGTCAGCGCTTGGCCCGACCGCGCCGCACGCGCAGCTCACGAACCAGCCCCAGCGACCGCTGCTCTTGACCCTCTGGCTCGTGCAGCCGTTGAACGGGCAGGGAACAAACTTCACGGTCATGCGGTCACCTCCAAAGGTGGTATCTCTGCCCATGCCTTGATGCGGTTGCTTACCATGTACCCGTCACGATGGTTTGGTATGTGGAACGTCGTTGACCCATTGGCGCACCTCAGCGTACTTATCGTGCCGACGTACATCCCGCCGCCATTTCCCATCAGCAGGTAACGCGCGTCCTCGTTCGTCGGTCGCTCGTCTGCCATCAGGTGCCAAGTGAAGTCGCTCATCTCTCCATCTCCCTCAGCTTCCCAAGGCAGGTCTTGCAGACCCACATGGTTCGCCAGCGATGTAGGCAGTAGGTGTGCTCCGCGCAGATTTGGCAGGTCATGAGGTCACCGCCTTTCCACATGACGGGCAGTAATGCCACTCAGTCCAATCAGCCACGTCCGCGACGTATCCGCAAGCACACTCCATGCAGTCGTAGAAGCCAGTGTCGCGCTCCATCTTCCACGGCTTGAGTTGGCACGTCTCGCCAAGCTGAACCGCCTGCTCTGGCGTCATGGAAATGACCACGTTGACCTTCCCGTGAGGGGAGTCCCAGCACTCGTGCGGGTTTCCGGCCTTGTCGATGAACACGTGCGTCTCGCAGGCTGGTGACTCTCTGTCCCAATGATTCAGGCCGCGCTCGTCACACAGCCTTGAAAGCGTCTCCACGCCACTTGTGTACTCTTCCTCTTCCATCTATTCGTCCTCTTTCACGTGTGCCTCGATCCCAAGCTCTTGCATGTCATGCTCGAAGTCGCACACATCATCGGCTTCGTACTCGCAGCCTTCGCAATCGTCATGCTCTTCACATTCGTGCAGGTGCTTTACTAGCCGACGCAACTTGTCGTTCTCGTCGCACACCCGCTTGTACTCGCGTGCATTGCGCACGAAGTTATGCCCCGCTGTATCCTGTTGGTCATGCAGTTGGTTCCGCAACCGCTCGTTCTCAGCGCACAACTCGTCTATGCGACGGATGAGGGTTTCCTTCTCGGCTTTGACACGCCTGACGGCATCGTTGCCAATCTTCACCGCTCCTTGGTATCCCCGCATGAAGGCATCGGTTATGTCCTCCTGCCTGCTGTTCGGATAACGAAGATTTAGCTTGATTTCGCGCACATCAATATGG
Source organism: Atopobiaceae bacterium (assembly GCA_017545665.1). Lineage (GTDB taxonomy): Bacteria > Actinomycetota > Coriobacteriia > Coriobacteriales > Atopobiaceae > RUG440. The sequence continues at coordinate 2,927 of JAFWKQ010000001.1, forward strand.
CTCATTCCTCCACCACCTTGTCTGAGCGCACTGTAGTTGCCTCTCGCCAGTTGGAAAGGTATGCCCTGCCCGTGCGAATGATTGCCCAGAGCAGTTCGCATGCGGAGAACTTGCGGTAGCCTCCGCGGAGTCCATGCGGGTCCCTGTCGAAGAGCATGCGCAGTCCGTTACCAGACGGCACCAGAACGCCGTCACAATCGCTTGGCATCTTGTCGTACAAGGTGCCGCCATACCTAAGCTGTTCTCCGAACTCTCTGGTGGTCACGATGTAGTTCTTGTCACCGATGAAGTTCAGCCCATGACCGCTCTCGAAGTCAGCCTTGCAGCTCTTCACCTCAAATACCGTGAACGTGCCGCGCTCGACCCACGCGGCCTTGGATGCGTAGTTGCCGTGCGAGAGGTTGAAGGCTAGATAGTCTGGGCGGATGTCGATGGTGCCGCCATCCTGCGTATAGGCGCTCAGGTAGACCTCGCTTGCCCAGAGATGGTATCGCCTCGCCATATACGACTCAAGGCGCTTGGATAAATCCAAGGTGGCCTGTGACCTGCTCACTTGCGCACCTCCGCAAAGATTGCAAAGACAGCTGCGATTGCGTGGATACCCATGCCGATAAGAGCAATCGCCTCGGTGTCTGGATTCGTGCTGACTGTACGCAAGATAAGCCAGAGCAGCATCTTGATGATTTCCGCGTCAGCCTTGCTCATTCGTCTACCTTTCTGAACTTGTACTGCGGAGTAACGCATAAGGAGACGAGGACAACAAGCGCTATCTGCCACCACTTGTAACCTCGCTCCATCATGTAGACAGTCGCAATGACCGTCGTGCTGCCGATAAGGCCGCAGCCGATTCCAACGCCGTTCATTCGTCATCCTTACGCACCATGCAAATGACCGAATCAATGATGTTGAGCAACGAGCAAACGGTGAACATCGTCGCCGCCACCTTGTTGTCCGTCAGATGCAAGAGCACTACCCAAAGCAGTGCCCTGTTGAATAAGATTTCAGATTTGTTCATTCGTGTTCTTTCTTACGCTTGCCCCACGCGCAGTAGCCGTCAAGGCTAACGTCCGTGTGGAAAAGATCGCACCACAACGGTTCTCTGTAGTCGTGGTCTCCTTGGTCGATAGTCACGCGCTTGCACTCCTTGCACCTCACTGGCTTGACGTACCCCAGCCGCGCAAGAATCTCCTCGTCCAGCTTGTCGCCGACGCGCCGCGCCATCTCGTTCAGAACGCTGTCTGGGTAGACCAGCTCGGCACGCGTCTCGTACTTGTCTGGGTCTAGGTGAAACATCGTTATTGGCTCGACCCCAATCACCTGCGCCACCTTCCGCTGTTGACCGCCATCGCGCACACACAGAGCGCGAACACGGTCGCCCCAGCTAGGCTTCCGGCTATCGCCGATGCAACTAGTCCCATCAGCTGAACCCCCTTCTCGACCAGGGATGTCCCTCTCGGTCGTAGTAATCGTCAAGCGAGACTCGCGTGTTCCAGAGCTGCCCGTCGCGCTTCACCTCGTCATGCGCCAGAACCTCTTCCAGCGTGGTAGCGTCTCCGTACTCGTCGACAAGCTCCCATTCGCCAGAGTCCAGATAGCCGCGCAAATCGTCCATGCTGCCGACGCGCGGATGGCGCTCGCCCCAGTCCTCCAATGCGCTGCTGCCGTCGAAGTGCGCCCGCCACCCGTAACTCAGCTTGCAGACGTGAACCACGTCATACTCTGGAACCATGCGCGGTTCCTTGCGCCGCAGGTAGATGTTCGTTCCCATCAGTCCTCCCTGAACTCGGCTCCGCAATGGCGGCAATACCTGTCCCAGCAGTCGACCGTCCATCCGCAGGCGGAGCACTCGCTGTGGCCAGTGGCCTTGTCGGTGTCGGGATTGCTTGTCTCGATGATTCGCGCTGGCCGCTTGCCATCAAGAAGCTCTGGCCAGCTCAGACCAGTGCGCCGCTTGATAGTCCTGAGAGTCCTGAGCCACGTCGGCTCCGTGTCTGACTCAGCCCAGTGTCGGACGGTTCCGTACTTGATTCCGATGTGGGCGCACCAGTCTGCCAAGCTGACATGGCCGCTCGTCTGGTACAGGTGCCGTATCGACTTGCCAAATGCCGTCATCAGAGCTCGTACCTTTCCACGTATTCGCTTTCGTCCCGCCACCTGCCCATGGTCGGGTCGCAATTCAGCCACTTGTCGCCGTCAAACGCCGAGACCCATGCGTGAGACGCGCCGTCAATCGTCCCGACCACCAGCTTTGCTGGTATGCCGAGAGACCGGAGCATCGCGCACATGAGCGACGCCTTGTCGAAGCAGATGCCCTTGCGCGACTCGTAGGTTTCCTCTGGGTCTGGGACGTAACCCCTCGTGCCACTGAGCTGCGCGGCCTTCTCGCCGTCGTAGTTGAACTTCGTCGAGACGAACCTGTACACCTCTGTGATCGTGTCCCTGCTCGACCCCTTCGCCAGCTTCTTGGCCTGCCTCGCTAGCTTGCCTTCGGACAACCATGAGCAGTACTTGCTCGGCTCTAGGAAGCTAGGCATCGGGAACCTCGACTCCCAACTCGACCATCGCCTCGCGATATTCAGGCCATATCATCCATTCGGCTTCGGTAAGGAACTCGGACAGCTCGCCGCACAGCCACCGCAACCTCTCGTTCTCCTTCGCGAGGGCGCGATACTTGTCCTCCCAGTCGACGTTCTCCTGCCGCAGGTACTCGATGACCTTCTCCTGCTCGGACGCCTCGCGGATTGCCAGCTCTTGCCGCAGCTCGTCGACTCGCTGCTCTGGCACGTACCAGTAGTCGACTATCGGCTCTCCGTCGAACTTGTAAGCGCCAAGCCAGCCGTCCTCGCGCACGAGGATTCGGTCTGGCAGCTCCTTGAATCCAAAGCGAGACGCTTCAATGTGGTATCCCATCATCAGCCCGCCTGCTCTCCGCTGTAGCGTCCCCTAGCCCTGTTCCGTTCCTCGCAGCACTCCATGGCCTCTTGCAGGTCGATGCCGTGGCGGTCTGCTAGGTTGCAAGCGGCTTGGATGACATCGGCTATCTCGTCTGCGAGACGCTGCTTGTACACGTCGCAGCCACCGAAGGCGATGAACGGAAAGCCACGCTGGTACTCCTGCCAAGCTCCGAACGCCTCGGCTGCTTCCTCAAGCGGCTTCAGCGCGGCCTCCTTGTCCGTGTCCATGCGAAACGTGTTGACGCTTATGGTCAGTCTGCTCATTTCCTTACGGTCACCGTCCCATCCCACGTTCTCGTGTCTTGGACGCTCTTAACGATCTCGGCTATCTTTCGGTCATCGCAGGGATGAGGCCACTTGTCGCACGAGTCCCTAAGACCCTGGTAGTAGGCCTCCCTGATGTGCGCGTCCGTGTAGGTGAGTTGTGCCTGTATGAAGTCCCAGAGCCTACGCGCGGCCTTGTCGACAAGAAACTCCTTTGACTCTTCCTTGCCGTTAACCTCGTACATCGCATATGGGATGGCGCTTCTCGCACGAGCGGTGAACGTCACGTCGCACTCGACCTTTCCGGTGAAGGCGTTGTGCTTCACGTCGATTGCGATGAGGCGCTTGAACTCGTCGAACGTCATTGGTTGGGTCGACATCAGTCCACCTCCTGCTCTTCTGCGGTGGCGGTGTACTCTATGTCGCCATATTCGCGTTCCCAAAGGTAGTCATGACTGAACGCTTCTGCTATCGCGTCTTTGGGGCTTCTGGCCTCGTCGGTTTCATAGGTGCAGATATTGGTGACCTTGATGGTCACCTTATACTTGCTCATGACTCAACCTTCCTCCACGGCGGCACGGTGCCACCGCGCGCCCTGATAACTTGCCAATACGTCTTCTCGTCCGTATCGACTTCTTGGCCGTTCACCTCGATGTGGTAGCTCCCGTCGAAGTCGCACCTGACCACTCCGATGGCATCGAGCGGGATGGAAACCTCGACTAGCACTCGTACACCTCCTTTACGCGCCTGCCACATTGCGGACAGTAGTTTGGCTTCCTGCAGTTAAGAACGTTGTAGCCAAGCGGCGCAAACGCCGTGCGTCCGTCGCACGTCTCGTAACTCTCGTAATTCCTTGTCGGGTACTGATGCCCGCACGCGCTGCATGTGAACTTAGGCGTGATGTGGCACGTCCCGCGCCCAATGGTGGCCTCGATAGCCTGTTCGGGGGTCGCTCGTGATATGGTCAACTCAGTTCCATACTCATCTTCCTCGTAGTAGCAGTAGCCATCCTGCTTATTGCTTGCTTTCCAGCAAGTGCGACTCATGCTTACGAGTGGTATGTCAATCCACTTCACGCCGCGCTTTGTCAGCTCGGCACGTACCTCGTCAGTCGCGCTCATGCACGCCTCGCTTCCTCTCGCTCTGGCCACTCCTTGTCGTAGTAGCAGCGCTCACACACGGCGTAACCGAAGCCCACGGAAGTTTGCACCTGCATGCTCGTGTAGCACTCGCCGAAGGGAACCTCGCGCCCGCACTGGCAGCAGTTGACAATCGTGTCCATGTCCGTCTCGTAGGTGGTGACGTGCCAATCGTCGGGCACCTGATAGGGCTCGTACACGCGCTTCTTCTCGTTGAACCTCTGAAGCATCACTCCGCATCACCGCCAGCCAGCCTCAACTTTTGCGCGTACTTGGCGATGGGGTCACATGGCGAACCGTCCTCCCATTCGACCCACGCCTTGCCAAAGTCCCGCAGCACGTCCTCGACGGTGGGCTGCTTGTAGTGGCACACTTTGTCCGCGTAGTCCCATCCCCGATGCAGTTCGGATGTGTGTCCGCTACAGTTCTCGCTCAAGTAGAACAACACATGCCTGCCGTTTATCACGCCGAACCCGCAGACCGTGCGCGGCGCGGTTTTAGGAAACAGGACGCTTTTGGCTTTGTCGCCGTAGTGCCAAATCTCGCCGTCAATGTCTTTCGGCGGGCCGTCAACATTCGCTGGCATCTCGACGTAGCGCTCTGCCAGCGCCGCGTCGATGCGGTCGGCGATTTCGTTCAGCTCTTCCACCGTGTACCATCGGGTGTTTGACGGGAACTTGTAGATGCCGCCCGTCCTCAGCTCGTCGGTTATTGTCATTCTGTCCCCTCTCTCAACGAGACGGCACAGGAGCCGTTTTAAGCCCCTGTGCCGTCCAAAGTGGATTACTAGTCGTGCCTTGCGCATATCGCGCCAAAAATCGTGCTCTCCGTTGCCGTAGCTATGCTTTCCTACGTCATGCCACTCACCGCGTTGCTGTCCGGAGCCGTCGCGGTGCATGTCCTTGCTATTCCGTGGCGTGTCCATGCTTTGCCAACGCGGTGCTATTCCGTGCCGTCGCGGCGCTGGTCGGAACTGTCCTTTGCCGTTGCACATCCCCGCCTGACCTTGCCGTTGCGGTGCCAGTCGCAGTCGTGCTATGCCCCCGCCTCGTCTTGCCCCGCCTTGCCGTCGCTGTACGCATCTGTTCTAAGCCGCCGCCTACCGTAGCCCCGCTATGCCGTCGCTTTGCCCTGCCTTGCCATCGATACGCATTTCCTATCCGAGCATTCCTGTGCCGCTGCCTCGCGGCGCTTAGAATCAGCATTGCCATTGCAGGTCTTAGCCGTTCTTTGCCCTTGCAGAGCAGAACTTTTCGCCGCCTAGCTGTGCCGTTGCGTCTCATAGCTTTGCGGGTCATCGCCCCTCGACGCTTTGCCGTTGCTTTTCACCTCACATCAGAGCTATGCCTTAGCTACGGCTACGCCTTACTCAGCTTTTCCGTCGCGCCGCACATCTAGGCTATGCCGTCGCTACTATCGCATGTTGTCGAAAACGACCTCGCCAGTGTCCTTGTCGGTGATGGTGCAGACGAACGCGCCGTAGCCAGCGTTGCGCCACTGGCAGAGGCCTCGCAGCTGCCCGTAGGAGAACCACTCGATGAGGCACTTGGTCAGCGAGACACCAGGCTTCGACTTCGTACCCTTGGTCTTGGCCGCGAGCAGCTTCACGTCGAACGAGCAGGTCGTGCCAGCGTCAAGCATCTCGGAAGCCGCAAGCGCGACTCGCGGGTAGGGAGGCGTGTCGATGCGAAGCGGACGCTCAAGCACGCGGATGCCGCTGCCCTCTGGCATGTTCAGCTTGATGTTTCTCGGTGACGGGAAGATGAGCGTGTCAATCCTGGTCTTGTAGGCCACAAGCCCTGCTGAGGTGCTTCCGTCAGCGTCACGCATGCTCTTGCATGCGTCTTTCATGAAGCCCTTGATCATGTAATCCCAGAGGAAGGGTTGACCGTCCTTGGTCTTGGGGAACACCGTCGTTCCGCGCTGCTCGACCGCCTCGACGCCAAGCGACTCGACCTCTTCCTTGAGCGACGGCGCGTCGGGTGCCTTGGACGCGATGAACTGCTCGTGGATGCGAGGGTTGCTGCTCGCGGTTCCGAGCACGGGCTGGATGAACTTCAGGTCGACGTGGTAGATAATCATTGTTCGCTCTCTCTCTCGATGTGCATGTATCTCTCGATGGCTTCCCTCGCCTCAAGCCAGCCATGGCAGCAGACCGCGACGTAGCCAAGCTCGTTGAGCCACATGAGCCACTTCTTCTGCGACTCGCTCAACTTCCCACCCTTGGCTCTCTTCATCTCGATGAACATGCCATGCTTGCCGTCCATCGGTACGGGAAGCATCAGGTCTGGCACGCCCGACCTCACTCCGAGCGGCGTGTCGTGATGGTGGTTCTCGTTGGGTATGTGAAACAGGAGCTGCCCCCACGAGAAGTGGCGAGCCCATTGGACGAGCTGCGCCTGCTCCCAGTCTTCAGTTGCGTTGTTCGGTTTCAAAATTCCCAATCTCCAAGACACCAGACAGGACAGGGGATGGGGAGGGGGGCATCAAGCCCCTCCCCTCCCATCTCCGTCCGTCTGTTGGATTGGTCGTGAGTTATGAGTCTGAGTTATTCCCCTATTAGGGGGTTTCGTAACTCATAACTCATAGGCTCGTCTGGCCTCCCTTCAGGAGCCAGTCGCGGTTCTTCATGACGCTTCCGGCCTTGCTTCTCTTGGGTACGTACTCGCGCCTTCCGTACGTGATACACTCGGCTCCATTGACGGTCACGACCCTCACTGGCCCAGCGTCGGGCGTGAGCACCGTAGCGGCCATCAGCTTCTCGCTCTTCGATACCGTGTCCTTCATGATTGACGGGCTGAAACCAGTGACCGCCATGAGGTCTTCGGTCGCGATGGCGTTGTCGCGCGACACGTCGGTCTCCATCTCGAACTGGGTCTCAAGCTCCTCGACGTGGTCTACCTTGCGACGTTGACCCTTGGCCACGCCCTGCTCGCCTACGTCGCTCGTCGACGCAAGCACCTTGCCCTCGTCTGGCACGTGCAGCGGCCAGTCGAACCACACGTCGAAGTCTGGCGGGGTCGGGAACTCTCGCAGGGTTGCGGACACGCGCCATCCCGTAGGCGTGACCGTGCCGCTCCTTATCTGCCTGTAGGTCGCTATCTTCCCATCGTCCACCTTCAGTTCGCTCATGGCCAAGATGGCGTCTGGGTCTCGGCTGAACACGCCAGAACCGCTCGCGCGGTCTGCCGCGTTGCCGTACTTTGATGCCGCCCCCTTGCTAAAGTGGTGGCTGTAGACCATCGCGCAGCCGCACTCGGTCGCGATGGAGTCGAACAGGTTGCAGAACAGCGCCATGTCGCTCGCGGCGTTCTCGTCACCCGTGATGACCTTGTAGATGGGGTCGATGATCATGGCCTTCAGGCCACGATCCTTGTAGCGCCGTATCAGCGTCGGGGCCAGCTTGTCGAGCGGCACCGACCGACCACGCAAATTGAGCACCAGCACGTCGCTGCCGTGAGTGCCGCCGCCCATCGCGTTGTAGATGTCCTTGAACCTGTGCTTGCAGCTGATGCCGTCAAGCTCCAAGTTCACGTAGAGCACCTTGCCGCGCGTGACGCTGTGTCCTAGCCAAGGCTTGCCCTCGGCGATGCAGACGGCCAGCTCCATGAGCAGGAAGCTCTTGCCAGCCTTCGACGGAGCCGCGAGCAGCATCTTGTGGCCCTCGCGCAGAAGACCGCTGATAAGCTCTGGCGATAGGTCTGGAAGGTCGCTGAGGTCTCCCAGCGGCTCTTCCTCGGGAAGCGTGTCGTTCTCTTCCTCGACCCATTCTCGCCACTCGTCCCACGAGCGTTTGCCGATGTCACGAGCGACGATTCGCTGCCACTCTTCACCGCGCTTGACTCCTGGCATGCGGCTGTAGCGCGACGGGTTCTTGTTCGCCTCGTCGACATGCAGGCCGTTCTTGGAGCAGAAGGCGTAGAGGAACGTCACGCGCTCACGGTACTCGCCGATGTTCAGCGCGTCGACCTTTACGATGGCATGCAGCGAATGGTGGCCGCTGTGTACCAAGAAGCGGATGGGCAGCTCCAACTTGCGGTAGATGGCGTACTGCGTCTCGATGTCATCCTCGTCGGACTCTATGAGCGCGTTGGCGAACCTCGTCACGTTCGAGTTGCCGTCACCATGGCCGTCGAGCGGGTTGATGCGGACGTAGCAGCCGTCATCGCCCTTGACGCCGAAGGCCTCGCGCACGGCCTGAGCGTTCAGGTCTGAGACGCCAGCCTTCTTCATCGGGCCGCTCTCAACGTCCCTCACGACCATGCCAGCCGTGAAGCTGTGCGCGTTGACCGTTGGCACGAGCCTATCGTCCTTGCGGGAGAACTCTCCGTTGAAGCCGATGTACTCTTCGGGCTCGAACATCCCGTTGAGGTACGCCAGAGCGTCTGCCCTCGGGTCGTACTTGTCCTTGTCGAACTCCGGAAGGTTCTCCCTCTCGGTTGTCTTGTCAACGAAGACGTAGTCTCGCGTAGGAGATGCGTCCTTGATGGTCTGACCGAGAATCAGTTCCTCGCCGTAGTCATCAGACCAGCCGTTGAGCCTCGCCAGATGGTCGATTGTGCCGCCCGTAGCGGGATCGCCAGCGTTCTGCTCGTTGAAGCTGCGCCACTTGCGCTCGCAGACGCCCTCTTGGTACTTGGGAGAACTGCGGCTCCAATCGTCCCAGACCTCCCAGCCGTAGCCCTCGTGCTTGAGCGCCATGCCGACCAGCATCCACTGGTCATACGAGTCAGAGTCGATATAGGCAAGCTGCTCAAGAATCTTCTCGCTCATCGTTCATCCTGTGAAGCTCGTAGGCTATGACTGACAGCTGCGCGACTATCATGTCAAGCCGCTCTTCTAGGCCGTTCTTGGCTGGCTCTGAGCCTGCGCACATGCGGTCTACGTCCTCAGCTTGGCTCACTCGGCATCACGCTCCGCCCTTAGCTCTTCGAGGACATCGCGCCACTTCTTGTTACGCCCAGCTCTCATAGCCATCAGCAGAGCGGCCTCGTCGACGATCTCTTCCTTGTGTCTGTCAATCCAAGCATCCATGCGCTCGTCGATGTACGCCTTCCAGTCAATCTCTTTGTCGTTGTTGGGCTTCGGGTTGCGGTAGTAGCCCCTGTCCTTGCCAGGGAGCACGGAGAGAAGGCCGTCCATCACGGCCTCTCGGATGGCCTTCTTGACCTCTTCCTCGCCAAGCTGTGCCACCTGCTCTTCGATGGGCGAGGTGTCGAACGAGAACGGGATCGTTACGTTGTGAATCATGCTTGCTCCTTACATCGGCACGTAGGTTGCCGGATTGATGTCGTACGGTACGCGCCACCTGTTCTCCGCGAGCCTACCAATCATGTCGCTCGCCTGCTCGAACGTCCAAAGCCCTACGTTCTGGAAGCCCTTCTGCTCAAGCATTCGCATCTGTTTGGCGGTTGCCAAGCCTTGCCTGCGACGGTTGAGAATCACGTCGATAATCACGCTCGCTTGTCCCTTGCACATGCCGTCAGTGTTGACACCAGCTTGCTCGATGAGCTTTATTTGCTTCTCGGTCGCTGGCTCCTTTTCCCACGGCCATTCAGGCTCGTAGTCAGTGAGTGCCACCTCGTTCACGTCCACGAAGAACGTCAACGGGTCGACCAACCTCGCCTTTCGCTTTGCGTTGGCTCGGATGGCGTCTGCCAGAGCGTTCCTGCGCTGTTCCTCAACGTCGGTCAGAGCGCCGAACAGCTCAAGCTCTTCCTCAACGGCCTTCTCGGACACCTTCTGGGCATCCTCGTCGTTGCCCGTGATGAGAGACGCTGGCCTGCACAGATCGTGCTTGGTCGAGAGCCAGAGGAAGTCGAGGATGAGGCAGTCCTTCTTGTTGTGGGCAAGCCTAGTCCCACGACCAATCATCTGGCTGTAGAGGCTTCTCACTTTGGTGGGCCTGAGCACCACGACGCAGTCAACGTCTGGGCAGTCATAGCCCTCGGTCAATAACATCGCGTTACACATGACCGCGCCCTTGCCAGCGCGAGAGAACCATTCCAGCTTCTCCTTGCGGTCTTGCGACTGCCCGTTGACCTCCTGAGCGTCGAAGCCGTAGCTTCTTAGCATCTCGGCGAACTCCTGAGCCATCCTGACCAGCGGTAGAAACACGATGGTCTTCCTGTCCATCGCGTGCTCGGCCATCGACTTGGCAATCTCCGGAAGGTAAGGCTCCAACGCCTCGACCAAGCCCGTGACCTCGAAGTCACCGACCCTGGTCTTGACCTTGGTGAGGTCAATGTCGATGGGGATTGTCCTCGCGACTATCGGCGATAGGTAGCCTTCCTGCACAGCGCGTCGAAGCCCGTACTCGTAGGCGATGCCCTCAAACACCTTGCCAAGACCTTTGCGGTCTGGCGTCGCGGTCAGCCCTAAGACCTTCGCGTATGGGTACTGTGCGAGGATTCGTTGGTAGCTGTCAGAGACCGCGTGATGGGCCTCGTCGATGATGAGCGTCTTGAATCCGTCGTATCTGGGACGGTTGATGAGCGTCTGGACGCTGCCGACCGTGATTGGCTGTATGTCCGTCTCGGAGCCCTTGACCTTGCCAGCGCCTCCGAACGTCGAGCGTGCCTGCTCTATCAGCTCGTCACGATGCGCCAAGAAGAAGACCGACCCGTTCGCGAGTCGGTCTTCAACAATCTGCTTCGCCATGACCGTCTTGCCCGTGCCTGTGGCGCAGACCAGCAGCTCCTTGTCCCACTCCTGCCAGTGGGAATGGACTGCCGCGACGGCCTCCTGTTGGTAGGGTCTGAGCTGCCTAGTAACCATATCCGTAGCCCATGGGCTGCTGCTGCGGCTGCATGGGCCTCGGCTGCTGCTGCGGCGTCGGCTCCATGAAGGAGAGGCCGTCGTTCATGGACACCTGCGGAGCGACATCGGGAGCGTAGAACTCGTCGATGCTCGCGAACAGGTTGCCGTTGCTGCCCATCTGCTGCTGAACCTTGCAGGTGCCGACCTTGCCGATGCACTGGTCGAAGTCCAGCGTGAACTCGTCGCCGCTCTTGCCGATGCCGCAGGCGATGAAGAACTTGGTGATGACGAACTTCAGGCGCGCCAGCAGCTTGAAGTGCTCGACCTTCTGGCCGTACACCACGTTGCCCATCTCGTCGCGATACGGGATGAGCAGGGTCACGTCGACCTGCTTGCATGGCGGAATCTTGCTGTTCTCGTCGCGCGGCTGGAACATCGACACGTCCCAGCTCTTGACGAAGAAGCGATAATCACCTTCGGGTGCGCTAAATGAGGGCTCGTCCTTGATAGTCTGCCCAAGCTCCAACATCTGCTCGTCTGCCATTACACTACCTCCAAAATCCTTGGTTGTCGGATAACCTTTGTCATGCGACACCAGTCGCAATGCTCACACCTTGTAGGCTTCAGCTCGCCGCTCTTGAGCGCCGCGATGCGATCCAAAGCGCTCGGAGTCACCCTCGCCATGGCCTCGTCGAGCCTGTCCTGCGGAACCTGAATCAGGTCGATGTCGCACGGGGTCTGCTTGGAGAGCGCGTTGATGTAGAACGGGAGCCGCCTGCCAGTCATCTGCCACACAAGCTCCTGATAGATGGCACCTTGGAGGTCGTAGCCCCACCAGCTGATGAAGTCCCACCAGCCCTCGTTGTAGTAGCGCTTGTTGACGTTCTCAACCGTCTTGAGGTCTGTGATGAAGCCGTCACCGAGAACGTCGATGCGTCCCTTGAACTTGTGGCCATGAATCTCGCCCGTCACGACCTTCTGCTTCTCGCCGCGCAGAGCCCTCATGAAGATGCCGCCGTTTGCCTCGTCCTCGAAGGCACGGGCGACCATGTCGTTGACGCTGCGGTACTCGGCCTTGAGCTGCCCCTTGGTCGCTCCACGAGAGCTGAACATCTCGGGGTGCGACTCGCGGAAGGCGTGCTGCTCGTCCTCGGTTCCGGTGAGCATCACGTCAACGTAGCTGCCGATGGTGAGCGCGTTGCTCGCTGGGCGGACGTACTGCCCGTTCAGCTCGGCTACGGCGCGTTCCTCGCAAGCCCTGATGCCAGGGGTTCCGATGAAGGCCTTGAGCTGCGACGCGCTCATGTACTCGAAGTTGGCCTGCCTGCCGTAGTACTGCTCGCTAGTCTCCAAAGGGGTTGTCAACCTCGGTCACCTCCGCCTCGATTGCGTCATCGTCCTGCATGATGCGGGTCTGCTCCGCGTTGTCCATGCTGAGGTCGATGCCCTTGCACAGGCGGCGGATGACGCAGTTGTGGGTAGGAATAAAAGCGTCACCAGCAAGATACGTCTTGCTCTCAGAATCGACCGCAAGACACTTGGTAGGAACACTGTCAACCTTATTGATACTCACGATGCTTCTGTAGGTTGACAGTTTCCTGTCTCGCATAAGGGCGACCTTGCGATTAAGGTAAACGGGACAATAGGTTGGTTGCCAAGACACGTAATAGCACTCGACTTCCTTACCAAAACCAGTCTGCGTCCTCTTGCTGATGATTGCCTTTTCACCAAGCGATGAAACGATCTGATAGACACCGACCGCAAGGTTCTTACGAACAGAAGAATAGATTGCCCTTCCCCTGTTCTTGGTGATTGTTCCATCACTATCCATCAGACCACGAAGCAGGTCTAGACGTTGTTCCCTTGAACTAATCAAGTACTGCAAGGGGATGTGCTTGTTCTGAAAAACAAACAGTTCCCTCAAATCGTTAAGAAATCCGTGAGTGATTCCAACAACAGCGCCATGGGAGTTCTCGCAGTACCGTTTCTTACCAATGTCGTACTTACCGTCAGAGTGAGCGACCATAAGTGAACAAATCTCGTCAAGGTCACGCTCGTCACACGACACATTCGCGGCCCTGCTAGAGCCATTCCCCAGCCAATACCCTAAGATATAGGGCGGGATCAAAAGGTCTTGTTCGTCAAAGTCAACACAGCCGGTAACAGGAACAACAACAGACTTTCCGTCGTTCTTGAAATCCGCAAGCTGGTTAACTGTGTACGTCTCCCACTTTTGCTTATGAGCATTGGAGCCAACCTTTGCGACCCAAAGATGCTCGTTATCGCAAATCAGCTTATCGCCGCCAGAGAACGTGACCTCGTAGCAATCAATCTGCTTGACCTCAGACATGTCAACAACATTGGTCTTGTGACCGTACATGTCATAAACAACATCGCCAATCTGAATATCAAGCATCTGCTTGAATCCGCTTGGAGTCGGTATCGGAGTGGTCACATCCAACCCCTTCCGATACATCTCTTCTGGGAAGAACTTCCAAGCCGTGCCGCTCTGCGCCTTGCTCACGCGCTTCGCCGCGTCGAGCTGCGACTTGCTCATCGTCTCGACCTTGATGCCGCCGTCGACGTACTGGGCGACCGCGAAGGCACCGATGATGGGCGCGTCGCTGAAGGTCTTCGGCTTGAAGCGAACGTACTCCTGACCGCCGTCCATGCCGCTCTCGAACTCGTCTCCGTCACGAACGACGTGCGCGTAGATGTCGGTGAGCGGACGCTTCGAGAAGCTTTTGGCAAGCTTGACCATGCCTTTGTAGCTCGGCATGAACTGAATCTGCTGGCCGTAGGGAATCGCGTAGCACTCGCCGTTGAAGAAGTCGAGGCCAAGGTATGCGCCCTTCATCAGGGCAGGAACCAGCTTGGCATGCGGCATGCGCGAGAGCTCTTCGTTGCTCTGCACGAGCGCTACGGTGTTCTGGATGAACCGCGCTCGGTTGAAGTTGCTCGGAAGCGCCTCCAAGACGCTCGGTCGGTTAAGCTCCGACGCAAGCACCATCCCAAGTCCCTCTGACATTACTGGCTCACCTCCTGACCGACGATGCTGCCGTCCTCGATGATGACCGTGCAGCTGTCATCCGTCGCGACGCGCGTACCGATGACCTGCAAGCCCTCGGACTCACACCACGCCGCGAACTCCGCGAGCTGCTGCGTGTCGAACTGCTCCAACTTGTCCACGAGCACGAACCCGCACTCAGGCTTGGTGGCTCGGACGATTGCCGTAGCCACGCGAAGCTGCTCCGCGCCGCTCATGTCGCTCCACACGTGGCCGTTGTAGGAGAGGACGCCGCCATCAACCGACATTCCAGCGAGCGGCATGCCAGCGTTGTCGAGCAGTGCCACCTTCTCTGCCCTCAGAGCGTCGAGCTTCTTGGTGAGCGCGTCACGGGACTCGGCAAGCTGCTCCGCGTCACGCTGCGCGTCAGCCTTGCGCTTGTTGGCGCGAACCTTGGCGTTGATGTCCTCGGCCTCGGAGATTGCCTTCTCGATGTGCTCCGTATCAACGTCGGTGAGGCCCTGAACTCGCTGCAACTCGGCGTTGTAGGTGACGATGTGCTCGTTGTGCTGCGCCGTGAGCGTGTCGAGCCTAGCGGTCAGTTCCTCAATCTCTCGCTGGCTGCGCATAAGCTCGTCGTACATGCGGTTGACCTTGTCACGAGCCGCCGCGTTTTCGGAGTTGAAGGCCATTGCCCTCTGAAGCTGCGCCGAAAGCTCGGAGATTGACACCGTTTCGGCTGGCGCGTCGGCGTAGAACTCCATGTCCTCAGCGGCCTTGGCCTTTCGGTTTGCGTCCTGCCCGAGCCAGCGGCGCTCGTCGTAGGCCTGCTGAATCTCGCCGTCGATGCGGTTCAGGTCGTCGGACACGCCAAGGATGCCGAGCAGGTAGTCTGCACGCTCCTTGTCGGACGCGACCATGAATCGCGGAAGGTCGAGCGCCAGTTGCCCGACGAACTCGTCGAGAAGCGCCTGACCTCCCTTCAGGCCGCGAGAGTCGGTGACCTTCAGGGCTGCGTTCTTGCCTTTGCGCTCGACGATGAGCCCGTTACTCAGCTCGACGTGGATCGAAGCCGGACTCTCGGCACCGTCGCGGTTGGGTGCCTGCGGCTTCATCCTGTTGCCACCGAGAGCCCACGCGATAGCGTCGAGCACGCTCGACTTGCCCTGAGCGTTGCGACCGCCGATGACCGTAAGTCCGTTCTCGGTCGGCACGAGCTGGATTGCCTTGATGCGCTTGACGTTCTCAAGCTCAAGCGCGGAAATCTTTACGTTGTCTGACATTGCTTCCAACCTTTCTTGTTCGAGGTCTGCCATGATGGCCTGCATGACCTGCTCGTCCACTAGTCCTCGCCCGTCTCGCTGTAGTGCTCGACCTGCTCGCGGAAGTCGAACTCCAAGGTCTTTCGCGAGGTCTCGTCCAAGCCATCGGAAAACTCGCGGAAGAACTCAAGCGCGTCCTCACCGTTAAGCACGCGGATTGCCGTCATGATGCCAGCGAGGTACCCACGAAGGCTCTCGCTGCAAAGACCTGCGACGAGCACGTTGGAGCCGTCATGTTCGCTCACGGACTTAATCAGCTTCGCGTCACATTCGCTGCGCTTCGCCTGAGCGAGCATGCCGATGAGCATGAGGTCTGCCTTGGCCTCGATAATCTTCATGTCGATGTTGTCCATTAGTCCACCACCTTGATGTTGTTCCTGTGCTGCCAGCGGAAGTAGGCGCTCTTCGCTTCCTCCGCGCTCTCGAACAGGAAGCGCTTTGCAATCTGCTCCCAGTTCTTGCCCGCCTTGCGCTCCATCGCCATGTTCAGCGCGGTGTGGTAGTCGAGCGCGTCCATTGAGGTACGCACTACAACCACCCCATGAGCTTGCAGATGGGTACGACGAGCAGCTTCCACCCGCCAGCGAAGAGGAACAACGCCGCCAACGGCAGCGCGATGTCCAACGTCTCCTCACGCATGTCTGGTATCCTTTCAGTGTTGAGCGCTTGGATACGCGCTCTGTTCTCTCTCAGGCGCTCGGCTGGCTCCCACCCTTGCCGAGCGTCGCTCTTTCCTCCATCCAGCCGATGAGCCACGCGCCCAAGACGCGCAGCCCCTTCGTGCAGCCGTTCGGCACGAAGCTGCGCAGCTCGCCCGCGTCGATTGCCGCGCGTATCACGCGGCGGTCGCACTGGACGAGCGTTGCGGCTTGCTGGACGGTGTAAACGGCTGTCTCTTGGATTGCTTCGGGCATTGCGCTAGAGGTCGTACAGGCGGTAGCTGCGGGAGCGACCAGGGATGTACGGCGCGGGGTTGAACTTGAGGTTGTTGGTGCGGATGTTGCGTTTGCGCACGATGGCCTTGTGGCGGGCCAGCGCCTTGCGCTGCTTGTGGGTCATGACTGGTTCCTTTCTTCTCGAAGAGCAGCCCAATCGGTGTGTCGCAGCCATCAGGCGAACATCTGAAGGGACTACAGACTTGTCCTTCGCCTTTCGACGGTTCTTGGCGCGACACCATGAAAAACGCGCGTCACCGAAGTGCCACGGCACACTGGTTGGGCTGCTCTTTCAGCCAAGCGTCCCCCTCGCCACGCCAGCCGCCATCAGGCGCGGGTCTTTCGTGGTGCGGTCGAAAGGAGGTGAATCCATATAGAAAGGAGTGAGTATGGTTGGCCGCATCGCCTTTCGACGGTTCTTGTGCCAGTGTCATCGCGGCTTGCCATGGCTGCTCTGCATTGGCGGTCACCGAAGTGCGACGGACGCAGCGGACGGGACGCTCGGTTGGGTTGGTTGGTAAATGACTACGCAGCGTTAAGTAGCTTCTCGGCTGCTGCGATCACATCTGCCAGCTCCGTGAGCTGACGATACTTTCGCGTGAACGCTTCCAGCTCGCGCCGCGCTGCGTCAAGTAGGGCATCACGACCATTGGAATCGCGCAGAATCGCATCTACGCTGTAGTACTGGTAGGGCTGTGCGCTCATGGACGGTGCCGTGTAGAACGCCCTCACAGGCTCCGGCATGTCCTCGCGCTCGACCTCGATACTTCGGATGATGTAAGCCGCCTGCGTCTCTCGGTACGCTTCGGCGGCTTTCGCATCGTCCCACTCAAACGCCTTATGCAAAGGCGCATCTTCTGGCCTGCTCGCATCCACAAGTGCCTTTGGCGTTAGCTCGCCATTGGCGCTCATCTGCTCGCAGACTTCGCCAGCGACCTGCGCTGACACGGGCGCACGAGCGCCCGACCTCCACTTGTAAATCATGGTTAACCTCCCGAACGATTGATTGATGGCCGTACCTGCCGTACCTCGCACCGCACGACCTCACCCAGCACCGCCAAACCAAAACGTGCCGTACCATGCCGAGCCTGCCATAACCTGCCTGAACTTGCCGCAACGCAACAAGCCAAGCCGCAACGCTCCTGACCACGCCTGCCAAAACGCACCGTGCCGTGCCTTGCCCTACCCTGCCTCACCGCGCCTTACTACACCAAGCCTGCCCTGCCTTACCAGCGCCCCGCACCGCCGCACACCACATTGCCGAAACTTGCCTGAACTGACCGTGCCAATCCACGCCTGCCATGACGAGCCATTTCGCGCCTTACCTAGCCAAAACAAAACAGACCTGAACTTGCCTGCCCTGCCTAACCAAACCAAGACAAGCCTTGTCCTGCCACACCCCGCGATAACTTGCCTGCCTAGACCTTGAGCTGGTACATGCCGAACTGACCGTCGCGCTCGGGTCGCCACTCGCCGATGCCGACCACGAAGCCGCCGAAGTTGACCATGTTGAGAATCTGTTCGAGCGAATACTTGCCGTCGCGGTTGTACTTGAGGCGAAGCGGAATCTCCCACTCCTTGAACTCGCCGCGATAACGAATGTCGGCGGTCTTGCTCATGCCGCCGACCTTCACCATGTCCTCGCGAATCTCGGGAAGCGGGCCGATAATCTCGGCAATGTCCACCGTGGATGCCTCGGTCGCCCCCTCAAGGAAGAACGTGCCGCGAAGCTCGGTCTGCTTCACGTCCAAGCCCGCGCGGTAAGCGCCCGTGATGATGGACTGCTTGATGCCCGTGACAGGGAAGCCGAACTTGGGGCCACCCTTGACAGCCGCGAGCCAGTTGGCCTCGGCCTCGTCGTCGTTGGCACCAGGTTCAGGCTGCTCGGTGAGCCAGTACATGCTCGCCATGAAGTCATTGATCGGAACCTTGATGGCGTGCTTGGCCGTGACCTTCTTGCCGCGCTGCTTTTCCAGTATCTCCTGCTTGGCCTTGTGGCTCCAAGCGTGGATGATGAGCGGGGTTGTGCCGACGATGGTAATGTCCACCGTCTCGATGTTGATTGGCTTAATCTCAATCGTGGTAGCATTCTTAGTTGCCATGATGCTGTATCCTTAACTTAGCGTTCTTGCTTTTGCGCCCTCGCACGTTGCAGCGGTCGGGGGCGTTTTTATTGCATTGCCATGACCTCGCAAGGCCATGGACTTCACTTGTTTGCGTATGCGCCTGCCGTATTCCCGACGTGGCTCACACCACGCCTTGTTTCCCGCCTCCCAATGGGGCTGAGTGGCGCATCAGGGAGTTGCCCCTATAGCTTTGTCAAAGAACTACGTGCTTAGGTCGTGCTAGTTTGCGAACGGGCTAATTCGCAGCTCGCTCACGGTGCAGCCGAGAACATCGGAGAGCCGGATTGCCTGTGAGAACGAGAACTCGGTTTCGCCGTTCAGCTTTGAGTTGAGCGTCACTGTGCTCATGTCCAGCTCGTCGGCGAGCCACTTCTTCGTCTTGCCCTCGCGTTCGAGGTAGGCTCCGACTCGCTCCTTGATGGAATCCATAGCTATCACTCCCTCCGTTGAACTAAGAATTCTTTGCGCTGCGGGACACAGTATTACAAAGAATCCTTAGTACGTCAATAAGGATTCTTAGATTTGCTAATATTTCTTTGTCGTAACGCTTTGAAACGGAGGTGGCCTGATGGAGTACGGCAAGGCTCTGCGCAGCATCCTTCGTGAGCTAGACGTTTCTCAAGCTGAATTGGCTCGCCGAATGAACACAAGCACGGCATACGTATCCCAGCTTTGCAGCGGCAAAATTAAAGAACCGTCGCTGTCCAAAGCCTACGAGATTGCCGATGTTCTTGGCGTGTCGGTTGACCGATTCGTTGAGCTGATGCGCTCAGAAGGGTAGCAACATGCCACGCAAACGCAAGCAGAAGCGCAGCGCTTGGGCATCCATCGCGCAGGTTGACGAGTCCACATGGAGGATAAGGTACTGGGGCAAGGATGCGGACGGCCAGTACAAGCGCCGCTCCAAGACCGTCAGGGGCACGCGGCTCGAAGCGGATAAGGTGCGCTCCGAGCTTATGTTGCAGCATAGCGACGATGCCCCATGCCCAACCGTCGCGCAGGCATGGGAGCGGTGGGTATTGCCCGACATGGAGCGCCGTGTGGAAGACGGTGACCTCGCCCCGAAGTCGCTGGAACAGTACAGATCCGCGTGGCGCAAGCACGTTGAGCCGACGTGGGGCAGCGTCGCGTGCGACGCGGTGCGCCCTCTGGCCGTCCAGCAGTGGATAAGCAAAATGGGACGTTCCCCCGCAATCTCGGCCACGCAGGTTCTCTCCAAGGTCATGGACTACGCGGTGAGGTACGAGTTCTGCGATCACAACCCCATGCGCGAGAAGTACCTGATGCCCTCACAGTCCACCGTCGAGAAGCAAGACCCTGGAATATGGGACGTGGCGCAGCTCATGGACGAGTGGGATTCATGCCGTGGCGCGTGGTACGAGCCAGCGTTCATCCTCGCCGCGTTCGGCGGGATGCGCGTGGGCGAGTCGCTTGCGCCGCTCGCGGGGGACGTGGACGCGATGGTGCTGGATGGCGTGGACGTGTGCGCGATTCCGGTCATAAACCAGATGCCCAACCGTGGCAAGAAGCCCACGCCGAAACTCAAGACAAGGCAGAGCGAGCGCGTGGCGGTGGTGGTGGGGCCAGCCGCGCGACGGCTAGCCGAGATTGCCGCGTCCATCCCCGCAGACTGGCCGCTCACGCACGACGGCGCAGGTGGCTTCCAGAACCAGACGCGGCTATCGCGCTCATGGACGGGCGCTCACCCGTTTAGAAACCTCCGCAACTCATACCAGACGTGGCACCGCTACGACCTACGCGCCCCGCGATGGCTCACCAAGCGGCTCATGGGTCACAAGGGCGAGGACGTGGAGGATGCGTACTACGACCGTCCAGACGGCGCGAGACTCGCCGAGATTGTGGCCGACCTGTACCGTGAAAGACCTGTGTTTGGGTGAAGATAGTCAACTTTGGGACGCGCAGCGCACGTTTCCGCAGGTAGATACACTATGCGCTATAGATGCCTAGTCTATCATAGTTGGCGTGGCAAGGTGTTGGAAGGTGTTGAGCTGCGCATTTGTCCATCTAACACCGCGCCACACATTGCAAACACGGCCACTTGGGACGCGGCTGGGACGCAAAAAAAAGCCGCCCCGACGCATCGGGACGGCCTACCGCGCTGGCCGAAGCCTTGGCGCGGGCGCATAATCAGCTAGGGGTCACTTTCGCTAGACTGGCGCTCCCCTTGTCACCAGCTTGCGCGTAGCCCATGCGCATGAACTACCGCAGTACGAACACCCACAAGTGTGCGGTCCAGCCGTCGCTGTCTAAGCCGTGTGGGTACGCCGCTTGCATTGTAACGCAAAAAGCCCCCCACCGCCGCAGCGGTGAGGGGCCATGCGTCACTTACTCTTGCGCTCGATGGGCAGGTATATCGTCTCTCGGTGGGCGCAGTTCTCGCAGAGCGCGTCAACCGTTCGCTGCTTTCCGTCCGTCCATTCTGTGTCCCAGAGCACGGTCATGCGGTGGCGGCACAGGGGACAGTCAACTTCCACGATCACAACATCAGCCGCCCATACGTGCCGTCGTGGTCGGGGTTGGTCTTGACGTCGGTCAGCATCGCGCCGCTCGCGTCCAGCGCGTAGAAGCTGCCCTTGTCCTCCACCACCGTGCTTGCCAGCATCCAGCCCTCGCGGTCGAAGTAGTACCACTTGCCGTCGATTTGCTCCCAGCCGTTCGTGGTGTAGGAGCCGTCAGCGTGGCGGTACCACCAGCGCCCGTCCTTCTTAATCCATTGGCCCTTGCTCTGCGCGAACGTCGGACGGATGCCGCAGATGATGTTCTCCCACACGCGCTGCTCTCGCCGCACCTTGCCGGGGTTGCCAGCGTTGCCCTCAAGGGTCACGCAACCCCAGTCCTGCACGCTCTCCACAATGCCGAAGTGGTCGCCCCTGCCGTCAATGTCCCAGTCGAAGCAGAGCGGGTAGGCGGGTTGCAGGTCATGCTTGCTCACGCGGTACTCGCGCGGAACGTCGCGCTCGTCAAAGGCGTAGTCCTTGTCCCAGTGGCAATCCACGCCAGATTTCCAAAAGACCCACCTACCGAACCGTGCGCACCACGCCTGTCCCCACCACGCATCGCCCATCTCCTCGAAGTACTTTTGGCCAGAAGACTCGCCGAGCTGCGAGCGGGCTATGTCAAGCACGTCCTCGACGGTGCCGCTCATCATGCCACCTCCCAGAACAGATAGACCAGCAGCGCACCGAAGTGCGCCGCTTGGTCTGCCAAATAGTCAATCTTGTGCCACCGTGCCTTTAGTGCGTCCACGAGCAGATGCGACGCAAGCAGCCACGCGATGCGCCAGTCAATGCCGAAAGCGACGGCAAAAGGCACCGTGTAGGACGCGCAATGCGCCAGCAGGTGCCATGCGTTATCGCCCTTGGTGCTCGCAAGGAAGTCGCTCTGTAGCACGTAGTCACCGAGCATGTGGCACGCGAGCAGGACGTACAGCCTTACGGGCGGGTTGCTCATTGCTGCGCTTCCTTGCCCTGCGCCAGCATCTTCCAGATGGGCGTGTCGCGTGCGTCGGGGTGCGACTTTGCCCAGATTTCGGCCATCGAGGTAACTTCCATAAGGCAGAACATGACGCAGAACGAAATGAATACGGAGCCGTCAGGGATGGGGATGGGCATGGAGCTGAGGTCGAGCCCAGCGGCCATCATCACGTCAATCATGTAGGCGCAGCAAACCATGATCAGGTTCATCAGCTTCTTGGCTACGCCCTCGCGGAGCACGTGGCTTGAGAAGTTGTGCTCGATTACCCATGCGTTGCCAGCGCCAGCCAGAATGTCCAGCACGGACAGGATGAACAGGGACTCGAAAGCCACCTGCGCCATCATGTTGCCCATGATGGGTGCGATCAGCATGGTCACGAACGGTGGCAGGATGATTTGCAGCGTCGTTGGCCGTGGCAGCAGCGACGAGACGCGTGCGGCCACGGCCACGATGAAGAACTTGAGCGAGTGCATTGCTTTCCTCCAATCAGTTAGCCCCGCGCCACATGGACGCGGGGCATTGCGTGGCTACTCGGCGGGCTGCTCTGCGTCGTGCTTGTAGCACTTGGTGTCGAGCACGAAGCCCTCGTCGGTCATAAGCATGACCGTGTGCGTGGCGACGGGGGACTTCACCACCTCCGAGAGCACCTGATACTCCTTGACCTCCGCATCCTCGCGGGTGTCGTATGCCCACGCGTTGGTGCCCACGACGCCGTTCTGCATCTCAATGACGATGTACTTAGCCATGATGTGACCTCCTTTGGTCTACTTCGCGGCGATTGCCGCCAGCTCGTCAGCCACGGTGGTCGCGCTGACGTTCCTGCCTGCCTCGATGCGCTCTCCCGCCGCGATGGGCGAGGTCACGCGGTACAGCCCGCCGCCGACCACGAGCAGTGTCCCCGCCGCATGGTTGGCCGTGGCCGTCTCGCCGTCCACCGCCGCGAGCGGCGAGGTCGGCGCGTCGGGAGCCTCGAAGCGCTCCCACAGCTCGGCGAAGCGGGCGCTTGCCCATGCCTCGGTCACGGTGCCGTCCACCGTCCCGTGCGCCATGTCTGCCACCCATATGTCCTGACCGTCCTCGGTCACCTTGCGGATGTTGCGGTGGAGCCACACGGACGTGCCGCCGCCGATGCGCGGCTCGACGTGGACTGGCCTAATCTCGACTGAGCTTCTGACTTGCTCCATTTCTTGCCTCCTTGTCATGTCTCGATACGAGCCTCGCGGCCCTGTGTTCCGTCTGCCTGATGCGCCTCCTGCGCACACAGCGCTTGAGGTCTGCGTTGCGAAACCACCCCCAATAGCTGACGCAGCGACGCGCCCTGCCGATGGACGGCCTCGCGCCGAACCGCGCGAAGCTGCGCGTGCCGCGAAGGAAGATTCCCTCGCGCAGAACCGTGTGGCCGTCCCATGCCTGGTACCCGCCCAAGTCCAGCCGCTCGACGCTGCCCGTCCGCGCGACCTTCCACCCCTTGAGCGAAAGGCCAAGCTCGTCCGCCATGAACCGCTCGACGGAGCGCATCGCGGCCTTGAGGTCGCGCTTGCTCGCGCCGATGATGATGAAGTCGTCCATGTGCCAAATCTGGTGCCGAGCGTATGGGAGCCACCTGCCGCGCCTGCGCCTGCCCAGCCCCTCTATGTGGTGGTAGACCTCGGAGAGAACGAGGTTAGCCACGCACAGGCTGAAATAGCTCCCGATCTCGATTCCGCCGTCATACGTGGCGAGCAGCGCGGAGCAGAGGTAGAGCACGTCCGCGCTCCTCACATGGCGCTCGATGATTCGCATGACCACGCTGGGGGCGATGGACGGGTAGCACTTGCGCACGTCGGCCTTGACGTGCCACCTGCAACCGCGCGACCACTTGCGGAGCGCCGTCCTGCACATGCGCTGACCCCTGCAGCGCACGCCAGCCACCTGCCAGAAGCCCACGCGGGCATCGAGCAGCGGCCTCAGCGCGTTGACGGCGAGGTAGTCGCACACCTGCTGCTTGACGCTTTCCACGCCGATCTTGCGCACCTTGCCATTGGTCGGCTCGGTGTGGTCGTACCTGTGAATTGGCCTGAACCTGAGATTGCGCGTGTCCAACTCAGCGCATATCTCGTCAACCAGCGCGTCTCGCGTGCCGAACTCGGCACCGACGCGCCAGCCGTTGCGCTTCCCCGACTCGCCAGCCAGCCAGTCGGAGAGCGCCCTTTCCACATCGCCTCTCGTCAGGCGGTAGCCGCCCCTGAGATACGTTTTCAAGACCAGTGCCTCTCTGGTTTGCCGTCCCAGCGTTCGTTGCCTACCAGCCGGGTGGTCTTGAGGCCATTTCGCTCAGTTGAGCGGGCTTGCCGCGTCATGCTCTGGCGCATGCGCGGTAGACGTGGCGGAAGTGCCTAGAGAGTGCCGAAACCAGATTGCCGCGACGCGATGTTCCACCTCTCGTTGCCCAACGTGCTGTTGCCGTTGACGCACCAAAGGCCTCCATTGGCACCGTTGTTCAGGTTGCCGCCAGAAAGGAACAAAAAGGAGAGCATCGGACGCACGCCACGAATCCCCTTGTTGCCTCCATGATGGACAGGACAGAAGAAAGACGAGAGAGGGGGCCAGCCCCCTCTTTAGGGCGGCTACGCCGCCCTAAATTCACCCCCGCTGCGGCCAATCGCAGAGAGCCGCGACGCGATGCTCCACCACACGTCGCCCAACGTGCAGTTGCCGACGACGCACCAAAGACCCCCATAGGCACCGGTGATCAGGAAGCCGCCAGAAAGGAACTCTCTGGTCGCGATCGTTGACAACTTGTTGGTGTAGTTGCCATCGTGCGTGCCCTGTGCGCTCGTGCCCTCGCCGACCGCGACGAGAGCGCCGCCAGCGTAGGTTGGCGTGAGCGTGTAGTGCCATGCGTCGGCGTCGCCCGTCGGCAGGACGATGCCCGTGCGCACATATGCGGAGGTGAGCGACGTGGACTCGCCGCGCGTGTCGTGGTTGACGCACACCTCGAAGCCCTCGCCAGCGTTGTCAAGGATTACGTTGCCCAGAACCTCGTAAGCGCCGAGCTGGCACTCGATGCCCTGAATCTTGAACGGCTCCTTAGAGCTGGTAGCGCCATTGGCGGTGACGGTGCCATCGCCGTCCACCGCGTCGAGGCACCCAGCTCCCCACGGAGAGGTAGAGAGCAGGTAGGTCGTCTCCACGTCGAAGGTGTCGAGCGTGTCGAAGTAGACGGCCTTCTGGCCGCTGGCGTAGTCCTCGATGGAGGTAATGCGTGCGCCGTCGAACACGTCGTAGTTGTATGCCGTGTTACGGTCGGTTGACGAATCGGTGTGCGTTCCCAGCATCATGGAGCTTCCGACGATGAGGTTAGCCGCCTGCGCGTCGGTGAGGATTACGCGGCGCACGCCCGTCTCGGCGATTGCGGGCGCGTACTGGAAGCTGTAGACCATGCAGCCCGTGAAGACGCTCTGCGAGTCCTTGGTGGCGTACTTGGACAGGAACATGGTCTTGACGTACCAATCGTCAGCCGTGGTCTTGCCGCTGTAGCCAGTGTTTGCGGTGTCGCACTGTGTGATGGTGGAATTGTGCGACACCTGTCTAATCCACAGCGGGAGGCCGCTGTAGCTGTGCATCTTGCCGTCCTCGCCCTTGCCGCCGCCGTACTTGGCGTAGAGCATGTACGGGCGAATCTTCCCGCTCGGTAGGTAGGCGTTCGGCTGCGCCCAGAGGCCCGGGAGCGGCGAGTCGGATATCACCTTCTCGCTGTACAGCTCGTTGCTCGCATCCCATCGCCACCAGAGCGTCGGCGTGAGCTCCCATACGTC
Source organism: Atopobiaceae bacterium (assembly GCA_017545665.1). GTDB lineage: Bacteria > Actinomycetota > Coriobacteriia > Coriobacteriales > Atopobiaceae > RUG440. Next base: position 28,725 of record JAFWKQ010000001.1, read on the forward strand.
GCCCTGCGACCCGTCAAGCGCGAAGTCGTCGTCAATGCCGCGAATCTTGGTCACGAAGGGCGTCCCGTCTGGGTCGGCCCCGCCGTTCACGTCGAAGTGCAGGAACGCCCCGCCCTCGCCGTCGTAGGGGTCGATTGCGGGCGTGCCGACGTGGCCGGGCGTCGGGTTGGCGATGCCAGCGTTTGCGCGGCTCTTGGTGCAGGCGCTCTCCGCGCCCTTGGGCACCAGCGCGCCGTACTGCTTGCCGTTCCGCAGCGTCATGAGCCACATGGCGAGGGACGCATTGGTGTAGCGGCCCGTTGCCGCGTCCTTGACGGGGCGGTAGCCCGTCGCGCTCTCCACGTACTCCGGCACGATGGGGTTTCCACCGATGCTCTTGATGTTTGCCATTGATACCTCCTTACGTGAGCGTGATGCTCAGGTCGCCGTTTCCGTCCACCGAGTAGCCGACATCAACGCCGTGCTCTTCGAAGTACGCCTGCACCGCAGCCTCGATGCCACCCTCTCCGAGCAGGGCCTTCAGCTCTTCGAGCGCTTCGACAACCGTGTCAGCGTCTTCGCTCAGGGTGCCGCCGAGATTCGTTACAATCTCGCCGATGGCCTCTACTGCCGTGTCTGCCATGTATCCTCCTTACGTGATAGAGATGTCGAGGTCACCGTCAGTCACGGTGAGATTGATTGCCGCGCCATGCTCAGTCAGCCAGTCAATGACGAACTCCTGAATCTGGTCATCCACGCTCTCTGGCGGCTCCATGCTGTTGACCGCGCTCTTGAGTATCGCCACCACGAAGCTGGCCGTGCTGTACTCGTTCGTCCCGTCAGACAGCGTGAAGTAGGCGTTGCACGCGCGGCCAGTCACGCTCGCAGCGCTCCGCTCGTCGACGGTTGCCGTAACGACGTTGCCGTCGATGGTGGCCGCGCCACGGTAGTAGTGCTCGCCGTCTGGCAGCGCGAACTCGACGTACGCCGACGTGATGCCGCTCAGGTCTGCTGGATCGTCGTGATCGTAGATGCTCGCCGCGATTGTCGTTCCGTTCACATCGCCTTGTCGGATTGTGACAACGTCCACGCGGTTGCGCGTGTTCTTGTCTAGGTTCAACTTGATGTTGAATACGTTCATGCGTCACCTCCCCTACGCGATGCGGACTGCGCGGATGTAGCCAGTGACGCTCAATGCTGCGCCGCTGTTCTGATAGACGTTCAAGTAGACCGTGGTTCGGCTCGTCCTCGTCGTTATCCAGCCCGTATGCGATGCCGTGATGCCGCCGCTGACCGCCTGCTTGCTCTCGCCCGTCTGGCGCAGAACCGCGTCGGTCACGCTGCCGCTGCCAGTGGCGAGGTCGATTACCCTGCGGCCAGTCGAGTTCTCGGCGAAGCCGACGTTGCCCTCGATTGACCAAGTGCCAGGGTCGAGGGTCACCGACGCTATTGACGTGCCGCTGTTGTTCAGGACGCTCACCGTGTCACTATCCGTGAGCATCGTGCCGATTGGGCTTGTGTGGCTCGCGACGGTAATACCGCCGCCCACGGAAACGTCTCCGTCAATCGACGTATCGCCGTTCACGGACATTCTTCCATCGGCGAAATCCAGCGCGACGCCGCCTAGTTCCTCATGAATCGGAGCGCCCTTGTCCTCAGCCGCTGGCGTCATGACAAAGTCCGGGCTGAACAGTTCATCCGTTGAGCCGTAAAGTATTCCAGCGTAGCTGCCGCTGTCGAACTGCTCCCCGTCTGAGTCAAGCACGTCGTAGGTGTCGCCGCTTGACAGCGTGACCGTCATGCCTGAGTCGAGTCCGTTAGGCAGCAGCACCTTCATCGTGGTTAGGTCAACCGTGTATCCGTCGTTAAGGCGTGCGCACAGCGCCTCGATGTACGCATTGGTGTAATCCGTGCCAGCCGCCGCGCCGATACCGCCACCATAGATGCTGACAAGCTCGCCCTCGTACTTCACCTCATACAGACGATCAGAACCGTTCAGGATGCCGAACCGTGTTGGCTCGACGTTCACATGCGTCTCGCCCTCGTATCCGATTCGTGCGCCCTGTCTGCCGAACTTCGCGATGACGTTGGCGGCTGCGCTGCCCAAGCCGTCGTAGAAGGCGGTCTCGGCTCCGTAGCTCGCGACAATCATCCCCGAGCCGTCGAAGATTGACATGCCGTTGCTCGCGAGCAGCGCCTTGTAGCCAGCCGCGTGCTGCGCGTCGGACGCCTGACCGATTCCAGACGGGAGTACCCACAGGCCAGCTGACGTTACCGCGAGGTGCGCCATGATGTAGTCGCTCTGTGAGTCGGTAATGTCGAGAACGTACCATCCCTCCTGAGACGGGTTCGCCGATGGGTCTGGCGTGGCGATTGGCACGTAATCGCCTGAATCGAGCTCGAAGTAGACCGTGCCGTCCTGAACCGTCGTGTCGGTGGTGAGCACGTAGCTGCCGTGCTCGGAAATCCACGCGAGCGTCCCAGCCACGTCCTCGATGACCGCGAGGTTCACGAGCGCCGTGCTGGCGGCTTGGTTGGCGGTCGCTGCGTTGGTGGCAGCAGACGTTGCTGATGCCTGAGCGCTCGTTGCAGCGCCAGCGGCGGTTGTCGCTGACTGCTGCGCGTTCGTAGCCGCCTGAGACGCAGTCGTAGCCGCCTGAGCAGCCGTGCCAGCGTCCGTCTGCGCCTGCGTAGCGGCATCGGCGGCGATGCCAGCCTGCGTCAGCGCCTCGTTCGCCTGAGCGTCATCGGTTGTCGGGTGCGTGATATTGCCCTTCACCGTAGCCACGTGGTTTCTAATCTCCACCGTCACCCTGTCACCAGTGACAGCTTTGACCTCTGGGAGGCAGAGCGTCGGTTCGGTCGCGCCGTCGAGCAGCACGCGATACCGCCCGCCAACAGACACGACCGTGCCAGTGTACGTTGTCGGCCTCTTGCCGCCCTTGCCGACGAGCGTTGCGAGCTTCTTGGCCACGTCAGCCACCAGCACCACCCCAAAGCTCCCTCGTTGACGTGAGGGTGAGCTTCATGCCAACCTCAACGTCGCACTGAATCTTGATGTCCTGAATACACGCGACCTCGTTCGCGTTGAGCTTCGATAGCTCCAACTTAACGGCCATGCCAAGCCAAAGCGGCATGTACCCCGCCTTGAGCGTGTACGTCCTCGTCACGACGGACAACTCCCTGAGCCGCCGCTGCGTGTAATCGTCGACGGCCTCCTGCGTCGGATTCGCCATCAGCCCATCGGGGTTCGTCTCCCTCACGGAGACCACCCTGCCTCTTACGGGGATCGAGATTGGCGATGACGGGTCATCGTTGATGGCGACCGAGCTGAAGTGCTGGTCTCCGCCAGACCAGATGACCTCCAACTTGTTCGGGATGCCGAAAAGCGAGGTCTCCCTGTCCATGTCTGCCCAGAGGACTCCGCGCTCGTCCGTGTCTGACAGCGTCATGGTCGGGTTGAGCGACCACGGCGCTGACTTCGGCTCTATGCGGAGCCGCCCCATGCCGTCTATGAGCATGGTGAGGTCTGCGGCATCGAGCACCGCCCAGAGCATCGTGAGCCACGTGTCATCCTCGCCAGCGACTATCGGGCTGGTGAGCGTCACGTCGCTCTCGTACTCTATGAGCGGAGCCCGCATGTGCGAGCAGATGAGCCTGATGGCATCGTCGACCTCGCCAGAGACCTCCCAGCCAACGGGAGGGCTATCGTCCGCAAGCTCAAGAAGCGGCGAATGTGCCTCGACCGAGAACGTCCGCTTGGTACCCTCGGACTTGTCCTTGGACGCCTGGCAGAGCATCGTCGCCACGGGATAGCGCTCAGTCACGCGGCTCTGCGTGGCGTCGCACCATGCGCGGACGTAGCACTCGTACTCTGGGAAGGTCTCGTCGACCTCAAGCGCGCCCGAAAGAAGCGTCTCGGTCGACGAGTCCCAAGTGACCGAGCAGGACGAGACGCTGTCAAGCGCCTCCATGTCCATCCAAGTATCTGGGTCTACCAGACTGTAGCGCCACGTGACCTGAAGGCTCCTAGTCCAGTCCATCTACGCCTCCACCCTCGTGACGGCGAACGTGACGTGGACAGCGCCCTCCGCATGCGCGTACGAGATGTCGCTGACCTGTATGTGCGCCCAGTAGCCAGAGCCATATGGCTCTCGGACGTGGCAGTCTCCCATGTAGGCGGCGAGCGACCTCACCTCGTTGGTCTGTGCGAGGCCGTTGTACCTGACGATGTCGCAAGACCACGTCGCGGTGTGTCCGCGCTGCGTGCCGTACCTCGTGACCGGATACTTCCTGCCAGCCCACTCGTTGAGCGATGACTGCTTCTGCCATTGCTCGGACACGTCGATGTTGTACGGGAGCACGACGCGATGGCCTGAGTACACCAAGCCTTCGGAGTCGTTGGAAGGTTCCTCGTCGAAGGATTCCTCCCATTGGATGACGATTCCTGGGCCTTTCCAGTTGAAGACGGAGTCGGAGTATCCGACCGCGCCCGTGCTGTCATCGACCGCGACCACTCTGTAGACGCACTCGCCGAAGGTCGGGTGCGGGTCGACGCAGAACACCGTGCCGTCGTTCGGCATGCCGTCAAGGACAAGCTCGGTGCCGTCATTCGTGACCCTCCACACCGAGAGCGTCAGACCGCTCCTGAGCGCGCCGTCCGGCCCGTCCGTGCAGGTCGGGTACACCGTTGCGGCAAGCGTCTCGGGGTCGAACGTGGCGCTACAGTCGCATCCGTAAATCTCCGACGCGGAGATGTCGCACTCGAAGTCGGCTGGCGTGGCGTCACCGACCATGCCCAACTTCGTGATGACGCTCGCGTTGACCACGTAGCTCATGCCGCCGACGAATATCGCGTCCTGCGGCATCAGCGAGATTGAATAGGTCGTGTCACCGTCGAAGACGTGCTCACCCGACCAGATGAGGTCTCCCTGAGTGACGTAGACCGTCTCTCCGTCAGAGCCGATGGTCTCATAGTCATCAGCGGCCACGATCTGCACGACGCAGCGCTCTGCGGCGTTGGCCTCGCTCAGTGGCGGCGTTGTCACCTCTATCTCAAGCGGGTAGGAGTCCATGTCGGACACCGAGATTGTCGGCGACGGAAGCGAGTAGGCCGTGAAGCTGCCCACCGCAGACCACGGAGACCAGTCGGTGTTCGAGTTGGTGTTCAGACCGCCCTTGGTCTTCACCTGCCAAGTCACCTCGTCACCGTCACCAGCGATGGTGTTCGGCGTGAACGTGTAGTACTGTAGCGACGTGACGCCAGACCAGAACTCAAACTGCCCGTTGCACGCAATCATCAGGTCGTACTCCGTCTGCGCGGAGCCGTCTTCGGAGTTGTGCGTCCAAGAGAGTGTGAGACTGCTGTCAACGTCAACGACCGCTGGCACGATTCCGAGCGTCGGGGCTGTCGGCCTCGTGCCAATCGTGCAGCCGATGGTGAACCTATTCGGCTCGTAGGTCGCGTAGCCCGACTTCTGGTAGTATTCCTCCGCGCGAGACTCCGTGCGCCTGAGCCTGAAGTAGTACGTCTTGCCAGTGTCAAGGCCAGTGATGGTACACCAATTCTCGCCCTTGGCGTTAGGCGCGCCAGTGTAGCCCGTGTAGGTCTCTATGTCATCGCTATGGTTCTTCCAGGCGTTGACATCGGTCGAGTACTCCACGGTGTAGCCGTCACCAGAGTAGCCGCTGTCCTTCCAACTGAGCTTCACGGAGCCGCTTGTGGCGTTACACGAGACCAGCTTGCAGGCAAAGTCGGTGGGCGCGTTCGGCCTACCGTAGTACGTCACGGTTGGCAGCGAGAGGTTTCCGGTCGACTTGCCCTTGGCGTCAGTTGTCCAACAGGCGCGGAAGCGGTACCTCTTGCCGTTGGACAGACTGAGCGATGGCGGGTTGGCGCTTGAAGTCGAGTAGGTCTTGAGCTTGTTGAACTTGCCGCTACCGTTTGCCTCGGAGTACACGATGATGTGGCTCGCGAGGGCTGGCGCGGTGTCCCACGTGATTCGGTAGATGCTGCCTTGGTAGTAGTCGAGGTCGAGGTCTGGCGGCTGCATGAACTCCGTGTGCAGGTTCACCCACTTGGGGTTCTGGATGTTGTTGGAGTACGCGCCAGCGGACTTCCAGCGGTAGTTGCCCTTGCTGTCCTTGGTCGCGTACGGCCTGACGTAGCAGCGAACCTTCGTGGAGGTCGGCGCATCGTCGGGAGTCCACACGCTCTGGAACCAGTTGCCGCTCTTGTAGTGCTCCCACGTGTCGTTGCTCACGCTCGACTCGTAGATAATCCATCTACCATTGGTGGTGTTCCAGTACTCCCACCAGACCTCGAAGCGGTCGGTGGTAGTGCCGGTGTCGAACTTCCACTGGGCGAGCACGGTGCCGTCCTGCTGGTTCAGGACGGCACATTGGAGGCTGTTGACCTTCCATACGGTTGCCATGCTACCTCCTGCCCATCCTCGTGAGCCTCTGCGCCTCGTCGAACGTCGCGTCCATCGCCTTCGCGAGGGCGCTATCGGGAGCCACGGTGAGGTCGCCGATTATGTAAGTGTTCCCGCCGCTCGCGGGAGCGGCGCTGCCGATTCGCCTCGTCATGCCGTCAGCGATGGCGTCGGCGATTGGCAGCATGTACTTCTTGTTGGTGAGCGGCACCACAGCACCGCCCGTTGCCCAGTTAGCGACCGCCTCGACGCCGTCCTCACCAATCCATCCCTGGTTGGTGAGCGTCGCCTTGGTGGCGATGTAGCCAGCGGCATGGCGCGGGATGACGGGACGGTTGTTCATGCCGCCAGTGGCCTGCTTGGTGGTCTTCTCAACAGTCGTGACCGTCGCAGTGGCACGCATGCCGTCGATGCTCCACATCTTGCGCTGGATGCTGTCGAGCTTCGCCGATGCGTAGTCATCGAGGTTCGCTGTCGGGAAGGCCTTTGTGGCATCGAGCTTGTTGAGGTCACCCTGAAGCGTCTTGGTATCCTCGGAAGCCTTGTCGTTCAGCTCCACGGTCGGGGTCGGTGCCTCGTCTCCAAGGGCCTCAAGCTGCGCCTTGGTGTCGAGCGCCGCCTGAGCCGCGTCGGAGTCGTCAACGTAGTACTGCGTGATGACCTCGGACGGAATCTCGGCGAGGTCATTCCTGATGTCGTAAATCTTGCCCTCGGTGTCGAAGATTGAGCCGTTGTCGCCGATGTAGAAGGTCTTGTCACCGACCTTCACCTCGTCAAGACCAGCGATGAGCGTCATGGTCGCTTCGAGGTCTTCGCCAGCCTGCTCGTACATCGACTGGAAGGCCGATGCCGTGAGCGTCGACATGCGCTCCGCAGCCTCGGGAACCTGCTCAAGGGCGCTGTTCCACGTCCACATCTGGACGCCGCCGTCCTCAAGCGCGGAGATTACCTGCTCCATGGAGCCGCCAGCGTCGGAGAACGCCGCCGCGAGACGGTTCATGTCGACCTTGTTCAGCTCGTCGGCGTTCGCGTGTACCGCCTTCAGCCCCTCCGCCATCGCGTTGAAGCCGCCGTTCGTGCCGCCAATCTCGTCGACCGCCTTGGAGAGTCGGTTCATGTTTCCGGTAACGTCAGCCGCTACCGTGTCGTTGCGTTTGTCGAACTCTTCCTGCGCCTTCGCTGCCTGCTCAAGAACGTCCTTGTTCTTGTTCAGCTCGCGGTTCGCGTCGGCAATCTTGTAGTCGAGCTTGGTCATGGCATCGCCAGCCCTGCTCATCTCGGAGCGGTAGTTGCTCATGGCCTTCTCGGCGTCACTGACTTCCTTCTCGTACGCCGCAGCTATCTTGCTCTCGTCGAAGTTGCTGCCGTAGACGCTTCGCGCATGCTCGAAGTACTTCTTCCTGCCGTCATCCTGCGTCAGCGTGTTGTACTTCTCCTGAGCCTCGTTCAGCTTGTCCTGCGCAGCGGCCCACTCGCTCACGGCCTGCGCATAGTCATCGCTGTAGTAGTCGATGAGCGCCTGCTGCTTGCGCGCGTCGATGTTGGCGAGGATAACGTCGTTCTGCTCTAGAATCTTCCCAGTGGTGGTGTCGATGATGTTGTTGTACTCGTCAAGCCCGTACGTGGTTCCGCAAGCATCGTTCACGGCCATGAGAGCCGCTTCCAGCTTGTAAGCCTCGTCACCAGTCAGACCAGTCTTGCCGCCAAGTTCCTCGATGACGCTGCCGTAGTAGTCCATCTGACCAGCGAACGCGCCGTATTGACGGTTGCTGTCCTCGATGGTGTTCGCGAGGTCGGCAAGCCTGCTCTCGTAGTCCTCGGAGTCGGACGCAAGCTCACGGAGCGAGCTGCCCACCAGCTCGATGTCGCTCGCCGTGAACTCGGACACGCTGCCGACATTCAGGAGGGCGTCTGACAGACCCTTGGTGGCCCTCTCGTGGTCTCTGTACGTCCTGTACAGATCGACGAGCTTGCTCACGATGAGCGCGATGCCGCCAACGACGAGACCGAGCGCGAGGCCCTTGACGATTGACATGCCGAAGCTGCCAGCTACCAGCTTGACCTTTGACATCATGGTCATGGTTTCATCGCCGAGAGATTCGATTGTCTCATCACCGCTCGCAGCGGCGCGTTTGACAAGCTCCAAACCAGTGACGGTTTTGTTGACCCACTCGCCGAACTCGTCATACGAGGTCATCGCGGTAGCGCCGATGGAGAGCAGCGGGCCAATCGCGGCGGCCATGCCGCCAGCGGCCACGATCCACTTCTTCTGCTCGACGCTGAGTGACGAGAACCATTCGGAAGCGGTCTGGATGGCACCAGAGAGAGACTTAATCCAAGGGGCAGCGCCCTCGCCAAGCTCGGCGAGCGCGTTCTGGCCGATGTTCTTCATAATCTGAAGCTGGCCAGAGAAGCCCTCGGCCTTCTTAGCGGCCTCGTTCGCTGCGTCGCCAGCCTCGCCCCACTGGTCTGAGATGCCCTTCCAAGCGTCTTCGGACATGCGGAGGTTGTCATCGAGGCCGTCGATGGTCTGCATCAGCCCCTCGATGGCCTGCTTCTGGCGCACGGACGTGATCTTGAAGCCCTGGAGCACCGCGTCAGCGGAGCCGCCAGCGGCCTCGATGTCGTTCAGGCCTTGGATGAACGCCTGCATGACCTTGGTCGGGTCGTTCTCCCATGCCTGCACGAAATCGTCGGCTGACATGTGGGCGACATCCGCGATGCCTTGCAAGGAGTTCTTAGCGGCCTCCATGTTCGCGCTGAGTTCGCCGAACACGGCCTCCGAATCGGTCTCCCAAGCCTCGCTGAACTCGTCGGCGCTCATGCCCATCATGTTCGCGAACACGGTCAGCTTGTCACCGCTCTCGTCGACCGCAGCGTTGACGCTCTCGAACGTGGCGTCAATGTTGCCGCCAGCTGATGCCACAGCCGTCTCGAAGAAGGACATGGTCTTGCTGATTGCGGTGCCTGCCGCCTCGGCTCTCTGTCCGGTACTGGCGATGGTGCTCGACCATGCCAAAACGTCCGACGCGGACATGCCGACGATTGCGCCCATCGAGCCGATGCGCTCGGCGATGTTGGCAATCTCGGTCTCGGTCGAAGCGCCGTTGTTGCCCAGTCGGACGAGCGCGTCGGAGAAGCCTTCGTAGTCCTCAGCCGTGAGGTGGAGGATGTTGCTGAGGTGTCCGAGCACCGTAGCCGCAGACTCAGTGTCAAGGTTGGTCGCTACGTCGATGTTTGAGATGGCGGTCGCAAAGGCTTCGAGGTCTTCCGTAGCGACACCAAGCTCGCCGCCGATTGCCTGAATCTCAAGAATCTGGTCGGCGCTCGTGACGTGCGTGCGCGAGAAGTCGATTGCGCTCTTGCGAAGCGCCTCGAACTGTTCCTCGGTACCCTCGACGGTCTTGCGCATGTCGCGGTACGCGGAGTCGATGGTTGAGCTTGCATCGACCATCTTGTAGCCGAGCGCCGTGACGAGCGGCGTAACCGTCGCGGAGAGCGTCATGCCGATGGTCTTGATGGTTGACGGGTTGAGGATGCTGCCCGCGCTGGGCTTCAGCGCCTCGGACGCCTCTTTCAGCTCAATCTTTGCCTTCTCGGTCTCGCCAGCCACCTTCTGCGCCGCGCTCGCGGTCTTGGCAAGCTCGTTCTCGGTCTTGGCGGAGTCGTACGCCGCCTCTAGCTCGTTCTCCTTGGCCTTGGCCTTGTCGAGGTCTACGCCAAGCTCCTTGAGCTTTCCCTGCGCCTTCTCAATCTCGTCATCTGGGCTGCGGAAAATCCTGACCTCACTGGTCTTCTCAAGCTCCTTGATGGAGTCCTTGAGCCTTTCGACCTTGTCGCGCTGGGTGTCATAGGCACCTTGGGCGCGTCGCATCTCCTTCTCAGGGGCCACGATGTCTTTGTTGAAGTCCTTTACGGCACCCTGCGCGGATTCGTAGGTGACCTTGAGCTGGTCAATCTCGTTCTGGACGATGTTGAGCTGCTGAACCAGCTCCATTGCCTCGTCACCAGACGAGACGTTTTCAAGGGCGTTGCTGAGTTCCCCAAGCTCCTTCTCTAGCTCATCGAGCTTCGCCTTGTATCCATCAGCCTTCGCCTTGGCATCGTCGAACTTGGCCTGTGCATCGCCGAGCTTCTTCTGGGCCTCGTTGACCTTATCCTGAGCCTCCTTGAGCTTCGTCATCTCGACGTTGAGCTGTTGGGTCTTCTTCTGCCAATTGGCGACATGGTCGCTGTAGGCGGCGAGGGTCGTGTCGCCCTTCATGTTCGAGATGTACTGCTGAAGGTTCTTAATCTCGTCTTCGAGGTTCATGACCGTCGCGCGCTGCTCGTTGAGGTCTTTCTTAGCGACGCGAGCGGCCTCAGCGGATTCCTCAATCCACTTCGAGAGGTCTTGATGGCCCTTAGCGGCCTCGGTAGCGCCGCTCGCGTTGAGCATGTCCATCTCGCGCTGAAGCAGCTCGGTCTTCTCCTGCGAGAGCGCTACCTTCTGGTTCAGGTCGCTGAAATGGCGCGCCGCGACGGTGACGTTCGTCGGGTCGACCTTCATGGCCTCGCCCGTACGTGCTAGGTCATCGTCGACGTTCTTGATGGCCGCGTCGAGCGTGCGAACCTTGGCCTCAATCTCTTGGAAGTCATCGGACATGACGGTCGGGTTGAGCGAGTCATCGAGCTTGCGCATGGTCTGCGACATGCCCTCAATCTCGGCGTTGAAGCGCTCGATGTCGGTGCCGAGCTGGTCGTACTTCAGCGCGTCATCAAAGGCCTTCTTCTCCTGCTGCGCGTCCTTGAACGACTTCTGTAGCTCACGGACGTTCGAGATTGCGGAGTCCTCGATGACGATGCCGAGGTCTCGCGCGTCCTTTATGACATCGTCCAAGTCCAAACCGCGCTTGAACATGTCATGGAAGTTGAGTTCCTTGAACCGCGTCAACTTCTCAAGCTCTGCGTCGCTGATGATTGGCCTTTCGTCAAGGCCCTGCTTGCGAGCGGTGTTAATCTGCTCCAACTTCGTCTTGAAGGCACTGAGCGAGGTTGTCGTGCTCATGAGCTGGCGAGCGGTGTCGGGCTGGATGCCGCACACCTTCTGCGCGAAGTCCTTGCCCTCGCTGCGCGCCATCTTGTTCCATGCGTCGTAAATCTTCGCGAGCGTGTCGGTCAGCCCAGCGAACCTCTGGTCAGCCTGCTTCGCGGCGAGCGAAAGGTTCTCGGTCTGCTCGACAACTTCCCTTACGGACTTCTCCCTGCCGCCAATCTTGACGATGGAGTCACCGAGCTGATCCATTGCCTTGCGGGCAATCTGTACCTTCGACTGCAAGCTCTGCATGCGGTCGCTCGTGAGCTTCACGCGCGTGTCAACGTTGCGCAGGCTGTTCGGGTCGAACTGCATGGCCTGCGTCGCCTGCCTGATTCGGCTTTGCAGCTCCGCCGCACTCTTGGTGGACGCCTTGAGCGCGTTGGTGAGCTTGGTCGTGTTGCCGCCAATGCGAATCTCAAGGCCTGCATACTCAGCCATGCGAATCACCTACCCAAGCATGCTTCTTATGTCTTCCTGCGTGGCCTTGCGTACGGTCACGTCAGTCTCTTCTTCCTGTTTGGACGGCCTCGCGTCGTTCATCGCGGCGAGGTCGAAGATAATCTCCCCGTATGGCATCACGGAAAGCTCGTGTCGGGAGTAGCCCATCCTGAGCGCTGACAGCCACACCTTCGTGTAGTGCAGGCGGTCTGGCTCGTCGCTACTCTCCTTCTCGTCCTTGCCTTGCTGCTTCCCTAGCTGCCTTAGCGAATCGGGCGGAGAGGGTACGAAAGGTGGCATCAATCTCCTTGGTCACGCACTCGTGAAGGTCGGAGAAGTCGATGATGTCAGCCGCGTGAGACTCGATGAGTTCCGCGTAGTCGGGGATGGGGTCGACGCCCTTGTTGAGCCCCGCAACGTCGGCGGAGCGCAGCATCGCCCACGTGGCTCGCATGTCGGCGTCCCAGTCGATGCCGACGAGCGCGGAGAAGGTTCCCTCGCCGTCCTCGCCAGTGTCCATCACGTCGTTGATGAGCGAGTGGTGCTTGGACGCGGGTTCCTCCATGAACGCCTGCTCGTAGAGCTTGAGCGCGTACATCGAGCAGACGGCGACGTGAACGTCATCGCCCTCGCCCCATCGGAGCGGGTTGTGAATTCCCTTGCCAGAGGCGTTCTTGAACTTGATAAGCATTGGTAAACACTCCTGTCTGTGTTTGGATATGCGAGAGGCCCCGCAGCGCAGTGACAGGATGCGCTACGGGGCCGTCTCATTCAGTTAGTGTTCGTGCCTTACCCATTAAACCTTGGTAGGAACAGGCACGGCGGAGTACCAGCCAGCGAAGGCGGTGTCCGAGGTGCATGCGGAGCCCTTGACGATGTTCTTGGTCCCGCCGCCGAACGTGAAGTCCTTGCCGATGGCCGTGAACTCAAGGTCCTGGGTGTCCGGAGTGGTGGAGTCGGACTTGGTGTTGGCGCTGGGGGTGGAGCGCTGCGCGGTGCAGTTGAAGAAGACGTAGCGCTTCTGGTCTGCGTCGCCCTCGACCTGATACAGCAGGGCGAAGGACTTGGGGTTGGCGTCAGCGATCTCGACCTGCATGCCGTTGTCATCCACGACCTCGCCGAGAACGTCCACGCCGAACTGGGCGGGAACCTTGGCGAGGGTGAGGGTGCCAGTGTAGCCAGAGTTGACTGCGGGAGCCACGAAGTAAGTGATGTTGTCAGCGTAGAACTTCTCAGGCTCGGAACCCTCGCGATTGAGGGTGAGGCTCACGGCACCAGGGAGAGCCACGGGGGTGCCATAGGTGCCGTTGGTGAGGACGGAGTAATACGCCCTAGAGAGTCCAAACTGGACTTTGGAAAGCTCGGCCATGATGGCCTCCTATTCTTCTTTGTAGTGGTAGGTGAAGTCGTACTGCTCGATGTGGCAGACCTCGGACTCAGACCATCCGCCCGTCTCGTCGGGGACGCATCCAAGCGAGAGGATTGCGTCTCTGACAAGCTTCTCGACGTCCTCGTTGGAAGCCTTCTCAAAAAGCTCCACGTGGAACCTCGGCAGGCTCGCGTACACGGTTCCGTCAGCGACGAATCCGCCCATAGACTCGACCTTGTAGACGAAGAAGGGCGGCGTCGGTGCCTTGCCCACTGGGTAGGCGTCCTGCCGACCAGGGATTCCGGTCGCGAGGAGCGCCGCGTAAACGACTGACTTTGCGCTCATCGCAGCCCCCTCGCTATGTACTCGCCCAGATGGTCGCGGGCGAACTTGAAGGCGTAGTTGGCGGCGGGCTTGACGTGCTCAAACGCCCTCGTCCTGCCGCCGCCTATCTTCGCGTGGCCCTTCTCAAGGAGGTGCGGAAGACCAGGCTTCCGCGAGAAGATGTGGCCCTCTACGCCGTGCTTCTGCCGCAGCGTGCGGTAGGTGACGGACTTGCCGTACTTCCAGTCGAAGGCCTTGGCGTTCTTGCGCCACTCGTTGCGACCCTCCACGAGCGCGTCATGGACGAGGTCGAACACGGCATCGTCCGCGCTGTCGACTATGCCGTCGAGGATGTCTGACAGCGCGGAAGCGAACTCGTCTTCCTCGACCCAGATGTTCCTAGCCATTGTCGTTCCTAGCGTGGGTGGCGTAGGTGAGGATGGTGTTGTCACCGCGCGTCGTGGAGTAGCTTAGGTCGTACTCGCGGCCATTGAAGACCGCCTGAGACTGGCCAGCGTAGTCCACCGTGCGAACCTCGACCTGAAGCTCAGGCTTTAGCCCGAGCTGCGCCGCCGTCGCCCACGTCTCGAAGCCGACCGTGCGGACGTTGCAGAAGACCTGCGTGTCGACGGGCTCGCCCTCGACCTCGCAGCCGTCCTCGTCGACGGTCATGTTGGCCTCGATGTCACGGAGCAGGATTACGGAGTTCCAACGCATCAGCCCTCCGTCTCATACACGGCGTTGAAGCGACTGTTGAGAAGCGAGCAGACGATGGAGTCGTAGGACTTCTCGAAGCGCTCCGCCTCGTCGTTGTCGTAGCCGTAGTTCGCCTTCGCGTAGGTGACGATGGCCCGCTTCGCCATGACTGGCAGCGCTTCCTCGTCGATGTCATCGAAGGAGAACGTCGGTTCCATGGGGTCGGTGCCAAGCCACGTGACGGACACGCCCTTGTTCGCCATATCGAACATGGCGGCGGTGATGAGGCCTTCGACCTCGGAGTCGGTGGCGTCATGGCTCACCCTGACAGCTACCTTCACGTCATCGAACAGAGCCATGACTACCACCTTTCTTATTCCGCTGCCTTTTCCTCGGCCTTCGGCTTCTTGGGACGCGGCGCGCGCTTGGCGGGAGCCTTATCGCGCGTCTCGGGAGTGACGGGAGCCACGGCCTCGACGAGCACGGCACCCTCGGGCGCGTGTCCGTCCTCGAAGCTCCAAAAGACGCCGCGCCACTTGTACGTGCGCAGCATTACGAAGCCGCCACGGTGATGTTGACGAAGCCAGCGGGACGGCGCACGGCCAGCTTCTCGCGAACCTCGGCACGGATGGTCATGAGGTTCTTGATGAAGTCATCCTGATCCGTGTTCACGGCCTCGACGGTGACGCCCTCGGCCTTGGTGACGAGGGTCGCGCAGGTGTCGAACGCGCCGACAACGACGTGGTTTGCGGTGAGCTGGTTGGACAGCACGATGGGCAGGTTCCAGATGTTCTCCGAGTGCAGGGCCTCGAAGTAGCCGCCGCCGTAGTAGTCGTTGGTCTGGTTCTTGCCGATGCGCAGAATCTTCCAGATGTCGGGGGTCATGACGATGGCGTTGGCGGGACGGCCAGACTGGGTCATGACATCGGCGATTGCGTTGGCGATCTCGTCGGCAATCTTGACAGCCGTGCGGGTCACGGCGGTGGTGGCACCGATGGTCTGGATGCCGGAGGTGGCGAGCAGGTTGGCGATGACCTTGCCCTGGCGCTTCAGGTTCAGCTCGTACACGAGTCGACCGTCGATTGCGGAGGCGAGGAAGCCGTAGTCATCAATCAGCTCGTCAGATTCCTTGATGTAGGCGGCGACCTTCTCAAGGGTGACGGTGGTCGGGGTCGGGTCGGCGAAGTGAACCTTGGACTTGGCGGTACCCTCGGAGATGGAGTTGGCGATGGTGCCCTCCATAGCGCCCTCGGTGAAGAAGGTGAGGGTGTTGCCCTCGATGACCTCGCGGCCAAGCAGGTTCAGGACGCCCATGGACTCGCGGACGCCCTCGACGATGTTGGTGTCGTAGGTGGTGATAGCGGCCTGAAGCGCGGCACCGGACGGGCTGACGTTGATGTCGGCTGCGGCGCGTGCATAGGCGGGCGCGACGATGTGGAAGGACTTTGCGTGACCCTCGCGCTTCACGTGCTCTGCGAAGTGAGCGCCAAGGGAGCGTGCCTGCTGCGTGGGCATGGTGGGTGCCTCCTGGTTCTTGGAGTCGTTGACGGCGGCGGTGGCGACGGACTCGACGGTGGAGCCGCCACCGTTGATGACGAGCTGGCGCTTCTCGGCGTTGAGGGCCGCGAGGTTGGCGCGGTGCTCGTCCTCGGCCTTGTACAGGTTCATCTCGGAGTCGATGGACTCCATCTGCTCGATGGTCACGTCCTCGGGCAGGTTGGCGGAGAGTTCAAGCACCTCCGCGCGGCGGGTCATGTAGGCCTCGCCGTCCATGCGACGCAGCTCGACCGCGCCCATGGGGGTGAACTCGGAAATGAGCATCCTCGTTCTCCTTACTGTCGAAGTTGCATAGCTTTGGCCCTCAGCTCCATGCGCTTACGTCTAAGCTCGGTGGCTTCCTTGGCCTTCAACGCGCTTTGAAGTCGCTCCGCCTCAATCCTCTTGATCGCTCCGTCAAGGTAGGAACGCGCGCTAATCTCTGTGTTGGGATCGGCAGGATGATCGACTCCTGCCACATCAAAAATCTTACTAACCCGATGAATCGTCGAGGTAAACCGCTTGGCTTCCTCGTCGTACACGTCCTCGATGCTGTCCCAGTCGGGCATGAAGCCCCACGACATGCGAGTGATAAGCCCTGTGGCAATGTCCTCATACATGCTTCTGGAACTACTTGTGCTACCGAGGTCTGCGGCCACGAACAGGCCGTGAAGCTGCGGCTCGACCACGAGGGTGTTGTTGCTCATGCGAGCGAACGGACGCCCGTTGTGATTGAACTGGAAAATCACGTCGCTCATGTCGCAGTCGCGGAAGGCGTCGGGGTCGATAATCTCCCAGTACTCGACTCCGTCCCACTCGTAGAGCAGGTACGGGTCGTTGAACGTGGAGGCATAGCCCTCCACGTAGTAGTCGGTGTCGAAGCGCTTCTCGGCACCCACGGAGACGGGCGCGAGAGGCGTGAGCAGCGAGCGGTACTGTCGCTCGTGCGGCTTTGCTGGCATATCTGCCTCCTTAGATGTCTGGCTTCTCGACGGAGCCATAGGCGTCAACGTCGGAGTAAATCTGGTCATCGCCGCCGAGGTCGAAGTCGGGGTCGTCCGTCGGGTCTGGGACGGGAAGCCCCTCTCGTCCACCGGACGCGAAGACCACGCGTCCCGTCATGTCCATCTGGAAGAACTCGCCGCGCACCATGAACACGTCCATCCCAGGGAGCCTCGGCAGGTCGAGGATCGCCCTACCCTCGTTGACGGTCATGATTCCGTACGAGGTCATGTCTCGGACGATGTTTCGCTTGGTGGCCGCGCTGACGAACTGAAGGCGGTCGGAGCCGAACCAGATTCGGTTGGGCGCGTCCGACTGAATGACCATGCGACTAGAGAAGCATGACTGCGTGAGGCCTTCCGAGAGGTGCAGGAAGAACGTCTCGACCTTGCCCTCGTAGTAGGAGTCCCACTTGGCCTCGTCGGCCTTGTTTTGCAGGATGTCCTCGTTGCAGCCGAAGTAGTCAAACACGTGCTTGTCGATGCGCTCCATCTCGTCGGTCGAGATGGTGTACGTGCTCGCCTTGACCTGCGTTATGTCGGTGAACGTCGAGTCGTAGGTCATCAGGATGGTGTCGTTGTCCGTGAAGTTCCGCGCGTAGAACTCGTCGCGCTTGCGCTTCTGGTCTTCTGGCGCGACCTGACCAGTCACCTTGCCGATGAACTTAATCTTGTTGCCCAGCTCGACCGCCGTGTTCTCGGCCTGCACCTGCTTGTTAAGCAGGTTCATGGTCGCGCTCAGGCTGTTCGCCGTGCCGAAGTAGTCGCTGATGTACTGGTACTTGGATAGGCAGCACACCTCGGACGCTGGGAAGGCCATGTGCTCGCCAGTGCGGAGCGTGAAGCGCACCCACATCTCGCCGTCAACGTCGATGAGCTCGGTCAGCTCTGGCTTCAGCGGGAACAGCCCGTTGGTGAAGCCGCGATCGTCGTAGGTCGGGATGACGAACGCCGTGCAGTCAACCTCATAGATGGTCGCTAGGCGGTACAGGAAGCGCGGCCACGTCATGTACGGGTTCGGCCAGCTCTTGAACGCCTTGACCAGTTCCGGCCTTCCGTTGCCCGCGATGTGCGGCTCGCCCTTGGAGCACGCGCTTGCGAACGCGTGGACGCAGGCCCTGGTCAGCTCCATCTCGTAGACGCCGCCGCGCCACGTCTTGAACGAGGGGGTGTACTCCGTGAACGTCCTGAAGTAGCCCGTAGTAGCGTCATTCGCCTCGGAGCGCCTGCGGAACCTGCCGAGCACCTTCGAGATGATTCCGTCGTTCGCCAAGTGACCACCCCCGAACGGCATAAAAAAAGCCCCCGAAATCGGAGGCTCAGACAAAAATCCCATCGTATCAAATTTAATCGTTTGCTATGTAATTGTCAACCATTAGTTTGTATCCAATTCGATGCCGCCAAAGATTCCTATGCTGATTCGGTGAAGTGGTTAAAGTCATGAGCCTTTTTTAGCTTCTCTCCGTTACACTCAGCGAAAGAGCGTAGCCGCGCCCGCGCTCACGCGCTCGGGGCGCGCGCGTACGCGTCTCCGCTTTCGCTGGTGTAAGGGAACGAAGAGAGATGTCCGTTTCGTAACCCACGAAAACGCCGAGAAAACCTCCGAATCTCTCACAAAATCTCAAAGCCGCAGGTAGTTTATGAGTTACGCCTGTTTTTGGAGCCATAACTCATAAAATTCGGGCCTGACCGAAGCCCAAAAAGCGGAGAGAATTGCCTATAATGTTCCAAAACGGCGTTTACGCAGGTAGACGGAGTGGAGCATGGTACAGAAGGACAGCAGGCGCGAGGCCATCAGGACGCTCATCCGCGAGAAGCAGATAAGGTCGTACAGCCAGCTCGCCGAAGAGCTTCAGGCGATGGGACACAGGAGCGCGGACGGCACCATAGCGCGAGACATGGCAGAGATCGGCATGAGCAAGGTTGATGGGATATACGTGCTAGACACCGACATCGAGCTCAGGCGCGCCCTGCCAGGCCTCGTCGAGGGTTGCGAGGCCGCTGGTAACCTCGTGGCCGTGCGAACCATGCGCGGAGTGGAGCAGGCGGTGGCCTTTACGATAGAAGCCGCCCGCCTGCCAGAGGTCATGTGCGCCGCGATGGGCATTGGCTCGGTGCTCGTGGCGTGCCGCTCCGACGCCGACGCAAGCATGTTCGCGACGCTCGTGGACACGCTCACGAGATGAGGGCCTTGTACTCCGCCTCGTGCTTCAGCAGCGCGATGTAGCCATCAAGCTCGGCCATGAAGCCGTCAATCTTGTTGGCTCCCTTGGCCTCCTTCTTGTCGGGCAGGATGTTGAGGTTGGTGTCGTAGATGGCCATGACGTTCATGCGGCACCAGCGGTTGATGGGGTGCGCGTCATCGACGAACCTCCCCTGCTGGTAGTCCGCGCGGATTCGGTACATCGGGTCGGAGAGCGTCTTGGCGCCCTGGATGACCTGCTCGCACCTGTCTGGCCCTATCATCTGCTCCAACAGCTCGCGGTCGCCGCCGAGGATGTGCCACGGGTCGTATCCGATGGCGAAGGTGTACAGCCCGTGCTCGTCGCGAAGCTCGTTGATGAAGTTCGCCAGTACCGACACTGGCACGGCGTTCCCTGGCACGACCCTGAGAAGCCCTTGGTCGCGCCACAGCCTGTAGGGAGCGTGGTCTTTGGTGGCCTTGTCTCCCTTGGTCTCCTGCGCGTCGAACTTCGCCTCGGGAATCCAGTACATGCTCGTCTCGTAGATGTGCGGGTCGAACACGGGCGCACCGTCATCGTCGCGCTTGACGCTGCCATCCTCGTTGCGCTCTGGCCGCATGCAGAGCACCTGAGCCGCCGCGAGGTCGACCGACTGCGCGTAGTCGAAGCCGATGATGCAGTAGCGGAAGCCCATGTTCCAGAAGTCTATGCGCTCGTCGCTGCCAGACTCTTCCCACGTGAGCCACGCGGTAGAGCTGTTCTGCGGGACGTTGAAGTCCTTGGTGAGGACTGTCGGTCGGAACGACGGCTCGTTGATGGCGCGCTGCACGAAGCCCCTGAGCGTGTCGATGGACTTGATGGTGCCGAGACCAGGGTTGGCCTTGTACCAGCAGCTCTCGTCGTGCATCCAGTCATCGGTGCGGTCGAGCTCCCAGATGAACGGGATGAAGCGGTCATCCTCAATCTCGCCGTCGAGCCACCTAGACGCATACGAGTACTGCGTGTCGTAGATGGAGTTGCGCACGAAGCCCGCCGTCGTGATCTCGAACATGAGCGGCTGCTTGCGAGCCGACATGCCCTGCTTCACGTCGTTGTACGGGCCGTCCGACTTCCACGCGGCTATCTCGTCGCAGACGGCTCCGTGAACGTCGAGGCCGTCCAGCTCGGTGCTCATGGTGAGCGTCGTGATGTATCCGTCGTTGGCCTCGTGCAGGATGCCCTGACGCCTGCGCTCTGGCACCGTACCCATGCGCTCTCGCCGCTTGAGCGATGGCGACTGCTTCATCATCTTCTTCGCGCCGCCGAAGCACAGAGCGGCCTGACTGTCCGTGCAGGCCATCGTGTAAATCTGCGGGCCATACTCGCCGTCCGCGACCATGAGGTACTGCATGATGGCGGCGGCGAGCGTAGTGTTATGGGTTGCCGTGTACTGACGGCCAGCTAAATACAGATGGCTCTCGTTGTCGATGGCGATGCACTTGCTTGGCTCGTTGGGTATGCGCTCGATGCTGACAATGGACTTGCACGACATGCGCGGCGCGAGCCTGTCCTTGAGGCGTGCGTGCTTGCGACTGAGCTTGAAGCACGAGTGCTCCTTGTCGGTGAAGAACGTCACGCGGTAGACGATGCCAGCAGGTTTGCCGTTGCACGTTGCCTGCTTGCTGCGGATGGACGCCTTGATGCCAAGGCTTGCGCACAGCTCAACGAGCTGTTTGGACAGCCGCTTGCTCTTCTGTGTGAACTCGCACTCGCCATTCGTGCCGCAATATCCGTCCGTGTCCATGAGGCCACGCAGCAGCTCCCACCGCTGCTCGATGGATGCCTGCATGTAGATGTCGGGGATGTGCTTGTTACCGAGCACTCCGAGCGTCTTGAGTCCGTAGCGGAAGCTGCCCTCTTCGACCCTCCAACCATGAGGATGCGGGTCGATGTAGTATACGGGTGCCTTGTTGGCATCAGACGGATAGCTAAGACGCCTGATAGCGTATCCGCACTTCATGAGGTTCAAAAGCATCTCGGGTGCATCTTCATCACAAATGGTGATATGAGTGTTCTTGGAGGTGCCATCGCCGAGCCATGCGCCGAGAAGGTACGGGTCAACGGGAAGCTCCTTCTCGCTGTATTTGACGGGCTCATTCATTGGCACGCGGTACAGGTACTCGCAGCCCTTGCCGTCCTTGCGGACACGGACGAACCCTTCCGCAATCTCGGCGGTGGTGACCTCGTACCAGCCACCATCACGGTAGTTGGTCAGTCTACCCCTTGATCGCGGCGTATACGCGCACGCCTTCTTGGACTTCTTCGATTGCACCGTCCAGATGTGGTCACCGCTCGCCTTGATGGTCGCGCCATCCTCGAACGTCACGAGGTACATGGGCTTGTCGAACACATCGGACTCGATAAGCACCTCAGACGGCTTGCCGTCTTGACCGAAGACGTAATCGCCAGCGTGAATATCGACCATCCTGCGCCAGCCATCAGGCGTCGGAATCTCGGTGTCGAGACTCAGGGCTTTCCCGTTCTTGCGCCCGATGATGACGAGGACTTCTTGGAACTCGCGGTTGCCCTTATCGTCCACCCAGCCGAACACCGCTGACAGCATGAACCTCTGGAATGGCTCTAGCTTGAGCTTCTGCCCAATCTCGCCGGAGGTCTGGCAGCAGAACGCCTCGATGAAGCGTATCGCGTGGTCTGCCTTGGCCCTGTCGTAGTGCCACCGCTTGTAGGTGTCACCGCGAGCCTTCAGCTTTGCGCACAGCTTCTTTATCTTGCCAGACGTGACGAACGCGCCCGCGAGCACGTCCGCCATGTACTCGTGGTACGTGTCAACCATCTCTCGGCTCCACGAGAAGCGCCGTGTCCTCGCCCTCTGGCAGCGTGACGAACTCGCTGGTGTCCCTGTCTGGGTGCAGCGCGTGCTCTGGGTTGGCCGTGTGCCAGCACTCGCCCTCGCCCCTCGGCCCGCAGTACGCGCCCTCACCGCACGCCTTGCCGTCGCAGAGGTACAGGACGGCCCTAATCTTCATCGCTGCCACCGCCAAGGAACTTGTCGAGGTCATCGTCCTTCTCGGGAGCCGTCGCGGCGAGCTGCTTCAGCTGCGCGAGCGCCACGCCCTGCATCTGCATGTAGGCCTTGATTGAGCCCTGCGCGGGGTTCTGCACCTTGCCGTGAAGGCCCTCGACCATCAGGCCCTCGGTGTCCAGAATCTTGCGACATTCCTCAATCTTGTCATCGAGCCACGCGTACTGGCAGATGGTGGACTCTATGGTCGGGTCGCTGAGGTCGTACCGCCCAGTCTTGACCATCGCCTTATAGGCCTCGGACTCCCTGATGACCTCCTTCTTGTAGCTCTCAGTCCTCTTCGCCATCGACGAACCTCACTTCCTCGTGCGGGATTACCATTACCCTGCCGTCCTCTAGCTCGCAGACCCACCCGTTGCGGCCCGCCTGAAGCGTGTGTACCGCCACAAGCAGCTCCCTCGCCTCGTAGTGCGTCACGAATCCGTCATCGTCGTGTACGGGCTCCTTGACCCTCGCCACCGCTGGCCTGACCTCTGGGTGCAGCTCCATGTAGTCGTACTCGGCCACAAGCTCGGTCTCTTCGCTCATAGCTCAACTCCCTTCCTCATCGGTCTTCCCTGCTCGTCGAACCACACCCTGGTGGGCGCGTCCTGCTTCTTGTAGCCCTTCTCATGCCGCCTGTTGTGGCAGTTGCGGCAGAGTCCAACGCAACGCGCTGGGTCTAGGCTCACCTTTGGGTCGCAGACGTTGAACTCGGTCAGCTCGACCAGATGGTGAACCTCGTCTATCGGCGTGAACTCACCGCGCTCCATGCAGTCGGCGCATAGGCCGTGCTGGCGCTCCCAGACG
Organism: Atopobiaceae bacterium; assembly: GCA_017545665.1. Taxonomy (GTDB): domain Bacteria; phylum Actinomycetota; class Coriobacteriia; order Coriobacteriales; family Atopobiaceae; genus RUG440. The sequence goes on from JAFWKQ010000001.1 coordinate 51,633, forward strand.
AGCGCTCGGCAGTCCTGCCACGCCTTTGACTTGTAGAAACGCCGCTGCCACGCCGCTGGCTTATGCATCTCAGGCCTCCCATCGTTTGTGAGAGAATCTGGCGTTTATGCATGATGCCGTTTGCATCGAAACCCTTCTTTTGCGAGGTCAACATACCTGTTCTACCAATTAAGTATACGAGACTCAGGCCGCAAAAAGCACTTTTTATGCAACTTTCGCCTAAAATCCAAGC
>JAFWKQ010000044.1 GCA_017545665.1 Atopobiaceae bacterium
CGCTCGCTTCGCTCGCTCACTTCGTGAGTCGCCGCTCGCGGGCCAGGGGCGGCACCGCCGTCCTCACTCGCGTGCGCGCCGCCCCGCACGCGGCTCCGCGCTCGCTTCGCTCGCTCACTTCGTGAGTCGCCGCTCGCGGGGCGACGCGCACGCGAGTGTGTACGTCTAACCCCAAATTGGGGATATTTATTAGTTCGCGACGATGTTTACCAGGCGACCGGGCACCACGATGACCTTACGGACTGTCTTGCCCGCAAGGTGCTTGGCAACAGCCACCTTTGCAGCGGCCTCTAGCTCCTCGCGCGGCGCGTCGGCGGCGACGTCTATGCGACCGCGTACCTTGCCAAGCACCTGTACGGCAATCTGGACCGTGGAGGCCTTCGCGGATTCCGCGTCGAACGTTGGCCAAGGCTCGTCGTAGGCAGAGCCCTTGAGTCCGAGCGCCTCGTGATAGAGCTCCTCTCCCCAATGGGGGATGATGGGCGAGAGCATTGCAACGATCGAACGCGCTACGCCAAAGCACAAGGCGGCATCGCGCTCGTTCTCACCCACCTTGTTAAGGTACGCGCTGGCATCGTTAACCAGCTCCATGACTGCCGAGATTGCCGTGTTGAACTGGCTGCGGTCGAAGTCATTGGTGCAGCGAAGGCCGAGCTCGTGTATGCGACGATACAGCTCCTTGCCCGCCGCGTCAAGCTTCGACACGTCAAGCGTGGCGTCGACGGAACCGGAGTTGGCGAGACCCCATACGGTACGCCAGGCACGTTTGATAAAGCGATTGGCACCTGCCACGACTTCCTCGTCCCAATTGAAGTCCTTCTCGGAAGGGGCAATGAACAAAATCGCAAGGCGCATGGTGTCGGCACCATAGGGCTCGATGACGCTTGACGGAGGCACGACGTTGCCCTTGGACTTGCTCATGGTATCGCCGTTGGCGTCCTTTACCATGCCCTGGCAGAGCAGGTTGGTAAAGGGTTCGTCGAGGTCAATCATGCCCAGGTCGCGCATCACCTTGGTCCAGAAGCGCGAGTACAGCAGGTGTAGGATGGCATGCTCGATGCCGCCGATGTAGTTGTCTACGCCCATCCAGCGGTCCACCGACTCCTTGCTAAAGGGCAACTCGTCGTTGTGCGGGTCGCAATAGCGAAGGAAGTACCAGCTCGAGCAGGTAAAGGTATCCATCGTATCGGTAATGCGCTTCGCGGGCTTTCCGCACTTGGGGCAGGTGGTCTCGTAGAACGGTGCGTACTCCGCCAAGGTTTCGCCCGCTCCGAGGTCGAGGTCCTCCGGCAGGGTTACGGGCAGGTCCTCATAGGGCACGGGAACATCGCCGCAACAATCGCAGTGAATCATGGGAATGGGATTGCCCCAATAGCGCTGACGGCTGATGAGCCAGTCGCGCAGACGGAACTGCACCGTCTTGCGTCCGATGCCGCGCTCCGCGAGGTATTCGATAATGGCATCCACAGCCTCGGAGTGCTTGCCACCCCTCATGCCCGTGAAGGGTCCGGATTGGATGAGGTAGCCTTCGGCATCCATGGCGTGGTCCCAGTCGACGTTCGTGACCACCGTCTCCTTCGTGTCTTTGAGCTGCTCGTACAGGGGATCGTCCTTCTGCGCGATGATCGGCGGAATGTCCAGACCATACTTGCGAGCGAATTCGAAGTCGCGCTGGTCACCTGAGGGCACGCCCATAACGGCGCCCGTGCCGTAGTCGAGCAGGATGTAGTCCGCCACCCAAATGGGAAGCGGCTTTTGCGTGAGCGGATTGATTACGTAGCGGCCGGTAAAGACGCCGTGCTTCTCGCGCTCCGAGCCCTGGCGGTCGACACTCGAAACCTGCTCCACGGATTTTTTGAGCTCTGCAACGGCCTGCTCGTACTCAGTGCCCTCAACGAGCTCTGCCGCAAGCGGGCTCTCGGGCGGAAGCAGGAAAAACGTCGTGCCATACAGCGTGTCGGGACGCGTGGTAAACACAGTAATGAGCTTGTCGGTGGGTGCCTTGCCATCTTCGTCGGCCAGCGCAAAGTCGATCTCGGCGCCTTCGGAGCGACCGATCCAATTGCGCTGCTGCGCCTTTACGTTCTCCGGCCAACCGTCCAACGTATCCAGGTCGTCGAGCAGCTCCTGGGCATAATCGGTAATGCGCAAATACCACTGCGAGAGCTCACGCTTCTCGGGAACCGTGCCACAGCGCCAGCATTTGCCATCCACGACCTGCTCGTTTGCGAGCACCGTATTGCAGCTTGGGCACCAGTTAACGGGCGAGGTGGCGCGATATGCGAGGCCCTTCTCCCACATCTTGAGGAACGCCCACTGACCCCACTTGTAATACTCGGGGTCGCACGTACGTACCAAGCGATCGTAGTCATACGAGAACCCCATACGCTTCATGGTACGAACCGCCTGGTCCATGTTGGCGTAGGTCCATTTGCCGGCTTGCGTGTTGTGCTTAATGGCAGCGTTTTCCGCCGGCAGGCCAAAGGCGTCAAAGCCCATGGGATGCAAAACCTCGAAGCCACGCATGCGCGCCTGACGCGCCATGGCATCGCCAATAGTGTAGTTGCGGGCATGGCCCATATGGAGGTCGCCCGAAGGATAGGGGAACATCTCGAGCACGTACTTCTTCGGTCTTCCCGAATCTTCACGCGCCTTAAAGGTGTCTTCGCACTCCCACACGCTCTGCCACTTGGTCTCTATGGACTCGGCATCGTAGACGGGTATCTCTTTTGCCATGGTTACTCCTTTGGTCGTACACATAGCTGCCAAGTATACCAAATCGTGGGCAGGGACTGACGTTTGCGGGAAGGGCGTTTGCTGGAATTGCGAACAGTGCGGCGGGGTTGACTGGAATCGGCCACAGTGTGGCGCTTCTCAGCAAACACATAGGGCAATTTGCTGGAATCGGCCACAGTGTGGCCCTTCTCAGCAAACGCGGCCGCACTGTTCGTGATTCCAGCCAACGCGGCCGCACTGTTCGCGATCGCAGCAAACGCGGCCGCACTGTTCGCGATCGCAGCAAATGCGGCCAACGTCTCCCGCATTGCGCCGACCCAGCACCCTACAGCAGGCATCAGCTGCTTGAGCCACGCTTAAGCATGTGCTCCAGTGCCAGCACCGTCTCCTTTGCGTCGCCAGGCTCGCATTCAAGCATGCGCCACTCCCCTGCCACGCGATAGCGCACGAAGGGTCCAAAGCCCCCCACGAGCTTGTGCGACGCCTCCTCAAAGAGCGGGTCGGCCTTGAGCCCCGGATAGCGAACCGACTCCACCTTAGGATGGCAGCGCAGGTAGTTTGCCACTACCTGCGCTACGTCTGAGGCCTTTCGCCAAGCCTCCTGTCCCATACTCTGACGCAAGCCCGCGAGGGCCTCCAAGCTAAGATCGCTATCCACGACGCTCGGCAATCTCGGCCGATATGCTGGCAACGAACTCTTCGAGGCTGGTCTGGTGCGTCTTGTTGGTGCGATCGCGCACGCTTATGTTGCCAGCTTCCTTCTCCTTCTCGCCAAGAATCAGCATGTAGGGCACGCGATCGAGCGAACGGGCCTCGCGAATCTTGTAGCCGATCTTCTCGTCGCGCTCGTCCACCTTTACGCGCACGCCCGCTGCGCGAAGCTTCGCGCCAACCTCGAGGGCGTAATCGCGGGTCTTCTCCGATACGGGGAGCACCTTAACCTGACAAGGGCTCAACCACGTCGGGAACTTGCCCGCGTACTGCTCGGTGAGCATTCCGATAAAGCGCTCGAACGAGCCGAAGCCGGCGCGATGAATCATGATGGGTTGGTGCTTCTCGCCATCGGCACCCGTATACTCCAGCTGGAAGTTGTGGGGCAGCTGGAAGTCGAGCTGAATCGTACCGCACTGCCAGGTGCGTCCCAGGCAATCCTTCAGATGGAAGTCAATCTTCGGCCCATAGAACGCACCATCGCCCTCGTTTACGATATAGTCCACGCCCATGGAGTCGAGCGCTTCCTTGAGGCCGGCCTCCGCGCGTTCCCAATCCTCGTCGGAACCCATGGAATCGGCGGGACGCGTAGAAAGCTCAACATGGTATGGGAAGCCGAATTGCTCATAGTAGGCCGTAATGAGGTGCGCGGTATCGGTTACCTGCTCGGTGATCTGATCGGGCGTGATGAACAGGTGCGCGTCGTCTTGGGTAAACGAACGCACGCGGAACAGGCCATGGAGCGCACCGCGCATCTCGTGGCGATGGTCCAAGCCAGCCTCGGCGAGTTTGAGCGGTAGATCGCGATAACTGCGTGGGCGGCTCTTATATATGAGGCATGCACCCGGGCAGTTCATGGGCTTTACGGCGTAATCCTCCTCGTCAATGAGGGTGGTATACATGTTCTCCTTGTAGTGGTCCCAATGTCCGGAGGTCTCCCACAGCTTGCGGCTCAGGATGATGGGCGTCGTCACCTCATCGTAGTTGTACTTCTCCTGCATCTCGTGCCAGTAGTCCATGAGCGCGTTCTTGAGCCTCATGCCATTGGGCAGCCAGAACGGAAATCCCGGACCCTCGTCCGTAAACATGAAGAGCTCCATCTCCTGGCCGATCTTGCGGTGGTCGCGAAGCTTTGCCTCCTCAAGCCGCCGCTCATACTCCGCAAGCTCCGCCTTGGAACGGAATGCCACGCCGTTTATGCGCGTGAGCATCTTGTTGTTGGAGTCGTTCTTCCAGTAGGCTCCAGACACGCCGGTAAGCTTGAATGCCTTGAGCGCCTTGGTATACATGAGGTGCGGGCCGACGCACATGTCCACGTACTCGCCCTGCTTGTAAAAGGTTATGCGGGCGTCCTCGTCCAAGTCGCCAATGTGCTCCACTTTATACTTCTCGCCACGATCGGCCATATGGGCAATGGCCTCCTCGCGTGGGAGCTCATAGGTCTCGAACTTAAGGTTCTCCTTGCAGATCTTGCGCATCTCCGCCTCGATCTTGGGGAAGTCGTCCTCGCTGATCTTAACGTTTTCTGGCAGGTCGATATCGTAATAGAAGCCGTTCTCGGTTGCGGGACCATAGCCAAAGTCCGCATTGGGATACAAGCGCTTGATCGCTTGGGCTAGGATGTGCGAGGCACTGTGACGAATGACGTGCAACTCCTCGGACTCGTCAATGGCGTCCACGTGTCCGTCGTTGAACAAAACCTTCATGAAGAACTCCTTTGTACATGAACAACCTGCCCATTATGACACAACGCCATCTTATAGGCGGAAATTCGAATCGCGCCTTAGACATTTCACGTACTACGCTACTTGTCCTTGTTCGTTGTGGCGGCACGTACGCTGTCGACCATGTCCTTGATTTCCTTCTCCGCACGCTCGACATATGGGCGGCCTTTCTCTGCAAGCGCATCCACCTCC
>JAFWKQ010000045.1 GCA_017545665.1 Atopobiaceae bacterium
TCTACGGCAACAGCGACCCGTGGTACTCGCTGCGCATGCACGACACGGACAACCCGAACGTGAAGATGTTTGTCAGCAACACGAAGCCGCACACCGTGCGCATGATGGACTTCGACGAGGCGACCATGCAGGAAATGGGCACGTTCGTAAGCGAAGCGATTCCCTTGCAGTAACGTCATTCATGCGCTGCATGCACATCCGCAGGTAGCTCGAAACGGCCTGCGGGGACAACTAGGGTGAAGGGGGGGCCGCGATCAATTGCGGTCCCTTCCGTTGTATGCCGAGCATGCACACACCCCCAACGGGTGAAAGTCCCGAGCGCGCCCGTCAGCGGGAAGCGCCCAGCCAATCGCAAGGGTGTCCGCCGAGAGGCGGAATCCGAAGGAAGCGGGAGGCAAACCCTCGGCCCGCTGCGGGACGGTCCAATCGGTGCACGTGGCTGGCATGGCCACCTTCCTCGGCGCTCGAGCCGGGCGTGGTGCCTCGGGCGCCGTGACTTTGCCGTGACTCTGGCCGAAAAACCTGCGTCGCATCGTGTCTTGCATAGGTACCAGCGTCATCGAAAAGGGCTGGTAGAAAATAGAGCGCCCTAACCACTTTGTGACGCAATTAGAAAATGCCACCTGAGGACGGAAAGTCGATCTCGGGAGGCAGTTCTTTATGGAGTCAATCATCGTCGCATGCATCACGGGGGTGGTGACCCTCGTCGAGGTGATCCTCTCCAATTCCAAATCGAGGGCTGTCATGGAGGTCAAGCTGGACGCCCTGCACGCTGCAGGCATCGGGTGCATCATCGACTTCGTGCCCGTGCACTTCGCCACCGATGCCTGGGGGCTTGCCGACTACGACGGCTCCGCGCTCTACGAGTATCCCAACGACGCGGTGGGCGTCTCCGAATGGGGCAGCCGCAACTTCATGCACTCGCGTGGCGAGACCTGATCGTTCCTCCAGAGCGCGGCCAACTTCTGGCTCGGTGCCTACCACTTCGACGGCATCCGGCTCGACGCCATCAGCCGCATCATCTACTGGCAGGGCGACGAGGCACGCGGCGTAAACGGCATGGCGGTCGACTTCGTGAAGACGTTCAACAACGGGCTTCGCTCGCTCAACCCCGGTTGCTTCACCGTGGCCGAGGACTCGACGAGCCTCGCCGGGTGCACGGTGCCCGTGGAGGACGGCGGCTTGGGCTTCGACTACAAGTGGGACATGGGCTGGATGCACGACACGCTCGAACTATTCCAGACGCCACCTAGGAACCGGCAAGACGCCTATCACAAGCTCACGTTCTCCATGGCTTACTTCGCCAACGAGCGCTACCTGCTGCCACTCTCTCACGACGAGGTGGTGCACGGCAAGGCGACCATCGCCCAGAAGATGGCCGCCAAGAGCGTGGAGGACAAGCTCGCCCAGGCCCGCGCGCTCTACCTCTACATGTTCGCGCATCCCGGAAAGAAGCTCAACTTCATGGGCTGGGAGGTCGCCCAGCTGCGCGAGTGGGACGAGCGTCGCGAGCAGGACTGGTTCATGCGACGCTACCCCGCCCACGACGCATTCTATCGCTTCGCCTGCGAGCTGGGCGCCCTCTACCGCGACGAGGCCGCGCTGTGGGAGCTCGACTACGACGACGAGGGGTTTGTCTGGGTCGAGGCAAACGACACCGCGCACGTCACCTACGCCTTCGTACGGCGCGATGCCTCGGGCGGCGCGCTCCTGTGCGCGCTCAACCTCTCGGACGAGGAGCTAAAGAGGACCTTCGGACTCGACGGAGTAGCAAGCGCGATGGCGCTCATCAACACCGACTGGCGGGCTAAGGCAAAAGGACGCCGGATGCGCCAGGCGAGGAAATCCCCCTGTGAAAAGAGTATGGTCAAGCTAAACCTGCCCACATGCACCGGTCCGCTCGTCCGTCTGGAGGCATAGCAGGGAGCTGCTCCTGCACGGTAGGCGTATCTGCGTGTTCTTCCCGCTATTGATTTGCTTGTCCCATCAGCCAATTGAAGGACATGCTTAGTCCCCTCGATGATGGTGCAACATTTGTGTCCACAGCCTCGTCTAGAATGGTTGCGATGTGTTTCCTATTGATGCGGACGTGACATGAACCAGGTTGAGCAGAGGAAGGCCGCGCGTTCCTTCGTGGAGCGCTGGCAGGCGGCAGAAGGCAGCGAGGACCGTGAGGCGCGCTCGTTTTGGATCGAGCTGTGCCAGAACGTGCTGGGCATAGCCAACCCAACGACGGTGCTAGACTTCGAGCGCAAGGTGAAGGGACGCAAGATCGACGTGTTCTTCGAGGACGTGGGCATCCTCATCGAGAACAAGTCGCGCGGTGTTTCGCTCGACGAGGTCGAGCAGCGCGGGTGGTACGACAAGGCCAAGACCACGCCGCGCATGGTGACGCCCTTCGAACAGGCCAAGTGGTACGCGGACAACATCACACCTCGGTCCATCGCGCCCAAGTGGGTCATCACCTGCAACTTCGACGAGATACGCATCTACGACCTAGACAAGGACGATGCCGAGAAGGACTTCGAGAGCATCGTGCTTGCCGACATCCCCAACCTGCTGCACCGCTTCTCGTTCTTCACGCGCAAGGAGAACAGCCGCCTGGAGCGAGAGAAGCAGCTTTCCATCAAGGCCGGCGAGGTGGTCGGTCGGCTCTACGACGCGTTCTCCTTGGCCTACCTCGACATAGAGAACGACGAGCGGGAGCAGCGCAGCCTCAACATCCTCATCACGCGCATCGTGTTCCTGCTGTACGCCGAGGACGCGGACCTGCTGCAGGAGCACAACGCCTTCTACGAGTACCTGAAGGGCTTCCAGGTGCACCACATGCGTCAGGCGCTCATCGACCTGTTCGCCGTACTCAAGACGCCCGTCGAGGAGCGCGACCCGTACCTCGACCCCAACGTGGCCGCCTTCCCCTACGTGAACGGGGGCCTCTTCGAGCAGGACATCATCATCCCGCAGTTCGACGTCTACGCGCGCGAGATCCTGCTCAACGAGGCGAGCGCCGAGTTCGACTGGAGCGACATCAGCCCTACCATCTTTGGCGCCGTGTTCGAGAGCACGCTGAACCCGGAGACGAGGCGCTCGGGCGGCATGCACTACACCAGCGTAGAGAACATCCACAAGGTGACCGGCCCACTCTTCTACGACGCGCTCAAGGACGAGCTGACCGCCATAGAGGGCCTGAAGAGCCGCAAGGAGCGCGACTTCAAGCTCAACGCCTTCCGCAAGAAGATTGCAAGCCTCAAGATCCTCGACCCCGCCTGTGGCAGCGGCAACTTCCTCACCGAGACCTACATCAGCCTGCGCAAGCTGGAGAACCGCGTTCTCGAGAACCTCTACGGAGACCAGATGGCGTTCGGGCTGATGGACCCCATCCAGGTGAGCATCGAGCAGTTTTACGGTATCGAGATCAACGACTTTGCCGTGGAGGTCGCCAAGACCGCGCTCTGGATCGCGGAGCTGCAGATGCTGGACGAGACACGCGAGATCCTGAACATGTGGATTGATGCACTACCGCTCAAGAGCAATGAGCACATCGTGTGCGGCAATGCGTTAACGATGGACTGGAACGATATAGTTCCCGCCGATGAGTGCAGCTACATCATCGGTAATCCTCCGTTCCTTGGGGCGCGAATGATGAGCGGCAATCAGAAGGCTGAACTGCAAAGCATCGCAAAGGACGTTCGGAATAACCATGACATAGACTACGTCGCAGGATGGTATGTGAGAACCGCAGACATGATGGAGGAGAATCCTAGCATCTTGGCGGCGCTGGTCTCGACCAACTCCATATGTCAGGGCGCACAGCCTGGCAACCTCTGGTCCTACTTGTTGGGTGAGCGCGAGCTCGAGATCACATTTGCATACAGGACGTTCGTCTGGAACAGCGAGGCCTCCGACAAAGCGCACGTGCATTGTGTCATCGTCGGCTTCGGCAAGGTGGGAATTTGGACCCGGTCGAAGATGTTGTACAGCGATGGCATCGGTAGTACGGCCAATACCATTAACGGTTATCTTCTTGATGCACCGGATGTGCTCATACAAGACTGCAAGACGCCGCTGTGCGACGTGCCTCCCATGGCAAACGGAAACCAGCCGCGGGATGGAGGAAACCTCATCCTGACTGAGCAAGAAAAGGACGAAGTGCTTGCCAAAGAGCCCAAGTTGGAACGATTCATCAGGCCTTTCGTTGGTGCCACCGAGTTCCTCCGTGGCGAACCTCGTTACTGCCTGTGGCTGGAAGAAGCCTCACAAGATGAGATTGCAACAAGTCCTACCCTGAGCGAGCGCGTGAAGGCCGTGTACGAGTTCAGGGCCTCATCGAAGGCTAAGACCACCAATGGGTACGCCAAGACACCGCACCTCATGGCGCAAAGGCCTCAGAAGCAGGGAGTTGACTTTCTGCTTGTGCCTAAGGTCACTGGCGAGAGAAGACTATATCTTCCCATCGGCTACATGGACAAGAAATATGTCGTGAGCGACCTCGTCTTCCTTGTACCGGATGCGACGTTGTACCACTTCGGCGTGTTGGCCTCTCTTGCTCACAATGCCTGGATGCGGGTAGTTGCAGGACGTCTGAAGAGCGACTATCGCTATTCGAAAGAGCTGGTATACAACTGCTTCCCCTGGCCTTCGCCCAATGAGGAACAGCGTGGCCTCATCGAGGATCGTGCAAGAAGGGTGCTAGAGTCAAGGGCGGCACATGAGGGACGCACGCTGACTCAGATGTATGACGGCATAAGCCCGATGCCTCAAAACCCAACAAAGGCAGACCTCAAGAAGTACGAACTAGCAGAATATGCCGACTTGTTGGCAGCGCACAAGGCGCTCGACGCAGCTGTCGAGGCGGCCTATGGAGTCGACTTCGACGGGGACGAGGAAAAGATCGTCGCGCACCTGTTCAAGCTGTATGCAGAGAAGGTCAGCAACTCGTGAGCGCTGACTCGTTTGAGTTCGAGAGGAACGAAGGCGCCTTCACGGGGAGGCAGCACATCGTCAACCACGTGGACATGATTCTCGGGCTCGGAAGCGACTTTCACAGCAGCTTTCGCAAAGGACGACTGGTTCACGCATGCGATACAAAACACGGTATCGACTACACGACGTCGGTGGCGAAGCTCGCCGAGAATGAGCTGTCCGACGGCAGGAATTGGCTCTTGGGACAGTGCGCGTATGCGATGCGATGGGAGCAACTGCTGCCCATCAGAGGCGGCTACTACCTCGACCCGACCGACTTCCACACGCTTGACGACGGATTGCGCGTGTTAGGCGCATGTGAGAGCGAGTGGATTGAAAGGGATTACGACGGCGACCGCGACGCCTTCTGGGCGGAGACGCCCGTTGTCGTGCTGCTGGCGTTCTGGGACTGTGCTACCTGCGACCGTATAGTGGTTAGAAAACGGCCTAGCAGTGACGAAGAAATACCACCTGTGCCCGTAAACGACCGTTCGGTCATGGCCAAGCGGCACGGTGATTCCGAAGCCTGGCATACGTTTGCCGAGCGGATTTGCGCGAACGATTACATCAAGAAGAAGCTCGCTGAGCGGCAGGGTGGTGTGTGCGCCATATGTGGGAGCGCTCTTGGAAAGACCGTCGTGGTGCACCACGTCGACTACGACCACGAATGCGGTCTCGCCCAAGTAGATAGCGACTGGACGAGGCTGGGATCGCGCGTACAACCCGACTGCGAGAAGTGCCATGCGAATCATGCGGAGCTGTTCGACGGGTGTTCGTCACGGTTGAGGGCGGTTCATATGGGCTGCAACTACCTGATAGAGGGGACACTCTAAAAACCGATGTCGTGGCCATTGGGGCTTGTCCCTTTTGGCCATTCTGGACAAGCACGATGCTCTTACGCATCACATCGAATGTCCCGCCCCCAGAAGCCATTTCCATGCGGGAACCTGCCGTATGCACATGCCATCCTGCTCATGCTGCACCTCGCGCCCTTCGAGCGTAA
>JAFWKQ010000046.1 GCA_017545665.1 Atopobiaceae bacterium
GCGAGCGGCGACTCACGGAGTGAGCGAGCGAAGCGAGCGCGGAGCCGCGTGCGGGGCGGGCGCGAGGGCGGATATACGAAGGCAGGGACTAACCGAATAGCCGTTACATACGTATGACAAGCTTATCTTTTTAAACGAACACCGCTATACTGAAGGGGCTTAACTGAAACAGGATGAAGCAGAAATGGCACAACCATGAAAAGACTCCTCTCTAGCCTCTTGTCGCTGATGGTCGTAGTACCGCTCCTTGCCCTTCTTTTTGCGATTATCGTTGTTGCCTTGGTATTTGCGTGCTCCCTTGCCCAGAGTGCTCAGGGTGCGGTTGCCGTGTTGGGTGCATGTGGAGTGGGCGCAGTTGCAATCTCTTTACTGGTATCCCGATTGTGCCTGTCTAGCTCTGCGCAAGCGCGACAATTGCTGCGCGAAAACATCGTTGTGCTGGTGGGCGTTACCGCATGCATGGTCGCCATGGGATCGGCGTGCTCACTCGTAGGCCTCAGCTCCTTTTCCAAGGCGTTTGAGGCTGGTGCCGTACGTACGATAATGTTGGCAATTTGCCTCGTTGAGCTGGTGCTTTGTTGCATGATGGGCAGGCGATTGCACGCTTACCTCAGGCAGCCGGACGCGAGCATCGACGCTTTGCGCAAGGAGGTGCGCGTGCTCCTTCTTCTGTCGGCGCTTCTGTCGGCGGTGGACTTTGCCGTGGCGTATATGGGAGTGCAGCAGGTAGGCGTCTCGCTCTCGGAGGTGCTGTTTGAGGAGTTCGCAATAACGTTTGCCGATCTTATGTGGATGGAGCTCGTCCTTGCAACCATAAAGATTGCTGCGTCGATTTCGGGAGTTGCGTTGCTGCGCAAACGGCGCACGCGTGCTCGCGTTCATGCGTCCGCCCCCTCTGCTACCGTTGTATTTAGAGACTCGGAACAAGCTCCTGCGGCGCGAGAGGGAGATCTTGTGCTTGCGGCTGACAAGACACAGGTGCTGAGCAAAGAGGCAATTGCAGCCTAAGCAAGGAAATCCCCTACGATCGGCTTTTAGCTGTATTTGCACCCTGGTCTTGTCTATCGGTGTACATCTTTAGCCCCATCGACAAGAGCTTGGAAAGGACCAGATACACGACGGTCGTAACAAACATGCTGGGAAGGGCCTCCGTTGTGCGAGCGCGTACGAGGTCTGCCACGCGTGTGATGTCGTGAACGGCAATGAGCCCCACTACTGAGGTGTCGAACACCGTCTGCACGATTGCCGCGTGGAACGAGGCCGCATTGCTTTTTTGCACGAGCGGCAGTATAACGTGACGAATCGTTTGCCATCGTGTGTAGCCCAAAGACGACGCTTCTTCCCATGGTTGGCGGCCCATCGAATCGACGGCATCGCGTATGATGCTGGATACGGAAGCGGCAAGTGCGGCGGCTAGTCCCACAATCGAAACAACGACGCTGGGAATCGAGGTTGTGCCGAACACCAGATAGCGAAGCACCAGAAGCACTAGTACTATGGGCACCTCCAGCATGATGGTCTCATAGGCAACCAGCAATGTCCTTATGCTGCGAAGTATGACTTCCATAAGCCTCCGCTTACGCGCTTGGTCGTTCGGGCCGTATGAGTCCGAGAGCATAATAATGTGGGATGCTATGATCGTGCCAGCAGCGAGACCCAAAGGAATCGAAAGGACTGCCAACAGGAGGGTAATAAAGAGACCTCCCAGGAGCATTTCTCCATGCCCATAGCGCATGAATGACGAAACGACCATGCTCGAAAGGCGCGAGAGCAAGTTGATTGGCGTCGCGGATACGTCTCGTGTTACCAACGTGACTTTGGCGGATCGATACGCAGGGCTCAGATCAAAGAGCTCCGATCGCTCGTCGGTAATGGATATGCCGGCGATGGCCATGTCTACGGTATGGGTGCTCAGTGAGGTCATTACGGAGTCGAACGACATGGGTTCGAGTACGAGCTGGCAGTTGAGCTCCTTGGCAATAATGTTGGCAAGCTCGACTTCCAGCCCCACGAGCTCGCCCTTGTCGTTGCGATACGACATGGGCTCGGTAGCGTCGTCCACCGCACACCTGATTACCCCATTGTTGGTTGGCCAGTCATTCTGGGGCAGCGACCTATCTGGCTCGGGTGTATTGCACCACTCATTCTCCAATTGATTCATTGTGCCGTCTTCTACCAACCTAGATACAATCGCACTCACCTTTTCGGTAAGGGGGCTGCCTTTGGGCAGGGCAACGGCGTTGGCGTCTAACCCTGCATCCTGTGGCATGAGGGTAAGCCCTACGTTGCGGGAGATGGCAATGTCTGCCACGGGCTTGTCGAGGCAACATGCGGCTATTCGCCCGCGCTTGAGCGCAACGAGCATTTCTGACATCTCGGAGTAATACTTAAACGTGGGGCCATCCGGCACGTAGTTGAGCACGTCGCTATCGTAGGTGGTGCCGAGTACGGTGCCCACGTCCAAATCGTTGAGTTGCGAAAGCTCGGTGTACTCTGGCTGTGCGTCATCTGCGCGGGCGGTGGTGGGGAAGGCGCCTGCCAGTGCAAGCACGCACACAAAAACGAGCAGCAGGATGTGTTTGCGCATCTTCTCCCCAATGACTAAGCCATGGAAATGACCTTTGACTGGATTATAGCGCTTGGCGTGTCAGAATATGCATGCACCAAACTTGCGCTCCTTTATTTGCGGGACGTGGTTTGTCCCATTCTTCTTATCCTACCTTAAACAAATTGGTATCCTTGTTTTAGCTATAGCCACAACGGACACCGCATCGGAGGTTTGTCCATGAAGGAAGCACGCGACCATGCGCTTGAGGGCCAATTCCCCTTAAATGGGGAGCAGGTGCCCGGAGGCATGATGGTGCATTATGCCGATGGCGATCAGGAGATCCTGTACGTCAACGGTTTTATCATGCACCTTCTTGAGTGTGAGTCTGAGGAAGAGTTCCTGAGCTTTACGCAGGGATCCTTTGCTGGCTTTGTGTGCGCGGACGATATTGAAGACATAGAGCAGGAGCTGAGCGATCAGTGGAATGCAGGAATTGCCTCAGGTCGTCTGCATTATCGCGTAGCGACTAAGTCTGGGCAGATGGTGGTGGTTGACGACTTCAACCGACTGGAGATGGATCCCCGGGCAGGAAGGCTTGTTGCATACTCGTTCGTGTCGGAGGTAGTTCAGGGCGGAATGGCTGACTGGCTCACGGGACTTCCCAGCATGGTTCGCTTTCACGAGCTTTCGCGCGAACGCGTTGCCGCGAGCAAAGACGGTGCGAATCGGCTTGCTGCAATAGCGCTCGACATTATGGGTATGAAGGGCTACAACACTCGTTATGGAAGAGCCCGGGGCGATGCGCTCCTGTGCGAGTTTGCCAATGCCTTGCGACACAGCTTTGGCGGCAATGCCTGCTCGCGCTTTTCGGAAGATCATTTCTATGCCTTCTGCGATGCGCGGGAGGCCGAGGAGAGGGTACGTTCCGTCTTTGCAAGCTTTGCGGAAGCCCAGGGCGTTGCGGCATTGCCCGTGCGCGTTGGAATATACGTATGCGATTCGGATGATGACATCGTGGAAGTGGGCTTCGATCGCGCAAAGATTGCCTGCGATTTGGATCGCCTTACCTGGCAGTCGCACATAACGTGGTTCACCGATCAGATGCGCGCCGACGCGCGATTGCACATTCACGTGTTGGGCAGTCTGGACCAGGCCATAGCCGAAGGCTGGATTCGTCCCTTCTACCAGGCAATCGTGCGTTCGGCCACAGGTGATGTGTGCGGTGAGGAGGCGCTCGCGCGCTGGGTTGATCCTATATACGGCGAGCTTCGTCCGGCGCAGTTTATTCCCGAGCTCGAAGAGGCGGGGCTGCTGCAGCGGTTGGACATGTACATGGTGGACTGTACGTTGGCGGATATGGCAACCAAACAGAGCAACGGCATCCCAATAGTTCCTGTTTCGGTGAATATCTCGCTGCGCGACTTGAGCAAGCTCGACGTGGCAAGCGAGGTTACGGAGCGCGCAGACGCCCTCAACGTGCCGCATGATCTGCTACGTATCGAGTTTACCGAGTCGGCCGCAACGCATGATCCGAACTACCTAAAGGAACAGGTAGACAAGCTCCATGCCGCTGGCTTTGAGGTGTGGATGGATGACTTTGGAAGTGGCTATTCCTCGCTGAATACGATTCAGGAGTTTGACTTTGATGTCGTTAAGCTCGATATGGGCTTCTTGCATGGTGGCAACTTCGATCGTGCGAAGATCATCCTTGAGGCGTCGGTGCGTGCCGCAAGCAAGATGGGCGTGGGCACCATCGCCGAGGGCGTGGAAACCGAGGAGCAGGCATTGTTTCTCGAGGGCATCGGCTGCGACATGCTTCAGGGCTATTACTACAACGGCCCCAATTCGCTGCAGACCATTATCAACAACATCCATACCAAGAACGAGCTGCAGCGCGAGCGTTACGACGAATCTGCCTATTGGGATACCGTGAGTCTGCTGAGCTTTACGGAGCTCGGGCAAACCGAGGTGCAGCAGGACATGCGAACGCCTGGGTGGATGCCACTTACGGAGCTGCCCGTGGGTGTGATCGAGCGGAGGGATGGGACGTGGCGCGTGTTGCGCGCGAATCGTTCCTACGACGCTTTTCTAAACAAGACGGGCGTTCTGTCGGCGTCTCACTCGAATCTACGGGCAAACGTTGTGCAGCGCGAACTGGACGAGGAGTTCCTGTTGGCGGTAGACCGTTGCGTGGAGTCGGGGCTATGGGAGCGCGCCTCCGGACGCATGGAATACGGTTCGGGATACCAGTTCTACGTGCGTCATATAGCCTCTGTGCCTGACGCGCAGGCCTTTATGGTGGCCGCCATGCCCACCATGCTCGGCTCGGCACTTGGGACGTATGGCGACGTACCCGTGGCATATGCCGTGTTTAGGGTAAAGCTCAACGAATCGAAGGACGAGGTCGTAGACACGGAGTACGTGTACGCCAACAAGATGTACTGCGATTGGCTCCACTGTACGCTGGAAGAGATTATGGGGCGCTCGTTCCTGGGCATCAACGACGAAGCCAGCCGCGTGTGGCTGCCGTATTGCTACCGTGCCGTGGTGAAGGGCGAGACCATCCACGACGTTATATATAGCCCTGAGGTTGAGCACTGGCTGAGCTTCAACATCGTGCCTTCGCCCATTGAGGGATGCTGTGTGTATGCGTTTACCATCGCCGACGACGAGCAGCGCGAACGCGACGAGATCATTGCCGGACGCGATACCTCAGACTTTATTATTGGTGTGGCTGACGCCCTAAATGGAATACAGGGATACGATGAGGCCATGCAAAAGGTATTGGGCATGATAAGCAGCGCCATTAGCCCAGATCGCGTGTATGTGTATGAGCGAGAGGGCGATACCACGAGGAATACGTTTGAGTGGTGCGCCCCAGGCGTGGATTCGTTCATGGACGCGCTGCAACATATGGACAACGCGGAATTCAGCACGTGGGAGAAGTTGCTGGCCAAGGATTCGATGGTCCTTGTCTCTAATGTCGAGCAATTGGAGCGGGTTGACGCTGCAATGTATGAGCGTCTGAGGAGTCAGGGCGTCGCGCGGATGCTGGCCGTTCCCTTTTACGGCGGCGGCAAGATTCTTGGGTATTTGGGTGCCGACAACTACGCGCTTGCCGAGGGCCTGGACATCATGAGGCTGATGAAGACTGTCGCTTCGTTTGTGGGCGGCAAGATCGTGAACCATCGCCTGATGCTCGAGCTCGAGCAAACGAGTCTCTACGACGCGCTTACCGGCCTTTACAATCGGCGCGGCATCGACCAGGCGGTGGAAAAGGCACTCTCGAGTGACCCCAGCGTACCGTATGTGCTCGTTCTTATGGACGTGGACGACTTTAAGACGGTCAATGACCTGCACGGTCACGAAGTTGGCGACATTGCGCTTCGCACGTTGGCGCACATGGTCGTGGAGGTGTTTCCCGAGGGCACCATTTTGGGACGAAACGGTGGCGACGAGTTCTTTGCCATGCTGGTTGGCGACGAAGCCGCCAATGCGGCGTCATATTTGCAAAGCATCCAAGACAAAGACCTGTATTGCGTGCATGACGGTAAGCGCTATAGCCTCTCCATGTCCATGGGTTACGTGGAGTCTTCGCAGGTGGCCGACCTCAAGCAAGCGTATAGCAACGCGGATGCGGCCCTTTATGCGGTAAAGCTCGCGGGAAAGGCGGGATTCCTTATCTACTCCCCGAACATGGACTCGAACTACAGGTCGCAACTTGGGTTTACGCCGCGTGACATTGCCGAAAACGTACCAGGCGCCATCGTGGTCCACAAGGTGCACAATGGGGAGATTCTGTTTGCGAATGACGAGCTCATTGCCCTCTTTGAGTGCGAAGACCTGGACGATTTTATGGAATATACAGGCGGGACCTACTCGGGAGTGGTGCATCCAGAAGATCGCGCGCGCGTATTGGGCCAGGTGGAAGACCAACTGGACAGGGTTGGCGTAGGAGGCAAGGACTACACCGATTTCCGCATACTCACCAAGGCGGGCAATGTGCGCCATGTAGCCGACAATGGCCGTTTGGTGACAGTGGACGGCGTGGGAGAAGTGCTCTACGAGCTGATCATCAATCGCGACGAGCGGTCATACCGATAGGAACAGGAAAGGAGCTGGCATGGCACAACACATGGCACCCAAAAAGCGTCGCAGCTCTGCACTGCCTGTTGTGCTGGCTATTGTCCTCCTGGTGGCAGCAGGTGCTGGCCTTTGGTTTTTGGTAGGCCAACGGACGTTGGGCGTAGGTGCTAACATGCCTTTGCAGCGCGAGAGTCAAAACGACGGGGCGAGTTTCTCGAAGGCGGAAACGGGAGGAGCTGGGAATAGCGAGTCCGCAGCGGCTTCAAAACAATCTGCCTCCGACGGTGGCGTGGCACAGGTTTCCGAATTCGCCCGCATGTTGCGCGACGGTGAAATAGGCTCCATTCGCCTTATCGGAGACAGCATCACGGCCGGTTTTGGCACCAACGGCTACGATCAGGCGGTCAGCACCATTGATACCGGCGTCATATACGACAATGGCAGCGAGCGGTGGTATGAGACCCCTGCGTCTGTGGGATGTTGGGCGAATGCCTTTAGGGACTATGCGCGTGGCAAGGGCGTCGATTCGTTTGTGAACGCTGGCATAAACGGTGCCTTTATGAGTCGCTTGGCCGATACCCCCGACGCTTGGCTGGGGCCTGGCGCCGACGTGGTGTTCGTGGCGCTTGGAACAAACGATGCGGGGTACTACGGCACGGAGGAGTTTCGCATTACGGCACAAGAGGCCTTGTCTGCAGTCGAAAAGAAGAGCAAGCTCGTCGTCGTGCTGGCGCCTGTATGCGACTTGCGTCCCGCGCAGCAGCTGGTTGAGCCGGCGGCAGAGTTGGGCGACGTGTTGGAGTCGATTTGTGAAGAGCGTGGCTACCTGTTCGTGGACCCACGCGAGGCTGTGACGCCCGAGATGTTCAACGCCGACGGTCTGCATCCCAACTCGCAGGGATCGATGGCCATCTGGCAATGCATACAGCAGACCTTGGGGCTCAAATAGCAATGGGTCCCTGGATGGCACAGTTATACCTGGTTTAAGTGTGCCAGCTACCGCGGGGCGCCGCCGCCTTTCATCTGCTTCTTGTTCTCGTACATATGCTCGTCAGCACGACGGAACACGGCGCTCACGTTTGCGTCTAGCTCGGCATCGTAGAGCGCATACCCAATTGCCGCCGAGATACGCTCCCATGGCTTGAGCTCAGTGGGATCGGTGTCTTGCAGGGCCCTGATTCTTGTCTCGAAAAGCCCAACGAGCTCCTCAACGTTCTGGAAGTCCTCATTGCGCAACACGATTGCAAACTCGTCTCCGCCGATGCGGAACACCGGCGAATGCTCAAAGGTGGTGCAGGTAACGAGGCTCAGCTGCCTGAGGCTTACGTCGCCGCAGTCGTGTCCGTAGAGGTCGTTGGTCTTCTTGAGGTCGTTAAGGTCGACTATCGCGATGCCAAAGTCCGATTGGCCTTCGTCGAGTTCCCGCTGTAGGATGGTGGCCTCCTGATCGTAGGCGAGCTTGTTGCGAATGCCGGTGAGCGCGTCCGTTCGCGCAAGATCGCTCATGTAGTCTGCCTCCATCCTGGTGTAATCGAGCTTCTCCTTTGTCTTCACCAGATTGTCGATGTAGGTGTTTACGTCGTGCTCCATCTGGACCATGGAATGATATAGGCTCTCGATTTCGTCTCCCGTCTTAATATTGAGGTCTTCGAACGTAGAGCGCTGTCCCTCCTGAGGGCTGCAGTAACGCGCGGCCGCCTCCGAGAGCTTGTTTATGGGTCCTGTGATAAAACGCCTCACGAACAGCACGGTAAGCAGCACAAGAAGGGCGATGAGTCCGAGCAGGTAGAGGGCGAGCAACGTGAGGTAATGCATCTCCTCCTGCTTGATGGCATCCATGGATATGTCGGCCAGCGCATAGCACACGACTGTTCCCTTGTCGTCGTATATGGGCGTGCCGGACGTTACGAGCCAGCCGTATTCGCTTGTGTTGGTAATGTAGGCGGGAAAGCCAACTGCAGGATCGCTAAGCACGGGGCGGTTTATCTCGAATATGGGATCGATGGTACCAATGGGACAAGGCTCATCCAAGGCGGCGTCCACAAGATATATGAATGCCTCGTCGGCTGGGTCAACATAGGCAAGGTAGAAGCAGCTGACGTTGTTGACTTCCTGCAGGTTGCGCAGCTGCCGGAGCAGCTTCTGGTATTCAGGCGCTTCCGCAAGCTGCGCATAGCGACCCACATACTCCTCGAATTCGGGACTTCCCCAGTCTTCGCTGCCGACTTTGTTGCTTGTGGATTTATATACCTCCATTGCCTTTTGCTTGAGAACGGCGGCGCTCTTTGCGTCTACTACGCGCGCGACCGTGGCCGATGCCTCGTCTGCCATTTCCATGTAATGGCGATTGTTCATATTGTCTACGACGTTATAGCCAATGACCAAGGCCAGCACACTCAGCGCAACGGCAAAGAAGACAAGAAGCAGCGTGATCTTCTTTCCCAGCGAAAGTCTCAAGTGAATCCCCTCCTTAAAACATGTGCGTGCAAGTATACCGCGTTGCCAAGCAGAGATGGCGTATGTATGTCCCAAATGGTATACGCAACAAGAGAGCCGTAAATCGTATGGGAGCTGCCTGTTGTCTCCCGTTTGCCGCAAAAAGGAGCCACCCCTTAGACAAAACAAAGGAAAGACTCCATGCCTTGGCTTTTCCGACGTGTGGTTATTGGGCTCTTAGGCCGCTTGCGCGAGCTGTGCGTTCTGATCTGCGGGCAACTGCGTCTTGGTAACCCCATCTCCATAGATCGTCGACCAGTCATTGGCCATCGAGAAGGTCGTCCAGCCTTCCTCTGCCGCCTCGCCAGATTGCTTGGTTGCCCGCTCGGTGTTTCCGTACTCGCGATTGGTATCGTCGCAGAGCACCAAAAGCCCCATGCCCTTGTGGTCGGGGTTCGATTGCGCATAGTTGAGCATGGCATAGTCGCCCGAGCTGTTGCCAAAGGCGAGCAGGGGTCGGCGACCAAGTTCGCGCTCGATGAAAACGACCTTGTTGGTCTTTGCGACTTCGAGGTCTTTCGTTCCGTCGAAGACAAGTTTGTCGTCTTGCTTAAAGGTGTACTTGTTTATGGCTTCGTCACCTTGCTTGAAGGCCTTTGTGCCCCAGTCGGTGCCTATGATGTGGTCTGGTGCGATTCCCAGCTTGCTACCCGCAATCGCTCGCGCGACCTCGCGCTCGCATGCCGACACGACGCGAACGTCAAAGTCGTTTGCCTTAAGGTAGTCAACGACCTCCTTCATGGGCTTGTATACGGACTGGCCGTAGGTCATGCCGTCAAAGCCTTCGACCTTTACCGTGTCGATGAAGTTGTTTACATAGGCGCGAAACTCCTCGGGTGTCATGTCCTTGAATGAGTTGACAAGCATCTCGTTCTTTATGCCATCAAGCTCCTCGGGCACGATGCCCTTGTTGGCGCTCTCGCGGATCTTGTTGCAGGTCTCCTTGTATTCGGCAGGGGCACTGTAGGTGGGATCGTCGAACACGCGATGCAGGAGCATGCACCAGTCAACGTAGATGGGGGCCTTCTCGCAGAGTAGGGTGCCGTCCATATCGAAGGTTGCGATGCGCTCCGCGGGCTCCACATAGTTGGCGCCGTCTTTGTTCGTCACGTCCTTCACGTAATCGATGAGCTTGGCCAGAGACTCGCTCTTGGGATTCCAAGAGGGAAACGTTGCCGCTACGTCCACCTCGCCCGTTGACGACGCTTGGCTGCTCGTGGACGAAGACGAGCTTGCGCTCTGCGAGCTAGCGCTGGAGCTGGCCTGCTGGTTGTTCGTTGCGCATCCTGCCAAAATGCCTGCGCCAAACACCAAGGCAACAAGAAGTGCGATAAAGGCAGAGGAGCGTGAGTGAGTCTGCATGTTATTTCCTCGCTTTCGGTAGGGGAGGTATCCAAATACCAATATGTTACGCCAGCGGTAAAGCGCAGCCTCTCTAAACTCGGTGGATGCGATGATGTGTGGACGGCACGTTCATATTTAAGCTGCCACGAGTTTCGGGCAGACTGCCGTGCCTGCGATGTGACCCGCAAGCGGCGACTCACGAAGTGAGCGAGCGAAGCGAGCGCGGAGTCGTTTGCGGGCCGCATCGTAGGCGTAGGGGCGTGGACGATAGCTGCGTTCCCGCACAAAGGCATGCATTTATTGGGATGAGACTTTAACATCCACCGCGTTTCCGCTAGTATCGTTATGTTTGTGAGTCGAATCTGTGAGGAGATGTGCATGTCAGGACACTCTAAGTGGGCTACCACCAAGCACAAGAAGGCCGCGATCGATGCCAAGCGCTCGTCGCTCTTCTCCAAGCTTTCTCGTAACATTACCGTTGCCGCAAAGGTAGGTGGCGATCCCAACCCCGACAACAATGCGTCGCTTGCTGCTGCCGTAGCACGCGCACGCATGGTCTCTATGCCAAATGCCAAGATTAAGGCTGCCATCGACAAGGCCTTTGGCTCTGGCTCGGACGCTTCCGTGTTTAGTGAGATCACCTACGAGGGATACGGTCCCGCGGGCGTTGCGTTTTACGTTGAGTGCCTAACCGACAACAAGAACCGTACCGCAGCAGACGTTCGCTCGGCCTTTACCCACTCTGGTGGCAGCCTGGGCACCTCTGGCTCCGTGGCATTCCAGTTTGAGCGCAAAGGCTCCATTGCCGTCGAGAAGATTATCAAGAGCGACGACAAGAAGGTGCCCGATCGCGAGAACGCGGTGGACGAGGACGAGTTCATGATGGCAGTTGCCGAAGCTGGTGGCGACGATTACGAGGACGCTGGTGACGAGTGGATCGTATGGTGTGCCTACGATGCCATCCAGGACACCGTTAAGGGCCTGGAAGAGCAAGGCATTGAGGTTAAGGGTTCTGAGCTCACGCGCGTTCCCACGACGCCCACGCAGGTAAGCGTTGCCGACGCAAAGAAGGTTCAGCGTCTGGCCGACCGCTTGGATGAGCTTGAGGACGTCCAGAACGTATACAACACCATGGACGTAACCGACGAGATCGCAGAGGCGCTCGACGAGGAGTAGCCTTGCCGCGAGACGATATGACCCGCGAGGCAGCCGAGGAAATCCTCGAGCTGCCTCGCCGCTATACAAAGGAAGAGCTTCGTCGTTCGTATACGGAGATCGCCCGTAGGTATCACCCGGACGCAGCGGCAAAGGGTCATATGGATCCCGCTGCCGCGCAGCAACGTATGGTGCAGGCCAACAAGGCGTATCAGCTGCTCAAGCGACAGTTCAAGGACATGCCGGATCGTGTGGTATCGCGTGGGTACGGGGGCATTACGGCTGGCTTTTCGGGCGTCGATTGGCGTGCGGGAACCGGCGATCCCTTCGATCCTTCCGAGGACCCATGGGATTTCGCCCAGGATTGGGATGCGGCGCCTCCGCCCGAGAAGGTTCCCCTGAGCGTTCGATCCGTCTTGCTCGGACCCGTGGTTTTGCGATTGGTGTTCATTGGCCTGTTTGGTTGGCTGTGGTGGAACAACTTCCCGCTTCTCTTCCATAACATGTGGCGCTTCTTCCCGGCGGGGGATTGGTCCATTATGGATGTGGCCAATCTTGTGGCCGCATTCGTGTATCCGAGCTACCTGCTCATCTACGAGATCGTCTCCGGCTATCTGTCGGGCTTCGTACGCGAGGTGCTCAATGGCATCGTCTCATGGATAACCAAGAAATACGTGGACCTTCGGCCCAAGAGCTCCTCATACGGGTGCGCGCTCTACAAGATCGTTCACGAGCAGGTATATGCGCTGCTTATGGCACCTTTGGTGTTGTATTTGGCGGCGTTTTGCATCAACGAGGACTTTCTGCCGCTTAAGGTTGTATATGGACTGCTAGGCGCAGCGCTTGGCGTAGACACGCTTGCTGCGGTTGCGCACGGCGGGTTTATAAATGTTTTGGCGACGGCCCTTGCCGAGCGCATAGAGGCCTGGTACCTGCTCCTTCGCGCCCGCCTGCTCAAGCGCTGCGGAAAGTGGGAGGGCTAGCCAGGCAATGGGGATACTCCCCTTTGCCTGCCAATAACATCAGACAATGGGGAGTATCCCCATTGCCTGACGATTGCCTGAGATGCACTTCCTATATGGCATGCATTTTGCCCCCTAGCAATCGTTGCGTCGTTGTACAATGAAGTTCACCAAAACACACTCCAAACGAACCAGAATTAGGTGCATGCCATGACCCCACGCAATCCCTACGACGATTTTGACGAGATCGACCCCTGGGCCGCCGATTCCGACGACATGGACGATTCGGGGGACTTCTCATTTGTAGAGGATGAATACGATTCAATGGAAGACGGCGTGGGCGATGGCTTTACGTATGTTGACAATCCCCTCAACACAACCGCGACGCGAACTGGGTCAACGGAGCCGTTTCCCCAGACGCAGGTTCGCAAGGTATACGGTGCGCCTGTGGAAAACGTGCGGGATGAGCCGAAGGGGGGTTTGCTACGGCGCCGCAAACGCAAGAAGGACGCCCGCGGCGAAGTGCCAGCAAACCCACAAAACGGCTACGTGGCTCAGCAGCCGCCCAATCAGGAAAAGCCGCGTGTGAGGCGTAGGAAGCGTCATCACTTTGGCTGCCTGTTCACGCTCATTCTGCTTATACTGGCGGTCGTGGGCGTCTATTGGGTGGTTGCGCATCCCATAGACGAGAAGCTGGCCTTCTCTCCTGCAGAGCAGGAGACGGTAAACGGCACGCTCTCGTGGTCCTTCCCGGGCATGCCTTACTACGTGCTTGCTCTGGGGTCCGACGAGCGCGAGGGTGACACCGCATCGAGAACCGACACCATGATGCTCATGCGCGTCGACTTTATTGGCGGAAAGATAACGATGGTCTCGATTCCGCGCGATACCAAGGTCGAGATAGAGGGCTACGGTCGCTCGAAGATAAACGCTGCCTACGCGTATGGTGGCGCGGGTGGTGCGGTACGAGCCGTCAGCAAGCTCACGGGGGTCCCCATAAACCATGTTGCCGTAATCCACTTTGAGGAATTGGTGGGACTCATAGACTATTTGGGCGGCGTGACGGTAAACGTGCCAGTTGCCGTCAACGACCCCGACTACAGCGGTCTCGTATTGGATGCGGGCATGCAGACGATGGACGGGGAGACCGCCCTGCTGTGGGCGCGTGCCCGCCATGGCTTTGATGACGGTGACTATCAACGGCAGGCAGACCAACGCATTCTGCTTACCGCCATAATGAATCGAATTCTGTCGCTCTCTCCAAAAGAGATGCCCCAAGCGCTTAAGCATATGGGTGGATTAATAGGAACGGACTTGCGCTGCTACGACTTGATTCCGCTCTTCGTGCGCTTCAAGCTCATGAGCCCAACCATCTATTCCTGTGCCATACCAACCACGAGCGAAATGATCGATGGCTATTGGTATGAAATCGTGGATGAGCCTGCGATGCGCAAGCTTTTGCAGGTGGTAAACAGTGGCGGTGACCCCAACGCGGCTACATGAGCCGGTATTGCCGCCCGCGCCCCAGCGCCCGGCCCGCAGGCGGCGACTCGCGAAGTGAGCGAGCGAGGCGAGCGCGGAGCCGCATGCGGGCCGGGCGTGGGCGCGCGAACAGCGAACTTTCGCCAGCCGCTGGTTGGCTTGTCCCAAAACAACACGTGCATATGAGAGTCTCAAATAGTATCCTCAAAGGTAACGAATTAATGAGGAGGCCAAGATGAACTGGTTCAGGCGACTGTGCTTGTTTGTGTTTGGAGTTTGTGGGATTCTTTCGCTTGCGGCGCTTTCGCTTGTGTGGGTTGGGCCATGGACTTCACAGGTGCGAACGCTCATAACGGAAAACAGGTTGTTCTTTTTTGTGCTTGAGACAATGGTATGCGTGTCGGGCGTTGGGCTGCTGTATTGCATACTTAAGGCGCTGTTTACTCCGCGCAATCCCAAAGAGAGCATAGTGATTGTTCTCGACGGTGGGCAGATTACCATTACGCGTCATGCCATTGTTTCGCAGGTCAAGCACATCGTGGAGGCCGATGGTGCCTGCTCGGCCGTGTCGGTGCACGTGCGTGCGCGCAAACGCGGCAACATACGGGTTAACGCCCGTCTCCGTCCGCATGCCCCCGTGGATGTGGTGGAGTATGGGCAGGCGTTGCACAGAGAGCTTGAGCAGGGACTCGCAAAGGTGTGTGGCGACAGCGTGCGCTCGATTGACCTTGTGTTCCTGAACCCGGAGCAGCGCGGCGAGCTCTCGGCATACGTTGACGAGCAGACCGCAGACGCGGCAAGGGAGACGGCCGCTCCGGTAGAACCGCAAGCTGGCTCATTTACGGTTAGGCTTGAGGGCAAGGACGTGTCCATGCATCCCAGTGCGGAGCAGAGCTTCCCCATGGCCCCCTCATCCTTGGAGCAGGGCAAAGAGACTGAACTGGGCGCAAATGCGAATGCAAACGCAATTGAGGAAGAGGGTGCTCCCAGTCTGGACGTGCCGTCTTCCGAGGGGGTGTAATGCATGGCACCGCGCATGAAAGTGGAAACCGACCAGACGAATGCCGAGCCAAAGCCGGCAGTTGCAAAGAAGCAGGCTGCGCCTTCGGCGCAAAATACCGCAAAGGCGCCCAAGGCAAAGGTTGAGGCCCCTGCGCCAGGGGTCGACGCGCCCCAGCCTGCGGCGCAGACAAAGCCCCAGCCTGCGGCGACACAAGCCAAGCCCGCTTCAACGGTAAAGCCTGCGATTGCGGTGGAGCAACCTGCGCCCGCGCAGCAGTCATCGTCTGCTCCCGCGCAGCAGGCATCGTCCGTAGCCGCGGAGGCCCCAACTCCCGCCCCCTCGTCCCCTGCGCCTCCCAGCCCGTCTTCCAAGACCTCGCTTGCCTCAAAGGTGCGCGTTTCCGCTCCGCCAGCCCAGAACACGGTTGAAGACGAGCCTTGGAACACGGGTGCGACCCCAGAGCAAAACGCGTCCGCACAGCCTGCGGCCGAGGCGGCACCGGGCGAAAAGGCGCAGGGTCAGACCCAAAAGGTTCGCGAATCGCTTTCGCAATGGTTCCATCGCACGTTTGCCGGCCATGAGCATGCCTTTTGGGGTGGGCTTATTGCTCTTTTGCTGGCGCTGGCAGCGTTTATCTTTGGTCCCGGAAAGGTTGTGCTGGTATGCCTTCTGGTGATTGTGGGCGTGGCAATAGGGCAGATATTCGATGGTGACCCCAAGATAATTCGTATGATTCGTGGTTTGTTCGACAACAACCGCGAAGAGCGATAGAGTTGGTTGATGGTTAGCGTTTGTGCGTATGGGCGCACAGAAAGGAGCTAGGCTATGAGTGACGAGACCAAGATTGTGGAAGATGCCGACGGCGCGTTGGTGACTGCCGTTGAGGAGGCGCAGGATATTGTCGCCGCCTCCGAGGAGGAAGACGTAAACAGCGAGGATTCCCTCACATTCTCCAATGGCGTTATAGAGAAGATCGTAGCCATTGCTGTGCGTGAGGTTCCCGGCGTTGTGGGCATGAAGGGTGGCTGGGTCAATCGCGTGCAGGAGTCCTTTGGCGCACGCGACGTCCGCAAGGGCGTTACGGTTGAGGTTACGCCCGAGAGCACCGTACGCGTAAACATTACCATCCTTATGGAGTATGGCGTTTACGCCCCGCAGGTGTTCGACGACGTAAAGCGTACCGTAGTAAACCAGGTTACCGGTATGACCGGCCTCGACATTGCCGGCGTGAACCTTCGCATTGAGGACATCCTCACCGCCGAGGAAATCCGCGAGCGCAAGAGCCGTCGCGGCGAGCTCGCTGAGGGCGAGGGGGCCGAGGCAAAGGTCGAGGAGAAGCCCGAGGAAACGGAAGAGGCCTAATCGCCTGATAGTCAGATAGTCCCGTTTGTCGCAAGGGCCTGCCTCCTCTGAGTGTGCAGGCCCTTGCGTAGTTATGTACGATGGTGCGTTGGTGATATGCACAGCTACGAACGAAGAGGGCGCGTGTGCAACGAGCGGATCGCATAGGATGGATCGAATGGGCGCGAGCCCTTGGTGCTCTTGGCGTCGTGCTGCTACACGTATTTACCAGCACGTCGTTGCGCATAATGGACAGCATTTCCTATACCCGTCTTGCGGCCTACAACGCCGTTGGCATAGTCGCGGGGCGATGGGCTGTGCCTGCCTTCTTTATGATTACGGGTTACCTGCTGCTTGATCCGGCTAAAGAGGTTGGCCCAAAGAAAGCTCGCAAGTATGCCATGCGTATGGTGGGGGTGCTACTCACGTTTGGCGTGTTCTTTTCGCTCTTGGAAGAGATTGCGCTGTGTCGGGAGAGTGGCGCGCCCCTTGGGGCGTCTGTGGCCCTACGCGCCGTCGTGGATGTTTTGACAGCTTCGTCTTGGGACCATTTGTGGTACGTGTACGCACTTGCGGTCGTTTATCTTTTGGTACCGCCTATCAGAAAGATATCGAATCAGTTAGGAAATCGAAAGTTTGCGCTTCTTACTACCGCGCTCTTTGTTGGCGTACTCGTTGTACCCACCCTTTTGCGACTCTGGCTTTTTTTGGGCGGGAGCGACGTGTACGCCACTGAGGATGGGCCAATTGCCTTTGTGCAAAACGTGGCAATCGGCATTACCTGCTTTTGCGTTGGGGGGTGTATGCGGTGGACACGGGGTAACGTATTTGCAATAGCGGTCGGGCTCTTGTCGCTGCTCGTTATGTTGGGCTCAAGCATTGCGTGCACGCTTGCCAAAGAGGGCGATCTTGGTTTCATATTTTTGCAGGGGAGTTGCTTTGCGTGTGCATATGCGCTCGGCGTCCTGTCCCTACTCCAACGCGTGCTTGGCCCTACGACGGTGCGAACGAACTCTGTGGTCGATTATCTTGCCAAAGATAGTTTTGGCATCTACTTGCTCCATCCCTTGTTTGTGCACCTTATTCTTATGGTTTTTGACCCGCTTTTGCTTCCGCCAATCCTGTTTGAGGCGCTCCTTTACGTAGCCGTCGTTGCGGGATCCATAGTGCTTACGCGCCTTTTGCGACACGTACCCCTTTTGGGCGGGCTTCTTTGATCTATCAGGGGAGATGAACCAAAGGTACTTTCCCTGTGATGGAACTATCATAATCTTTTGGTAAAGTATACCCACTCGTAATGCATGGATGCGCTATGGAAGGATTGTTATGAAGATGAGAGTCGACGGCTTGCGTTCGTCGGCGTCTGAGTCCAGACTTCCGCAACACCTCTTTGGATTGGCGCCCCTTATCGTTACGGTTTCTTTGTTCGTGCTAACGTGTAGTGTCTCCCAGCCGATGTGGGCGAATAACGATGACGCCGTTATGGCTTCAATACTGCACGATGGTCTTCCAGGCGGCATGTACGTCGTGTTCTCGAATGTTTGTCTTAGCGCCCCTTTGGCGGCGCTTTACCACATTGCACCGTCGATACCGTGGTGGGCGCTGTTCCAAATCGTGACGATTGGCGTCTGCGACTTCGCACTGTGCAAGAGGGCTCTTGAGGGACTGCGGTCTCGAACGGTGTTTAAGTGGGCCGTCTTTGCTATGTGCCAAATAATATGCATGGGGTTGTTGGTGCACAACCTTCAGTTTACGACGACATCTGGCATAGCCTGTGGCGCGGGGCTCTTTTTGATCTGTCGCACAACAGGAAGCAGACGCGAGCGTGTGGCAGGATCCGTCCTCGTGCTGCTTGGCTTGCTCATGCGCCTAGAGATGAGCGTCGTTGTTGCCGGAGCATTGGGATGTCTGTTGATCGTTAGGATCATAGGAAGATGGTTGGAGAATCGCAGATCCGACGAGCATCTATCCCTCTTGCGCGTGGCGACGTCGGGCGAGATTCCCGCAATCGCATCGCATGCGCTTTTGATTGCTCTGGTATTTGCGATTTGCAGCGTAATCCATGCTGTGGCCTATAGCCCAGAAGATCTGCGTAGCTATACCGCATTCAACGACGCGCGCTCAAATTACACAGACTACCCGCATGCAACGTATAGCGAATATCCCGCAGTGTTTGACGAGCTTGGGTGGGACTCCGATCTCGAGGTATTGGCTAATAATTTTTATTGTATGGACGAGAGTATCACGACCGAGAGTTTCAACAGGATCGTGTCTCTGCGTGACTCCCGCGTATATGCCATACCGTCACGGGCTGATATTTGGGTTATGCTGTGCATCATGCCCTTGGCATTCGTGCTTACGCTGTTTTGTGTCACGCGCACTTCCTCTCGCGTAGCGATAATGACGTTAGGCGCCATGTATTACGCGCTTACGATTGGACTTATGGTTGTTGGTAGGCTACCTACGCGCGTGGTGGTGGGTATCTCGTTTACCTTTTTGGGATTGCTCGGTTCGTTTATGGAGGAGTTGGGTCAGTCCAACAAGAGCTCCTCTCCAAGAACCGAACGCATTGTTGTGGCGCTCTCTTGGGCGTTTATGGCAGCGCTCGTCATAGGCTCGGCCGCGTATGGCTGGCACACCTGGTCACCTGCATCTCGAGCGCAAAAGGCGCAAGGCGCTCAGATTGTACGCGATGCGCAAGAGGACGCCTCGCAGCACCCGGACGAGGTATTTGTTGAGGATCTTGCCGTGGTAACCAACGCTCGATATAGCGCTTTGACCACGAACGGCAACGACGCGCGAAACGTCATCTTTTGGGGAGGGTGGGAATACGGGAGCCCTCGCTTCGAAAAGAAGCTTGAGGAGTTAGGCCTGTCCCACAATCGTTCCCTTGCTCTTCTTCGCGACAATTGCTATTTCTATACCTTGGGGTCGATGGACGATCTTTCCAAGCAGCGTTTGCTCTCGTACCTGCAAAACAAGTGCGGCGACAGCGTTGAGGCCACGCAGATCAGGTCGTACCCCTCGGGCCTAACCGTCTACAAATTGCACCAGTCCAAAAACTCATAAGGATTGCGCCACGTATCACCGTTCCCGCACCCCGCGCCC
>JAFWKQ010000047.1 GCA_017545665.1 Atopobiaceae bacterium
GCGCAAAGTCGATGGCCGTGCCCATGCCCTGGCTGGTCGTAAAGTTGCCATCCACCACCACGGGCTCGTCAACCACGAGCTCGGCACCCTGCTCTGCAAGCACATGCTGGAAGCCGGGATTGCTTGTGGCACGCCGCCCCTTGAGCAGGCCCTCCTCAGCAAAGATGGAGGGTGCGGCACAGATGGCAGACAAGGGCCTGTTTGCCTTGGCAAATGCGTGCACGGCAGCCATGAGCTTTGCGTTCGCGTGCAGGTTGGGCGTGCCGGGAAGTCCTCCCGGCAGCACGAGCATGTCGTAGGCGTCAAGGTCGGCGTCGTCGATGTGCTTGTCTGCAATTACGGTCACGTTGTGCGACGACGTAACCTCACGACCTTCGGCAACCGAAATCGTATTGCAGGGTATGCCCGCGCGAAACAGAATGTCCGCAACGGTAAGTGCCTCGATCTCCTCGCAACCAGGTGCAAGGAACAATGCAACGGTTTTTTGTGCCACGATGGCCTCCTCAGAGATGTTTTACGTTGGGAGCAATTCTATCACGGCCGCTCGCCCGCGCGTGATTATGGACGCATCTTTCCATGTGCGCGCCCTACGTCTATCATGATGCTATTGTTATTCCACCATATCTTTGAGTGGATCCGGCAGGGAAAGGGGTTATGATGGGTGGTCGCAAAAGAAGCAGAGAGCTGCTTTTATCGGGTTTTTTCGCATTGCTCGTGGCATTCACGATTTTCCTCCTCGCAGGCTGTGCGTCCGCAGGCTCTTCTTCGGACGTAGCGTCGGCAGCGCAAAGCCAATCGACAGCAAGCTCGTCGGCAGCAAAGGACGCCGCGTCGTCAGGCGCATCCGCTCCAAGGAAGTTGTCCAAGGACGAATTGAGGCAAAACAACGAGTGGGCCGATGCCACCGTGCGCGGTGCGTTGGACAAGCTCGCGGCCGACGGCGTAATCGCAGCCCCAAAGAGCGATGCGGAAACGCTCGTGGAGATGTTTGAGTTTAAGCCGGTCGGGAATGGGTACGACATCAACTACCTCAACGAGAAGGCCGGAATGGAGCTTTGTGCCAGCTATACACTCCCCAAAGGAAAGGTAATTCTCTGCCGCTTTGAACGCGACATGAGCGAGAGCGACCACCATTGGGTCCGCCCCGAGTACGCGGACGGCGACTGGATAAACGAGGAGGTCGGCAGCAATGTGCCGCTGTTCTATCCCCAAAGCCTCAACGGGCACTTTGACGATGAATGCTCCAAGACCATCCTTGCCAACGTACCCGCCGACGCCTTTGCCAACCGCATCGACGAATGCGACTACCTGGTTGTGTACGACTCGGGCGCCTCGCACATCGACGAGGGCTACTACACGGGTATCGATCGCCAGAGCACCACGACGCTCGCGTTGGTCGTCAACATGCGCGAGGGAAAAGTGGTTCACATTGAGAATATCGGCACCGACACACCCGGCAAGAGGGTAAAGTTGGGCCAAAACAGAGGGAAGATGCTCTGGACCGAGTGCGCGAAATATCTCAACACGCTGCTTACTAACCGCCCAAAGGGTTAAGCCCACCCCGGACTACCCGAGCTGTAGACCGTCCCCCATTTCTGCCTATGTTCGCAAATTCAGTAAGGCAACCATGTCTTGCGGCAGCATGGCCGAGACGGTCGCCTTGCGGATTAGGTTCTGGTCAAACGTAACCAAATAATCCGCCTCGCACCTCTGAGCAGCCGCAAGCACAACGTTGTCTTCCAAGTCTGTGTCGATTGCCTTGTATTTACAGGCAAGCCACAAGTCCGATTCGTCAATGCCTACGGCAGTTGCCACGTCGCGCATGTTTTGCACGCAACCCCACGCCAACTCGTTGACCGCCGTGGCGTCGGCCTGGCTCAGCTCGCCCTTCTCCAATCGGATTTGCCTCTTGTACTCCGCACCCAGAAGATAGAAGACGTCTTTTAGAATCGGAGCTGGATAGAGTAGCTGTGCGCTGCTCTCCCATGCCGCTCGAAAAAACTCCCGGGTGGCCTCATGTCCTGCGCGCAATGGCACGTAATTGCACATCCACACATTCGTGTCCACCAACAGCAAAGGTCGTGCCCCCACGCTACATCAATCCCCTCTCGCGCATGCGCTCCTCAAGGGCCTGCGTAAGAAGCTCGTTATCGTCGAGCTGTGCCGGCGCCGTTGTAAATCGGGCACTGACTCCAATCTCTCTCAAGCCCTCATCGACCAGGCGCCATCCTTCCGCTATGGGGCTTTTGCCAAAGGAAGAGACCTCGTCGTCCTTCGTGCGCTCGTCTTCGAACAGGAGGGACTCGATCTTTTCCAGACTCTCGCCACGTTCTGCAAGGCGTCGCCACAAGGCGCGCACCACGTCTGTTGGAGAGAGTCCGAGTTCCCGCAAGCCCCTGTCGCCGGATTCCTTTAGCTCTAAGGGAAGACGCACGTTGATTTGTGCGATTGCCGAACGATTCATCGCTACTCATCTCCTGCTTTATCGCTAGCACACTCATACTAGCATACTACTCTTGCAGAGGATAACGCAAACCAACCGTTGAATACACCATTCGCTTGACCAGCGTTGTCCGTTCAAGCCCCGCGCCCCCCGTACACACCACGTCGCACACGACTTCGTACTTATCTTGCAGTCCAATTCACAGCCGAAGACAATATTTAATCCGAGCCATCGTCATTCGGCTCTCGCGCATCGCCGGATTTGGCATCCCACAGCCCGATTTAGTCCATTTGCGGATTGGTTTGCCCGTCTCAACTCTTTTGCTCCGCTTAACATCTATCATCATTCCCAGCTGTGCAAATGGTGGGGTGCTATGGGGCTCCCCACAGGATTTGTGGAGAGGAGCTTTCATGGAGTATTCGTCAGATGTGGAGAAGATGTGCCCCGTAACCAAGGGTGCATACCACGGACCTGCACCCATCCCCGAGGAGGGCGCTTGGGTACAGGCAAAGCAGCTTGAGGACATCTCGGGCTACACCCACGGCATCGGCTGGTGCGCCCCGCAGCAGGGCGGCTGCAAGCTGAGCCTTAACGTAAAGAAGGGCATTATTGAGGAGGCCCTCGTCGAGACCATCGGTTGCTCGGGCATGACCCATTCCGCCGCTATGGCCGCCGAGATTCTTCCCAAGAAGACCATCCTCGAGGCACTGAACACCGACCTCGTGTGCGACGCCATCAACGTTGCCATGCGCGAGCTGTTCCTCCAGATCGTATACGGCCGCACCCAGACCGCCTTCTCCGAGGACGGCCTGCCCATTGGCGCTGGCCTCGACGACCTCGGCAAGGGCCTCCGCTCCATGGTAGGCACCACCTATGGCACCGCCGCCAAGGGTGCCCGTTACCTCGAGCTCACCCAGGGCTACATCACCCAGCTTGCCCTGAACGACAACAACGAGATCATCGGCTTCGAGTTCCTTAACCTCGGCAAGTTCATGGAAGACGTCAAGGCTGGCAAGGATGCCAATGAGGCCATTAAGGCCAACACCGGTCGTTACGGCCAGTGGGATGCTCCCGCCAAGACC
>JAFWKQ010000048.1 GCA_017545665.1 Atopobiaceae bacterium
GCCCTGCTCATGCTCAGGTGCGGCGACTGCCAGCCCCAGCTCCCGGGTCGCCCGGTGAAGGCGAGGAAGAAGGGCGTGAAGGGAGCGAAGAGCGTTGCTGCCTAGGCTAGCCCCTTGTCACACAAACTACCGAAGCCTCTCATTTTTTAGGTCAACATCTTGACAGAATCTAGGTATAGACCTAGACTGTAATCATGATGCTGCATTTGTGTCTATTGGAGGTGCCATGCCGTCTGAGGCTCAGAAGAGGGCTGATCGCAAGTACAAGCACGAGAAGACTCGGCAATTCTGCTTGCGCTTCTATCCCTCCGAATCAGAGATATGGACGTTCCTCTCCGAGCAGGAGAACAAGCAGGGCTTTCTGAAGGGCCTGATTAGCAGGGAGATGGAGGCCGCGCCAGGCGGTCAAGCCACAACGGCGTTTCGTTCGGCAGAAACGCGCAGGTCAGAGCGTGGTGCAGGACACCGGGGGGCGTCTGCTGTCGGTTCCTCGTACAATGGTGGGTTGGACTCGGTTGGAAGGGCGGATTCGTAATGATGCAAGTAGACAAGGCTTCGGTCATCCAGCCGGAAACCATACTGGACTTCATCGATGGAACCACGCAGCGCAAGGACACTCCAGAAGAGCGCGTGCGGCAGGAAATCCTCAAGTCGCTCGTGAGAGAGTACGGCTACAAGAAGGATCAGATTGAGGTCGAGTACTCCATCAAGTTCGGCAGCAATCGCAAGGCGGTGGATGTTGCCATCTGGAAGCCCGGACAGCCGCACACGCAAGAGGGCATCTACATCATCGTGGAGTGCAAAGACCCCAAGACCAAGAGCCGCGGCAAGAAAGACGGCGTCGACCAGATGCACTCCTACGCTTCCGCCTGCATGAACTCGACGTATGGCATGTGGACCAACGGAGACGAGCTTCTCACCTTCCGCTACGTCGTAGACAAGGATGGCAAGCGTATTCCCGATCCAGTTCCCGACATCCCGCACGCAGGAGGCGAAGTGCCGGACGATGCGCCGAAGTTCGACCAGCTTCGCCCCGCCGCAAGTGATTCGCTTCTCTACTCGTTCCGTCGTTGCCACAACTACATCGCGGGTAACCAGGGCATCCAGAAGGCCGAAGCGTTTCTCGAGCTTCTCAAGATTATCTTCTGCAAGATTCAGGATGAGCGCGACTCTTCTACACCCACCTTCTACATCACGCCGACCGAACGGCAAGGGGCCGCTGGTAAGAAGAAGTGCCGCAAGCGCATCGAGAAGTTGTTCGAAAGCGTGAAGCAGTCCTACGAGACTATCTTCAAGGGCGATGAACAAATCGGCCTGACCGACGACGTGCTCGCCTACATCGTCTCGCAGCTCCAGATGTATTCGCTGCTTGAGAGCGACGTTGATGTGAAGGGCCACGCCTATGAGACCATCGTGGGTTCGAACCTTCGTGGCGACAAGGGCCAGTTCTTCACGCCGCGCAACATGTGCCGCATGATGGTGCGCATGGTCGACCCCGGGGAGGATGACGTTATCCTCGACCCGGCAATGGGAACGTGCGGGTTTTTGGTTACCGGGATGAACTACGTGCTCGATAAGATTCGCGATTCCGTCGAGGCAAGCGGACGCAATAAGACCGTGAAACAAGAGGCGCTTGCAAGGAGAAAGCATGACTTCCTTGCGCGTCATATCGTAGGCGTCGACTTCGATCCCATCCTGGTACGAGCATCCAAGATGAACATGGTTATGAACAACGACGGCACTGGTCAGCTCTTCCACGCCAATTCGCTTGAACCGTTCTCATCCTTCTCCCCCGAACTGCAGAAGGCGCTGCGCCTAGATGCCCAGGACGTGAAAGAGAACACGGCTCTACAGGAGGGGCATGGCGTAACGGCAATCATGACCAACCCTCCATTCGGTTCCAAGATACCCATCGAAGACCCTGCGATTCTCGAAACCTTCGACCTCGGACACTCGTGGAACTATGTCGAGGACGACTTCGAGTGGAAAATGGACGCTAGGCTCGTTGCCCGCCCGCCCGAAATCCTCTTCATCGAACGGTGCATCCGCCTTCTGGAACCCGGCGTTGGCGTTGCCGCCCTCGTCATCCCGAACGGCATCTTGGGTAATCCTGGTCTGGGTTACGTGAGGCAGTGGATACTTCGCCACGCAAAGATTCTCGGCTCGATTGATATGCACCCCGACGCCTTCCAGCCCAACGTCGGTGTCCAAACGTCCGTACTGGTGCTACGCCGCTGGGATCACGACGAGGAAGCCTATTGTAAGGATGGCACGTTCCAGGATTACAAGATATTCATGGCAATCTGCGACCACGTTGGTCACGACAAGCGAGGACAGACTACCTACGTTCGTGATGACGAGGGATACCCCATCGTACGTGAGCAAACGACGGCCGTTACCGGAATCGTTGCTTCCGACGATGAGAGCGAGCACGCATCGAAGGAGCGCGTGGTGGACGATGAGACAATGGCGATTGCCGATGCCTTCCTCGAGTGGAGGCGAGACCAGTGACGGCCAAGCCCCTGACAAAGTCTGTCCGTCTATCCACCATTCTCGGCGGCGACACGCGACTTGAGGCGTCGACCTACCTGCGAGATGGATACGGTTTCGTGCGACTTGCCAATCAGTGCACAAATCATGTGAGACTCGGTGATTTGGCGGATATATGGCAACCAAGTAGGTTGGCCGGATATACCGTGCCTGATGGCAAGGGTCTACCTTTCTTAACCGCCGGTCAGGCATTTGAGGACTTTCCACGAGTCCGGAAATGGCTGGCTGCGCCGTTCGTTCCTCAAGTAGAAAGCCGATATGTCAAGCAAGACTGGCTACTGCTTACCTGCTCCGGCGTCGTGGGCAACATCACCGCTGTGTACCCACACCATTTGAGCAAGGTCATCACTCACGATCTCTTGCGAATAGTGCCAAAGGGAGCGAACGAATACGGCTGGCTTTACGCCTATATGAGGACCGACTTCTTCAAGCAAATCGCGCAGGCCGCACAGTACGGCCACATGATTAAGCACATCGAGGTCGAGCACGCCATCGAGTTTCCTGTGATTATGCCAGAGGACGCCATTCGCAATGAGATTAGTGACAAGGCGGCCAGAGCAATTCACATGCGCTCGCAAGCTTGGGGATTGCGCGATGAGGCATTTAATCTTTTGGAGAAGGCCATGGGTGCAGACATGAGCGCCCATCAGCCTGTTGCTGGAAACCAGACCATCGTTAATCTGTCGAAGGTGCTACCCAACAGATCGCGCCTCGATGCCGATAGCTATGCAGGACAGATAAGCTTTGTTGACGATTTGATTGAGTCTGCAGGCTGGGGCTATATGGAGGACTTGACGGCTGGTGTGGAGGAGCTGCCAAGGTTCAAGAGGTTTTACGGCGACTCAGACGTTCCTTTCGTCGGTACTTCCGAGGTGTTTGACGTTAACGCCCGGCCAACCAAATACGTCTACGCAAAACTCGTAAAGAACTGGGAGCGATATATCCTTCACGCCGGCACAATGGTTATGGCCTGTTCTGGACAGAAATACGGCCTTCTTGGGCGAACTCAACTGCTCACTACTAACCACGAGGGCATGTTTGGAAGCAACCATTTGCTACGAATCTACCCTGACGCCGAAAAGCTCTTGCCGGGTTACCTACTCGCCTTTCTGAATGACCCTGTTGTCGGAAGGCCAGCTGTCGTCCGTTGCGCATACGGAACCTCGGTGCCTCAGTTCAGTCCGATGGACATCAAGAAGATCAGAATCCCACGACTCGGCGCTGCCAACGAGAAAGCCATTGCCGACCTGATGGACGAGTCAATAGGGATGTCAGCAGCGGCAGACCGCCTTGAGAACGAAGCGACGAAACTTGCGCAGGAACAAATAGATACGGCCATTGCCGAAGTATCCGACGGCAAGTAGGCTTTCGTAGAGCGACGAAGGAGAAAGACCGTGGCAAGCTCAATCTACACCCCGATACCCTTGGCGATTGGCAACATCTTGAAGGACGTACTCACCGGCAAGATAGGCCTGCCCGACCTCCAGCGCCCATTCGTATGGAAAAACGACAAGGTTCGTGACCTGCTCGACTCCATGCTCAAGGGATACCCCATTGGCTACATCATGCTGTGGGAAGCGCCGGGCGACACCGACGACAAGGCGACGTTCATCGGCACCGGAGAGAAGGCGTACAAAGCGCCGAAGGAGCTCGTCATCGACGGCCAGCAGCGCCTGACTGCGCTTCTCAGCGTGTTCTACGGCGAGCCCGTCAAGGACAAGAGCTACAAGGAGCGCGTCATTCGTATCTCCTACGACCCGATTGAGCGCGTGTTCAAGAACGCCGACGCCGCCACCGACCGCGACCCTCGCTACGTTTCGTCGGTAACCGAGGTGTTCCAAGCTGACCGGGACAAGACCTACTACGACTATCTGGACGCCTTCTACGAGCGAATCAACCAGTCGAATGCCAAGAAAGGCGAAGAGCCTATCAGCAACGAGGACAAATATGCCATCCGTCGCGGCTTCGACGACCTGCTGGCACTTGAGAACTACATCACGCCGACGCTCTCTATCACGAGCCAGGCGGATGAGGAGATGGTGGCGGACATCTTCGTGCGCGTAAACTCGAAGGGACAGGCGCTTGGACAAGACGACTTCATCATGACGCTGCTCTCGGTGTACGAACCGGAGATGCGCGAGCGAATCGAGGAGTTCTGTGCTAAGAGCCACGTACCCTCACACGGCACGTCATACAACCCGCTCATCAAAGTGTCTCCTACGCATATCATTCGTGCGACCGTCGGGCTTGGCTTCAAGCGCGGGAGGTTGCGCTACGCCTACCAGATCATGCGCGGACGCGATCTCAAGACGAAAGAAACCAGCGCAAAGACACGTGCCGAGAACTTCGAGAAGTTCGGCGATGCGCTCGACAAGGTGCTTGATCTGAACAACTGGCATGCCTACATCAACATTCTCGCCCAGGCGGGCTACATCAGCGCGAGTCAGGTGACCTCGGCAAACGCTCTGTTCTTCTGCTACGCCTTCTACCTCATCGGCAAGTACGAGTTCGGCATGGAGACGCTGCCGCTGCAGAAACTCACGCGTCGCTGGTTCTACGCTTCCGCGCTGACTGCTTTCTACGTCGGGTCGTTCGAGTCTGACTTCGAGCGGCAGCTCAACGACGTGTCAGCACTGAGCACAGCGGACGAATACGTTGCGTACTTCGAGCGTGAGATCGGCGCGATGCTCACTGACGACTACTTCCGCGTGACGCTTCCGCTCAACTACGACGCAAACGAGGCAACTGGCCCGTCGTGGCAGGGTTTCGTAGCGGCGCAAATCGTGCTTGGGGCCAAGGTTCTGTTCAGCACCGCACCACTCGCCCAGCTTCTTACCATGGGCTCTTCCGGCAAGAAGAACGCACTGGACAAGCATCACCTGTTCCCCGACCACTACCTCAAGGAGCAGGGCTACTTCTCCAATCGCAGCAGCAGGGCGAACTTCACGTATCTCGACTACCAGAACAACATCTACATCCAGGACGATGCACCAGCCGATTACGTACCGCGCTACCGCGATGCACTTGGCGATGACGAATTCAAGCGTTGCTGTCGTGAGCATGCACTGCCCGAGGGCTTCGAGTGCATGGATTACGAGGACTTCCTTGCTCAGCGGCGGATTCTTATGGCGCAGCTCGTGAAAGATGGCTTCGAGAAGCTGTAAGCTCCGATGCAAATAGGTGCCGTTTCCGGTTTGAACCCGGCTTGCTAGACCATCGCCCTGAACGACAGTTTGTGACGGCCCTCTAACCTGTTCGCAGTGTTAGAGGGCCGATTTGCTTTTGTCGGCCATGACCGAAAGGCAGGCCGACATGGCAGGTGATAACCATGGCGACAAAACGCAGGAAGAGCCGCAAGCCGCGCAAGAGCACGGGCACGAGCAGACGGCGCAAGAACAGCTGCAGGTGAGCAGCAAGGATTGGGAGAAGGCCGTCGCCGAACGCGACGAGAAGATCGCGGCTCTCGAGACACAGGTTGCCGAGGCCGCCAAGAACGCCGAGACGGCAGAGCAGCTGCGCAACCAGATCGCCGAGCTCAAGGCCCAGGGCGAGTCCGACCGGATCGACTTCAAGCTTCAGCTCGCGGGCGTGCGCAACGTGAAGGCCGCGCGTGCCATCCTCGATGACCACGGCGGTGACGTCGACGCGCTCAAGGAGGCCGAGCCGTGGCTGTTTGCTGACACTACCGCCAAGCAGCAGGGCGGTAGAACCGGGCTTCCTAACGCCGGCACGAGCACGGACGCCGGCAAGACCATGAGGCGCTGGCGTAGGCTCGCCGGCCTTGACGATTCCAACGACAAAGCATAGGAGGACTGAGGCATGGCCAACAGCATCGAGTTCGCGAAGAACTACACGGGTATCCTCGACGAGGTCTACCAGAGGGCGGCGGTGTCTCGCTGCCTGAACAGCGGCAATCGCATGGTCCGCGCGGGCCGCAACGCCAAGGAGATCCTCATCCCCAAGATCTCCGTCACGGGGCTCGGGGACTACACCCGAAACGTCGGCTACAAGACGGGCTCCATCACCTACGAGTACGAGACGCACAGCTTCGGCTACGACCGGGCCATCCGTCTGTTCGCGGACGTGATGGACGTGGAAGAAAGTGGCGTACTCGACTGCTTCGTCGAGGCGGGCGCGGAGCTTCAGCGCACGCAGGTCGCGCCGGAGGGCGACGCGTACACCTTCAGCCAGATCGCATCGACCGAGGGCGTGACCGTGAAGGGCGAGGATCTCTCCGAGGCGTCCGCCGTTGACGTGCTCGCGGCACTGCGCGCCGTGACCAACGACATGGACGAGAAGCAGGTCTCGACGGGCAGCCGCATCCTCTTCATCACGCCCACGCTGCGCGGCGTCCTGGACGACTTCTCGCTGGCGAACCCCACGCGCTCGAACCGCGTGCTCGAGCGTTTCAGCCGCATCGTGGAGGTGCCGCAGGTGCGCTTCTACACGGCAATCGACCTTCTCAGCGGGGACGACGACCAGTTCGGCTACCAGAAGGCGGCGGGCACCTACGTGGCCACCACGGACACCGAGGTCGACAGCACGAAGACCTACTACACGAAGAGCGGCGACGAGTACACGGCGGTGGCGTCCCCCACGAAGAGCGGGCTCTCGAGCTACTACGAGCTCAAGGGTGCTGGTGCCGACATCAACTTCATGGTCGTGGAGAAGTCGGCCGTGATCAAGTACGACAAGCACGTGGCGTCGCGCGTGTTCAGCCCCGACGAGCTGGAGGCGCTGGACTCCTACATGCTCAAGTACCGCAAGTACGGCATCGTGAGCGTGCTGGAGAACAAGCTCGACGGCGTTTACGTGAGCGCGAGCACGGAGTAGTCCCGTGGCAGTAGCGGTGACATACCAGTTCTATAAGGACGTTTACGGGGGCGGTCTTTCTGAGGCCGCCTTCGGGCTTGCGCTGCCTGCGGCTTCTCGTCACGTGCGGTGGCTGGTGGGTGGCGCGGAACCTTCCGAGGACGAGCTTGAGAGCTATCAGCGGGCCGTGTGCGCGGCCGTGGACGCATTCGCGGAGTTCGGCGAGGGGCAGGTCGGCGGGTTCTCGCTCGGTGACTTCAAGGTGACCCACTACGAGGACGAGGGCACGACCGGCGAGGAGATCGCCACGGCCGATGCTCTCAAGGAGCTGGTGGGGACCTCGCTGGCGTTCTGCGGGGTACGATGATGCGGGGCTTGAGGCCGATACCGTTGCGGCTGCTGGCCGATGACGCCGTGGTGAGGGTGCCCGACGGTGCAGGCGGCTATGCGGAGGGCGTGGCCGTGTCGCACGTGCGGTTCGCGCGGACGCAGAGCGTCGTGGATGACGGACATCGGTCGGCTGATGCTGGCAGCGGCAAGGTCTACGTCGATGCCGTGAACAGCGGCGGTGCCTTCGAGGTGCCTGCGGGGTCGCGCATCGACATCGGCGGGCATTCCTACCTCGTGGCCAAGTGCAGGCGGTGCGAGGACTTCAACGGGCACGTGCACCACTGGGAGCTGGTAGTGAGATGAGCTGCGCGGAATCGATAAGAAAACTGCTGGTAGACGTCCACTTCACAAGCAGCTTCACAAAAGTTTGCCCGTCGGCGTTCGACTGCGAGGAGCCCATCGTGGTGACGGAGGGCGCGTTCGAGCGCGAATTCCGTTTGACCGAAGAGGAGCGCGGGTCGGTCGTGGTGACGGTGATGGTGGTGCGGGAGGTTGCGGCCGATGCTGAGTCCATTGCCGTCGCCGCCGAGCTGGCGGTGCGCAGGGCCGACTGGGAGCCGTATGCGGATGCGGGCGGATATCGGATCGTGGGCATCGACACCACGGCGCCCACCTTCAAGGAGCGCGATTCGAGCGGGCGGTACGTCTGGACGTTCGACGTGATGTGCACGGTGGTGAGGTCGCTGTGAAGGACAAGTCTGACGACAAGAATACAAATGGCCGTGACGGCGAACTGCGCCTTCTCGCTGATGAGCTGATGAGAAAGCCCAGGAAGGGCGGCTCCGTTGACGAGATGAGCCTGGAGTCGCGGCGTCGCGCCGTCGCGTACGGCAGGGCTAGGGGCAACGCATGAGGTCGATCGTCTACAACGGGGTCGACCTGTCGGAGTGGTGCTCGGCCGAGGTCGTCGAGAAGGCCGCTCTGCCCGTGGTGCCCGACACGATGGCCGTGCCGGGGCGTGCGGGCGCGCTGCTCGTCTCCGGCCGCATACCGCCCAGGCTCGTGCGTGTGCGGCTGTACATGGACGCCGGGTTCAGGCCCGGGACCAACGGGCTGGCCGACATCCGGCACAGGGTCTACGCGGCGCTTTGCTCCACCATCGGCGGGACGCTGCGGCTGCCCGACGAACCGGAGTACGAGTACCGCGATGCGGTGTGCACCGATGCGGGCGCGTGGACGTCGCTCTTCGAGGACGGCAGCGGCGAGGTTTCGTTCGCGCTGCTCGATCCTGTGGCCTACGGGAGGGAACGGGCCGAGATTGGCATGTTGTTCGAGGTCGGCGGGTCGTGGCCCACGTGGCCGGCGTTCGAGCTGGTCGCCTCGGCTGGCTCTGCCGTGCAGGTCGGCTGCGGCAATGCCATCGTGCGCGTTGAACATGCCTTCTCTGGTGGCGAGGTGGTGCGCATCGACTGCGAGAGCGAGGGCGTGACTGTCGACGGTGTCGACACCCGTGCAGACGTGACGCTTGCGAGCGACTTCTTCTCTCTTGCGCCTGGTGGCGTGACGTTGACGTTCTCGGGATGCTCGACCCATGCAACCACCTTCCGCGAGAGGTGGCTGTGATGGCTGACGCGGTACCCACGGTCTTCTGGTTCGACCGGTTCGACGAGCGAATCGGAATCCTTCCCGTCGTCG
Organism: Atopobiaceae bacterium; assembly: GCA_017545665.1. Taxonomy (GTDB): domain Bacteria; phylum Actinomycetota; class Coriobacteriia; order Coriobacteriales; family Atopobiaceae; genus RUG440. Next base: position 9,388 of record JAFWKQ010000048.1, read on the forward strand.
GTGAGCTGGTTCACGCCGAGGAGCTCAACGGCGAGGACACGCTCGAGTTCGAATGCCGCGATGTTCCCGCCAAGGGCGACCGGCTGCTGTGGCAGGACGGCGACGTGTGGCGCGAACACGTTGTCGTGAGGACCGACGAGCCGCTCGATGGCTTGTGCTCGGTGTATGCGGAGTCTTCCTTGTGCGAGCTTTTGGACGACTTCATCGAGGAGCAGCATCTGGTCTCGCGCACGGCGGCGCAGGCGCTGGCGGTCGTGCTGGCCCCCACGCGCTGGACCATCGCGTCGTGCGACGTGGCTGGGTCGGCGGGCTGCGTGCTCTACCACGTGAACGCTCTCTGGGCGCTGCGGAGGGTCGCCGAGGTCTGGGGCGGCGAGGTGGAGCCCGTGATAACGGTGGCCGGTGGTCGCATTGATTCCCGGTCCATCCGCTTCAAGCAGCAGCTGGGAAGCTGGAAGGGTCTTCGCTTCACCTACGGCAAGAACATGGCGGGATGCACGCGCACGGTGCTCGAGCAGGACGTCTACACGGCGCTCTACGGCTTCGGCGCTGGCCTTCCCGTGACCGACGAGGACGGGCGCTACACGGGCGGCTACCGCAAGAAGCTCACGTTCGGCGAGGTGAACGGCGGCGTCAACTGGGTCGGCGACGAGGACGCACGGCTCGTGTGGGGGCGCTGGAACGCCGACAGGACGGCCAAGGTTCACAGCTTCGGGCAGGTGACCTTCTCGGAGTGTGACGACCCGGCCAGGCTGCTCGCGCTCACCAGGAGGGCTCTCGTGGATGCGGTGCAGCCGAAGGTCTCCTACGAGATCGACGTGGCCGCGCTCGATGGTGGCGACTGCGCCCTGGGCGATACCGTTGCCGTCATTGACTCGTCGCGGACACCCGAGTGGCGTCTGAAGGCCCGCGTGGTGAGGCGCGTGCGGACGTTCGGGGATGCCGTCGTCTGTCGCGTGATCATCGGCACGGTGCAGCAGGTCGACTATGCGGTGACGAGCTCTCTTGCCGCTGACGTGGCCGCGCTGCAGAACGACGTGGCGGGCATCGACGGCAACCTGAGCGTGGCGACCTCGGTGCAGGTCGTGGAGAGCACGGTGACCACCGCCATCGACGACCTGGACGAGCTTGCCGACCTCGACTTCTGACGGCGGGGTTGTGACGCAGGCATACCCTGAGCGGAGACTCTAGGAGGTGCTTCGTGCTCGACGGATACGGACTTCATAGGCTGGTTTGGGACGCCTGCGACGAGCGGTTCGGCGACGTGCTGGTGGCTTCTCCTGCCGACGCCTGCGGTCGAGGGATCTCGCTTTCTGTGAGGGAGGATGGTTCTGCGGCCGACCTGACCGGCGCTACCGTCTACTTCGTATGGCGGCACAAGGTGACCGGCGAGCGCGGGACCGAGCCGTTTGCTGTTGTCGATGCTTCTGCTGGCACGTTCGAGGTCTACTACCCAGCTGCTATGCAGGAGGCCGAGGGTGCCGTGCAGGCGCAGGTCATGGTCTCGCGCGGGGACGACACCTACATCAGCTCGCGCGTGTTCACCATCCGCGTGGAGCCGGTTGTCATCGGCGGCGAGGAGCATCAGGACGGCTTCACGCTGTTCTTAGACGCCATCAACGCCTACGAGCACGCGACCGAGATCACGACCGACGCCGCCACGGCTGCGAACGCTGCGGCTACACTGGCCAATACGGCGCGGGAGAACCTGACGGCGGCGGCCGAGCGCGGCGACTTCGACGGTGCCGACGGCGAGGATGGAGCTGACGGCTTTTCACCTACAGCCACCGTGACGCAGACCGAGGGCGGTTGCACCATCACGATCACCGACAAGAACGGCACCACCACGGCCGACGTGGCCAAGGGAGTCAAGGGCGACAAGGGCGATACGGGTGACGTCGGGCCGCAAGGTCCCAAGGGCGACACAGGCGACCAGGGACCGCAGGGAATCCAGGGCGAGGTTGGTCCGCAGGGTCCCAAGGGCGATACGGGCGAAACTGGGCCGCGAGGACCGCAGGGTATTCAAGGCGAAACCGGAGCCACAGGCGCTACTGGCCCCCAGGGTCCCAAGGGCGACAAAGGAGACATTGGCGCGACCGGAGCCCAAGGACCGAAGGGCGACACCGGTGACACGGGGCCGCAGGGTGCGACTGGCCCTTCCGGCGCTGACGGCGTCTCCTGCACGCACTCATGGAACGGCTCGGTGCTGTCCGTCACGAGCGCGTCAGGTACGAGCTCAGCTGATTTGCGCGGGCCGCAGGGCATTCAAGGTGTCCAAGGTGCCACTGGTCCACAAGGCGAGACGGGACCGCAGGGAGAGACTGGCGCGACCGGTGCCACGGGACCGCAAGGGCCGAAGGGCGACACGGGCGATGACGGCGCGGACGCCACGATCACCGGCGCTACTGCCACTGTCGATTCTTCCACCGGCACATCGTCAGTGAGCGTCACGCTGGGCGGCACGGCTTCTGCCAGGACGTTCGCCTTCGCGTTCCACAACCTCAAGGGCGAGACGGGCGCGACGGGACCGACCGGGCCGCAGGGGCCGGCGGGAACCACGCCTGACCTCTCTGCTTACGCGACCAAGCAGTACGTGGACGATGCCATCGCAGCGCTCGCCAATCTCGAGGAAGAGGAGTTCTGATGGCCGTAGGCACCGTTTCCACGCGCATCCTCACCGACATAGCCAACGCGATCCGCTACCAGGCGGGCGTGGCGACCACCTACAAGCCACGCGAGATGGCCGCTGCCGTAGCGGCTCTCGACGGGACTGACGCCGGGGGCTACCAGGCGCAGCCGTACATGACGCTCGAGTCGGGCGTACTGCCGGAGTCTGTCTTCTCCGACATCGCCGACGCCATACGCGGTCAGAACGGGCTCTCGACCCTGTACGCGCCTGGTGACATGGCTGCTGCCATTCTCGCCTTGGAATGGGATGTTGGCTACAAGATCCGGGCGTTGCTGCTCGACGACGGCACCTTGGAGATCAACTACTACGAGCGGCGCACGTCTGTGACTGGCGGGCGCATCATGCAGGTCTTCGAGATCGACCCAGCAGGATATTCGAGCGCGAGCGCTAGGTCCTACGACTCGATCAAGCTGCTGGTGAAGAAGGTCTACATCGACTCGACCATCGCGGGCCTTGGCCTCACGAACTGCAACTACTGGTTCAATGCGTTCTCCAACTGCACCGAGGTGAGGGGCTTCGAGAACCTGTCCGGCATGACCAGCGCCAACCAGATGTTCACGAGCTGCACCAGCCTTGAGACGATCTACGCCACGAGCTTCAGCAACTCGGGGCTCTCGGGCTCGCTCATGTTCAACAGCTGCAACCGCCTCGTGGGCGGCACCGACGGCTTCGTGCCCTCCACCACGAGCGGCGCGAGCGTGTGCAAGCTGGGCGCGGGCGGCGTTCTGACCGACCCCAACGACGACCGGCGCACTTGGTTCTGGGCGCACTACTACGCCGACGGCGAGGGCGTGCTCACCGCCACCTCGACGCCCGACGCCGCGCGCGAGCTCGTCGCCTCCGGGCGGATTTGCGCAATCGGCAAGTACGTGGGGCTCGGCTTCACGCCCTGGGATGGCGTGACTGGGGCGACGCACCGCCAGCACCTCACGAGCGCGACATTCGCGGCGGACATGGCAGGCTTTTCGTACTTGAACTTCAACTACCTGTTCTACTCGTGCACGAACCTCGCGAGCGTGAATGGCCTGGGCAACCTCTCTGGCGTGCGCTCGATGCGCTACATGTTCAGCTCCTGCGCCTTCACGGCCATCGACTTCCGGGGTTTCGACCCGTCGACGCTCACGGACCTTTTCTACACGTTCTCGGGATGCAGCAAGCTCACGACGATCTACGCGGACAGCACGTGGGCGCTGCCTTCGAGCGGCCTGACGGGGTCGCAGTGCTTCTACTCGTGCTCCACGTCTTTGGTTGGCGGTAACGGCACCGCATGGGCCAGCAACAAGACGGCTTACACGTACTTTCGCATCGACACGGCGAGCACGCCTGGGTACATCACAGCGATTTAGTGGATGCGGGAAGCATCAGGATACGACCGTCTGTCACTTCGTCGAAGAGCGCGTCGATATCCTCGTAGACGCCCTGCAGCTCAGAGTCGATGGCGTCAAGGACAAACCTGTCTCGAAGAGCCGGCTTCGTCACAAGACTCCACTTGAGCTGTTGGTACGAGTACTTCGCAAAAGTGATCCACTGGGGGTAGTTGATGGCCATGGGGTTCTCCGTGAAGACCACCTTGCCAGCATTGATGGCGGTAGCGGCGGAGTGGGCGGTGAACAGCATCGTCCCAAGCTTCGGCATCTTCTCGTGATTCATGCTAAGGGGAATCGCGTCCTTGATGGCAACTCCCTCCTTGATCCGCTTTATGGCATAGCCCAGCCGCACGACGACCTCTATGAGCATCGCGCTCACCGACATCGAGCAGAAGTGAATGAAGTCGTAACCCTCGTAGTACATGCCCTGAACAATCTCGGCGACCGTCTGCTCGTATTCGCCGATGCTGCCGAACTGCAGGAGGTTGAACAGCCCCATCATGGGGGCGGGCAGCCCCATCGAGGTTGTCATGTCTGACTTGAGGTGTGCCACCTGCTTCGCCAGGGCGGCGAAAACGTCCGCCTCGGTGCGGTCTGCATAGTTCTCCATGACCTGCGAGACGACCTTGCCGGCCTTGTCTATGGTGGTCATTCTCCCCGTGAGGATGTCGGCAACGCCGAACACGAAACCGAGCAGGGGATCGTGCCCGAGGGACAGCAGCCTGTGGTAGTAGGCAGATAATCCTTCGACCCATTCGGTAGTGTTGCGGTTGTCCTGTGCGTCAAACGGGACCTTGCTGACCTTCGAGTTGGCCAGCCTCTCCATCTCCTCGGGCGGAAACCTCCGGTCGAACGCATCGCGGATATAGTTGGAAAGAGGCCCGGCCTTGAGCCCATCGGGCGTCTTCTGCGGGATGCCAACGAGTAGGATGTCCACGGCCCCCGCAAGCAGTCCTGCGGCGACGGCAATCGCAACATCGAACTTGTCCAACCTGTGGATCTGGTTGTATTCGAAGTTGAGCCTTCGTATGGCGAGGGCGTTCTCCCTGAGCTCCTCTGCGGTGAAAAGGTCCTCGATCTCCACATCGCAACCGATGGCTTGTTCCGCCTCGGCGCAAAGGTCGTCCCACGACGGCATGCGGATAACTGCTCGCTGCGTCGAGCTGGCGCGCGTCACGTTAGGTGGAAGCGCATATCCGAGCTCGCTGAGAAGCCTCTCGCTCGCTGCGATGCGCTCTTCGATTCCGCTTGTGTCGGGTGCCTCAATCTCGTCAAGCTGCTTTGCCTGATAAGCGAGGACCTTGTTGATGCGCTTCTCGTCTTCCATGGGGCTATGCGGCGTCGTCGATCCCGAGGTCCTGGCGAAGGTCCTTCACTGCGCGCTCGAGAAGGACGTTCAGGCTCTGCAGGTACTCCATTCGCTCCTTGCTGGCGTCGACCTCGTCCTTGAGCGCCTGGATGATTGCCTGGTGCTTTTCGAGGGCGGCCTTGTAGAGACGCTCCTTCTCCTGCTTCAGCTGCTTGTTCTTAAGATGGGACGCCGTTCCGACGCCGACCGCTGCAAGGGCGGCCACAGGAGCTGCCAGAACAAACACTCCTGCAACCATGCCCCCGCCCACTATGCCGCCGGCGGCAGCGAGCCCCGACGTAATGCCGGCAGCAGAGAGTCCGACCGTGCCAAGGCCGTATAGGGCGGCAAATGAGCCAACGCCTCCGATACCCGCGCCCAGAGCGCCTGCCAACACTTCGGGAATCGAGCTCTCGCGAATCGTGCGGCCTTTGTCATTGAGCGCGGCACCCGCTTCGTTCACGACGTTTACGACCTGCTGCAGGGAGTCCCCGCTTTGGAAGATCATGTCCTTCTTCTTTTTCACGTACTCGCCCATGGTCAGACCTCGCTGGGAATAGTCGCTTGTTGATGATGCCAATTATAAGGCGCATACACTGGGCATTAGGTCAACCCGCCGTTGACATCTGCCCATGCGGTCAAGCGAAACGGGGCCAAGCATGATGCCTGACCCCGTGCAAATCGGATTGCCTTATGTCTAGATGGACTCAAGCTCCCGGTACAGCGGGTCACCCTCGCCGACGAGGACGTCCCACCACCATTCGGGACTCTCCACTCCCGATTGGCAGAGCATGTCGAGCAGCTTGCTGCGAGCTTCAGGCGGCAGCTGCTCGAAGTCGGCGCGCATTGCGTCGAGCATGGCCTTGCTGGTGGAAATCATGTCGTTGCAGATCTCCTTCTTCTCCTCGAGCGAGTAGCTCTCGGGCGAGTAGCAGCAGAGGTCTGCTTTGAAATAGGCCATGTCCTCGGCCTGCTGCAGGGCGGTCCAATCGGTGTTCGTAGTCATTGCTCAGCTCCTAACACTTAGTAGTTATTGAAATGAATCGCAGTTGGAAGGGTGTGCTTGCCGTCTCTGGATTCCGCGTGGACGCTTACGATTTTGGGCATTCGGCAGGGCAACAACTTGACCCTGTTGTGGTAGGATAATGCGCTACGCGGGTGTCGCCAAGTGGTACGGCACGAGCTTCCCAAGCTCGCATTCGCGGGTTCGAATCCCGTCACCCGCTCCAGAGCGAAACAGAGCGGTCTCCAGCAACGGAGGCCGCTCTTTTTTGGTGGACATGTTTGGTGGACTTTGGTGAGGGATACGTAGTCCCAACGAGTCCTATCGAGGGTAAAAACGCCCAGCTCAGGGGCTATCTGGTACCTGGCGGTATGTGGTTGATTTGGATTGGGAAGCTACTGCCTTACCACTTGGCGACACCCGCATTTCGCAGTATCTTAGCACAAAAGCAAAAAAGGGAACAGGTCACTTGTTAGCTTTCATACATCGCATTGATGTCTATTGCCAGGATGTCCTCGTCCATTACCTCGGACGTGAAGCCGCTCAGCGAAAAGAGCACGATTCTGGGTGTGTGCACAGGAAGGAGGTCGACCTTCTCCATGAGCTTGACGAGCTCTCCCTTGTCGAATTTCTGGTTACGAAACTTGCATTCGCCCACAAGAACGACGCGCCTTCCTTCCTTTCCCACAAGATCGAGCTCAATCTGACGAATCTTGCCGTTACTATCCTTTACGTTTGTTTGTAGCTCCTCTATTTCCGTCGCAAAGAAGGGCAGTTCATCGGACCCCATGTGCGAAAAAAGGTATTGCCGTGCCATCTGTTCGAATACAGGACCCATGTAGTCGTGCAAACGCCCTCTAACAACCTGCTCGTAGTACTTGTCGCCTCGACCCGCGTTAACGATGCTCTGCGCCCTGCTAACGTACTTGAACCAGAATGCCACCATGCCGTCGCTAAGGACGTAATATGGCCTCTTGCCAGAGGTTCTTTTCTCCAGGATGCCTGTTTCCATTAGCATTCGAAGGTAGTACGATACGTCCCCTCCGCCCGAGTCTTTCGAAATTTCGCTGTATTTTGTATGGCCAGCGGCGACTGAAGAAATGACAGTGTTAAAGGCTGTGGGGTTCATTCGCTCTGCAGTTACGAGCGTTTGTACCTGCTCGTCGGTAAAGTATCCCGTGTTCGAGAAGAACTGCTCCGCGATGTTTTGGTCCAAGGATATCGTATCGTCAAACTGCTCTAAGTACTTTGGAATCCCACCAGTAACGCCATATACAATCGCCTTCTCTTCTTGTGTGTAGCGAGGAACAAAGTAGGCTGATTCAAGATAGCCCATTGGCTGCAACTTAAGCTCGAGGGTGCTTCTGCCATGAAGAGGAGCACCCTCGCCCAATACCGAATCTCTCATGAAGCTTATAAGTGATCCGCACAAGATGAGGTACAGCTGCGTGTCTTTCCATTCGTGATCTACGAATCGCTGTAGCAGCGAATTCATGTATCGGCACTCTTTGGCCAAGTAGGGGTATTCATCAATTACAAAGACGATTCGCTCCTTCACCGCACGCCTTGTGACAAACTCAAAGACAGCCTCAAAGCTTTCAAATCGAATCGACCCTATGAGGTCAGGTGCCAAACACGATAAGACCACCTCGCCCATAGTTAGGAGCTGTTCGCTCTCATCGCGCTCCAATGCTACGAAGGAAATTGTCTTGAATCCGGACTCATCCACAAACTTGTTTATGAGGGTGGTCTTTCCGACCCTCCGCCTTCCGTAGATTACCGTCATCTGAAAGCCGGGTGCATCGAGTTTCGAGCGCAGCGCATGCAATTCCTGCTGTCTGCCAAAGAACTTACGAGTCATCTATCCTCCACAGCCTCTTGATTTATGAGGTAAGTATACCGAAATCCATTTAGCCTAAATCAATTTTGCCAAAATTCATTTCGGTAAAAGCTGACAAGGGAATAGGTCGCTTATTTGCTTTACGGGTGCGCTATGCTCCGTAATTTGCCGCATATATATTCGCTAATTAGCATAATAATTAGCAGAAGGAAACTTCATAACCACCGAGCGAAAGAGTATTATTGCGTTAATCCAAAGAGGGGGAGGCTTGGCATGCATAAGCGAATGACGCGTGAAGAGGCAGAGGCTTCGATTGCGGGACTGCAGCGAAAGATTGAGCGCTATGCGGAGCTTGCCGTAAAAAAGGGCGCGGCAGTACAGCGAGGTCAGGAGCTCGTAATAAATGCACCGGTGGAGCGTGCGGACTTCGCTCGGCTTCTTGCAAAGAAGGGCTACGATGCCGGCGCAAAGCACGTAACGGTTATATGGGCGGACGATGCAGTGGCGCGTCTTGAGTACGAGCACATGGATTTGGGTTACTTCGAAAGCGTTCCGGAATGGAAGCGCGAGCAGCTCAATTCTCTTGCGGCGGATGGCGCGACGTTTTTGCACGTGCGTGGCAACGACCCCAATGCCCTGGTGAACATAGACCCCAAAAAGCTGGCGTTGCGTGCGCGAACCCAAAGCACGCAGTGCGACGTGTATCGTGATGGCTTGGACTTTGGAAAGAACGCATGGACCATCGTAGGGGCGCCGGTTGCGTTGTGGGCGAAGAAGGCATTCCCCGACGCATCGGAATACGAGGCAACCTATTTGCTGTGGGACGCAATACTGGTTGCGGCGCGAGCGGATGGGCCGGATCCCCAGTCCGAGTGGGAGCGTCATAACGCCACGTTCGAGAAGAACAAGCGCATTCTGAACGGGTATACGTTCGATAGGTTGCACTATCGCTCTGCCAATGGTACGGATTTGGAAGTGGGCATGAACCCCGGCCACGTATGGATGGGTGGCGCGTGCCGTACGGTGGACAGTGTGGTTTTCTTTCCCAACATCCCTACCGAGGAAGTGTTTACCTCACCCGACTGTAGACGTATTAACGGTGTAGTACACTCTGTATTACCGCTGGTATACGCAGGTAATGTAATACAAGACTTCTGGTTGCGGTTCAAGGACGGCAAGGTTGTGGAATACGATGCATTACAAGGAAAAGACGTCCTTGGAAGCATCCTTGAGACGGACGAGCGCTCACGCATGCTGGGGGAGTGCGCCCTCGTTGCCAAAGACACCCCTATTCGGCAGAGCGGTCTTTTGTATTACGACACGTTGTTCGACGAAAACGCGAGCTGTCACCTTGCCTTGGGTACAGGCTTTCCCGAATGTTTGGACAAGGGCTTTAGCATGAGCAAAGAGGAGCTCATGGAGCATGGCGTAAACCAAAGCACCACGCACGTTGACTTCATGATAGGTGCGGACGACCTGGAAATCGTTGGTATTACGCGCGTCGGCGACGAGGTGCCGGTGTTCACGGACGGCCGCTGGTCCTGGAGCGTTGACTAACATATATGGGACAAAGGGGACAGTCCCCTTTGGACACAAATATTATTAATGTGCATAATAAATCGAACTGGGGCAGTTGCCTCCTACACATGCACCCCAAAACTGGCTGCATGTGTAATTGAACATACCTTATTCATTGACACATATAAACCCTGTTTCCGCTCACGGGACGCGTTGAAACGCTCGGCGAATCTCATTTGCAAACATATAAGGCCTATTGGCGAAACCTGCTAACTTGAAGCAAAATGCGGATTTTTAGGCTTCTTTTCAGAAATATAAAAATCCGAATAAGTAAACGAAGCAGGGGGATGAAAAAATGAAGAAGGGTTCGGGCTTTTGGCTTAGGAACAAGTCGTTGGCGCGCTTTATGAGCGTTTTGGTGAGCGTGTCTATGATCTTGAGTCTTTTGCCAGCTCAGGGCGTGCAAGAGGCTCGCTCTGAGTTTCTTATGGCAACTGCCGTAGCACAGGAAGACCCCAAGACGAACGAGACGACCGATCCGGGCGGAAGCAACACAAACAATAGTTCGTCGTCGAGCACAAATAGTTCGTCTACGAACGAGGGTGGCACTCCGTCTGAATCTAAGCCCGAAAGTGACCCCGAACCCTCAAATGAGCCTGCGAACGAGCCCAAAAACGAGGCTCCCGCGAACAATGCAAATAACAGAGAGAACAACTCTGAGCAAAAGGAGCCAGAACAGTCCTCGTCCTCCAGCAGCAGCTCGGAAACCAAAGAGCCCGAAAAGACCCCTCAGGGCGCCGACCTTGCCGATTTCATAACCAAGGCAGAGGTTGAGGGTGCCGAGGAGAAGGACGGAGTGCTGCAGGTAAAGGAAGGGCAAACTTATACCGCGAAGCTCACCTTTACCGAGAATAACGAAAAGCAGTTTGCCACCGAGGGCGAACTTACCTATAAGCTGCCTGCCGGCTTTACCCCCGCAGCCGAGCAGCCTGCAGCTAAGGAAGCACTCTATATTACTTACGTTGACGACAATGGCGAGCGCCAGCCTATCGAGCTCGGCAAGGAGAGCCGGTGGGTTGATGGCGATACCGTGCATGTGGTGTGGAAGGTCCGTGATGCCGACAAGCGCAGTCCTGAGGAAGTAGCACAGGCCCTCGCAACGATCAACGAGCTCACGAGCGTTGAGTTTGAGCTCTCGATTGTTGGCACGTTTGCCGCAGGCACCAAGTCCGTGGACTTTGGCGCTCCCACCGAGCCCATAGCGATTGAGGTTGAGGCCGCAAAGAAGGACGAGGAGCAGAAGAAGGACGAGGAGAAGAAGGACGAGGAGCAGGACGCCAACAAGAAGTCTGACGAGCAGAACGCTGATAAGAAATCCGAAGAGCAGAAGAAGTCCGAGGAAGAGGATGCCAAGAAGGCCGAGGAGCTGGCCGCGAGCCTTGCCACCAGTATGGTCAAGGGTAACAAGGGTCAGAGTGTCGTGACCGCACAGTCTGTGTGGGAGAAGGGCTTGGCGGCGGCACAAGCGCTTACGGCGCAGTCGACGACTGTGACTGACCTAAGTCAAGTTGTGAAAAGTGTGTCCATTACTGCACCGCAGAATGAGAGCGGTGCATGCAAGCTCATGCCAGGCGAGACGTATAGCATTACTATGTCGTTTGCCGAGAATAGTAACTATCAGTTCCCTGACGATGCTACGCATATGACCTACACCGTGCCAAACGATTTTAAACTCCCCACGACGGGCGAAAAGGACTTCAAAATAATAGTTACCGATCCAAATGGAGGACAACATACGGTATCGGGAAACAAATACAAAATAAATGATAACAATCAGCTTGAGGTATGGTTCAACACATCAGACTCCAACTTTGACTATCTAAAAGGTTCTCCCAACGTGCGCTTTAACATGAGCTTTGACGGTGAGTTTGATTCGAGCAAAAACAAAATTGAGTTCCCGGTCGGAGTCGATATAGACGTAGAGCTCGACAACACAAGTGAGGTAGATGCAAACAAATCTGCAAAGGTTGCAGACGGCGAGACCGATCCGTCATGGGTCCTCGAGAACATCCCAGTAGGCGACTATACCGTTACCGAAACCAACAACCCCAAGAAATACGACTTAACTTCCGAATACAAGGTGGGCGAGAACCGAACCATAAACGACAAGGCAACGTTGAAGGTTGAGAGCGAAAAGACCTTGGCTGTTGACATCACCAACAACACCCCCGACAAGCCTGGCTTCGACAAGAAGATCAAGGACACCAACGACACCACCGGCGAGACCAGCGACTGGCAAGACAGCGCGGACTATGACATTGGTGACGCAGTGCCGTACAAGCTCACCGCCACGCTGCCCAAGGACGTGACGGCCTATAAGAAGTATCACATCACCTTCACCGACAAGATGGAGAAGAGCCTCACCTACAACAAGGATGCCAAGATTACCGTTACTGGCAGTGACGGCAAGGTAATACCCGAGTCCGAGTACGAGGCTACCAAGGTTGCCGAGAATGAGCATGACTTCGGCTACACCCTCACGTGGACCGGCAAGGACCAAAGCTATATTGCCAACGAGGCACTAAACGGAGCAAAGGTGGAGGTGGAGTTCACCGCCACGCTCAACAGCGATGCCGTGCTGGGCAAGGAAGGCAATGTAAATGCCTGCAAGCTCGCCTACAGCAACAACCCTACATCTAAGGACGACAAAGAAGAGGGCGAGCTGGACTGGGACTACGTAATCGCCTTCACCTACAAGGTGGACGTAAGCAAGGTGGACGAGAATTCAAGGCCGCTTAAGGGCGCGGAGTTCAAGCTCGAAAAGGAACTTGCAGACGGCACAACCAAGGAGATCGAGATTACTGCCAGTGAAAGTTCGCTCTTCAACAGAGGCAACGTATTTACTGCCACTGGCTTGGATGATGGAACGTACATCCTCACCGAAACAACTGCACCCGAGGGCTACAACAAGATTGACCCGATTGAGTTTACGGTGTCGGCCGAGCACAGAGAGGAATGGCAGTACAATTCCAATCCTGAATCCGACCCCGTGTTCGACAACGACGGCACTGGACAGAGCAAGCGCCTTGGTAACCTTACCTCGCTCACGGGCGACGAAGAGACGGGCACAATTGAGCTTAAGGCAGACGATAAGCTGGAAGGCCTTTCGGGCGACGTGGTCAACAGCAAGAACGGCGCAAACATTGTTGTGAAGAAGAAGGTCTCGAGCTCGCGTTCCGACGACAAGAAACGTGACTTCAAGTTCAAGGTTACACTGTACAAGGACAAAGAGTACAAGGAAGTCTACAAGAGCATCAACGGCACGTATGGCGACATGAAGTTCAAGGACGGCGTGGCGAACTTCACGCTCAAGCACGACGAGAGCAAGGAAGCCAGCAAGCTGCCGATCACCAAAGACGGTATCTACTACAAGGTTGAGGAAACCGACTCTGGCGACCTCACTCCAAACGTATCCAACCCCAGGAAGTCCTTGGATGGATACACCCACACCGTAACCTGCACCAACACCTACAAGTCAAGCACGCCTAGGAAGAGCAGCACCTCGTCTAGGCTCGCCACAGCCAGAACAGGCGACAATACCAACAACACCATCGTAATAGCGCTTGTTGGTATAGGTGTAATTGGCGTGATCGCCGGCGTCCTGTCCAAGCGTCGCCGCGCGAGCAAGTAATGCCCAACCTTAACTAAGGGACAGGCCTCGAGTTCGGATTGAAAGGTCCAAGCTTGGGGCCTGTCCCTTAGTTGGGGCAACGTTGCAGAACGCGGGCAAATTGACAATCAGAAGAAGGCCACTGATGCTCAAACGTAAGGCAATGCGAAGCCTCGAAAACTGGTACATTCACAGAACAAAGCAGGCATTACTGGTTACGGGAACGCGTCAGCTATGTGTCTCGCTTAGATGATGATATCGAAGACGGCATACGCGAGGGGAATCTCTTTAGTGAAAGTGTTGGGCTACGTAGGTAGCGAGACTGCTAGCACGGCCGCGGGATACGTTGCCCCTTGTCTCCTACCGCATGCATGTCCAGAACGTGGGATGGCAAGGCTGGAGGTCCGACGGCAGAATGAGCGACACAAACGGACGCGCCCTGCAGCTGGAGGCTCGAGGGCATCCAGGTGGTGCTCGTTCCCAAGGGCCAGCCCGCCCCCGGCAACACCTACCTCGGCATCCGCCGGAGCAACTGGCGTCCCTTCCTGCGGCGTTGAGGGCGCGAACCCCAAAATGTTATCAAGTGACCTGTGGCTTTGTAACTCTTGTTTCTCGTTGCCGCTTCGTGTGCAAGCGCAAAAAGCCTAGGTGTACACGAACCGCCAAAAAATTCGCGCCAATTCCTTTTCAACTGGCATTTTGCGACAATATTGAGAAATACCTGGCGGCTCGTGTACAACGGAGAAGCTCCAATTGTACACGAGCCGCCAGAATCGCTGAACCAATCTCTCGCGACCTGGGGTTTTGTGGAAATCACGCAAATTCTTGGCGGTTTGTGTGCGGGCATTGCGCCAGGGGAGAGTCGACACACTCCGTCCTGTGTCACGGGTGTGCCACGGACGGGGGCATTGACACACTCCGTGTGTCACAGTGCCACGGGGACGGGAACGTTTGCATACTCCGGATGCTGGCGTCGGAGCCACTTTCTGAGGTGTCGAAAAGTGGTCCTGACATTCGCCTGCGCTCATTTTCTTCCACCGTTTTTTGGCGGCTAGGGTGCCACCCACTGGACTGCGTTCGGGGGAGTGTGTCCAAAAAACTCTCAATCGTGTTACGCTCGATAGGGGGATTTAAGGGGGCAGCATGGACGATAGGCGTACGGGCGGTATTGTGGCGGCGGTAACGCTTACCATAACCGCTGCCTTTGTCGCCATTGCCTTTTTGATAATCCACACCAGCATCGACTCTGCCAAAAACCATGCCGAGAGCTCCATGGATCTCTATGCCTCCGATCTCTCGTCCGCCGTCGATGCGGTTGTGCGGAGCCAGTTTGACCTCTTGGACGCCTCCATGGTGGACACGGACGTTTCGCAGGCCTTTACCCGGGAAGACAATGGCACGACGCCAGAGCAAACCTCAGCCACCGTCACTCCGCTGCTCGCCAGGTCCACGCCCAACGCATCCAAGGGGTTGTCTTTTGCTCTTTCGGGAACGAGTCACGTGCTCTATAGGGCCGACGGAACGCACGCGCGCATTAGCGACAACGACTGGAACCTCTTTTGGTTCGTGTATGACGACACCGTGCGTGGCGACTCGGGCGGGTATCACGTGCATGGCTTTGCAAGCCAGGCGACTCACGAGAGCGAGCTCATAGTGGGAAGGGCTATACGTGGCAATCCCGCGCACGCCGGCGCGTTGGGGGTTCTTATTCCCGCAACGACCTTGTCCGACGTAATTAGCAACCTTTGGACGCACGAGCCGCCAAACACGATTCTCTATAACGACGACGGGACGGTGCTGCTTTGCACGCAAGACCCTTCGCTTCAGGGGTCGAATGTGTTCGATCTGTACCCCAACCTTGCGAGTTCGCTCAAGGACCTGCAAAGCGGTAAGACCCAAATGGTGAGGGCGTGGGAAGGTCTCGAAGGCATCCTGCCCCAGGGACAAACGCTCTATGAGGCGCGAAGAAACGATCGGACGGGCTGCTTTACGCTCGTTGCTCACAACGCGGAGGACGTGTTTGGTCCCATGCGCGAGCGCGTGACCACGCTGGTTCTTGCTTTGAGCGTCGTTATGATCCTGCTGCTGTTGCTCGTGATGTTTATCGTACGGTGGTACCGAACGCGTCTTATGCGCGTGGCAACAACCGACGAGCTTACGGGCTTGGCCAACCGCAAGTGGTTTACCTCCAGCTTTGAGGCGCTTTCTGCAGAGGGTGTGGGCGAGGCCCACTTAGCGCTCATAGACGTAGACAAGTTCAAGGGAATCAACGACACCTACGGCCATGCCTCTGGCGACAAAGCCCTAGCCATGGTGGCCGAAAAGGTGCGTGAGGCGGCTGGCAGCACTGGGATTGCGGGACGCTGGGGCGGAGACGAGTTTATTGCCGTGCTGCGGGCGCCTGCGGAAGAGGCCGAGGCGCGAGTGCACCAGATGATCGATGCCGTTGCCGGTCAGACGATTGACGAGCAGATTCACGTGTCGGTGAGCGTTGGTTTGGCACAGTTGCGGAATGGCGACTCGCTTGAGAGAGCGGTTGAGCGCGCCGATGACGCCCTCTACGTTACCAAGGAAGGTGGACGTGGGTTCCTTACGGTCTACGAGGAAGGCGTCACGCCGCACATGGCCGACGATCAGGTTGGCACGGTAAGGGGCCCTGCTCAACGGATGGGTGCAAAAGAGGCCGGCTCGTCGACAAGCGCTGCCAACAGCGAGGATCCAACCACTCCAGACGCGGGTCTCAAGAGGATCAAAAGCGTGCGACCGAGGCTCGATTTGGTGGTAAAAAGCCTGCTAGAGGCCGTGTACAAGATGGTCCCGTTTGTGGCTGGCGGCGGCATCCTCATTGCCCTTGCGTTTCTTATTGACGCTGCGAGCGTAGACGTAAACACACTGTCTGCCGAGACACGCGCAAACTTTGGATCGATTACTCCCATTGCCGCTGGTCTGCGCGACGTAGGTTCGGCGGCCTTCAACTTTATGCTGCCCATTTTTGCGGCGTTCTTTGCGCGCGGACTTGCGGGTGACGAGGCGTTTATGGCTGGCTTTGCGGGCGGGTTCTTGTCTTCGCAGGGAAGCGCGGGATTTGCCGGCGCCATTTTGGCGGCATGCGTAGCCGCCGTTGTGGTGCGGCTTATGAAGGGGCTCTTGCACGAAACGGGACCGCATCTGCAACGTGTGGCGCCGGTGCTGCTCTATCCGGTGTTTTCGCTGCTCATTATGTATTTGCTCATGACCTACGTCATAGACCCTGTGGCAAGTGCCTTTGACGCACTGCTCACCTCGCTGCTCGTTACTCTGCAGAAGGGGAACAGCGTGGTTCTGGGAACTGTGTGTGGCGCCATGATGGCAACCGATATGGGCGGTCCCATAAACAAGGCGGCGTACCACTTTGGTACCGCTGCCATCGCATCTGGCTCGCCGAACATTATGGCGTCCGTAATGGTGGGTGGTATGGTGCCGCCATGCGGAATCGCCCTATGCATGCTGTTGTTCCGCAACAGGTTTGATGAGGAGACGCGCGACCAGGGGGCGGCGACGCTCTTTATGGGTCTCTCGTTTATTACCGAGGGCGCTCTTCCGTTTGTGCTCACCGACCCACTTCGCGTGATCCCCTCGTGCATCGTTGGCTCGGCCGTGGCGGGCGGGCTCTCCGAGGCGTTTGGTTGCACGCTCGTGGCGCCTCATGGGGGGATTTTTGTTTTCCCCGTTGTGGGCAACCCTCTAATGTACCTGGTAGCTTTGGTAGCGGGCTCGCTGGTCTGCGCCGTAATGCTCGGTCTTCTCAAACGCAAGGTGGCACAGTTAAACCAGGTATAAGTGTGCCACGCGTCTGGGGACCGTCCCTGGGTTGAGGGACGGTCCCCAAGTTGCGACTTATGAGTTGGAGAATGCTATGCCGCTTCGGTAGTGGCTTCGGTTTTCTGCTCGGCCTTGGGCTGGGCGGCTTTGGTCTCGAGCTTTGCGATGCGGTCCTGAAGCTTCTGGGGTACTTCGTTGCCCTTGCGAACGAGGGCGTCGCGCTTGTTGTAGAGCTTAACGAGGGTTGCGCGCTCTTTGTCGTTGAGGTTGTTCATGGTGGCTACGCGCTCTTTGTTGGCTTTGGCTGCAGCCTCTGCCTCGGCCTTTTCCTTTGCCTTGGCTGCAGCCTCGGCCTTTGCCTTTGCGTCTGCCTCCGCCTTGGCCTTTGCGTCGGCCTCCGCCTTGGCCTTTGCGTCGGCCTCCGCCTTGGCCTTTGCGTCGGCCTCCGCCTTGGCTTTGTCCTCTGCGGCCTTCTTCTCGGCCTCTGCCTTTGCCTTGCCTTCAGACTCTTCCTTCGCCTTCTTCTCGGCCTCGGCCTTGGCCTCGGTCTTGTCGTTGGTGGAGGGCTTTGCCTGATTGTTGCTGGTGGCTGCGGCTTCGCTGATGCTGGCTTCTATTTCTTGGTTGTCTGCCACGGAATTCTGGGCAGCCTCGACGTTCTCGTTGCTGTAGTCAGAATCGTCGTAGTCGTAGTCGCTATCGGAGCCGTCGTAGTCGTAGTCGCTATAGTCGGAGTCGGCGTCGTAATCGGTGTCGTCGGAGTCGACGTCCCCGTAGTCACCGTAGTCATAGGCGGAGTCGTCGATCGCATAGTCTTCGTAACCCTCGCTTGCAACGGCGTCGTTTGCGGCTTGTCCCTGGCTGGCTGCCTGGTTGCTGGTGGCAGGCGCGGTTTCGTCTAGGACGAGGAGCTCGTCGCCGGTCTGATCGTTGTTCGAGGCGACGGTGGCCGTTTTAGTTGCGTTCTGAGTTGCCTGGCTCTTGAGTTGGTGCTGAAGCGATGCGTTGGAACCCATGGCATAGGTTGCAACACCGGTGCCGGTAAGGGCGATTGCAATGGCGGCTACTACGGCGACTTTCTTAGCGTTAATGTTGTTGGTGGCCTTCATGGTGCTCTCCTTCACACTTTGGAATTGGTTCCTTTCCTTATCTACCTATAAATACGAGAGGGGCTGCGGACAATCTCACGCCTAGCTGCAAGAAAAGAGTCAAGAAAATGTCAACATGCGGCGACAAATGTGACAAGTGCTTCTGTTTTTGCGTGTGCCAGTCCGCTCGGGTGGACGGGCTTGCTGGGATCGCGAACGGTGCGGGGCGGCTTGCTGGCTTTGGCCACAGTGTGGCGGAATCGAGCAAACGCGCACCCGGGCTTGCTGACTTTGGCCACAGTGTGGCTGATTTCAGCAAACTCACCCGCACCGTTCGCGATCACAGCAAACGCGGCCTGCCCACTGGCTGGCTGCACATAAAAACGGACGTCTTGACCTCCTGGTGATGGCCAAAACGTCCGATTTTGTCTCCACAGTGTTCTGCGACCCCGCGACCCCGCGACCCCGCGCTACTCCACTTGCCAGGTAGACATAAACGCCGCAATCTGGTCGGCAATCTTTTGGTCGCCAATCGCACCGCAGTTGAGCGAAAGAACCACACTCACCTTTTCGTCATTGTCGCGATCGATCACAACGCTGGCAACGCTCACGTTGTCGGAGGTGTTGGAACTCGACACGTAGATGGCACGACGTTTGCCCACCGTCATGCGCGACGTGGTGGTATTGGTATAGTTCTTGTCGGCTTTGTAGGCGTCGGCAAGTTGCTGAGCTAGCTGTGTGTAGGGGACGCTGTAACGGCTCATCTGGATCATCTGCGAAAACGCCGCATGGCCGAGTGACGGTGACAAATACTCGGAGCGTGGATTCACATACACAATGGCGTCGTAGGACTTAATAATCTGTGCGTCCAGATCGCTGGTACGATTGGTCCACGACTCCGGTACCTGCATATAGCCCACGCTTTCGTTGCCAATGAGCTTAAGATACTGCTCAACCTTAATGGTACTGGGGTCAACCGTAACGCCTTGCCCATGGTTGGTAAGGTCTACGGCATTGGACATGTCCACCTCGTCCTCGGGCACGAAGTACATCTCCACGCCATCGGCGTTGGTCATGGTGAGCTTCTTGCTTCTAAGCGAGAGGGCCATCTGTGCGTCGTCGACTTTTACCTTGGCGTTGGTTACGGATTCCGCGTCCCACGTTACCTTTACGGGACCGGAGTCCGTGCGAAACACGCCGGTGCCGTCGTCCCAAAGCATGAGGGTAATGTATATGCCTTGGTCGGCGTTGGAGTCGAACCACTGCTTGGGCATGTTCTTGTCGGTGGAGTCTTGGGCCACCCACGTACCCACGAAGAACGCGCGCTTCTCCTCGGGAGAGAGCTCCGGCTCGGGCGGGTTCTCGGGAGGAGCGGGTTGTTCGGAAGAGCTGGCGGAGTTGTTGGAGGAGGTGGTTACTACGATGCCAACCACTACTGCAGCTATGACCAGCACCGCTACGGCGATAAGGGCGATGAGCTTGGTGTTGGGCTTGGACTTGGGCGCAGCCTCGGGCTCGGGCTTCGGCGCTGACGCGACCTCCGCCGTCGGCTCTGGCTCAGGCTCGGCCTCCTCCTCCGCCAGCGCCTCGACCTCCGCCGTGCCCTTGTCTAAGGCCGTACCGCAAGACGGACAAAATCGAGGATTTCCCTCTGGAATGTTGGCACCACAGTTCGGACAGAACATCCTTTCTCCCTTCCATAGGCAGTTACCAATCACTACCCTTGCCAAAAGAATGGCGATTTGCCCGGAGCGCGCCCCGAGACAAATCGCCACTACGCGCTAAATCTCGCGCGAGCTTACTACGTTGCCGTTTGCGTCGAGTATGCTCTCTATGTTGCCCGTTGTTTCGGAAGCGCTGATTACACTGCCTTCGATGGCGTCTACCTGCACTTGATACTTGGCCTCGCCAAGATTGAACTCAACGTTGTAATACAAGGTTCCACCGCCATTAATGAGGTCGGAGGTCTTGAGGTCAATGGGATCGCCCTTTGCCTGTCCGCCCGCTCCCATGGCCTTGGTCGCAATGTCGGTGCACTGCTCCTTGCTGTAGTTGGCCTTATAGTCATCGTTGGAGCTGGACGAGGACTCTGGCGTAGGCGTCGGCGTAGGCGTCGGAGTCGGCGTAGATTCCTGCGTTGGCGCAGGCGTAGGCGCAGGCGTTTGCACTGGCGTTGGGCGCTTGAGCTCGAAGGTAACCGTAGAACCTTGGTCGACCTTGGCGTTGGGAGCAGGCTTCATGGAAACGACGGTACCGTCCTCGTTGCCACTGTAGCTGTACTTGAGCCCCGCGCTCTCGAGCGTCTTAATTGCCTCGTTGCGGCTGTAGCTAAGGATGTTGGGGACCAAAACCTGCGTTGCGGGCTTTTTGCCCAGCGAAACCTCAACGGTTACGACCGTGCCCTTGTTCACCTTGGTGTCCTTGGCCACACTTTGGCTTATTACCACGTCCTTCTTTACGGTGTCGCTATAGGAGTTGGTGGTGTCGGAGCCCAGCCCGGCTTTGGCAAGGATGTCGCGAGCCTCGCTGACGCTCTTGCCGGCAACGTCGGGAACGGTCACCTGCTCCTTGCCAAGGCTTACGCTATAGGTAATAACAGAGAGAACCTGCGCCTTTGTGCCTGGCGCCGCGGATTGGGAGCAAACCTTGCCGGCCTCTACGGTATCGGAGTTCACCTGTGGTCCCGGCTGCGGAATAAACAGAGCGTCACTGAGCTTCTTCTCGGCTTCCTCGGCGCTAAGCCCGGTGAGGTCGGGAACCTCTACCGAATCGGAGAGCTTGGGACCCTTGGAAACCACTATGTTTACGGCGGAGTCCTTGTCTACGGTGGCGCCCACGGCAGGGTTGCACTCCAGCACGATATCGCCAAGGGGAACCTCTGCGCTTTCCTTCTCGGTTACCGACCCGATCTTGAGTCCGGCATTGGAAAGCTCCTTTTGAGCTTCGGTGTGCTCCATGTAGACAATTTCGGGCACCTTGACCTTGGGCTTGTTTAGAAGCACGAAGGCAGCGACGGCAATGGCTGCCACCACCAGAACGCCAATGACTATGGGTACGACCGGCTTCTTCTTCGCCTCTGGAACTGCCTCTGGCCCTTTCTTCGGCTCATCCATGTGCATGCTTCCCTTCTGCTCGTTTATGCGATGAACGTAGTAATTAACGTATCACACGTTGCGTCCTTCGCGCTTGTCTTCGCCAAACGTGTGACCTGCCCCTCTGGCCGAGTCTTTGCGCAGTTACTGCTCACACTCCGCGCCTTTGTTCGGACCGCAAGCGGCGACTCACAAAGTGAGCGAGCGAAGCGAGCGTGGAGTCGCATGCGGGACCGGTGAAGGCGCGGAGTGTGAGCAGTAACGATGCGCGTCTTACACCCCTCCAACCTGCCCCAACCATGCTAAGCGTGCTTGTCATTTCATGTACAATGAGGGTATTCGCGCGTACGAAGGAGGCGTGGTAAAAATGCAGAACATCTTTCGCAAGCAGGAGAGAAGGCCCGAAAGCGATGAGCCGCTTACCGAGGCCGAAGCACGCATGCAGGCGGTCGAAGGCGCCGAGGATGCAATAGAGGCAGCGTTTGGCACCGGCAAGGCCGATCGTGCAAAGATCACACGCGAGGCTCAGCTCGATGCCGCCGAAGCGGTGGCGCGCGCAGGCGAGGCCATGGAGGCCGACGAGGCAGCCGACGAGGCGGCACGCTTTGCCGTCATTGCCGAAAACATGGGCGACCGCGAGAAGACAAAGGCCGCGCGCTCGCGTGCCAAGGACGCGCGCAAAGACGCCAAGCAAAAGCACAAAGAGGCAACCAAGTCGGCCAAGGAAGCCTACGACGCCATCAAATTCAGCCAGCCAGGCAAGCTTGGCTTCATGCGCGTGGTACAGATCGTGTATGCCGTAAACATCGCGTCCATCCTGTTTGCGCTGCTCATGACCTCGCGCGACACGATTGTGTATAACTCCGTTACCATCGTGGACTGGATTACCATTATTTTGCAGGGCGTGGGCTTCTGGTTCTTCATCAACTATTTCAAGATCACCAAGAAGTTCGTTATCGCAACGGCGGCGTTTAGCGCCGTGGCGCTCATAGTAAACAGCCTCATAACAAAAAGCGTAACTCCCTTTACCGTTGTTTGGGGGCTCGCTTGGAACGTCTTCCTCATC
Organism: Atopobiaceae bacterium; assembly: GCA_017545665.1. GTDB lineage: Bacteria > Actinomycetota > Coriobacteriia > Coriobacteriales > Atopobiaceae > RUG440. Next base: position 31,870 of record JAFWKQ010000048.1, read on the forward strand.
CTGTACTTCCTGTTCTCCAAGCGTGTGGACAAGGTACTGGTAAACGACTTCAAAACATATAGACCAAGGCGCCAGGCGGAGATTGCGAGCAAGCGCCGTGGCTGGCCCTTCGTGCGCAACCTTATCATCTACTTCATTGTGTTCTCGGTGCTTGGCCACTGGATGGAAGCGGCCATGTGCCAGCTCATCCGCCTGGGACTCGTTAAGGGCGAGTACGACCCCACCAACACCATGCTTTGGCGCGACTGGCTCTATCCCTATCCCATGGAGGGTGCGGCGGTGGTCATAATCGCCCTGCTGCTCTATCCGCTTTGGCGATATCTCATGCGTCGCTTCGAGCGTCCCATATGGGGTTATGTGGTAAGTTTTGTTGCCAACGCGCTCACCTGCAGCGTCATTGAGTTTTCCATGGGTCTCATTGTTAACGCCAACCACCAGCTGTGGGACTACTCCGACATGCCCTTTAACATTATGGGGCAGGTGTGTCTGCAAAACGCGCTGGCCTTTGGCGTGGCGGCTTCGATCATTACTTGGTTTGTGTATCCCATGCTGGAGCGCTTGCTCGCGCGCATTCCCGACGACACCATGAACATCGTGTTTGTGGTCATTGCCGTTATTGGCGGCATCCTGTGGTCGCTCTACATCATCGACCCGCCCGCAAACCACCAGGTCTCGCAGGAGGAGGTTACCGCCGAGGCGATTAAGAAGGACAAGGAAGAGCTGCAAAAAGAGGTTAGCGACACCAAGGAGGACGTGGAGTCCCTGCAGGAGCGGCTCAACGAATCCAAGGGGTTGCTGTCGGATGACCGCGTGAGGATCCAGAAGGAGATCGACGAGCTCAACAGGAAGGTCGACGATACGCGCAGGTCCGTCGAGAGCGTGGTTGTGCCAACGAAGTAGCCTCAGTGGCATCGACCTTAACTTAAATAGGCCCCAAGTTTGGATTTACCCACAATCTAAACTTGGGGCCTTTCCCAAGTTAAGTCCTCTAGCTGTCTTCGCGCAGGAAAGTCTCTTGGCCATACGCTTATTTACCATCTTATGCCTACCCTTAACTGAATAGTGTTTGCTCAACATGCACGACGGGTGAACGAAATGTGTACTATTAAATGTGTGCTATCAATTTAAGTACGGCGAACGAGAGACGCAAACGAGGCATGGAGGAACTGATGGCACGGGCGGTAGGGGCAATCAAGCGGAGCGTGATCGTTTTCCTGCTGCTTGTTCTTTCCCTTTCCACGATAACAATGCCAACGACGCGTACGACGGCTCATGCGCAGGAAAAGGAAAACAAGGTAGTGCGTGTTGGTTGGTACGACTCGTCGTACAACACTATGGATGCGCTCGGGCGTCGCTCGGGCTATGCCTATGAGTATCAGCTAAAGATCGCGGCATATACCGGCTGGAGCTACGAGTACGTTTCGGGAAGCTGGTCCGACCTTCTGAGGATGCTCATTGAGGGCAAGATCGATCTTATGAGCGACGTCTCATACACCGAAGAGCGATCAAAAAACATGCTGTTTCCCGACTATTCCATGGGAACGGAGGAATACTACCTGTTCGTTGCTCCAGGCAACCAGGAGATTCTGTCAACGGATCCTTCCACGCTCAACGGAAAGCGCGTTGGCGTAAACAGAGAGAGCATACAAGCCGACTTCTATCGCGAATGGGCAAAGCGCAACAAAGCAAACGCCGAGGTCGTAGAGCTGAATACCACCGAGGACGAATCGTTGCATATGGTGAAGGATGGCAAGATCGACGCCTACGTTACGGTGGACTCCTTTGTGGACCCAGCGCGTGCCATGCCAGTGTACAAGGTGGGATCGTCCGACTTCTTCTTTGCCGTAAACAAGAATCGACCCGATCTGCTTACGGACCTCAACAATGCTCTAAGCAGCATCCACAACGAGAACCGCTACTTCAACCAGCAGATGTTCGAGCAATACATAAACACGGCAGGCGCAAATGCGTTTCTTTCGGTAAACGAGAAGGGCTGGCTTGCCGACCACGGACCGATTCGTGTGGGCTATCAAGACAACTACCTGGCATTTTGCGCAACAGACCCAAATACCGGCAAGCTCACGGGTGCTCTAAAGGACTACTTGGAATATGCCCAGAGCTGCATGGAAAACGGTCAGCTCTCGTTTGAGCCAAAGGGCTATTCCACGGTGGAGGAGGCCTTGGATGCCTTGAAGAGGGGAGAGGTGGACTGCGTCTTTCCCGCAAGCCTTGGCGGCTTTGACGGAGAAAAGCAGGGCATCGTTATGACGCCACCGCTTATGAGCACCGACATATATGCGGTTGTGCGGCAAACGGACACGAGCAACTTCAACAACAACAGGCACGTGCTCGTTGCGGTTAACGAGGGAAACCCGAATTACGACGCCTATTTGATGGACCATTTCCCCAATTGGCAGTCGGTGTACTTTAAAACTACCCCTGACTGCTTAAACGCGGTGGCAAACAACATGGCGGACTGTGTGCTCATTAGTAGCTATCGCTACAACAACATATCAAGGCAGTGCGAACGACTGCACCTCACAACCATTCCAACGTCCATGAGCCTGAATTCGTGCTTTGCGGTGGAAAAGGGGAACACGGATCTGTATTCCATACTGGCAAAGGTCGTGAACCAAGTTCCCGACTCCACGGTTAACTCGTCGCTGTCGTACTACATCACAGAGGACGCCAAGCGGACCTTCACGGACTTCATTGCCGACAACATGGGTATTGTGCTGGCAGTCGTCCTTGCCGTAATACTCGTTATTACGCTGCTCCTGCTGCGCAGCAGGCGGGCGGAAAAACTTGCGAAGGAGCTCATTTCGGCAACGGAGACGGATGCCCTTACGGGGTTGTACAACAGGGACTACTTCTTCCAATACGCCAACCGAATGCGTCAGGAGCAGTCCGACGTGCCCATGGATGCCATGGTGCTCAACATCGAGCAGTTCCATTCGATCAACGCCGTTAACGGAAGGGACTTTGGAGACCGGGTGCTCAAGACGCTCGGTAACGAACTGCGCATTATTGCAAAGGAGAACGATGGCATAGGCGGGCGCTTTGATGCGGATCGATTCGACCTCTTCTGCGCTCATGTGGACGATTATCATGGCATTTACGACCGCCTCCAGCACAAGTTGGAGGAAATGGCGCCAAACACAAGCATTCGCGTTCGCATGGGCGTGTTGCTTGCGCAAACGCAATTGGAGCCCGTGCAGATGTTCGACATGGCGCGTACCGCCTGCAGCATGGCGCGCGGTCACTTTAAGGAGCACGTTATTGTCTTTGACGAAAAGGTGCGCGAGCAGGAGCTGTTTGAGCAGCGTTTGCTCAACGACTTGCAACGCGCTTTGGACAGCTACGAGTTTGAGGTTCACTACCAGCCCAAATTCAACATCCAAGGCGATACGCCGAAGCTTGTGAGCGTGGAGGCGCTCATTCGCTGGAGGCATCCCGAGTTGGGCATGATTGCGCCGGACGACTTCATTCCGCTGTTTGAGCGAAACGGCAAGATCGTGGAAGTGGACAAGTACGCTTGGTCCACTGCGGCACGGCAGATTGCCCGTTGGCGTGCGGAGTACGGCAGGATGATTCCGGTTTCGGTTAACCTGTCGCGGATTGACGTGTTTGACTCAGGGCTCGAGGAAACGCTTGATGGTATTCTTAAAGAGAATAAACTGGATTACTACGCGCTGAAGCTGGAGGTTACGGAGTCTGCGTACATGGACAACGAGGATCAGCTTAAGCACGTCATAAAGAGTTTGCGCGAAAAGGGGTTCACGGTTGAGATGGATGACTTTGGAACCGGATACTCATCCCTCAACATGCTGTCCTCCGTGCCGATTGACGTCATCAAGATGGACCAGGTTTTTATCAGAAACATAGAGAGCGACAAGAAGAACGTTCGCCTTGTGGAGCTGATTCTGGGAATTGCCAAGAGCCTGGATGCGCTGGTAGTTGCGGAAGGCGTTGAAACCGAGTCCCAACTGCAGCTTCTCAAGCGTCTTGGCTGCGCAGTGGTGCAGGGTTACTACTTCTCGCGTCCGCTTCACCCGTCTGATTTTGAGGCCAAGTACCTCCAGGAGGAAGAGCGGTGATGGTGCATATGCGTTCGCTACGGACAAAGATGACCCTGCTTACTGTTTGCATAATCGTTGTTACGGTAGTCAGCATGGCCCTGCATAGCGTGTACTTCATCCGCGATTCCGAGAGGCAGGAATCCAATCAGCTCCTGTTGCTTTTGTGCGAAACGGGAGAGCGAAACCTCGATTACTACTTCAACAGCGTGCAGAAGTCGGTTGGCAAGGTGGCTGCCATTGCGGAGTCGGATCTGGACGGCTTAGACGACCAAAAGCTCGCGCAGCACGTAGATCGCATGCGGAAGAGCTTTGACGAGATGGCCTCCAAAACAAACGGAGTCCTAACCTACTACTATCGCATTGATCCCGAGATATCCAACAAGGTAAAGGGCTTTTGGTACACCGATCTAAACGGCGAGGGCTTCGTGGAGCACGAAGTCACCGACATTACCAAGTACGATACGAGCGACACCTCAAAACTTGTGTGGTTTACGGTGCCCAAGTACGAGGGCAAAGCCGTTTGGCTTCCGCCCTATATCACCGACAATCTGGGCGCGCACGTAATCTCCTACAACGTTCCCATCTACTGGCGCGGCCAGTTCGTTGGCGTGGTTGGCATCGAGATCGACTACAGCACGATGGCAGAGCAGGTTGAGAGCATTCGACTCTACAACAATGGCTATGCGTTCCTGAGTGACGAAGACGGAAACCTCTTCTTCCATCCGCGCATTGACGTGAGCCAGTATTCCGAGGACCAGATTCCCAAGGTTCCCGAATCGGCCATCGACAAAAGCACCTTTATTAAGTACAACTACGAGGGCGTGGATAAGATCGCCGCATGGCTGCCGCTAAGCAACGGAATGCGTCTGAACGTTACGGTGCCGGTATCCGAGACAGAAGGCGATTGGCAGAAGCTCGTGTGGCAAACCATGGCGTTCGCCATCGTTGTGCTGCTGATTGCAAGCACGTTTACCATGCTGTACACCAAGCGCATTACAAGGCCCTTGGAGGAGCTAACGGACGCTGCCGACCAAGTGGATCGTGGCAACTACGACATAGAGCTTACCTATAGCGGAGACGACGAGGTTGGACGGCTCACGAGCACTTTCAAACGACTTGCCGGCCACATGAAAGACCACATAAGCGACCTCAACAAGCGTGCGTACGTGGATTCCATGACGCACGTAAGAAACAAGGGCGCGTATTCCACCTACACAGAGGGCTTGCAGCAGAGCTTGGAGAGCAATAACGATCTGGCGTTTGCGGTTGGCATGTTCGACTGCGACAACCTCAAGATGATCAACGACAAGTACGGGCACGAAAAGGGCGACGAATACCTTATGCTGGCGTGCCGTCTGATCTGCCGCATCTTCCAACACAGTCCCGTCTTCAGGATTGGTGGCGACGAGTTTGCGGTTGTTCTTCAGAACGACGATTTGCAGAACAAGGACGAGCTCTTGCAGAAGTTCAAAGACGCCATGGTCCAGATTAGCGACGATGCGCAAAACGAATGGGAACAGGTGCATGTGGCCGTGGGAATAGCGGTGTACGATGCGAAGATCGACCAAAGCGTAAACGACGTTCTGCTTCGCGCAGACCAACTCATGTACGAGAACAAACGTGCGCGAAAGAGGGGAAGGTAGGCGTATGCGTCCATCAACGTGGAGGGAATGCGTCAAAGGTGTGCTACTCCTGCTCTTCTTAATGATGCTGGCGGCTGTTGCGTTGCCAGCCGTCGCGCATGCGCAGGAGCAGCCGAAGGTCGTGCGCGTTGGCTGGTACGAATCCCCCTTCAACAGGTTGGACGAGCACGAACGACGCTCTGGCTATGCCTACGACTATCAGCAAAAGATCGCAGCCTACACCGGCTGGAAATACGAGTATGTGGAGGGCAGTTGGGCCGATTTGCTCCAAATGCTGCAGGATGGCAAGATCGACCTGATGAGCGACGTGTCCTACACGGACGAGAGGGCGGAGCGGATGCTCTTCTCTGCGTTGCCCATGGGCGCAGAGGAGTACTACCTCTTTGCAGCCCCTGGCAACTATGATATTTCCACCGAGGACTACAACACGTTCAAGGGAAAGAAAGTCGGTGCTCAAAAGGGAAGCGTGCAGATCGGCTACCTTCGCGACTGGGCTAAGACCAACAACATTCAGGTGGAAATCGTAGAGCTCACGGGATCGGAGGAGGACAACATAGCAAAGCTCGCCAACGGCAACATAGACCTGTATCTGTCGTTGGACGGGTTCTTCGACAAAAAGGTTGCCGTGCCTGTTTGCAGGGTTGGCACCTCCGACTTCTTCTTTGCCGTAAACAAGTCTCGTTCCGACCTTTTGGTTGAGCTCAACAACGCGATGAATAGGATTCAGGACGAGAATCAGTATTACGACGAGCAGCTTTATGCCAAATACTTGCAGGTTTCCAGCGTGAACAACTTCGTTGACGCCCACGAGAGGGAATGGCTCGATCACCATGGCGCCATTCGGGTGGGATATCAGGACAACTACCTTGCCCTTTGCGCAAAGGACCCAAAGACGGGGGAGCTCACCGGTGCGCTCAAGGACTGGCTTGACGTCGCGGCCTCCAACATAGATAACTACGACGTGCGATTTGAGCCCGTGTGCTATCCATCTTCTGCCGCTGCTATGGAGGCAATGGGAAAAGGTGAGGTAGACTGCGTGTTCCCGGCAAACCTCACTGCCTATGACGGAGAGACTCAGGATGTTTTTATTACGCCGGCGATCATGCGCACCGATATGTCTGCGGTTATACGCGAGGCGGATCAAAAGACCTTTGCAAGCAAAGAGCGCATAACCGTGGCAGTCAATGCCAACAATCCCAATTACGAGATATTCCTAAAGGACCACTTCCCGGACTGGCTCCCCATCTATTTCGATGACACGCAGGAGTGTTTAAAAGCCATTGCCGATGGGCAAGCGGACTGCTTGCTGATCAGCAAATACCGCTACAACAACATAGCGAAGACCTGCGAGAAGTACCATCTAACTACGTTGTCGACGGGCGTGGAAATGGACTACTGCCTTGCGGTAAATCGGAGCGACACGGTTTTGTACTCCATTCTGTCTAAGGCCGCGGCCGTGGTGCCAACGTCTACGGTCAACGCAGCGCTTACGCATTACTATATGGAGGATGCAAAGACAAGCGCCGTCGATGCCTTTGCTCAGGTGCTTCCGATCATTGTGACCTGCGCACTTGTTGTTGCCGCGTTGGTGATGATATTCATGCTCGTTCGTGGCTTGTGGCTGGACAGGAAGAACGCACAACCTCGGCAGAGGATTCCCGTTAGGGAAGACTTTGTTCTCTTTGACGACCTGCCCATTTCGTATAGCGTCTATCGCGTTACGCATACCGAGCACAGCGAGCTCTATGATGCGGAGTTTATTTACGTGAACAACATGTTCCTAAAGCTTGGGGGAGTTTCTAGTCAAGAGGTTATTGGCCATCATGTGAGGGAGCTCTATCCCTACATTGAGGAGGATTGGTTCCAGAGCGTTCGTCGCGCGGCATATGAAGGCGAAAACATAGACACAGACTACACCGATCCCCTTAGCGGAAAATCGTTCCATCTTATGATCACTCCTGTTATTGCGCCTGGATATTGCGCGGTTACCTATCAGTAAGTCGTGTATTGTATGTATGTCATGCGTGTGGGCGTTTGAGGAAGGGCGGAACGTGGCGTCGCGAGAAAAGCAGGTTGTAAGAACCGGCACAATCAACGTTGTGGGCAACCTTCTGCTGGCAATACTCAAGTTTGTGTTGGGTGCAATAACGCAGTCCATTGCCATTACGCTCGATGGCGTAAACAGCCTAACCGATAGCTTTACCAGCGTGCTCACGATTGTGGGAACAAAGATTGCGCAACGTCCGCCCGATTACGAGCATCCCTTTGGACATGGGCGCTATGAGTACCTTACCTCCGTCGTCGTGGCATCGTTGATTATTGCGGCAGGAGCCTCTTCGCTCAGCAGCTCGATTCACGCGATTGTGGATGGGAGCACGTCTACGTACACAGTAATGGCGCTTGTCCTCATTGGCTTCGCGAGTGTTACAAAGGCGGGGTTGGGCATCTATACGCGTGCCGTTGGAAAAAAGCTGGACTCGTCGCCGCTCGTTGCCAATGGCACCGATTCGCTCATGGATTCCATCGTCTCGGCTTCCACGCTGCTGGCTGCCATCCTAAACATGGCGTTTGGCATTGGCATCGAGTCGTATCTTGCGGCTGCCATCTCTGTGTTCATCATAAAGAGCGGCATACAGATTCTTCTGGAAACGATTTCCAAGATCGTTGGCGAGCGACAAGACCCTCGGCTTGCGAATCGTGTGGAAAAGGCTGCGCGATCGGTTGAGGGGGTAAAGCTCGTAAGCGGCATCGTGATTACGGACTTTGGCCCCAACAAATACGGTGGCTCACTTCATGTGACGGTTGACAAAAACATGACCGTCTCCGAATTCGACGAAATTGCGCGTGAGGTGTATAGGCGCGTTATAGATGAGTGTGGGGTAGTGCTTGTTTCGGTGGGTGTTTATCCTGCGGAAGAGATTAGTGACGAAAGCCGAAAGCTGCGCGCGAAGGTGTCGCGTTTCTTGTGGAGCCACGAGCACATAGTCGAGGTGCGCGGGCTCATTGTGGATGTGGAACGCAAGATTTGCCGGTTTGACGCTGTGGCCGACTATTCCATACAAGACCTAGGTGCGTTTGGGAACGAACTGAACCTTGCCTGCCAAGAGGTGGTGCCAGGCTTCACGTTCGAGCCGCACGTGCGGGGTGACGTTGGCGACTAGCGCAATTGCATGAACGCAAACCGCGCTATATAAGTGCGTTTTTGGTGCCATCTTGCATCGTTTGTATGCTTCGTGCATGATGGAATTGCTGGCAAACGTGCTCATGTGAAGGACACGCCTTTGGACTTTATTCGTGCGCATCAGCTCGATATGATGCTGTTCCTTAGTGGCAGCTGTGGCATTTTGGCGGTTATGACCCTTATGCCAAGGTTTTTGTCGGTTAAAAGAAGGTCCATCCTATTGATGATGGAACTCGCCTCCATGATGCAGCTTATCTTCGACCGACTCTCGTACGAATTTCGCGGCAACGAAAGCCTGTTTGGCGGCTTTATGGTGCGAATCAGCAACGCAATGACCTACTTCCTGATTCTGCTTATCCTGCTGTTGGTTTCCTATTTTATAAAAGACCTGTGTATGAACGAGGGTGGGCTAAAGGAGCTTCCAAAGCGGTTGAGGGTCTGTGACGTTCTGTTTGTAATCGGAACGATGCTCATCATTGTTACTCAGTTCACGGGCCTGTACTACACCTTTGACGCGCATAACAACTATCAGAGGGCAGCGGGGAACGTGTTTAGTTACGTTTTGCCCTTCTTAATGGTGATCATTCAGGAATCGGTGCTTATACGGTATGGCAGCAAGCTCAATCGAAAGCTTGTGTATGCCTTGGCAATTAGCATCATTCTTCCAACATTTGCGGCTATCATACAGTTCTTCAACTACGGTGTCTCGCTCATTAGCATGACTTTGGTGCTCGTTGTGAACGTGTTCTTCGTGTATACGCTTACTGCGCTGGGCGCAGAGGTGGGGCAGGCAAGGACCCGCGAGATCGAGTTCTACAAGGAGGCCCAAAAGAGAGAGGCCACCCTGTTTGAAGAGACCGTTGAGGCGCTGGCTAACGCAATTGATGCAAAGGACAAGTACACGCACGGGCATTCAACGAGGGTTGCGATTTTGTCGAAGCTTATTGCCGAGGAGGCTGGTCTTTCGGAGAAGGAGTGCGAAGAGGTGTATTTTGCCGCACTTCTGCATGACGTGGGAAAGATTGGTGTGCCCGACGAGGTTATCAATAAGCCTAGTGGACTCACCGACGAGGAGTTTGAGCAGATCAAGCAGCATCCGGTAACTGGCAACCAGATCTTGTTGAGCATTAGGCAGTCACCCTATTTGAGTATTGGCGCGCACTACCACCACGAGCGCTACGATGGCTCGGGATATCCCGAGGGGCTTTCGGGAGAGGACATCCCCCGGATTGCCCGAATAATTGCAGTTGCCGACGCCTACGATGCCATGACCTCAACGAGAAGCTACCGCGGCGCGCTTGCGCGGAAGAAGGTTCGAGACGAGATCGCAAACGGCATGGGCAGGCAGTTTGACTACGACTATGCCGCCATTATGCTGCGCCTCATAGACACTGGCGTCGCCGACGAAGTGACAAAGAGCTGACAAGGGGACAGGTCACTTGTCAGCTTATCTGTTGTTTTTCCATTGATGTGACATGGGGACAGGTCACTTGTCAGCTTTTTCGTTCGTGCGCAACAACCTATCTGTTGTTTTTCCATTAATGGCCAGCGTCACACGTAGTAACGAGAATTGCGTTATTATTAAATCCGTGTGAGTAATGGACGCGCAGGGAGCGCGGACCGCACTATTCGTAAAGGAGAGGACATGGCGAGAAAATTCAAGTCCATGGACGGCAACAACGCAGCGGCATGGGTGTCGTACGCGTTTACTGAGGTAGCGGGAATCTACCCCATCACGCCGTCCAGCCCCATGGCCGACTACGTCGACCAGTGGGCAGCCAAGGGCCAGAAGAACATCTTCGGTACGCCCGTTAAGGTCGTGGAGATGGAGTCCGAGGCCGGTGCCGCAGGTGCCGTGCACGGCTCCCTTGGCGCAGGCGCGCTAACCACCACCTACACGGCGTCGCAGGGCCTGCTGCTCATGATCCCCAACATGTACAAGATCGCAGGCGAGCAGCTGCCTTCCGTGTTCCACGTGTCTGCCCGTACCGTGGCGAGCCATGCGCTCAACATCTTTGGCGACCACTCCGACGTTATGGCCTGTCGCCAGACCGGCTTTGCCATGCTCGCCGAGACCAACGTGCAGGAGGTCATGGACCTCGGCGCCGTTGCGCACCTCTCGGCCATTAAGGGTCGCACCCCGTTCCTGAACTTCTTTGACGGCTTCCGCACCTCTCACGAGATCCAGAAGGTCGCCATCTGGGACTACGACGACCTCAAGGACATGGTAGACATGGACGCCGTCCAGGCCTTCCGCGACCATGCCCTCAACCCCGAGCACCCGCACGCGCGCGGCAGCCACGAGAACGGGGACATCTTCTTCCAGCATCGTGAGGCCTGCAACACCACCTACAACGACCTCCCCGCGGTCGTCGAGGACTACATGAACCAGGTCAACGAGAAGCTCGGCACCAACTACCACCTGTTCGACTACTACGGCGCGCCCGATGCGGACCGCGTGGTGGTGTGCATGGGCTCCTTCTGCGACGTGCTTGAGGAGGTCATCGACTACCTCAACGCCCACGGCGAGAAGGTCGGCCTCGTTAAGGTTCGCCTGTACCGCCCCTGGTCGGTCGAGCACTTTGTTGCCGCGCTGCCCAAGACGGTCAAGAGCGTTGCCGTTATGGATCGCACCAAGGAGCCCGGCTCCATTGGCGAGCCTCTGTACCAGGACGTCGTCACCTCGCTGTTCGAGAGTGGCATCGAGGGCGTCAAGGTCATCGGCGGCCGCTACGGCCTCGGCTCCAAGGACACGCCTCCCGCGAGCGCCTTTGCCATCTACGACGAGCTCAAGAAGGCCGAGCCCAAGCGCGAGTTCGTGGTGGGCATCGTGGACGACGTCACGGGTCTGTCGCTCGACGAGCCTACCGACGCCCCCAACACCGCCGACCCCTCCACCATCGAGTGCAAGTTCTGGGGCATCGGTGGCGACGGTACCGTGGGTGCCAACAAGAACTCGATCAAGATCATCGGCGACCACACCGACAAGTACGTCCAGGCCTACTTCCAGTACGACTCCAAGAAGACGGGTGGCGTCACCATCAGCCACCTGCGCTTTGGCGACAGCCCCATCCGCTCGCCCTACTACGTGAACAAGGCCGACTTCGTGGCTTGCCACAACCCGAGCTACATCGTTAAGGGCTTCAAGATGGTCCGCGACGTCAAGCCGGGCGGCAGCTTCCTCATCAACTGCCAGTGGAGCTTTGAGGAGCTTGAGAAGCACCTCAACGCCGAGGCCAAGCGCTACATTGCCAACAACAACATCCACGTGTACCTCATCAACGCCATCGACCTGGCGCTTGAGGTCGGCATGGGCAAGCGCACCAACACCATCCTCCAGTCCGCGTTCTTCGCGCTGGCCAAGGTGCTGCCTGCTGCCGATGCAGTTAAGTACATGAAGGATGCTGCCGAGTACTCCTACGCCAAGAAGGGCCAGGCCATCGTTGAGGCCAACTGGAAGGCCATCGACGCCGGTGCCACCGCCTTCAAGGAAATCGAGATCCCCGAGAGCTGGAAGACGGCCACCGACGAGCCCAGCGTCCTTACGGTCGAGGGTCGCGAGGCCATCGTCAAGCAAGTTAAGGAGCTACTGCACCCCATCGACATGATGGACGGCGACTCCCTGCCCGTCTCCGCCTTTAAGGACATCGCCGATGGCCAGTTCGAGCTCGGTGCCTCTGCCTATGAGAAGCGCGGCGTAGCCGTGTTCGTGCCCCACTGGGACGAGTCCAAGTGCATTGAGTGCAACACCTGCGCCAACGTGTGCCCGCACGCCACCATCCGTCCGTTCGCGCTGGACGAGGCCGAGGCTGCCGCGGCACCCGAGCAGATGCGCACCAAGCCCATGATGCCGCCCAAGAAGTTCCCCAACATGAAGTTCACCATGGCCATCAGCCCGCTCGACTGCATGGGCTGCGGCGTGTGTGCCGGCATGTGCCCCAAGGGCGCCCTCACCATGGTTGGCCAGGAGGAAGAGCTCGACCAGCAGCCCGTCTTCGACTACTGCGTGGCCAACGTCACCGAGAAGGAAGGTGCCGTTGCCGCCAACCTCAAGGGCATCCAGTTCAAGAAGCCGCTGCTTGAGTTCTCCGGCTCCTGCGCAGGCTGCGCCGAGACCGCTTATGCTCGCCTGGTAACCCAGGTGGCCGGCGACCGCATGTTCATCTCCAACGCCACCGGCTGCTCCTCCATTTGGGGCAACCCCGCGGCTACCAGCCCCTACACCACCAATGCCGACGGCCACGGTCCCGCATGGAACAACTCCCTGTTCGAGGACAACGCTGAGCACGGCCTGGGCATGGAGCTTGGCTACAAGGCGGTTCAGAACAAGGTTGCCACGCAGCTCGAGGCTTGGGCCGCAACCGATGAGGCCAAGGCCGCCGTTGAGGCATGGAAGGCTTCTCTCAACGACGCCGAGGAGTCCAAGAAGACCGCTGCGGCACTCATTGCCCTGCTCGAGGCCGACGGCTCCGACGCTGCCAAGGCGATTCTGGTTGACAAGGCTTATCTCACCAAGAAGAGCTTCTGGATCTTCGGTGGCGACGGTTGGGCGTACGACATCGGCTTTGGTGGACTCGACCACGTGCTTGCCTCCGGCAACAACGTGAATGTGTTCGTGTTCGACACCGAGGTGTACTCCAACACGGGCGGCCAGGCTTCCAAGGCTTCCAACATCGGTCAGGTTGCGCAGTTCGCGGCCGCCGGCAAGGAGATCAAGAAGAAGAGCCTCGCCGAGATCGCGATGAGCTATGGCTACGTGTACGTGGCACAGGTTGCCATGGGCGCCAACCCCGCTCAGACCCTCAAGGCCATCCAGGAGGCCGAGGCATACGACGGCCCGTCCCTCATCATTGGCTACAGCCCGTGCGAGATGCACTCCATCAAGGGCGGCATGACGCACTGCCAGGACGAGATGAAGAAGGCCGTGGCGTGCGGTTACTGGAACCTCTTCACCTTCAACCCCGCAGCACCCAAGGGCAAGAAGTTCACGCTCACCAGCAAGGAGCCGGCAGGCGGATACCAGGAGTTCCTCCTCAACGAGGCTCGCTACAACCGCCTTACCCGCGAGTTCCCCGAGCGTGCAACCGAGCTGTTCGAGCGCAACGAGCAGGCGGCGATGGATCGCTACCAGCACTTGCTCAAGCTCAAGGAGCTCTACGCCGAGGTGTAATCGTGGTGTAACGCCTTAAGGCACAGATCTTATCGGGCGCGTCCTTCGGGGCGCGCCTTTTTGGTACAAAGGGGACAGTCCCCTTTGTCCCGCTTTTGCGTGTGGGTACAAAGGGGACAGTCCCCTTTGTCCCGCTTTTTTTGTGGCGTGTGCGATGTGATACGATGGCTCCCCATCAACGGACGAGGAGGGGAGGGCTTATGCCACGTCAACAGCGCAAACATGCCGCGTCGGGATTCTATCATGTGGTAACCAAAGGGGATGGTGACCAAGTAATATTCGAAGACGCAAGAGACAAGTACCGCTACCTCGAGTTCTTCTCGGATGCAATGGCAAGGAACGGTGTGGTTGTCCACGCGTATGTGCTTATGGACAATCACACCCATGCGTTGTTGCAGGACACGAGCCTTTCTCTCGCACCGCTCAGCGCAGCCATGAAGCAACTCGACGAGTCGTACGCAGGATACTTTCATGCAAAGTCGGGAAGGGTTGGCCATGTGTTTCAGGGACGCTTTTGGAGTGAGCCCGTGGAGAAGGACAGCCATTATCTGTGTGCCGCACGCTATATTCATGCCAATCCCGAGGTCGCTGGCATGTGCTCTGCAGCGGAGTACAAATGGAGCAGCATGGGCGCGTATCTTGGTAAGGACGAGGAGGTTCCCATAACCAGCACGCAGTTCCTGCTTGAGTTGTGTGATGGAAGGGACGAGTTTGTGCGCTTTAGCACGAGTGGGAACGAATGGCCGCAGGCGTTTAAGGGAAGCCTGCTGAGGTCCCACTTGGATTTGGGATCGCTCATGGGAATAGCCAAGCGGATCGTGGGGGATCAGGTTTTGGAGAGCCTGCCTACCATGACCATGCGTGATAGACTTCCGCATGTTGCGGCGCTGTACGAGCATTCCTTTACCGCACCGCAGATTTGCATGGTCACAGGGTTGGGAAAGAATACGGTCGCGCGCCTCATTGCGCGTTCTTGAGCAAAAGCGGGACAAAGGGGACTGTCCCCTTTGTCCCATAGGAAGGGAGTGCAGCTAGATGGAGGAGTTTAGCCTGGGACGGCCTGCAGTCGTATGCAGGTGGCGACTGTCAAACGGAAGGCTTCCGCTGGAGAATCGACACCTACGCGCTCTTGCGGCACGAAAGACGCCAAACGAGGTAATAACGACGTCTTTGGTGGCATGGGCAAAGCAGCATATGGAGTGGACGCTTGCCGACGGCACCACAAAGCATCCGGACGGCGTTCTAATGCTGGTGGTGGATACCGATGGCAGGGCGGCTATGTCGGTGGGTGCGTATCATCAGCTTACGCACTTGTCGGCAAATGACTTGTTGCAACGCGCGCAGAACGCGCGTAAGGAGGCTCAGTCGCTCTGCGTGGCGCCCGAGGAGCTGTGGGTTGTGCGTGACGATGTTCTTTTGTGGGCAACGTCGTCGCAGTTTTCGCCGGCAGGTGCCTGCTCGCTGGTGTACGACCTGGCCAAGACGCTGGGGATGACGGTGCGGCGTGACGAAGAGCTGTTGGATAGCGCGGCAACGAAGGGCTTTGCCGCGGAGGAAGTGTTTTTGGTCTCGGACGAGCATGGCGTCGTGCCAGCCAGCGATCGCACTGGCGCACGGGCGCAAAAGTTCAAAGCGAGCTATGAGCGCCTCCTAAGCCAAGCCTAGCGCTTTGGGTACAAAGGGGACAGTCCCCTTTGTACCCAGTGTGAGTTCAAACTTAGCGAGCTTTAGGGTTTTATTGTCACGCTGTTGTGGTAGAGTCGAGAGGTTCATACACAAGAGAGGAATCAATGAGTCCAGAGCGCATCGCGCGTACGCGTTTGGCCAAACAGATGTGCGCAGGCCAAGAGACTCACGTCGTGGAAGGAGGCGATGTACGGTGAATCCGGTAATCGTTATTCCTACCTATTGGTCGGAGGGAGAGGAATCCCACGATGTGCGTGAGGTGGGAACCTACGATCACGCGACGCCCATATCAAAGCCTGTGCCAGAGCTCCAAACCTGCCTTGAGTCACTCGAGCAGGTCCGCGGTGTCTTGCGCGTTATCATTCTTCTCGTCGCACCGCCAAATTGTGCCGACGCCGCGCGAGCACGCGTAAACGGCATATGCCTGTCCCACCCCAACCTCAATCCGCTTATCATTGGCAATCGCGAGGCAAAGGTGGTGGAGAACGCCATCCACGTGGTTGCGCCCAAGATGGAGGGCGAGACGGTGTCGCTGCGTGGCTATGGCGCCATACGCAACATGGGACTGGTGGTCTCTGCCATTCTTGGTCACGACATCGTGGTGTTCATGGACGACGACGAGGTGGCGCTCGACGAGAACTTCCTCATAGACGGCGTGTACGGTCTCGGCCTCCTTACGCGACAAGACCTGCCCGTCTCGGCAAAAACCGGCTACTTCTTCGATCGCAATGACTCCTGCTATGCCGACGAGTCGCTTACCCGTTGGTGCGACAAGTTCTGGTCCAAGCGTTCGGAGTTTAACTCGTGGATGGAAGGTGCCCAGCGCTCAACACGTATATCGCGGTCCAACTATGTGTGTGGCGGCTGCTTTGCGCTGTATGCCGATGCCTTCTGCCATGTGGCGTTTGACCCCTACATCACGCGTGGAGAAGATCTCGATTATCTGTTTAACCTGCGTATGAATGGCTTGGACGTGTGGTTCGACAACCAATGGGCGGTGCGTCACCTTCCTCCCAAGTCACCGTCGCGCGCGAGCCGCTTTTTGCAAGACGTGTACCGCTGGACGTACGAGGTGGAAAAGCTCGATGTGGCCAACCACCGCATTGGTCTGCGTCCCATAACTCCCGAGTCGTTGCAACCGTACCCCGCTCCGTGGATAGGCTCGGAGGTACATCGCCGCATATTCCTCACCTCGTTGCTGCGCTCGATTGCTGGGCCAGAGCGCGAGGAGTACTTCCACATATGGCTTCACGCTCGTGGCGAAGCCCGTGCATGGGCGCGTCGCATGCGCGAGAACTACCTTGCGTTCCAAACCTACTGGCCCGGTATGATGAGCGCCTTGTGGTGCAACGAGCCGCTGGCAAACGCCATTCTGGAATCGGGCACACCCATTGTGCCTCGCCGGCGCAAGAGACGTCGTCGTAGGCGCGAAGAACCTCAGAACAACAGGGACGGGCAGCAATGATAGGTCGTCTGATCGATAAGATCGGCGGATGGACGTCGGCTTTGGCTGCGTTCTTAATGGTTGGAACACTCGGCTTGCTTTCGTGGGGCATTACGACCAGCAACATTTGGGCCACGATGATCGCAGGCGTTCTTTTGGCGCTTCTCATTGTGTTGGGCGGCTCGCTCATCCTGGTGCCCGACAATCTGCGCTCGCAGGCAACCGAACGTACCCTGCGCGTGGCCTCGAGTATGTTGGAGCACATGCGCGGAGGTCTTACTGCCTCAAATTGCAACGCCGCATGCCAGCTTATCCTGCCCGAAACCGAGGCGCAGGCCGTGTCGATAACCAACACTGAGGTCGTGCTGGCCTATGTGGGCGAAAACATGGCGCTGTTTCCGCCTGGCTCGCCAAACACTGCGCCCACGATGGAAGTGCTGCGGTCCATGCGTATGGAGACCTTCTCAACACGCAATCGTCAGCGCATCATGATGGAAGGCCCCGTAGGGCAAGACCCCAATACTTTCGACCAAGAGCGACAGGGGTATCCTGTGAGTGTAATCGTGCCGCTCATCGTCGCCGACGAGGCGGTGGGTACGCTCAAGCTGTACTACCGCAGCGGACAGCAGGTTGACCGCACGCAACTCACCATTGCGCGCGGGCTTTCCAACCTGCTTTCGGCTCAGCTTTCGTCCTTTGAGCTGGACCGACAGGCCGAGCTTACGGCACGTGCCGAAGTAAAGGCGTTGCAGGCGCAAATCAACCCGCACTTCCTGTTCAATTCGCTCAACACCATCGCGGCGCTTACGCGTATCGATCCCACCAAGGCGCGCGACGTCCTACGGGAGTTTGCCACCTTCTATAGGCGTACGCTGGAAAGCTCGGAAGAGAGCATTACCCTCGAGCAGGAAATGGAGCAAACGCGTCGCTACCTTACGATCGAAAAAGCTCGCTTTGGCGAGGATCGCATAGTGGAAAGCGAGTATCTTGAGAAGGACTTGGGCAAGGTGATGGTGCCGTCGTTTTTGGTGCAGCCTATTGTTGAGAATTCCGTGCGGCATGCCATGCGCGACGAGGGACCGCTGCACATAGACGTGCATGCCACCGTGGATGGCAATGACGTTCTTATTGCCGTGGCAGACGACGGCCTTGGCATGGACGAGGACGCGGCCGAGTTGCTCTTGCGGCAGGCTCGGCCCAACGAAACTGGCAGCGACGAAGGTACGGGTATTGCCTTACGTAACGTGGCGGAGCGCATTGAGCGCTTCTACGGCAAGGGCTCGGGCATCGAGATCATGTCTCGCCTGGGAGAGGGAACGGTGGTCACGCTGCGGCTGGGCGATGCCGCACCCAGCGAGGAATTGCCGAGCGACGATTAGGCGACGGAAAGCCGCAGGCTTGGGGCCCATCCAAGCTAAAGTCTGTAGCTGCCTTCGCAAAGTCTGTAGCCCCTCTTGCAAAGTCTGTAGCCCCTCTCGCAAAGTCTGTAGCTGACCTTGCAAAGTCTGTAGAGTTTCGAAGTGTGTTCAAAATCGATAAGCCCGTGAGCTGCGGAAACTTCGTAAAAGCCAATTTGAACCTACAGACTTTATGCGCGGGATTACAGACTTTGCAAGGGAGGCTACAGACTTTGCGAGAGGGGCTACAGACTTTGTCGAATGGGAACGATGTGCCATGCGCCATCGCATTCTACTACTGCGCTAATTCTGTCCCTTACTCGAAATTGTCACGCAATAACGCTATACTCTCTTGTGGATTGGTATGTCTTTGTAGGGATGGAGAATACCGAATGCTTAACGCGATGATTGTGGATGATGAAGCCCCCGCCCGTTCCGAGCTGCGCTATTTGCTTGAGGAAACTGGTCGGATGGGCTCTATTGTGGAGGCTTCGAGCGCACGCGAAGCCGTGGAACGTC
This sequence comes from Atopobiaceae bacterium, assembly GCA_017545665.1. Taxonomy (GTDB): domain Bacteria; phylum Actinomycetota; class Coriobacteriia; order Coriobacteriales; family Atopobiaceae; genus RUG440. The sequence goes on from JAFWKQ010000048.1 coordinate 50,989, forward strand.
TCATGGAAAACCGTGCCGACGTTATGTTCTTGGACATCTCGATGCCCAAGACCAGCGGCATGCAGCTAGCGGATGCCCTGCACAAGCTCAAGAATCCGCCCGCGGTCGTGTTTGTCACCGCGTATAGCGAGTATGCACTGGAAGCCTTTGGCGTGGATGCCGTCGATTACCTCATGAAGCCGGTGGAGACGGCTCGCCTTGCGCAGGCGTTGGACAAGGTTCAGGCGCGCGTGAGGCCGCCCAAGCAGTCTGCTCCTTCCGTTGAGCGCATTCCCGTAGAGAAGAGCGGCCGCAAGGTTCTCGTACCCGTGGACCAGATTCGCTACATCGAAGCCAAAGACGACTACTCCTGCATCTATACCGATACCGATCGCTATCTGTCTACCATCTCGCTGGCAAAGCTCGAGGCCAAGCTTACCGACCACGGGTTCTTCCGCGTACATCGCGGCTACATCGTCAACCTGGCATACGTGGAGGACGTGGAAACGATCTCTAGCGGCATTCTGCAACTTGGCATCAATGGCGTGGAAGGCAAGAAGATCTCAGTTTCGCGCCGTCGTGTGGTTGCGCTCAAGCGCGCATTGGGGCTCTAGCACATGCGTTTTGACATCGTATCCGACACCCATGGCCACCTTTCGGAAGAGCTCTTGGACGAGCTCAACGGCGCCGATATGATTATGCATGCAGGTGACTGCTGCTCTTACGAGGATTACCAAATCCTTTGCGATATTGCGCCGCTGGCCATGTGCTTGGGCAATAACGACTGGGGCATGGACTACGGTCCGGATGTGGATCGCGTTACGCGCGTGTTTAGGTGTGGGTTGCGTTGGCAGCTCTGCCATTACGAGGAACGGCTGGACCTGGCTACCTGCGACGTTGCCATATGTGGACACAGCCATAGGCCGTCGGTGGACTGGGAAAGGAGCCCGGGCGGCTTGGGTAAGGTTCTTGTGATGAACCCTGGCAGCCCCACGTTTCCGCGCACCGCACAGGGGCCAACCATAGGCCGTATTATGGTGGAGCCCAATGGGGTTATCCAAAGCGCGGAAATAGTGGAGCTCCAAGAGAGAAGTGACGATGGTGGCTGGAGTTTCGCGCGCTTCTTCGGGCTCTAGCAGCAAGGCACAGTGACCCCGCAGGTTGGGAAGGGCCCCAGTTGAGGTTACGTAAACCTCAACTGGGGCCCTTCCCAACCTGCAAGCTGCTCATCATTCGCACCGCTACGAGGGATCGTCCTCGCGGGGAAGCTTTCCCTTCCTTTGCTCCCAGCGCATGTGGCGTGCGCGCATGCTGCTGGTATTGTCGGCTACGTAAAGTCGCTCTGGCTCGACGTAGGCAGGGCTCGCCACCTCCTCGGCGTGGAGCGTTCGTTCCTCGGGCATGAACAGGGGGCAGAACACCTTCACATAAACGGCCAGCCATGCAATGGATACGCAAAAGCCGGCGATGACGTCCGACGCGTAGTGCACGCCCAAATACACGCGGCTCATGCCAACAAGCACCACCATGAGCGCAAACGACAGGCAGCACAGCCAGCGTATGATCTTGTCTCGTTCGTAGTTCCATACCATCCAGGCACAAAGACCGTAAAAGGCCATGGAGACCATGGAGTGGCCGGAGGGAAAGCTGTAGCCAACTTCCGAGATCAGGCGGAAGCCATCGGGTCGTGGACGTTGTACGAGGTACTTGAGCAGCTGGTTTATGGCCACCACACATACAAGGTTAACCGCTGCGCACAAACCGGGCCGTCTGCCGGGAGCAAAGGCTGCCACCATAAGGAACATGCCCGCAATGACTACCGGCGACGACAGGTTGGAGAAGCCCTCCATAATGGCCGTAAGCCAAGGTCGCCGCAGCCGCAGCACCAAAAAGCTATAGGCCGTTGCATCGAGGCGCAGGATGTCGTCTGAGCGGATGTCCTGCACGACGGCCAGAAACACGATGGCCGCTATGGCAATAACCACATAGTGCAGGTTGTTCTTGAGTATTGACGATAGACGCACAGCACCTCCTCTAAAGTAAGGGGCAGCCCCTTTACAGCAGTGTTGTTGGTGGCGGTGATGCCACGCAAAACTGCAGCATAGGGTCTGCCCTTGTTGTTTCGCTTACGTAGCAAAAATGCTACAGATGCTCCTCAAGCTCGGCGACAAGTGCTGCCTTGGGCTTGCTGCCCACCATCTGATGTGCGACCTCACCGTTCTTAAACAGTATAAGCGTCGGGATGGACATAATTCCAAATTGCTGTGCGAGGGAGCTTTCCTCGTCTACGTTGCATTTAAAAACGGTCAGGCGATCGGACATCTCTTCGCCGATTTGCTCGACAATGGGACCGAGGGCGCGACATGGTCCGCACCAGCTTGCCCAAAAATCTACAAGCACGGGCTTGGGAGCGTTGACGACATCTTCCTGGAACCGCTCTGCGGTGAGTTCTGCTGCCATACTTTTTCCTTTCCGTAAGCCCCGTGAGGGACGTTGAGCTAATCTTAGCTTTGGTTATACCCGATTTTCTAAAGTTCATGCATGGAAGAGAAGGATGCGAGCGGACAAATGGCTCTAAGCGGTAGAACGTACGGTCAAATGCGTGGAAACGCGTGTGTGCAAAAGATGAGGGCGGAGCTTGCGCGACTCGACGACGCTGGCGTGCAGACGGTGGGAAACGCGTTCTCGTCCGTGCTTTTGGCAAAGGGCAAGCCAGGGCCGGCGGAGGAGGCCGGGGGCGAGTTGCTAAGTGGCGCGGATGGCAAGGCGTTGCGTGCGGCGTTGCTCAAGTTGGGCTACGACCCCCAGGATTGGGCGGCCATAGATGCCAGCGTGGACGCGGGACTGTTTAGGCGGGCAGTCGCTGCGCTGGATCCCAACACGCTGGTGGCGTGTGACGAGGCCGCCGCGGCGCTGGTGCGCGACGCCTTTGCCGACGACCTGTGTGTGCTGAGCGACCTTAAGGACGCGGTGCTTTCGCCAGGCAGGGTGGTGCAGGTGGCGGGTATGCGTGTGCTCAATTTGGGCGGCTTTGAGGAGGCACTTTCGAGCGACCGACAAAAGCAGGTGGTGTGGTCTTATCTCAAGAAGATACCGCCGCTGGGCGAGCCCTACTAGCCAAAGTGGGCCAAAGGGGACTGTCCCCTTTGTACCGCTAGGCCATGCACAAAATCGATGGAGTCCATTCGGAAAAACAGATAGTCGCATCGCGTGTGCAACAGGTACCATCAATACACGCGGCAAGGAAGGAACTATCATGCGAATTAACGAGATCCTGGAGAAGAAGCAGACGTTCTCGTTTGAGATTTTCCCTCCGCGGGGAGACCTGCCCGTTGAGCAGGCCATGGTTATTGCGGAAGACATGGCGCACGAGCGGCCGGATTGGATTAGCGTAACCTTCTCGGCGGGCGGTTCGGGGAACACGGGCAATACCGCAGCCATCGCTTCCAGGATTCAGCGGCACACGGGAACGAATGCGCTGGCACACCTTACGTGTTTGGGCTCGAGCAAGGCCGACGTGAACGCGTATGTGCAACACCTGCAAGAGGGCGGCGTGCAAAACGTTCTGGCGTTGCGCGGGGATCGCGCGCCGGGCCGTGCGGCGGTGGACTTCTCCTATGCAAGCGAGTTGATTGAGTACCTAAAGCGTACGGCGCCCAGTTTGTGCATAGGCGCGGCGTGCTATCCCGAGGGACACGTTGAGGCGCCAAGCCTTACGGCCGACATCGAGTCGCTTAAGCGCAAGCAAGATGCGGGCGCCGACTTTTTGGTGACGCAGCTGTTCTTTGACAATGAGCTGTTCTATCGCTTTCGCGAGGCGTGCGTGCGGGCGCGCATAAAGATTCCCATTACCGTGGGCATTATGCCGTTTACCAGCACCAAGCAGATCACGCGCATGGCGTTTACCTGTGGTGCGTCCATTCCTGCGCGGGTGATAAAGCGCCTTATTGCGGCGGGAGACAATCCAGTTGATCAGGCGCGTGCGGGCGTTGAGTATGCCTGCGAGCAACTGTGCGATTTGGCGGCTAACGGCGTGGACGGCCTCCATGTGTATAGCATGAACAAGCCAAACGTGGCACGCGCCGCCCACGAGGCGTTGAGGGCATGTGGATACTGCAAGGAGTAGAGAGCTGCTGCGCTACCTTGGCCATGGAGGTCAGGATGTGACGCCCGAGCTCAAGAGGCGCATGGATGCCATGTGCGAGCTGTGTGACGAGGTGGCACGGCCCGCATGCGTGGTGCAGGCGTTTGACGCGAGGCAACTTCCGCTCGACCTCCCGGGAAACGACATTGCCGAGCATCTGCGCGATGCCTGCGAGGTGGTGCTCTTCGCCGTAACCCTTGGCCATGGGGTTGATCGGGAACTGCGCAAGCTTGCGGCAACCGACTCGCTTGGTCAGGTGGTGTTTGACGCTGCGGCAACGGCAGCTATAGAGCGCGAGGCAAGCCGGGTGGAGGCAAAGGTGCGCTTGGATGCGGCGCGGCGGGGGCTCTATTGCAGCTGGCGTTTCTCACCGGGTTACGGCGACTTGCCGCTGAGCGTTCAACCTGCGATTTTGCGGACGCTCAACGCAACGCGGCGCCTGGGCATAACGCTTACCCCGTCCTATCTTATGATTCCCACCAAAAGCGTGACGGCCATTGTGGGCGTGCATCCTACGCCCCAGCCAGGGCTGGCGTCGAGTTGTGCGGTGTGCAACCTGAGCGAGTTTTGCGAACTGCGCAAGCGCGGAGCGACGTGTGGGTCAAATAGCAGACCTGCCGCCAGTAGATAAGTGTTTGTCTGGGGTCACCCGCGTCCCGTGCGATTAGGGAGGGCATGATTCGCCCCTGCCCTGCCCGCAATCGGCGACTCACGCAGTGAGCGAGCGAAGCGAGCGTGGAGCCGCATGTGGGTGGGGTGGGGGCGTGGATCTTGTCTGGCACATTTGCGTTTTCCATAGCGCATGTACTGTAAAATCGAAAGGCGTCTTTGTGTAAGGACATGCCAAAAGGAGCTTGTATGGCCAACAGCGATTCGATTCACGCGCCCAAGGACCGTTTGGAATCTCGCGTCACGCGTGCGACCGACGGCTACCTCGAAGAGGTGCTTGCAGGACAAAAGCCTCTGCTCTTTGACGGTGGTATGGGCACGATGTTGCAGAAGGCGGGACTTGCTGCGGGAGCGGCGCCTGAGCTGCTGTGTCTTACGGATCCAACAAAGATAACGGCAATACACGCTGCCTACGTTACGGCAGGCAGCGATGTGGTAACCACCAACACCTTTGGCGCCAACGCGCTCAAGCTTGCCGAGGCGGCGCATGCCGCGGGTCTTGTGCGCGTGCCAACCGTAACGCAGGTGTTCGAAGCTGCGGTGGCCTGCGCGCGGGCGGCGAACCCCCGCTACGTGGCCGCAGACATTGGCCCCACCGGCTCTCTGCTGCGTCCCTTGGGCACGCTGAGCTTTGACGATGCGTACGATCTGTTCGCTGAGCAGGTGTGTGCGGCGCGAGATGCCGGAGCGGACCTGGTGGTAATCGAGACCATGGCCGACATTCTGGAAGCCAAGGCGGCGGTGCTCGCCGCAAAGGAAAACTGCGACTTGCCCATATTCTGCACGATGACGTTTGGAGAGGACGGCCGTACGTTTTTGGGCACGACACCCGAGGTGGCGGCAGTCACGCTCGGCGCGTTGGGCGTGGATGTGCTGGGAATCAACTGCTCGCTGGGGCCGGCAGACGTGGCTCCTCTGGCAGAGCGCATGATAGCGTGGTCGCCGTGTCCGGTAATGGTGCAGGCCAACGCGGGCCTTCCCAGCGTGGTGGATGGCCAAACCGTCTACGACATCGAGCCGCGTGCGTACTGTGAGGCAGTAGCGCCCATGCTTCGCGCAGGGGTGAGCGTGGTGGGAGGTTGCTGCGGCACCACCCCCGAATACATCGCGGGACTCAGAGAACTCATTGCTACGCATGGGCCGACCCACGAATCCCGGCCTGTTTCCACGCATCCGTTCGTGGTTACCAGCGCCCAGCAGCCCTTCTCACTCGAGGCCGGACAGGTGGGCGTCATTGGCGAGCGGATAAACCCTACGGGCAAGAAGCGCCTAAAGGAGGCGTTGCGCACCAGCAACTACGACTACGTTTTGGGTGAGGCCATAAAGCAAGAGCGCGCGGGTGCGCAGGTGCTAGACGTCAACGCCGGCCTGCCCGAAATCGACGAGCGCGCTACGCTGGTGCGCCTGGTAGAGGAGCTGCAAGGCGTAACTACGCTGCCGCTGCAAATCGACTCCACCGACCCTGCGGCCATAGAGGCGGCGGTGCGTGTGTATCCGGGCAAGCCCATCATCAACAGCGTCAGCGGCAAGCAGGAGTCCTTGGATGCCATTCTGCCGCTCGCTCGGCACTATGGCTGCGCGGTGGTAGCCCTTACTTTGGACGAAGACGGCATACCCTCCACGGCCGAGGGGCGCCTCGCGGTGGCAAAGCGAATCGTTGCGGCCTGCGACCAGCAAGGCATCGCCCGCGAGGATGTGCTCGTGGATTGTCTTACCATGGCGGCCTCCACCAACCAGGATGCGCCGCGAGCCATTCTGGAAGCTGTGCATGCCACAAAGGCCGAGCTTCCGGGCGTGCGCACGGTGTTGGGCGTGAGCAACATCAGCTTTGGTCTGCCGTTCCGAGAGCTTCTTAACGCCACGTTCCTTACCGCAGCCTTTGCGGCCGGGTTGGATCTGGCCATCATGAACCCGCTCTCCCAGCGCTTTATGGATGCGGTTTGTGCATGGCGTGTGTTCAACGGAGAAGACCAGGGCGCGCAAGCATACATTGCGGCCAACGCAGGCCGTACGGACGGCGCGAGCTCGGCCGCTGCGACAAACGCCTCGAACGCGTCGGCAGCCGCGCAGGATGCAGCCGCGAGCAATGTGTCTGCCACGGATCCCCATACACCCGCGGATCAGGTGCAAAGTGGCGTGCTGGAAGGGCGCGCGGAGACGGTGTCTAAGGCAACGCAAGCCCTCCTAAGTGAGGGCGTGGATCCGCTCGCCATCGTTAACGACGTGCTCATTCCCGCGCTGGACCGGGTGGGCGACCTCTTTGAGAAGGGCACGTTCTTCCTGCCGCAGCTCATGGCCTCGGCAGAGGCGGCCAAGGCGGGCTTTGGCGTCGTGCGTGAGGTGGCGTCGGCCAGCGACGTCTCCGCAAAGGGTCACATTGCCTTGGCCACCGTAAAGGGCGACATCCACGACATCGGGAAGAACATCGTCAAGATGCTTCTGGAAAACTACGGCTACCAAGTGCACGACATGGGTCGCGACGTGGATCCGCAGGCGTTCGTGGACGAGGTCGTGCGCCATCACATTGCCCTTGCGGGACTCAGCGCGCTTATGACCACAACGGTTCCGGCGATGGCCCAAACCATCGAGCTCCTGCGCGATCAGGCTCCGTGGTGCAAGGTAATGGTGGGCGGAGCGGTTTTGAATCCCGAGTACGCGCGTATGGTGGGCGCCGACTACTACGCGAAGGACGCCAGCGAGGCGGCACGCGTTGCGGCGGAGGTGTTGGACTGAAAAGCTGACAAGGGGACAGGTCACTTGTCAGCTTTTGAATCCGAGTCGCAAAAAAAGGCGGCCCTTAAGGCCGCCTGCATTTTCCTAGAACTTTGGACTCACCCTCTCGCGCTATCCACGACCGCCGGTCCGTCCCTAGGTTGTGTTCCTGCGCGACTGCATCGGTTCTTCCGAATGTCGACTTCTAACTGACTTGGCGCTTACCGTTCGCCTTCGTAAGCCTGCTTCTGCTAAGGCCTCATGCTAACTCGGGACACGCAACGCCAGTCGCGGGAACCTTATGACTCGTTTTGCTGTGCACTGGCATCACCCCCTGTGTACGATCGCCCCAATTCGTTGCGATCTGTTTTGATATCTCGACTATAGTTGAAGCGGCTTAAATGTACAGTAATTAATGGACAATTGACGGTGACTGGCTCAATTTTAGCTGTGAGCGGCACGATCTTCGAACAGGGTCAGCGATTTATAGAAGACAATCTCAAAATTATGGTTGATAAGTGCGGGGTGTTCGTAGTAACATACATTTCTACGCGGGCGTGGCGGAATTGGCAGACGCGTACGGTTCAGGTCCGTATGGGGGCAACCCCGTGAAGGTTCAAGTCCTTTCGCCCGCACCATAGCATTACGAGCGACCTTGCACGAGCAGGTCGCTTTTTCATTTTAAGAGCCAAGGAATGCGTTGCGGGGGAACGCGCTGTAGGGTTGCGAGGGGCCTGCAGAGCCCAAGATCAACCCAACAGCTCCCCAAGCTTCTCCATAATCGCGGGAACGTCGTACGGTTTTGTGAGGTACCCGTTCATGCCGGTATCCAGCGCGACCTTTCGATCCTCCTCAAAGGCGTTTGCCGTAACAGCCACAATGGGAACCTCTGCCTTTTCTCTATCGTCCAGTGAACGAATTCGCTTCGTCGCCTCATAGCCATCCATGTTGGGCATTTGAATGTCCATTAGAATGATGTCGAAGTATCCGGCGGGCGCAGCCTCGATTTTCTCTACGGCCTCTACGCCATCGTGGGCAATCTCGACGGCGAGTCCATTTCCCGTGAGTATTGCCTCTGCGATCATCTGGTTCATCTCGTTGTCCTCTGCCAAAAGGACACGCTTTCCCAAGAGATTCGGCGTCGCCGGCGTTTCGCCCTGCCCCTCAGGCTTCTCGTTTTGGGCATCCATGAACGGCTGTGCCAGCACGCTTCGCAACTCGGACATGAACAGTGGCTTTGAGCAGAAAGCCGTCACTCCGGCCTCTTTTGCCTCATCCTCTATGTCTGCCCAGTCATATGCCGTCAGGATGATGATCGGCGCACTGTCTCCAATTTCCTTGCGGATTCTGCGCACCGTCTCTATGCCGTTGAGGTCCGGCATCAGCCAGTCGACTATATAGACCTGGAACTCGTCGCCCTGATCTATTGCCTCCTTGGCACGTATTACGGCCTCCTTGCCGTAATTGGTCCAATCGGGCCTCATCCCAACTTCGCGTAGCATTGAGCATATGGAAAGGCACGTGTTGGTATCGTCGTCCGCTACGAGCGCCCGAAGTCCCTTTAGCTCTGGCAGCGGATCGAGCTTGGTGGAAACGGAGCTTATCTTGCATGGAAGCTCTACTACGAATTCGCTGCCCTCGCCCTCGGCAGAATGCACCGTTATTACGCCACCCATCATGTCGACGATGTTCTTCGTAATCGCCATTCCAAGCCCGGTTCCCTGAATACCGCTAACCGTGCTTGTCTTTTCGCGGGTAAACGCCTCAAAGATCGTCTTCTGGAATTCCTCGCTCATGCCGATGCCATTGTCTTTAATGCGGAACTCAAAGCAGGCGAGGTCGTTGGCTGGCGATGGCTTTTCGATAATCCGGAAGCTAATGGTCCCTCCGGCCGGAGTGAACTTGATCGCATTGGACAGGATGTTCAGAAGTATCTGATTCAGGCGGAGTTTGTCCGTAACAATGTCCTCGTGCACGACGTCCTGCGTGTCGATGAACAGCTCCAGCTGCTTGGAGTCGATGTTCGGCAGAATGATCGTTCTTAGGTCGTGGATTACGTCGGGGAGATGCACGTCGGTCTCTTCGATGGTAACCTTGCCGCTCTCGATGCGGCTCATGTCCAGCACGTCGTTGATGAGCGACAGGAGATGCTGGCTCGATATTGAGATTTTCTCGAGGTAGTCCAGCACCTGCTCCTTGTTGTCGATGTGAGATGCCGCCAGGGCGGTGAAGCCCACGATGGCGTTCATCGGTGTGCGAATGTCGTGGGACATGTTGTTGAGAAAGGCGGTCTTGGCGCGGTTGGCATGCTCCGCCGCAATGAGCGCGTCGGAAAGTGCCCTCTGGCTCTCGGCGAGCTCGTTGTTCTTTGCCTCAAGCTCCAGGCGTGCGGTCTCCTTTTCTGCGACCTCCCTCTTCGTGCGACGTACGTCGCGGACCAGCAGCGCAACGATAATTGCAACAATCGCGAGGATGATAAGGGCGATGAGGGCCGTATGGTCCCTTAGCGCGTCAACAAAATCGTAGGTGTACAGTCCGCTGGTATATCGGTACGAGATGCTCTGCGCGTAATCGGCGCCCAGCACGTTGATTCCACGGTTGAGGAGCTTTAGCAGCCCCTCGTTGCCGATTTCCACGCCAAAGCATCTGGCATCGTTGTAGGTGGTTTGGTAGAGGGAGAGGTCCTCGTACTTTCTGTTTCGCAGAATGTCGTTTGCACGAAGGCCGTTAAGCGTTACGCATCCCGCCCTGCCGGCAAGAACGGCGTCGAGGCACTCCTCGCTCGACGGGTAGAACGTGATTTCCGCATTGGGGTAATTTGCCTGGACGAAGTAATACTGCATGCTGTTGTTCTCGTTTACGGCGAAGTGCTCTGTGGTCTTATCGCTGAATTCGCCTTTGTAGACCAGTTCGGCAGGTGACGAGGACACGGGGCTGGACAGATAGATTCCGTTTTCTTCCGAATAGTAAAGTCCTCCACCCACGGGGAAGGCCACGTCTATATCGCCCGACCGTATTGCGGCGATCATGTTGTCGTAGCTTGCGTAGGCCGTGTAGGATACAGCCATGTCTCGCATTCCCAGCGTATTGAGGATGTTGGGGACGATGTCTTTAACAATGCCCGTTACCTCGCCTTGCTCGTTGGTATCGCTGTAGGGAAGGTAGTTATCCAAATAGCCCACACGGAGCGAAGAGTGGGTGCTCATCCACTCCTTCTCCGATTGCGAGAAGGCCCTGGCCGTAACGCTGGAGGAATAGTACTTTGCCCTCAGGGTATTCAGGTAGTTGGGCTCTTCTGCGGCAAGGAGCGTCTGCGCGGAATTGAGCTCCGATAGAAGGTCGGGCCGATTGATGCTCGCGCAGAGGTAGTAATCCGATGCACCAAAAATGCCGAGCACCTCTGCATGCTCTCTGCTGTGGGCGCCGTCGCTTTCTGCGGCGAGCACGTCCACGTCTTGAGAGTCGAAGGCTTCGAACAGCTGCGTGTAGTCGGAATAAGTAACGACCTCCGCCGACACATGGTGGTCTTCTAGGTACGTGTTCAGGGCACCAACCATCGCGCTGTCCAGCACGCCGATTCTGCGCCCGGCCAACGTGGCGGGCTCGGTGGTAATCCTTGAGTCTGCTTCGTGTTTGACGAGGTAGTAAGACTCGCTGCCCATCACGGCGTCCGGATAGGCAATCAGCGAGGCTCGGTCCTCTTTCCATGCGAGGCCTGCGAGCAAATCGATCTTGCCGTCAAGAAGCGCCTGATAGAGCTCGCCGAAGTCGCCATAGACGTATTCATACCTCCAGCCCGTGTACTCCGACAGCTTTTGATAGTACTCGTAGGCATAGCCCGTCTTGATTGCGCCTTCACGTGCCCCTTCTTGGAACACCTCGTTCTCGTAGTAGCCCACGCGGACGGTGGTCGTATTGGTGTTGGCATAGGCAACGTTGCAGAGGACGAAGGCCATGGCAACGGCCATACAGACAATGGAAACGAGGCGGAACAGCCACGACCGGCGAAGTTTGTTTTTAATCCTCTCCATTGCCTATCCTTTCGCCCATGCAGGCTGGCAACGTGGTTTTGTCAAACGGACGTCGCTTCCGCCCTGACAAAATCTATTATACGCGGAGCTTTCCTGCTGCCGCTTGGGGTCATATTCGAGCATGGCCTACGTAGCCCGTTCGCACACCGCGCCCGCGCGGTTCGCTAGCGGCTCTGCGCTCACTTCGCTCGCTCGCTTCGGGAGTCGCCGCCCGCGGGACGGCGGGGCACGGGGCAGACGGCCATGCGTGGTGCGCATGGGTAGGAATTGTCAATAGTCATTGGTAATCTTGTTTCTTTGACGCTACGATTGTGCTAAGGGAAAGACTGCCAAAAAGGAGAAGAGCATGGCAAAGACGATGGATCGCGCAGAGTTTGAGCAGATGGATGCCTTCGGCATTGGGGACGACAACCCCGCCCAGGAGTACTTCCAAGGCAAGACCTACCTCAAGGTGCTCACCGACGAGGGTTGTGCCACGCCTCTGTACAATGTTACCTTCACGCCAGGCTGCCGCAACAACTGGCACGTGCATCACGCCACGTCAGGCGGCGGACAAGTGCTCGTGTGCACGGCGGGAGAGGGTTGGTACCAGGAGTGGGGTAAGCCTGCCGTGAGCCTTACGCCTGGCACCGTCATCACCATCCCCGCAAACGTCAAGCACTGGCATGGCGCCAAGGCCGACAGTTGGTTTAGCCACGTGGCCGTGGAGGTGCCGGGTGAGGACGGTTGGAACGAGTGGCTCGAGCCGGTGGATGCCGACGACTACGCGGCGCTGGCATAGTCATCATAACGACTGAGGGGACACTCGCAGAAGTCGCGATTTCGTTGACTTGATAACAGCAGGGTATTGCTCATATACTGTCATAAGCATTGCATATGTATTTGACAGAGGAGACTGTTGTGGAGCTTCGTACCCTGCGCTCGTTTCTTGCCGTGGCACGCGAGGGAAACGTCACCCGTGCCGCGCGTCAGCTGCACATTACCCAACCAGCGCTCTCCAGACAGCTGGCAGACCTTGAGCGCGAGATGGGCTGCGCGCTGCTTATTCGTGAGGCGCGCGGTGTTACGCTCACCGAGCAGGGAATGCTCCTGCGCAAGCGTGCCGAAGAGATCGTAAGCCTGGCCGATCGCACGGAACGCGAGCTGAGGGCTCCCGCGGCCGAGGTGGAGGGCGACGTGTGGGTGGGTGGTGGCGAATCGCGTGCGATGGCACTTGTGGCGCGAGTTGCCACAGAGATTGCTGCCGAGCACCCTGGTGTGCGTCTGCGCGTTCACTCGGGCAACGGCGCCGACGTGCTGGAGCGAGTCGAGCGGGGTTTGCTCGACTTCGGTGTCGTCTTTGGGGGTGAGCCGGACGCCCGCCACGAGTGGCTGCGACTGCCCCACGAGGATCGCTGGGGGATCCTTTTGCGTCGCGATCACCAGCTGTCAGAGCGTGACGCAATCACACTCGACGACCTGCGCGGTGAGCGCCTCATTGTGAGTGGCGAGACTGGCGAGCTTGCTGAGGGTACCCCAACCCTGTTCCGGCGCCTGGTATCCGAGAGCTTTGACGTGGCCGCAACCTACACGTTGCTCTACAACGCGTCACTGCTCGTTGAGGCAGGTATGGGCGTGGCTGTGTGCTTCGACGGCATTGTGGCGACGGGGGATGGCACGCCCTTCTCGTTCGTACCGCTTGCGGACGCGCCAACGACGCAAGCCCACCTTGTGTGGAAGCGCTTCCAACCGCTCTCGCGTGCCTGCGACCTGTTCCTGCGTGGCATGAAGGAGAATTGCGGCGAGGACTCGTAGGGGCAGATGAGTCGGGAACGTTGTCTTGTTTGCGATCGCGGTGAGAAACACAGACAAAGCATGCATGTAAAACATGATATAGCATAAACGATGTGCATTTAACATGGCTTATGAAACCCTGTACCATAAAAGGCGTCAAACCCGAGGTGTCCGAAGAAAGGATTTCCATGGCTGCCATCACCACGCTCCTGCCCGTCTTCTTTATGCTCGCGCTCGGACAGCTGTGTCGCCGTCTTCACTGGGTGACCCCAGAGCAAAAGGACGGTGCCAACACCATATTGTTCGGCATCCTGTTTCCCATTCTCGTGTTCAACCTGCTCGCAAGCGCCGACCTCAACCTCTCCGTGCTGCCGGTGGTAGGCTACGTTTTTCTCATGTTCCTCATACCGCTGCTCGTGGTGGGGCCGCTCACCGCGCGGTTCACGGGAAAGAAGAACTCGCACTTCTCCAAGTACCTGCTCACGACGGTCGAGGGCGGCAACGTGGCGCTGCCGCTGTACCTCTCCATAGTGGGGGCCTCGTCCACCACGGTGGTGTTCGACCTGGCTGGATCGATTATCGCCTTTGTGGTGGTGCCCGTCATGGTGGCCGGCGAGGCGGCCAAGGGGGCACGAGCGGGAGATATCGTGCGCAGCATGGTGACAAACCCGTTCCTCATTGCGGTTACCGCTGGCGTCCTGTTTAACGTCACTGGACTTTACGGTGCGATCGTGGCGTCTGACTTTGGACCTGCCATCACCTCCACGCTCTCGATGGCAACGAGCCCCATCGTCGCGCTCATCCTGTTCATCCTTGGCTATGACCTCACGGTGGACAAGGACACCATCGTTCCCATCCTCAAGCTCTCGGTGGTGCGCATCGCGTGGTTCGCCCTTATCATCCTGGGGTTCTTCCTGCTGTTTGGCCAAAGGATGGCGGACCGCGACTTTATGCTCGCGGTTATTGTCTACTTCGCGTGCCCCACGGGATTTGCCATGAGCACCCTCATCCAGCCCCTGTACAAGGGTGACCGGGAGCCGGGGTTCGTGAGCGCCTTCACGTCGCTCTACGTCGTCGTGACGCTCGTGGTCTACACGCTGGTCGTTCTGTTCCTGGCGTAGTGTGCCACGGGTGTGTCAACGTCCCCGTCCCCGTGGCACATGTGACACCCCCGTGACAAGATAATCGGCGAGCATGGGCACTACGAAGCACACCTCGCCTCTGCGCGGGGAGATTATGACTCCTGCCTCAATAAGGCGTTTGCGATACGACTGCACGCTGCCCTGTGACATTCCAAGCCGCCTTTGTATGTCTGCAATCCTCGACGCGCCTTTGTCGTGTGCCATCGCCTCAAGGAAAGCTACGTCAGTTTGCGAAAGAGGTCGCAGCATTGGAAGGAATACGTTCTCGTCCAAGTCGGCGCGTGCAAGAATCAGAGCCTCGTCTAAGGTCTCCGAAGTAATCTGATCACCTTCGCTTGTTAGACTCACCAAGTAATATCCGATGAGCTGTAGCATATAGGGGAATCCCTCCGTTGCTGCGGCAGCATCCCGGAGCGTCTTCACAGCGATACTCCGTTGGGAACGACTGAATGCGCTTGAGTAGTACTGCCTAACGGACGACTCGGAAATTGAGCCAAGACGAACCTTTGTTGCCCTGTTGAGGAACGTTAGCGTCTCCTCTTCCAAAAGCGCAGAGACGACGGAGGGAAGGCCAGCCATTATGAGTGCTATGTTCCTGCCATCACCAGCTAGCTCCTGATAGGCAGTGGCAAGCTGTCGCATGGCCTCTGAGTTGGGGCGTACTTCATCCACGAGTATCGCGACGCCGAGGTATTTCTCCTCAAGGCGCTCGCAGATCATGCCGAGTTTCGTTTTGAACCCATATGACTGCCGTGCTTCGTCTGTGAAGGTTAAGCCAAAAGAGAACCCCAGCGCACCGGCGCTAAATCCTTTTATCGGCGGGTTTTTTCGGGCAATCATCTGACTGCCTGTATGTTGAAGGCCGTCGAGAATGTTGTTGAGCAATGCTGCCCCACAGGTAGTTCGTACGGCAACGAAACCTTTGGAGTCCGCTAAGTCTGACGCTTCCAGGAGCAGCGCGGTCTTTCCCATGCCTCTTTGGCCTGTAATCAGAACTGCTCGTTCACGCATACCAGGATAGCTGTCGAAGCATTGCGCAAGGGTGTTGAGTGCCGTCTCTCGGCCAACTAGATTGTCGGGCTTGTTGCCAAATGAGGGACGGAAAATCGGAGGCTCGGCCATACATCCTCGCATTCTTTGCGTTCGTTATCTTTCGTTATTCTTCGTTATCTTTCGTTATTCTTCGTTATCTTTCGTTATTCTTCGTTATCTTTCGTTATTCTTCGTTAAACCTCCACTGGAGTGCAACGGGGAAGGTCGTGTGTGTCAGCGCTCCCGTCCCCATGACACAAGAATGTAGGAAAGCAACCAAGATTGGAGAACAACATGAACCGCGTGTGCGAAATCCTCAATATACAATACCCCGTGATCCAGGGCCCGATGGCGTGGATCACCTCGTCCGAGCTCGTTGCCGCTGTGTCGAACGCGGGCGGCCTGGGCGTGCTGGGTACCAGCGCCGACTTTACCCAGATGGTCCAGGGCATCCCCGAGACTGTGGAGGAAATGCGCAAGACCATCCGCCGCACCAAGGAGCTCACCGACAAGCCCTTTGGCATCAACGTGTTTCCCGAGGCGGCCGATCCCTACGGCTTTAGCAAGGCGACCATCGAGCTTGCCAAGGAGGAGGGCGTGAAGGTCCTCGTCGTGGCCGGCAACGTTTCGTCGGACGAGATCCGAAGCTGGAAGGCCGATGGGTTTGCCGTCATCATGCGCGAGGCCGATCCGTCCGTGCGTGGTGCCAAGCTTGCGGAGGAGGCCGGTGCCGACATAATCGTTGCCACGGGCTGCGACGAGGGCGGCTGCATGCCCTCGCTCTCCACGGGTACCACCGCCGCTACCGCGCTGCTCGCCGACGCCGTGAGCATACCCGTTCTGGCCGCGGGCGGCATCGTTAACGAGAAGATGGCCATGGCCGCAAAGGTCGTGGGAGCCGAGGGCGTCTTCGTGGGCACGCGCTTTATCCTCTCCGAGGAGTGCCGCGCGGCCGATGCCACCAAGCGCGACATCATGGCCACGCATCCCGACGACTTCCTCGTGTTTACGCAGGCAAACGGCGCCTCCAAGTGGAGGACCACCCCGCACAGGCACGGCATCGAGGGCGTTGAGGCCAATCGCAACGGCAACATGAACCCGCCGTCCGGCAGCTTCTTCTACGGCATGCTCCAGGGCGACCCGGACGGCGGCGTGAACACCGTGAGCAACCTGGCGAGCCTCATCAAGTCCATTGACCCTTGCGAGAAGATCGTCCGCGAGCTCGGGGCTCCCTTTGCGGAGTAGGGGATAGCTGCCATGCACTTTACGGGAACCGTGTACCGCAACCCCTACTGGCCGACCTGGCCGCTGCTTGAGGTTACGCAGGGATGCACTCACAACCGCTGCAAGTTTTGCACGATGTACAAGGGCCTGCAGTTCCGCCCGTCGCCTATGGAGTGGATTGAGGAGGACCTGAGAGAGCTCGCGCAAAGCGATCCGGATGCCACGACCATTCAGCTGCTCTCGGCCAATCCGCTCGTGCTTACCTACGACAAGCTGCGGGCCATCCTTCGCATGATCAACCGCTACCTGCCCAAGATGGAGCACATCTATGTGGCGGGCAGGGTAACGGACCTCAAGAACAAGACCGTCGAGCAGCTGCGCGACCTGCGTGACCTGGGCATGCGCGAGATTTCCCTGGGTGTGGAGAGTGGCGACGACTGGACGCTCGACCGCATACACAAGGGCTACCACGCTGCCGACGTCCTCGAGCAGTGTCACAAGCTCGAGGACGCTGGTATCGACTACTGGATGACCTTCCTTGGAGGCGTGGCGGGCACCGAGCACAGCCGCGACCATGCCATCAACTCGGCGCGCGTCTTTAGCCAGTGCAAGCCCATGCTGGTGGGGACGGGCGCGCTCACGCTCTTTCCCGGCACGCCGCTTCTTGAGGAGGCGCAGCGTGGCGAGTTCGACCCGCTCTCGGAGCGGGGGATGCTGGAGGAGCTCAAGCTCTTTGTGGAGCATCTGGACGTGGACTGTATCTTCGTTACTCACCATACGGTTGCCGCGAGCCTCACGGGCCCGAACTTCCTCGATCGAAAGGAGCGTATTGTGGCGGCGTTGGACCGCGCGATTCAGCACGGCGACCACGACCGCTTTGCGGCCTTGCGTCGCAGCAAGCGGACGCTGTGACGAGCTGGCACAAGACACCCGTCCCCGTGGCACACTGGCACACAGGGCGGGGTGTACCAACGCCTGTCCCCGTGACTTCAGCGAGGGTTTGCTGGCTTTGCGAACAGTGCGGCTGCGTTTGCTGACTTCGCGAACAGTGCGGCTGCGTTTGCTGACTTTGGCCACAGTGTGGCGCATCCCAGCAAACCGACCCGCACTGTTCGCAATCTCAGCAAACGCGCCCGGCGATTTGCTGGCTTTGGCCACAGTGTGGCTAGTCTCAGCAAAGTCCGCCGCACTGTTCGCTAAGCCAGCAAACCCTATCGCCGGCTACACTCGCAAGCCAACCGCCACTCACCCACCGCAGACAAAACCGCACATCCAGGGCTGTGTGTGTTAACGCCCCCGTCCCCGTGACACACACAATACGTGCCGCCAATCGATGCCAAGGATGTCCTTCGTTTGTAGCCCTTGGTCCTGCAGATATCGCCGTACGGCGAGGTATCCAAAAACATAGCTCGTGCGCACCGGAAAGTCGATGCGCGCGAACATGTAGAAGAGGGTCTCCATGAGTTCTGTTGTCTCGAGGGTCGTTCGTATGCGTGTCTCGAGCTCATCGTAGTGTGTCTTGACCCAAGAGACCGTTGACTCGTCGACAATGCAGTATGTTGCGGTGGTTTGGCCAGGCACGACGTCGGCCGAATAGCTATCGGCAATGCCCTCGGTTACCAGGCGCTCGCCTATGCAGGATTCAAAGATGTCTTTATCGAGCAGGTCTTTTCGTGCGAAGTGAGTGAATTCGTGTGCTAAATACAGCTCTAGCGTTTGGGTGCTGCCACCGAGCGACTCCACGCAGAGCACCGAGACGCTCGAACCTTCGACCTCTACGGTATAAATGGTCGTGGTCGCACATCCCAGCACAAGATATAGGGTCCCATTGCCGAGGGAATGCCCAGTATCTCGCACGAACCCGTCCATAAGCTCCGAGCAGCAGGAGACAAGAGAATGGGAGGCGGCGAGCGTTTGCAGCCTTGCCAGGCTTTGCGCAAATGCGGGGCTTGTCAAGGCTGCGTCCCGTGTGTTTGCCGAAACCTTCTTGGGGCCAAAGTACAGCGCTTTGATGAGCTCGTCGTTCCAGTATGACTCGATGCTTTTGGGGTCGCTTAAGTCGACGCCTAGCGTCGTGTCGATTACCTTCATGTGACGTCCTCCCACGATGCTGCGCCTTGTTAGTCGATTATACGTCGTATGCTCATGTTGGTGCAGCGTATGCGCATACTGGAAGTTGGTCATGTGACACCGTTCATTGCTTTTCACGAATCGTAATATGGCTTTGTGACTCTGGTTTACTGGCCGATATAGACCTTAGGCCACCGTCCGCCCATCGTTGCCGTTGACCTTGTTGGCTACTATGATACGTTGCGGCTGCAAGTAACAGCAAATTTCCATCGTGAACGAGCATGGCTTCGTCTTGACGATGGAGGACTTTGATGCGGATATCGAGAGTGACGGAGAGGATTGGAGAGGCGGTATGTTGATCCAATAGGTCATACATTCGGATAATGTAAGGTTTCAAAACATACCGCTCGGGGCCACGGGCGGGGACTGCATTGCTGGGATGGACGTAAGCGCAGGAGACGGGCATGGCAAAGAAGAAAAAGAAGTCGGGTGCGCAAAAGCCAAAGATGACGGCCCAGGAGTTCGTTGCAAAACTTCTGGGCGACAAGGACTTCAGGCGTGGGGTACTTGCCTGCTGCTACACGGTGGAGTTTGAGCCGGGTGCTACGGACGCGCTTCCCAAGTGGCTCAACGCCGGCGCCCGTCGTATGGGCCATCGCTTTTTCGAGAAGGACTTTGTCGACGAGTTCAACAGCCAGGTTCAGGCCCTCGGTTTCTTTAGGCGCACCAAAACAATGGGCACTATTATGGGTGCTGCGTCTGCCGCGAAGAAGGCCCAAGATACGCGCAACTGAGCGTGTCATGGGTGTGTCACGGGGACGGGGGCGGTGACACACTGCATCGAAAAACTGGCATGCATCTACGCTATATCTAACAATGACCAATAGGTATTTGTCATTGCTCATGGCACGAGGCACAATAGCCACAGACGGCAAGGGAGGTGCCATGAAAAGAGTCCTATACGCTGTGGCAGTCGCGGCGTTCCTGCTTGCGATTGCAGGCTGCGCAAGCCCCAAGAGCTCTGCGAGCGAAGCCCCCGCACCGCAGCAAACACCTCAACAAGAGGCCGCGCCCACAGAAGGGCAGGCCAGTAACGCGATGGCAGAAGAAGGAGAGACAAGTGCCATGAAAATGAGCATAGGCGGGACCGACGTAACGGTGGAGTGGGAGGACAACCAGGCGGTTGCCGACCTGCAAGCGCTCGTGGCCGACGCGCCGCTTACCGTGAACCTATCCATGTACGGTGGCTTTGAGCAGGTGGGGTCGCTGGGCACGACGCTCACGGCCAACGATGTGCAAACCACCACGGCAGCGGGCGACATCGTCCTTTACTCGGGCAACCAGATCGTCGTGTTCTACGGCTCGAACAGCTGGGCCTACACGCGCCTGGGCCACATTACCAGCCAGGATGCCGACGGTATGGCGAACCTCCTGGGACACGGCGACGTGAGCGTTACCATAGCGTCCGGCAAGGAGGAATAGCGCCGTGAACATCGTAGTCCTCAACGGAAGCCCCCGTCTCAAGGGCAACACGGCGGCAATGGTCGCCGCCTATCGTGAGGGTGCGCAGAGTGCCGGCCACACGGTAACCGTATTTGACGTGTGTCGCATGAACATTGCTGGCTGTCTTGCCTGTGAGTACTGCCATACCAAGGTCCCGCGCCAGTGCATGCAAAACGACGACATGCAAATGATCTATCCTGCTTTGGACGAGGCCGACATGATCGTGTTGGCGAGTCCCATCTATTACCATGGGCTCTCGGGGCAGCTCGCCTGTGCCATTCATCGCATCTACGCCCCAGGCTACCCGCGCAAACTCACGAAGGCGGCGCTGCTGCTGAGCTCGGGATCCAAGGGCGTCTATGATGGCGCCGTCTATACCTACCAACACTCGTTCTTGGGGTGGCTACATCTGGAGGACATGGGTATCTTCACCGCCGCAGGAGAAGAGAACAAGTCCCCGGAGTTGCTGGAACGACTGCGTGCGGCCGGTGCGGCTCTTACCGATCCTGACGATCGCAACGTCGCACGCTTGGTCATTCGCTCGGGCGATGTTGTCGTACGGGCACCTCTTAACCAGACGCAGGCGGCGCGCGACCTTATGAATCGCCTGCCCCTTTCGGTCGCCGGCCATGACTCGGGCGTGGACTACTGCTGCGAGCTCAAAGAGGGCGCCTTCGACGAAGTCGAGAAACAGCAGGGATGGACAAACGGAGACGTGAGCGTAGCCGACGGTTGGTTTGCCATTCTCCACAGCGGGCAGGAAGGGTCGGACAAGTACCGCGTGATGCCGGTGGCCCATTTGGATGAGGCCGAAAACGCACTCATCCGCATGCTGCCGCCCGAGGCGACCTTTGAGCTCTCACTTGAGGAGCCTTGGAAGTAGCGCTGGCGCAACTGAGTGTGTCACCGCCCCCCGTGACACACTGCCCGTGGCACACTCGTCGTACAATGGCCATTGTGAACAGCTAAGCCACTCGGGAAGGAAGGCCATGGATTTGGAAAAGCTTGAATGGACGCGCGAGCCCAAGGAATGGTCGATCGCGGACGGTGTTGTGAGCATAACCACCGAGCCGGGTACCGACCTCTGGCAGCGGACCTACTACCACTTTCGCAACGACAATGCGTCGGCGCTGCAGATGACGACCGACGAGCAGTACTTCTCGCTGGTCGTGCGCACCGACTTTTCGGGCGCGAACCACCGCTTCGACCAGTGCGGTGTGGTGATGTATCTTGACTCCGAGAACTGGATTAAGGGTTCGGTTGAGTACGAGGATGGCGTTATCCAGCACTTGGGAAGCGTGGTGACAAACCATGGCTGGTCGGACTGGGCCACAACGGTGATTGATGCCGACGTGCGTCAGATGTGGTACCGCATGAGTCGCCGTGCGGACGACTATCGCATAGACTGCTCGACCGACGGCGAACAGTGGCAGCAGATGCGCGTGTGCCATCTGCATGAGGGTGCGGGCGAGGTGCGCGTGGGCATCTACGCCTGCTCGCCCGAGGACTCGTCGTTTACCGCACGCTTCGATCACCTGGAGTTGGGTCCCTGCGCGTGGGAGGCTCACGACGGTCAGCAGCCCGACGAGGAGTAATCAGGGGAGTGGGGCGTGCCAGCACGACTGCCTCACTCGCGGCATTGCGGAAGTTTTTGATATACAGTTTGGTCGATTCGTCAACTTGTGGATACTCCTCGCTAGTCGTTTGTGGCGGTTGCACGTCCATCGTCCTAAGATGAGTACAAGCGAAAACCCAAACGAGGAGGCAGATATCATGAGCGTTCAGATTCGTCGTAGCACATCCGGTCAGGCCATGCCAAGGGAGACCGTGGCGCTTCCCGCCGAGGCCTTTGGCCCGTCCGATACCACTACCGTGTATTGGTTGGGTAACGCGGGCTTTTTGCTCAACAGCCGTGGAACCACCATCATGTGCGACCCGCTGCTCGTGGGCTTCGATATGCCTACGCTCGTGGAGCCTCCCATCCTGCCCGAGGATGTTCCCAGCTTCGATGCGCTTCTCTACACGCACATCGATAACGACCACTTTGCGCGCGAGACGCTCGCGGGCTTGCGCGACCGGGCCAGCGAGGTGCACGCGTCGCACTACGTGGCGCAGGTCGCGCGCGACGAGGAGCGTGTGCAGGGTGCCGTGGGTCACGACATCGGCGAGCGCTTTTGCGTGGGCAACGTCGACGTTACCCTCACCCCCACCTGGCATAACTGGCAAGAGCACATGACCAGCGAGAAGTACCAGCATCGCACCTGGGAGCGCAAGGAGTACTGCGGTTACTGGTTCGACACGCCCGACGGCTCCATTTGGCTGCCTTCCGACTCCCGTCCGCTGCCCGAGTTCCTGGAGTGGGAGAAGGCCCCAGACATGATGCTCTTCGACTTTGCCGACAACATCTGGCACATCGGCTTCGCGGGCGCCGTGGAGCTGGCAAACCACTATCCCGAGTCCGAGCTGCTGCTCATCCACTGGGGTTGCGTGGACGCGCCAGAGTACACGCCCTTCAACGGCGACCCCGAGCGCCTTGAGGCGGCCGTGAGGAACCCCGAGCGCGTGCATGCGCTCGCGCTGGGCGAGGGCCTGGGCCTTTAGGCATCCACAGTACAGAAGCGGAGGAAACATGCAGTACGCAAGGCTGGGAAAGACGGACATCGAGGCAAGCAGGTTCTGTCTGGGGTGCATGGGCTTTGGCGAGGTGCGCGAGGGCGCGCTGCACACCTGGACGCTGGGGCCGGACGACACGCGCACGATCATTGGTCGTGCGCTGGACGCGGGCATCAACTTCTTCGACACGGCCATGGCCTACTCGTTTGGAACGAGCGAGGAGTACGTGGGCGCCGCCCTGCGAAGCCTCGCGCCCCGTGAGGATTGGGTCATCGCCACGAAGTACAGCCCGAGACCGGCAGACGCGCAGGATGGCATGAGCGGTGCGGAGTGGATTGCCGCATGCGTAGACAACAGCCTGCGTCGTCTGGGCGTGGACACCATCGACCTGTACTACATGCACAGCTGGGACTACCGCACGCCCATCGAGGAGAGCATGCGCGCCCTAAACGACGCCGTGGTCGCGGGCAAGGTGCGGGCGCTTGGCGTCTCCAACTGCCATCCCTATCAGCTGGCGCGCGCCAACGACATCGCGGCCGCGCACGGCTGGGCGCGCTTTGAGGTCGTGCAGAGCCACATGAACCTTATCTTTAGGGAGGACGAGCGCGAGCTGTTGCAGCTGTGCGACGAAGACTCGATCTCGACCGTTCCCTACAGCAGCCTTGCCGCCGGACGCCTTTCGCGAAGACCGGGCGAAACGTCCGCGCGCCTCGAGCAGGATGCGTTTGCCAAAGGCAAGTACGACGCCACGGCCGAGCAGGACAACGTCATTATCCGTCGTGTGGCCGAGGTGGCGGATGCGCATGGCACCAGCATGACCGCCGTCTCGCTTGCGTGGATGCTCACGAAGGTAACGAGCCCCATCTGCGGCGCCACCAAGCCGCACCACATTGACGGTCCGGCCGCGGCGGCAGACCTTGTCCTTACCGCCGATGAGATCGCCTATCTGGAGGAACCCTACGTGCCCCATGCGCTCGTGGGCGTGATGGCGCAGAACCAACGCTAAGTGAGCGTCAGCGCGTCGCCCCCGTCCCCGTGACACGCTACACGCAATAGAGCATGTCCCACAGCTTGTTCTCGTGCTCCGCACATGTCCTAAAAACCCCGCAGAGCTTCTGGGCTTCGTCGCCCTGCATGGAGCCGGCCTTCTTGTTAAGAACATCGATCCATCGCTGGTTCGCCTCAAGATACTCGGTGCACGTGTAGGCATCAAACCAGCCCTTGTATGGCGAGGCGGGCAGTTCGCTGCCATGCGTCTCCAACACCCGTTGCGCTATGTAGGCATACACCCATGAGCACTGCAGCAGGGCGGTGAGTCCCGCAAGCACGCCATCCTCCCTCAGACAGCCCAGCATATACTCCACGTATTCGGCGATTTCGGGAGCCTTTGGGCATCGGGCGACGTCGTCATCCGTTATCCCAAGCTTCCTCATGTTTGGCACGTGAACCCGCAGCGTTTCTCCGCGCGTCTGCTCGATTGCGAAACCGATAAAATCTTTAAGCGAGCCGTCGTCCGTGCTCTCTTGCGTGCATTCCAAGATGTGAATATAGTCCAGCAGATACAGGTAGTCCTGAATCACGTAGTAGCGGTATCGCCGCTCGTCGAGGGTCCCTTTGGCCATCTCCACAACAAAGGGCTTCTGTGCCGCCTGATCCCACAGGTCTTGCACGCCATCAAACAGGACTACCGATAGTCTCATGCTGGCCTCCCTTACTGCTCGGCAACAATCGCCACGTAGCCGCCGCTCTTGTAGCCCTCCTGCACCTCTTCTGGCTCCTCGTTCGTGTACAGGGGATTCCTTATGAGGGTTTGATAGTACGTAAAGTTCGCGAAGCCGAGCTCTTTGAGGACGTCGATCTTCTCTTCGGTGGTGTGCCAAACGCCAGAGGCGGCAAGCGCCAGCGGATAGGGGAGCGAGGGCATGGCGCCATCCAGGTACCCGTGGTCGTACGTGCCCAGGCTCTTGCCGAGCAGGTACATGAAGCCAAACGCGCTCTCCTTGGGAACGTCGAGCAAAATGAGCCTGCCGCCTTCCTTGAGGGCGCGCTTGCACTTGGCGTAGGCGGGCTTCAAGTCCTCTATGTAGCTGGAGCTCCCGTTAAAGTAGACAATGTCGTACGCGTTGTTGGGCAGCTCCACGTCCTCTATGGTGCTGTGGGCGATTACGTTCACGCCGCGCTTCTGGGCTATTGCCCCCATGTCTTGGGACGGCTCGATGCCCTCAACGTTGGTGCAGTCGATGTAGCTCTCAAACAGCCCGCTGCCGCAGCCTACCGAGAGAAGCCTCTTTCCCTCGATGTTTCCCAGGGCCTTTTGGAACAGCTTGAGCTCACTTGCGAACAGGTTGCTGTTCTTCATGAACCACTCGTCGTACTGCGCTGCGTAGCCATCGAATTTCTGTCTTTGAGCGGACACGCTACTCAACCTCCCCGAGCGCGAAGTTGTGGGCTATGGGGCCAGACCCCTTTCCGAGGTCGAGCATTGCCGCAAGGGCGCCGGAAAGGTACGCCTTGGCACGCTCTACCGACTCGGCAAGACCGTACCCCTTGGCCAGGTTGGATGCGATGGCGCTCGAAAGCGTGCATCCCGTTCCGTGCGTGTTGGGGTTGTCGATTCGCTTGCCCTCGAACCAAATGGGCTGGTCCATGTTGGCGCCATAGAGGACGTCGTTTGCGTCGTTGATTCTGTGGCCACCCTTTACCAGGGCTGCGCATCCATAGCGCTCGAAGAGCGCCTTGGCCGCAGCCTCCATGTCGGTCTCTCCGCCGATGGTCATGTCTGCCAGTATCTCTGCCTCGGGGATGTTCGGCGTGATTATTGTTGCGAGCGGAAGCAGTTTGGCCTTGAGGGTCTCTATTGCCCCCTCGTCAATAAGGCGCGCGCCGCTCGTTGCCACCATTACGGGATCCGCGACGATGTTTGTTGCCTGGTACTGCACGAGCTTGCTGGCGATGACCTCAATGAGTGCGGACGAGGAAACCATTCCTATCTTCACCGCGTCGGGGAAGATGTCCTCAAACACTGCGTCGAGCTGCAGGCCCAAAAAGTCGGGCGTCACGTCCTGTATGCCTCTTACGCCGGTGGTGTTTTGCGCGGTGAGGGCGGTGATGGCACTCATCGCATACACCCCATTCATGGTCATCGTCTTGATGTCTGCCTGAATGCCGGCGCCTCCGCAAGAATCCGATCCTGCGATAGTCAATGCTTTTTTCATCCTTCTCTCCTTCTTGTAAAAGCGTTTCGTTAAAGCATTCACTTTTGTAGAGCGACAGGAGGTGGTGCCCCCAACCTGCCGCTTCGAGCGCGTTTTTAGAACAGTCGCTGTAATTCCTTGAGGTTTAATACGTAAACCTCGGCCGATTCCTCCAGTCCCCTCTGGTTGGGCTCTCCGTTTTTGTCGAACACCCCTATGGTGCGATATCCCGCTCGAGCTGCCGTTTTTAGCGCGTAGAGCGAGTCTTCGAACACGCAGACCTGCTCTTTGGCAAACCCAAGGAACTCTGCGGCCGCGTCGTATATTTCGGGCGAATGCTTGCTCGTGCCCACTTCTGCGTTGGTGAAGATCCTGCCCACGTAGGGGAGCATCCCGTTTCGCTCGAGCGCTGCGGTAACGTGCTCGCGCGGGCTCGACGTGGCTGCCGCCATCCTTACGCCCGCCGCATCGAGTGCAGACAAGAGCTCTGCCGCCCCCTCCTTGGGCAACACTTCGTAGAGGTAGAAGTCTCGCAACATGCCCTGCAGGCCATCCATGATCTCGGCGGGCGTTTTATCAAGCGCGTAGGTTTTCCCTAGGTACTCCGCGCCCTGCTCCATGCTCATGGAGAAGAGGGTCTCTCCCAGGCCGGCTTCGGGCACGATGCCCTGAGACGCAAGGTATTTGGCGCCCAAGTCCCTCCAGATTTCCAGGGAGTCGAGCAGAACTCCGTCCACGTCCAGTATGGCACCCTTTATGCTGTGTCCGAATCTCATGGCTCTTGGTCGGCCTCCGGTTTTCTCATCGAGCTTCGACCATACGTTTGGCAACGCCCTTGAGCAGGGCCGTTGCCTCGCGTATGTTGTTTTGCGCATAGATGGCGCTAATTACCGCAATGCCGCATATGCCGCTTTTCGCGAGCTGTGGGGTATTCTCCTGCGTTATGCCCCCAATCGCCACAACGGGAATCGACACCGCCTCGCATATGGCCTGCAAGGTTTCGTGCGATACCTCCACGGCGTCGTCCTTGGATCCGGTTGGGAAGACCGCGCCCACTCCCAGATAGTCGGCGCCGCGCCGTTCGGCGAGCACGGCCTGCTCCACGGTTTGCGCGGAGACGCCGAGTATCTTGTGAGGCCCTATGAGCGCGCGCACGTCGCCCGCCTCCATGTCGTCCTGTCCAACATGCACGCCGTCCGCGTCCATGCGCACGGCGATGTCCACGTTGTCGTTGATCACAAAGGGCACGCCATAGTGCGCCGCCAGCGCCTGGAGCTGCACCGCCTCCTCATAGAAGTGCGCCTCGTCCAGGTCCTTTTCGCGTAGCTGAAGGAACGTGACCCCTCCGTCCAGGCTTTCGCGAACCACGTCGTAGAGGGTCCGCTCGTCCAGCCAATGGCGATCGGTGACGGCGTAGAGCAGCAACGAGTCGGCAAGTCCTTCTTTTTGCCCTGCTTTCATGGGGTGCCTCCTTACCTGATTTCGTACTTCGCTCCGGCATCGAGGGTTGCCGCGTCCATGTTGTATATGGCATCGATGATGCGGTTTCTGTACGTGGAGTTGCCTTCGCCCTCCTGCATGCGCTCCCAGCCTATTTCCCCAGCAAGGCCCATGGTGCACACGGCGGCGGCCGCAGCCTCGAGCTTTGCGTCCGGGTTGGCTACGACAAAAGCCGTCATCATGCCGGAAAGTTGGCATCCCGTGCCCGTTATCCTTCCCATCTCGGGACGTCCGTTTGTAATAACGAAGCAACGCGTTGCGTCGGAAACGAGGTCTATTGCCCCCGTGATGGCAATGATCGCGCCGGTTTTTGCTGCCAGCGCCTTGGCAAAGCTCACCGCGCCGTTAAGAGTGTCTTCCGTTACGGCGTCGGCAACGTCGGCATCGACGCCCTTTGTGGTGCCGCTTCCGCTTGAGAGCGTTTTTATCTCGGAGATGTTGCCTCGAATGACGGTGAACGGGATTTTGTCCATGAGGCCAACGGCGGTGTTGGTGCGCAGGGCCGATGCGCCGGCGCCAACGGGGTCAAGCAGCACGACGTGACCGAGCTCAGAGGCCTTTGCGCCGGCCAAGTACATGGCTTCGATGCTTCGCTTGTTGAGTGTGCCGATGTTTATGTTCAGGCCGCCGCAGATGCTCGTGATGTCCTCCACGTCTTCGGGCTCGTCCGACATAATCGGGCTTCCCCCGCATGCGAGCAGCACGTTGGCCACGTCGTTCACCGTTACGTAGTTGGTGATGTTGTGCACCAGTGGCGCCCCGTTCCGTACGTTTTCGATGCAATTGCCTAGCATGTGTACCTCCCTAAAGAAAAGAGCAGTTATGCCTCATAGGTAGGTATAACTGCTCAGAGATACGAGACGAGTCCGCACAGTCGTATTTACCTACGTTGGCATTACCCAAATCAGGTCGCGGGTCCGGGCCATCCTGCCCGTTCTCAGCCTGCATGCACAAGCTCCCCTTTTTGCTGGAGTCATTGTAGCGCACTTGCGTGGGCGAACCAAGTGTGACACGGGTGTGTCACGGGGACGGGGGCAATGACACGCCCGTGGCTCGCTGCGCTTGGCTAGGCCGCAGCCAAGGAACTGTGGCTCCCGGTTACCACAATGCGCGCCCCGCAGCCCGAAACCG
Organism: Atopobiaceae bacterium; assembly: GCA_017545665.1. Taxonomy (GTDB): domain Bacteria; phylum Actinomycetota; class Coriobacteriia; order Coriobacteriales; family Atopobiaceae; genus RUG440. Next base: position 79,706 of record JAFWKQ010000048.1, read on the forward strand.
TGTCGTGCACGACCTCCCCAACGCTGCCCACCTCGATGCGTCCGGAGCGCGGGTCGCGGATGGAATCCACGTGGCCGCGAACGGTTGCCTGCACGTCGGATTCCTCGAAGGCGAGGTCGCATCCCACCATCTCGCAGTCAACAACCGTGAGGTTACGGCAGTGTACGAACGGCTGCGTGCCCTCAATACGGCAATTTACGAGCGTAAGCCCCTCGCTGTACCAACCCAGGTACTCTCCCTTAAGGGTCGCATTGCGCACGGTAACGTTGCGAGCGTGCCAGAAGGCGTCCTTGGTGTCAAAGGTGCCACCCTCAACCACGAGGTTCTCAACGTATTGGAAGGAGTACTTGCCAGAGAAGCGCACGTTTTCCAGACGTAGGTCGCGGGCATGGAAGAAGGCGTATTCGCTTTCGATGGACCCGCCGCGCACGGTAACGTTTCTGGAGGACCAGCCAAACTCTTCGGAGCGCACCTCGCTCGCATCGATCACTACGTCTTCGCACTCACGCAGGGCCTTTATTCCAAGGAGCCTGCTATTGCGAATGTGCGCGTCGCTCGTGTACCACAGGGCCGCGCGGCAGGTTTCCGCAAAGAGGGCGTTCGAGAGCCCGACGCCCGTCGTATGCCAAAGCGGATAGCGCAGTTCAAAAGTTGCGTCGCTAACGGCAATGTTGCGGCATTCCTTAAGGGCCGACTCGCCGTCTGCAGCTCCGGCGAAGCGCACGTGCTCGAGTGTTGCGTTGACAAGGCCGTAGAGGGCGCGCTCCTCGTCAAAAGAACGGTTTCGGATGATGGTTTTATCGCTAGGCATTGTTCTTCTCCACCTCTCGTATGTTTTGCTGCTTATTAGATTACGCGCAGTGCCAATCGATAACAAATGCCTATATAACATTTGCTGTCATAAGACAAATGCATCGGTGTGTGTCAGCGCCCCCGTTACACGCCGGGTGTGTCAGCGCCCCGTCCCCGTGACACCCCATGACACCTCGTTTGCATACAAGTATGTAAAAAAGTAGTATTACTATGAATAATGCAGTGGGGCTGCAAAAGCACCGATGGCCGGGAGAAGATCATGCTGGAAAGACTCAAGTCGCGTCGCACCTCTCGCTACCTTGTTATTACGGTCGTCTTTTTGCTCGTCGTTACCGTATCGCTCGGATACTTGCTGGTAAGCCAAACAAAAAGGTCGATCGTCGCGCTCATGCAAACTAGGATGCTCGACATCTCCAACACCGCCGCGGCAATGATTGACGGAGACGCGCTAAAAAGCGTTACGTCCGCAGACGAGGGAACGGAAAAGTACGAGTCTATCATGCGAACGCTGCGCTACTTTCAAGACAGCATCGACCTCAAGTACATCTATTGCGTCCGCGACATGGGAGACGGCACCTTTACCTTTGGCTTGGATCCCACCGTGGAGGATCCGGGGGAGTTTGGCTCACCCATTGTGTACACCGACGCGCTGAACAAGGCAAGCAAGGGCCATGCGGCAGCCGACAGCGTGCAATACCAGGATGCGTGGGGTACGTTCTATAGCGCCTACAGCCCGGTCTTCGACTCAGAGGGCAAGGTGGCAGGAATCATAGCGGTAGACTTTAGCGCAGAATGGTACAACCAGCAGCTGGCTGGCCTCACCGGAACCACGATCATAGTGGCGGTTCTCTCGCTGCTCATAGGCGGAGGCATAGTAACCGCGATTGCCACCAAGAGGCAAAAGCAAATCGGGTCGATTCAGGGACAGCTCAACAACATGGCAAACACGCTCATGCACGAGATGGGCAACGACCCCTCGGAAGAGGAAGGAAGCCCCGCATCTCCAAGCTCAGGCAACGCCGACTCCATGGATTCGTTGGAAGAGCAGATTCAGACCATGCAAACGGAGCTTCAAACGCAGATTGCGCAGGTACATGGCCATGCATACCAAGACGGTCTAACAGGGGTAAAGAGCAAGCAGGCTTTTATAAACGCCGAGGCAGCGCTCGACCAAAAGCTGGCGGAGGGTACTATTTCTGAGCTTGCCCTTGTTGTTTGCGACGTTAACGGTCTCAAGACCATTAACGACACAAAGGGCCATAAGGCTGGCGACGAGTACATTCGCCAGGCATGCAAAATGGTCTGCGACATTTTTACTCATAGCCCGGTGTACCGAGTCGGTGGCGACGAGTTTGCGGTAATCCTTACGGATAGAGACTACCAAAACCGAGAGGTGCTCATGTACCGGCTGCACAACAGGTCCATGGCGCATATTGCAACGGAGGGCGCAGTTGTCTCTGGTGGGTTGGCAGAGTATGACTCAAACAGCGACCAAAGCATTCGCGAGGTCTTCGAGCGTGCGGACGCCACCATGTACAAAGAGAAGATGCTGCTCAAGAGCCTTGGTGCAGCAACGAGGGAAGGCGAGCCGGAGCAAGCAACGTGGAATGCGTATAGCGAAGGGATGCCTGCCAGCAACGTGCGTAGGCGCGTTTTGATCGTTGACGACATAGAGAGCAATCGCGAGATACTGGGCGACCTTTTGATGGAAGACTACGACGTGCTCTATGCGGCAGACGGCGTGGAGGCAATGGAGGTCCTTCAGGGTCATAAGGATGAGGTTGACCTCGTGCTTCTGGATCTGTTTATGCCAAACATGAACGGTCGAGAAGTGCTCATGCAAATGCAAGTAAACGAGGACCTCGCATCGATTCCGGTTATCGTCTTAACGGTGGACGAGGACGCGCAGATTGACTGTCTAAAATACGGGGCAATGGACTTTATATCCAAGCCCTATCCCGACATAGAGATCGTTAAGGCCCGCATTGCCAAATGCATTGAGCTGTCGGAGAACCGCGACCTCATTCGGCAGACGCAACGAGACAAGCTCACGGGGCTGTTTAACGTCGACTACTTCATGCGTTACGTCGATCGCTTTGACCATCTGTACAAAAACGCCACCCTGGATGCCATTGCGTGCAACATAAACGGTCTCCATTCCATTAACAGGCGGTATGGACGGCAGTTCGGCGATCTCGTGCTGCGAACGCTTGGCATGAGCATACGCAAGCTCGCGCGCAAAATCGGCGGTATGGGCTGCAGGCAGACGGGAGACGCCTTCCTTCTGTACTGCCCGCACCAAGAGGACTACGAACGGCTGGTGCAGGACCTCTTGTTGGACGTGTTTGCCAACGAGGAGATTGCGGGCGAGGCGAGCATGAGGTTTGGCGTGTTTGTCAACGCGCAGCAGGAGCCAAGCATCGAAGAGAGGTTCGTCTGCGCCAAGATTGCCGCAGACAAGGTTCGGGAAGACGCCACCGCGATGTGTGGGTTCTACGAACTTGATTGAGCGGTTGTGCCGTGTGGCCTATTCCTCGTCCGAGTCAAACAGGTCCCAGTCGTCTTCGGACTTCTGGTGGTTGTAGAACTGCTTGCGCATGCGTTTCTCGAGCAAGAACGCAATAAGCAGAAACAGCACGACGCCAAAGCCCAGGAGCACCAGTACGCCTACGCGGTCGGAAAAAAGCCAGTTGAAAAAGTTGCCAATGGACTCCACGGCTGTGCCTTTCTGTGACACCCTACGATTTTGCATGCACAAGTATATACTTAGATACGGCGCGCGAACGCCTCGCGCGACAGTTGGCGTCACCCTTTTGGGTGTGAGGGCACTAAAACAGCCATACAGAAAGGCACTCATTATGCTCGACATTAAATTCGTACGCGAGAATCCCGATATCGTGGACAAGTCCTGTGAGTCTCGCCAAAACGCACATTGGGACCGCACGCACTTCTTCGAGCTCGACGAGCTTCGTCGCTCCACCATTACCGAGGTAGAGGCCCTGCAGGCCGAGCGCAACGCCGCCTCCAAGCAGATTGGCCAGCTCATGCGCGAGGGCAAGCGCGACGAGGCCGAGGCCGCGAAGGCCAAGGTTGCGGCAAACAAGGGTCGCATTGCTGAGCTGGACGAAAAGCGCAAGCAGGTGGACCAGGAGCTCTTTGACCTCGTGGCGGGCATTCCCAACATTCCAGACGAGTCCGTGCCGTACGGCGCCGACGACTCCGACAACCCGGAGGTGCGTCGCTGGGGCACGCCGCGCACGTTTGACTTTGACGCCAAGGCGCACTGGGACCTTGGTCCCGAGCTTGGGATCATTGACTTCGACCGCGGCGTCAAGCTCGCTGGGACGCGCTTCTATGTGCTTGGTGGCCTGGGAGCTCGTTTGGAGCGCGCGCTGATCAACTTCATGATCGACTGCCACAACGAGGCGGGATTCAAGGAGTGGTGGCCGCCCGTAATCACCAATCAGGCGTCCTTGTTCGGTACGGGCCAGCTGCCCAAGTTCGACGAGGACCTGTATCACGTAAACCCCGACCTGTATCTCATTCCCACGGCTGAGGTCCAACTCACCAACCTCCATCGCGACGAGGTGCTCGACGGCGATAAGCTGCCGCTATGGTACTGCGCCTTTACCCCGTGCTTCCGCGAGGAGGCAGGCAGCGCCGGTCGCGACACGCGCGGCATCATTCGCGTGCACGAATTCGACAAGGTGGAGATGGTAAAGTTCGCCAAGCCCGAGGACTCCATGAACCAGCTCGAGTCCATGACGGCCGAGGCGGAGCTGGTGCTGCAAAAGCTTGGCCTGCCGTATCGCGTGGTTACGCTGTGCACGGGCGACATTGGCTTCAGCGCAAAGAAAACCTACGACATTGAGGTTTGGCTGCCGAGCTACGAGGCCTACAAGGAGATTTCGAGCTGCTCTAACTGCGGTGACTTCCAGGCGCGTCGCGCAAACATAAAGTATCGTGATCCGTCCGAGTTCAAGGGCACGCGTTTCGCTCATACACTCAACGGTTCGGGCTTGGCCGTTGGCCGTACGATGGCTGCGGTTATCGAGAACTACCAAAACGAAGACGGCAGCATTACCGTGCCCGAGGCGCTTGTGCCCTACATGGGTGGCGTGGAGGTCATTACGGCGGAATAGCAGACGACGCAGAGGTGTGGGCACCAATAAGAGAATCGCAAAAAGAGTAAGAACATGTGTTCCCAAATCGCCAACAATGTGCTATCTTACTAATAGAGAACAAACGTTCGTAAGGAAGTGATGGCATGACGGGCACCTATCCACAGGAAACAGTTGGGACCACACTGCTTTGCATTACCCGTAACGGGGAGTATCGGCGTGTGTACATGCGCAAGCGCAAGGGATATTTGGAGGTGGGCGAGCTCACGCAGGGTATCGTTACCCAGGATGTTTACCAAAGCGATGCACATCTGCACGCCATACATCTGCCTCTGGAGTTTCCGGAGGAAGACCTGCTGGACTTCTTCAAAGAGGACGAGCCGTTTTTGGCAGACTATATGGATGCGCTGGATGCAAAAGGCATAGCATATGGATACCTCAATAGCGAGGCGAACAAGCACGTGTGCTATCGTCCCGCACGTCCCAAGGTGTAGTATCTTGCGTAGCACACGGTAGGGGGACGCTATGGACTACGACGTAATTATCATCGGCGCAGGACCAGGCGGCATTTATGCGGCCTATGAGCTTTGCGAGCTTGCGCCACAGTTGCGCGTGGGCGTGTTTGAGGCTGGCAATCAGCTCAGCAAGCGCAAGTGTCCCATAGACGGCAAGCGCATAAAGACGTGTGTCAACTGCAAGAACTGCTCCATAATGAGTGGCTTTGGCGGTGCGGGCGCGTTTTCGGACGGCAAGTACAACATTACCAACGACTTTGGTGGCACGCTGTACGAGTACTTGGGGCGCGAGCAGGCGCTTGAGCTCATGCATTACGTTGACAAGATCAACCTCATGCACGGTGGTCAAGGCACCAAGCTCTATTCCACCGCAAGCACGTCCATAAAAACGCTTTGCATGCAAAACGGCCTAAAGTTGCTCGACGCCTCGGTGCGTCACCTGGGAACCGATATAAACCATGTGGTGCTGGAAAACCTCTACGAGAGGTTGCGGAGTCAGGTGGACTTCCACTTCCTCTCGCCGGTTGAGCACCTGGAGCTTCTGCAAGGTGGCGGGTATCGCGTGCATGCGAAGGGCAAAGCATACACCTGCACGTATTGCGTGGTGTCGGTTGGCCGAAGCGGAAGCAAATGGATGGAGAAGATCTGTGGGGAACTCAATATTCCCACCGAGTCCAATCGGGTAGACATTGGCGTGCGTGTAGAGCTGCCGGCCGAGCTTTGGGCCCACCTTACCGACGAGCTGTACGAAAGCAAGATCGTGTATAGAACGAAGAAGTTCGAGGACAGGGTGCGAACCTTCTGCATGAACCCCAGGGGAAGCGTGGTAAGCGAAAACACGAACGGCATCATCACTGTAAACGGGCATAGCTACGAGGATCCGGCGCGTCAAACGGGCAACACGAACTTCGCCCTGTTGGTTTCCAAGCACTTTAGCGAACCGTTCAAGGACAGCAATGGGTATGGCGAAAGCATCGCCCGCCTGTCCAATATGCTGGGTGGAGGTGTCATAGTGCAGCGGATGGGAGACCTCATGCGCGGTCGGCGCTCAACGCACCAGCGAATTGCAGAGAGCTTTGTGTCTCCCACGCTCAAGGCGGAGCCGGGGGATTTGAGTCTCGTGCTGCCCAAGCGCATTCTGGACGGTATTGTCGAGATGATTCAGGTACTCGACAAAATCGCGCCAGGGACTGCGGGAGAAGACACGCTGCTCTATGGCGTGGAGGTTAAGTTCTACAACATGCATGCGAGGGTAAACGAGAACCTGCAGTCGTGTCATGAGGGCTTGTACCTCATTGGAGACGGCAGCGGGGTTACGCACTCCCTGAGCCACGCGAGTGCCAGCGGCGTGTTCGTGGCGCGCAACATCGTCGGCTAGATAGGAACCGTGCCAAAGGGGACTGTCCCCTTTGTCCCGCTTTCCGCGTTGGGTACAAAGGGGACTGTCCCCTTTGTCCCTTTTACAAGCTTACTCCGCCAAACTAGCCTAAAATGGCGGAGTAAATTGAGAAAGTGGGGGAGTTTCGCAGTGCACAGATTTGACTATCGGGCGTTGGCGGACTGTCTGCCGGCCGACCTCGCAAACATCACCAACGTGGTCTTCGATCTAAGGGCCCGAAACGAGTTGCGCCAAACGCGCGAGCCGTCAGAATTCGAGCGGCTGAAGCAGGCCGCCATTGTTGAGTCCGTGAGGGGCAGCAATGCCATCGAGGGTATCGTGACCACCAAGGCGCGACTAGAGGAACTTGTCAGTGGCGCAGCGCCCAAGACTCATGGCGAGCGCGAGATTCTGGGTTATAAGAACGCGCTTCAAGAGATGTATGCCCCGGGATTCAAAGCGGACCTATCGGAAGATTACATTCTTCATCTGCACGAGTTTCTGTTCGGGGGGATATCTGATCAGGCTGGCTCATACAAACGAGACAACAACTGGATTCAGCAGCGCGATGCGAACGGGCGCATATCCGTTCGTTTTGTGCCGGTGTCCGCTGCCGATACCCCGGATGCCATGGAACAGCTCGTCATGGCCTACCGTGAGGCATGCCATGATTCGAGCATAAACAAGCTTGTGCTTGTAGCCTACGTGGTGGTGGACTTCCTGTGCGTCCACCCCTTCGAGGATGGAAACGGGCGAGTGTCCAGGCTACTCACAACCATGCTTTTGCAGCGTGCGGGTTTTGACATCTGCCGATACGTTTCAATCGAAGGCATGATTGATGAGCACAAGGCGGGCTACTACGATGCGTTGAAAGAGTCCTCGGTGGGCTGGCACGAAAGCCAGAACGACTATACGCCGTTCGTTCTGTATCTGTTGCAAATACTGTACGCCTGCTACCGCGAGCTCGACAGGCGCTATGCGGGCGGAACGCTCGAGCGGGTGCCCAAGGCAAAGCGTGTCGAGACGCTGCTCATGGAATTGTACGTACCTGCATCGAAGGCCGAGATTTGCAGCCGACTTCCGGAGGTGAGCGTACGCACCGTCGAACGAGTGCTTTCGCGCCTCATGAAGGAGGGTAGGGTTGAGAAGATCGGGACATATCGCGATGCGAGGTATCGACGCATTTAACCGTGCCAAAGGGGACAGACGATATGAGAGGCGGCTGGGACCTCTCACGGTAATTCGGACCATATTGCTGGCGTCGTGGGTTAGGCTCGGTCGTAAGGAAACAATCGGCTTACCACATTCACGGGAGGTCCCAGCCATGATCTACTCTACCA
>JAFWKQ010000049.1 GCA_017545665.1 Atopobiaceae bacterium
ACGCGCTTCTCTGCCACGCGGGCGAGGTCGAGCATGTGGTCGATGTCGATGTTGCGGTAGTCTTTCGGTTCAAGCACGTACACGCCGCCGCAAATTTGGATACGGGTCTCTTTGCCGCGATTGACGAAGTAGTTTCTTACGGGCTCGAACACATCCCTCTCGTTCTGCGTCATCAGCTCGTCCCCGGCGCAAGTATGCAGGACGGCGAAGTGGTCGGCCTCGATTCGGCCGATAGCCTCCTCGCTGGTCAGCGACTCCAGGGACTTCTCCACGAAGAAGCACAGCAGATCATCCCCGGCTTTCCTGCCGAGGCTGTCGTTGATGTACTTGAAGTTCTTTATGTTGACGTAGGTTATCAGGTAGGGCTTGTCGGGGTGGAGCCTCAGGAGCTCCTCCGCCTTCTTCCTGAAGCCGTCCATGCTGTAGGCGCCGGTCAGCGGGTCGTGGTCGACCAGCTTGCGCACCTTCTCCTCCTGATCCGCGTGGATGGCGCGCACCCTCTGCACGGCGATCACGACGACGGCGGCGATGAGGAGCACTACCAGCAATGCGACCAGGCCGTATGCGTGCATATAGTCGGAAAGGTCGTAGCGGTAGAGGTTGCGCGAGGTGTAGTCCAGGACCACTGCCTGCCGGCTCACGTCGTCCAGCTTGGCTATGCCTCGATTTAGGCGGTCGATGGTCGCGCGCCCGTCGGCGTCGTCGATCGCGCCCGCCTGGAAGTCCATGGAGAACACGGTGAGGGGCTGCACCTTCAAGTCGGAGTAGGCGGGCTTCTGAAGCACGTAGCTCCACACGTAGGAGTTGTGGAGTAGCGCGTCAACCTCGCCGGCGCGCAATGCCCTCACGCTGTCGTCCATCGTGTCGTACATCTCTATCTCGACACCGGGGTAGAGCTGCCTGACGGTCTCCGCGCCGCCGCCGAGCGACTTGAGCATGCCCACTTTCAGGCTCTCCAGAGGCGGCAGGTCCTCGTTGCCCACGGTGACGAGCGTGAACGGCGTCTGGATGAGGCTCTCGGAGACGATGGTCTCTTTCCCCGAGGCGCTGGGTATGGCGCTGCCGAAGGGCATGACGACGTCGTAGTCCCCGTTGTCGAGCGCCTCCTTCAACGTGGGCTCGCTTATGACCTTGAACGTCGGGGAGTACCCGGCCTCGTCCGCCACGGCGCGCATCAGGTCAACGCCGATGCCGACGAGCTCGCCGGTGCTCGCGTCTTGGTAGAACATGGGGCAGCGATCCACTGGCACGCCGACCGTCAGGGCGTCGCCGTCCTCTCCCAGCGCAGGCGAAGCCGGTGCGGCGCAGAGCAGGGCCGCCAACGTGCAAACGAGAATCGCCAGGAGGCGCTTCACGAAGTTGTCGAGGAAATGCCGGTTGAAGAGCGTCGTTAGCGCATCGGTAGCCACCACGATGTCATTCTCGCCTTCGTGCACGCCCACTAGGTCGTGCACGCCCTCTTCGGATATATGGCTTCTCGTACACATAATCTATCGCTCCGTTTTCATTCCCTTTACGGACCACTTGTTCTCGCACATCAGCTTATCGGCCCGCCGTGCGACGTCGTCCGCTGCATTGTCCTCGCCCGGGTCGTATACGGCCATGCCGCGGGCGATGTCGACCTTCTTCCAGGCGTCCTCGGCCGTTGAGCGTGTCTCGGCGCACGCCTCGTCGAACGCCCTCAGGAGCGCGTCGCGGTTCTCGCACTGGATGACCTTCATGGCGCGCCTCCCGCTCGTGTTCGTGTGCGCCGCTAGCCGCGAAGGGTGACACGCCCATTTTCGACTAGGTGTCGGAGGTGCGTCAATCGCACGTCGGCGCACGCGCGCATGCGTGGCACGAGCGCCGTGGCCGACCGTGGCGAGGCGCCATGACGAGTGCCGCCCCTCGCCGACTTGAGCGGCCGATCACGGTGACGGATCTTGATCTCGAAACTGACGCAAGGAAGAATCTACCGCAGGTCAGCGAAGGGCGGAACCCCGAGGGACGGAGGCCGCGGGATGGACTACGACGGTCGCGAGTACGGGGACGTGCTCCTCGACATCGAGGACGGCCTGCGGGCGATAGCGGACATGAGGCGAGCCCGCCGGCACCACGGGCCTCGCCAAGCGCGCCGAGGCCATCGACGTGCAGGTGCTCCCGCAGGGCCAGGTGCCCCGCGGCTACGACGCGAGCAAGGCGGCCTGCGTTAGCGGGTAAGGGTTTGCAAAGGAGGATACCCTACCTGACCACGACGAAGGCCTCGTCGTGTTTTAGAAGATACGGGCGCAGGTAGGCGACGCTCGAGCACATGGGCAGCACGTCGTTGGAGAGCTGGATGCCCAGGACGTCGCGCATGTAGGCTATACGCTTATGCATGCGTGCCCAGAGCTCGGGGTACTGCTGCGCAATATCGGCTTTGAGCTGGGCGTTTGCGAGCACTACGGTACTCTCGGCGCAGCAGCCGCCCATGCCGGGCTTGCCGGGGATGATGTCGATCTGGAACATCATGCCACTTTGGAGCCTCTGTGCCGAGCCCTCGTACACGGGCGAGCAGAGCCACTCTTCCTCGGCCACGAGGTGTCCCGGACACAGGCTCCAGCCGTACTCCGCGCGCGGCAGCACGCGCTCGATAACGTTGAAGAGCTCACCACCGGCCATGCCGATGCGGATGCTCTCGAGCCAGGTGACGTAGGCGTTAAAGTAGGGTTTGGCCATCTCGTCCATCCAGTCGCGGGCGCTCTCGGGCAGCTCGCTCGTGTCGTGCACGGCGTAGGAGCTGCGGCTGGAGGAACCTCCCTGATAGCCCACGGTGAGGCTGATGGGATCGCCCACCTTAACGACGCCGCCTGCCGGGAACATGTTGGCCTTAACGAAGCGCTCGCCCGCGGCAGCGATGGTGGTAACGGTGGTGTGCTGGCCATAGCGCACGAGCTTGTCTCCCAGCTCCAGCTCGGTAGCCCCTTCCACGACGGCGTCCATGGCATCGAGCATGCAGTCGCCGGCGAGCGCCGCGCCATACTCGTAGTGGGCGATTTCGTTGGCGTTGTTGGTAAGGCGAACGCCATCCTCGCCGACGAAAAGGGCGGTGGCGTTAACGAGCGAGCCGCTCTGTCCCACCAGCTCGCACAGGGCATCCACGATGAAGGCCGGGGCATCAAAGAGCGCCAGACCCTTGTCGGCCTCGCCGGTAAAGAGCTTCCAACCCGCAAGGCCTACCCTCTGACCTGCGGTGATGCCGGCCTCGGCCAGATACTCTGCCATGGTGCGGTCGTCCTTCTGCGGCTGGTTGGGAAGGCTCAGCTTGGAAGCGAGGATGCCCTCGACGGCAAAGCGCGCCTTGCCGGCTTTGTTGAGGTTCTCGTTGCCCAGCACCAGGCGCATGCCACCAGAGGCGTCGAGTACCATGAGGCCCTCCTCAAAGCGGGTATAGTAGCCCACGAGGTAGGCGAAGTTCCAGGCGTGCTCCACGTCGCAATACACGATGAGCTTGTCCAAACCCGCGGCAGCCATGCGCTCGAGCACCTTGGTCCTGCGCTCGGCTATCGTGGCGTCGGTAAGGGCAACGGGAATGGCGTGGTCGCGCTTGGGAGTTGGGACCCTCCTGAGTTCGATCGTGTGCTTCATGGTGTTCCTCCCTGTTTCGCAAAGGCGGTCTGATTGATTGTATATAACTATATTGCATTATACGCCGCCATAGGTGATCGCCTGCCCACAGGGGACGCGCGGCATCTCCTTGTCGGCGAACATCGTTTTTCGTTTGTCGGCAGGAACGTGACGATTAGCGACACCGCCAAAGTTACTGTCACCGGCTACTCCTGTGGCATCCAGGGTTGACTCGCCGTCCCCAACGTCCCGAAGTGGTGGTATTGTTTTCTATGGCGTCCCTATGCCGCGAGGACGATATCCATCTTGTCGATGATATCCTTCGCGGCGTCGCGCACGGCCCGCATGCATGCGCGCATCTCCTCCTCGGTCTTCCCGACGGCCCAGCTGGCAACGTAGCCGAAGCTGTAGTCGCTCGTGTCCAGCCCAAGCGCCGCGGAGACGGCGTAGGCCACGGACTCCGCCTGCACCTCGCGCATGGCGCGGTCGGGGAGCTCCTCCGCGTCCGCGTCGTGCATCACGGAGTGCGCGAGCTCGTGGAGGGCGGTCTTGACGGTCTGGCCCTCGGGCATGCCCTTGCGCACGGCGATGTAGCCCATGCGGCGGCTGAACAGGCCGTTGGTCTCGGGCGGCAGGCCGTCAACCAACTCGATGGGATAGGCGCTCACTGCCTCGATGGCGCCCATCAGGGAGTCGAAGTCGCTGACGTCGGCGCTCACCTGGCTCGCTATCTCGGGCAGGTGCTCGCCCTCGGTCTGGCTCACGTCGAACACGTGGCCGACCTTGAAGCCCACGAGCTTCCTGCGCTCGGTGGTCTCCCCGTCGTCTTGCGGAACATCCTCGGTGTCTCCCAGCTTGGACTTCACGACCATGGGCACGAGCACCTCGATGCCGCGCTCGCCGCGCCTTACGTGGCGGTCGAAGTCGCGTTTCCAGCTGCGATATGACGCAACGCGCGTCGCCTCGGGCATCTGCATGGAGATCAGCACGCTGTTATTGAGGCTGTAGTCGTGGAACATGGCGAGCGTCCTGAGCCACCTCTCCCATTCCTCGGACTCCCACACGGAGCGCACCCCGTCGCCGATGCGGTCGAGCGCAGCCTGGGCCTTTGCCTGCGCGGCTGCCTTGCGCTCCTCACGCGTCATGTCCTTGTATGCCTTGGTGGTCTTCATGATCTGGTCTCCTCTCGGGTTGTGGTTGCACACGCTGCGTGCGTGCTCATCTACAACCCTTGGATGCCAAGGGGTCTCGCCTTCGTGGTAGGGGCGCGCACAGGACGCTTCGCGGCAAGCTGCACCAATGCCGAAGGGATTTGTGCCGGCTTCCGTGTGGCCCCTTGCGCTGGCCCGTGCGAACGGCCCCGCGGACGACGCCTGCGTCGTACGCCACGAAAGCCTTCCCCACGAGTCGCCAGGGGTGCCTGCGAGTGCGGGAAGGGCGGCGCGTGGGCCCGGCACGCGCCGTGGCGGCGGCCCCCGGCCGGCGTTCTGACCTGCACAAATGCTCCACAAAAGAAAGGCGCCCGCCGGGTGGTGGCGGGCGCTGGAGCTCTGGTGCGTGTGGTCGCATGTCTACATGCGGCAGACACCGCGCACGTGGCAGACCCGCATGCGCCTCTGCGATGGCTCCATGCAGAACGTGATGGCGTCGCAGCGCACGCTCTCGGCTCCCGTGACGGCGTGGGCGGCCATGGCGGCGGTGAGGAACGACAGGGGCAGCACCTCTGCGTCGGAGGGCAGGGACTCCTCGACGTCCTCCTTGGTCACGTCGATGAGCTGCGAGGGCAGCGGGATCACGAGCCCCACGCAGACCTCGTCGCCCTCCATGTAGACCAGGTCGGTGTCTCCCAGCACGCCCAGCACGAGCATGCCCGCACGCGTGAGCGTCTCCGCGGTCAGCTCCGCGCACGCCTGCCCGTACGCCTCGGGCATGTCCTCGCAGCCGTCCCAGCCCACGGGCTCGGCGCCCACGGTGCCAAGCGTCTGGATGCCCTCGCGTGCGGTGGTCGTTGTCTCGTTCATGGTGTCCCCTCTCGGGTCGTGAGGGGATGCCCTTCACCCCCTCGGTGGCGCCCTGAGGGCAAGCGGATCCGATATGTGACGCCATGGTGTGGGCATGGCGCGGCGGCACGTGGCGGGTCCGCGTCTGGCGGAGCGGGAGGGCGCTAGGGGTGCCTGCCCTCCCGCGCAGCCTGTGCCAGGGTGGTGCCACCGAGGGGCCGAAAGGATGCTTTTTTGCGCCCTGGTCAGGCGATCTTGCCCTTGTGGTAGTTCCTACGCACGTAGTCCAGCAGCTCCTCGCGGGGGATGAGGACGCGGGTGCCCACGTTCACGTGGCCAAGCTCGCCCGCCTTCATGAGGCGCCACAGCGTCTGGCGCGAGCAGAGGCCGGTCGCAACGACCTCCTTGATGGTGTAGAAGAGCTCCCCGCGTCGAAGCTCGTCGTACTGCTGGGCGGCGGTCTTGTCGCCGTCGGACGTGAGGCGTTTGGCCGCGCCGTGTTCCTGTGCGTTGTGCATGGTATGTCTCCGGGACACACGGGAGGCTGCCGAGAAAATCGGCATAGCTCTCCCTAGGTGTCCGGGAGGCTTTCGTACTCGTTTTTCGGCCCGGCTTGCCTAGTGGGTCTGGGATACCGCGCGCTTAGCGGGCTTTTCAATTGCTAGGCCATCACGGCCCCGCACGTCGCGCACCCACGGCCTTGTTCTATGAGTCCTTGTGTACCCAATTGCAGAGGTCCGTAAACATGGTTCGTTCATGCCATACGGCCAAACATGTTATTCGTATGAATGTGTTTGGGTCAACCTTCGGTCTCCGAGGTTGACCCAAGGTTGACTCAAAGGTTGACCAAAAGAAAACAGGCCAGGGCATATAACCTCTGACCTGCGAAAATTCTGGTGCGCCGTGAGGGATTCGAACCCCCGACCTCATGATTCGTAGTCATGCGCTCTATCCAGCTGAGCTAACAGCGCGTGCGATTAGTAAATATGCCACGGCGCCTCGTTTGAGTCAAGTACACCTTGAGAACTTCACAATTCCGTTGGGGAACCCTGGTGTTGGCACAAGCGGGCCCGAGGTGCGGACCCAAGGCGTCTTGCCTGGCTTCAACAAAAACGCCCCCGTTGTTGGGGGCGTCTGCATAATCTGGCGGAGAGCTGGGGATTCGAACCCCAGATGGCATCACTGCCATACTCGCTTAGCAGGCGAGCACCTTCGGCCTCTCGGTCAGCTCTCCGAAATGCACAGGATAGTATAGCGCAAAGTTGCGATGAGATGTAGAGAAAAGTGAGAATTTGGAGATTGGGCAGCAGCGTTGCAGGCTCTCGCTTGTGGCTACGGCGTGGACGAACCCAGCAAGCGGCCCGGAGCGTTTGCTGGAATCGCGAACATTGCGGGGCCGTTTGCTGAGATGCGCCACAGTGTGACCGTTCCCAGCAAGCCCCCGGCGCGTTTGCTCGGATGGGCCACACTGTGGCCGAAGCCAGCAAGCCCCCGGCGCGTTTGCTCGGATGGGCCACACTGTGGCCAAAGCCAGCAAGCCCCCGGCGCGTTTGCTCGGATGGGCCACACTGTGGCCAAAGCCAGCAAGCCCCCGGCGCGTTTGCTCGGATCAGCTGCACCGTTCGCGATCCCGGCAAACGCTCCGGGCCCTAATCGCCCACTCCCGCCGCTCTACGCCCGCCGCCAATGTGTCGGTTGTGTTGCGACCTTTACCGTGCGCAAAAACAAGCCCTATAGTGCATAGACCTACCTACAGAAAGGCAACAACATGGCAGAAAAAGAGAAAGTAGTCCTTGCCTATTCCGGCGGTCTCGACACCTCCGTTATCGTAAAGTGGCTGCAAGTCGAGAAGAACATGGACGTCATTGCCATTTGCGGCAACGTGGGCCAGGACGAGAAGGACCTTGGCTGGATCAAGCAAAAAGCGCTGGATATGGGCGCTATCGCCTCTGAGGCCATTGACATGCGCGACGAGTATGCAAAGACGATTCTCTCCAAGGCAATTTGGGCCAACGGCAAGTACGAGGGCATCTACCCGCTCCTCTCGGCCCTTAGCCGTCCGCTTATCTCCAAGCACCTGGTGGATGTTGCGCACAAGTACGGCGCCAAGTACATCGCCCATGGTTGCACGGGCAAGGGCAACGATCAGGTGCGCTTCGAGACCTGCATCCGCGCGCTCGATCCCGAGCTGGAGATAATCGCTCCCGTGCGCGAGTGGGACCTTACCACGCGCGACTCCGAGATGGAGTGGGCCGAAGCCAACGGCGTGCCCGTTCCCACCACCAAGAAGAAGCCCTACTCCATTGACGACAACCTTTGGGGTCGCGCGATTGAGTGCGGCGTGCTGGAGGACACGTGGAACACGCCTCCGGCAGACATCTGGACCATGTCGAACAACCCCGAGGACTGCCCCAACGAGCCCGAGACCGTAATTATCGGCTTTGAGGGCGGCATTCCCGTGAGCCTCAACGGCGAGCGCATGGAGCTGCTCGACCTTATCATTAAGGCGAACGAGATT
This sequence comes from Atopobiaceae bacterium, assembly GCA_017545665.1. Taxonomy (GTDB): domain Bacteria; phylum Actinomycetota; class Coriobacteriia; order Coriobacteriales; family Atopobiaceae; genus RUG440. Next base: position 8,104 of record JAFWKQ010000049.1, read on the forward strand.
GCCGGTCGCAATGGCTATGGTCGCATCGACATGATCGAGGACCGCGTGGTGGGCATCAAGAGCCGCGAGTGTTACGAGTGCCCCGCCGCCCTACTGCTCATTGAGGCGCACGGTGCGCTCGAGCGCCTGTGCCTGGATGCCGAGACCCTGAAGCAGAAGGCCAAGCTCGACACCGAGTGGGCATCCACCGTGTACCGTGGCCTGTGGTACAGTCAGAACCGTTGTGCCATTGACGCCTACAATGCCTACACGCAGAAGTTCGTGACGGGCGAGGTTCGCATCAAGCTGTGCAAGGGCGGCATCTTCGTGGACGGCCTGCGTTCCACCTATGCCCTGTACGACTACAACCTGGCCACCTACGACGAGGGCGATACCTTTGACCAGTCGTACGCCGAGGGCTTCATCGTGCTGCATGGCCTGCAGTCGAAGACGTGGTCTAAGGTGCAGGGTCCCGGCTCCGGCCTCCAGACAGGGGAGTAAACGGGGGAGTAAGGCCTAATTTGGCGATTCAATTTGGAGGCAGTCCCTTAATGCTGGTTTGAAGACTCAGATTTTGGGGCTGCCTCCAAAAATTATGCGCCGGTAGTTTAGTAACCTGAATAATTAATGGGAAATGAACTCGCCCATCGCAATCGAATCCTGCGGTTTTACAGTTTTGAACAGATTCATTTCCCGTTAGATAAAATATGTAGTGGGAAATGAACCAGTGACTTTTTGGCGAATCCTGCGGTTTTGCATTTTTGAACCGATTCATTTCCCATTAGTTTATAACAAAATAAGATTGACTAGTTTGGGTGGCTGTTCTTCGGGTGACTTGTGTTTTCAAATACCTCATTTAGGTGCTACCGCTAGCCCCGGAACTCACGCAACGCGCCTCACACCCACTGCGCTCATCGACTCGTTAGGTATACCGCTCCATCTCATGGCAAAATGGAAGCAGCGCCTGCATCCCATCTTCCATAGGCAAAGGAGGCACACGATGGCGTTTCATTGTCCCAGCTGCAACGGCAGCATGGTGTTTGACGTGGCAACGCAAGCCATGCTTTGCAAGCATTGTGGTACAACGCGCGACCCGCACGACTATGTGGTACGCGATCAAGGAATAGTGACGTGCGCAAACTGCGGAGCTAACCTGCGCACGCCCAGGGACACCATTGCGAAGTTCTGTCCCAAGTGCGGCACAAAGACCCAGAAGGCTGTCCTCGAGTCGGACGCTGCCGAGCCGAGTGTCGAGGAGCTGGCGGCAATGGCCGAAGGGCGGGCCATGGCTCGCTTCTCGTGCCAGAACTGCGGTGCGGAACTGGAGGGCACAGACGATTCACTCATTGGCTTTTGTCCCTATTGCGGCGGTCAGTCCATGGTGCGCGCGGGTGAGGCCACCTACGAGGTCGAAGGAATTGTGCCGTTTAAGGTGGACAAGCAGAGCTGCGTCCAGTTATACGAAAAGTTCACCAAGGGCGTGGGGTGCCTTCCCAAGGAGTTCAAGGATCCGTCGTTCATCCAAAACTTTGTGGGTATATACATGCCGTATTTCCAATACGATGTGCAGCTGGATTCGGCAAGCGTAAAGGGCACGAAGACGGTTGAGCGCAACTCCCGCTACGACGTAATAAACCACTACGCCATAGATGCCACCGTAGGCGCGGTTTACAAGCGGGGCGTGTCCTTTGACGCAAGCAAGTACCTGGACGACGAGATCTCTAACCGGGTGCAGCCCTTCGACCTGGACCTTATGGAGCCGTTTACCCCAGCATACCTGGCCGGCTTCTATGCCGACGCGTCCACGGTTGATCCCAAGCTGTACAACGAGGATGCCCAAGAGATTGCGAGCGACGATTTGGTTGAGGTCGTTTCCAACCACATGAGCAGGACCAAGGGCATAAGCGTAAACAAGACGGATGCCGAGGTAAGAGCCCAGACGCTCAGGCATCATACCGCGCTCTTGCCCCTATGGTTCCTTACGTGGCGCAAGGAAGACCGTGTGGCCTATGCCGTGATTAACGGGGAAACGGGTGAAGTCGTATCGGATTTGCCCCTAGACCTCAAAGCGTTTGCCCTTCGTTGCGCTCTTGTGAGCGTCGCACTGTTTGCGATTCTGGAGTCGCTCTTCCAGCCTACGCCTTTTATCACCTCTGCCATTAGCCTTTTGGCTGCTATGGCCATGGCGTACTGCTTACTCACGAGCGCGCGAACGGAGTACGAAAGCGTAAGCCATGCAAACGACAAGGGCTGGGAGGGCACAATGGACGAAGGGGAGGACTCAGACGCTGCGGATGGAGGGTCCGGCTCCAACGGCAAAAGAGCAAAGAAGAAAAAGAAGAAAAAGAAAGGCAAGAATGGGTGTCTGCGTACGGGATTGGAAGTCGCTGCCATGATTGTTATTGCCCTTGCAGTAATGATGCTATTCACTGGTCGTGGCGCTGCGGCAATGACAATCGTTATGTTCTTGCTCCCGCTCGTGGCGATTCCCTTGGCAGGATACGTAACCTTTAAGGTCGCGAAGTGGAATAGGAGCGTAAACAACTCCAGCTCAATCGTTTCGGCAATCGTACTGCTCATTACCACGATAATAAACATTGCAATCATGTTCATCTCTCCCGTCAACGATGGTTGGTATTACCTAGGCGATGCCCTGTGCATCGTTGGCCTGGTAATCGCTGCCGTGGCCATGATGATTACCTACAACCGCGCGACGACGCGTCCTGCGCCAAAGCTCTTTAACAGGACGGAGGTGGAGTAATGAGAAGACGTGTGCCCCTTATTGCAATCCTTGCAGCCCTACTGCTTTGCGCTTGCGTTGTGCCTCATGTTGCCTGGGCTTCCTCCGCAAGCTCTGCAGGTTCCGCGAGCTCCACGGGCTCCACGGGCAACAAAGGCTCGGGCACGTTCGTTATGGACGACAAGGCCAATCTGCTCACCGATAGCGAAGAGCAGAAGCTAAAAGACGACTACGGGGAGCTTACCGAATACGTGGACACAGGTTTTGTCTCCACGAAATCCAATCAGTCGTCAACCGAAAGCTTCGCCGCATCGTACATAAACAAGAACTTTGGCTCCCGCGCGGCCGTTATCTTCGTCATAGACATGGACAATCGCGAGATTTACGTGTACGCCAACAAAGCTGGCTTGGCCTTTGTGTCGCAAGCTGACGCGCGGGCGATTACCGACAACATCTACAAGCTTGCTAGCAAGAAAAAGTACTACGAATGCGCAGACAAGGCCTTCTCTCAAATCTTGGTGAAGTGCCAAGGCGGGCGCATCGCTCGTCCGGTAAAGCACATAACCAACGCGCTCATTGCCATCGTGGTGGGCATTATTGGTACTTTTATGTGGGTGATGTCCAGACGTCGGAAGCTTATCCGTCGCGGCGAGTCCGCCTTTAGCAAGGCGCGCATTAAGGCTATGCCCGAGGTGTTCATCAATGAGCCCGTGGTTACCAAATCCGTGAGGCACTACCACAGCTCCAGCTCCCACGGCGGCGGGGGCGGCGGAGGCGGTGGCGGCGGCGGAGGCGGTGGCGGCGGCCACAGCTTCTAGCGACGGATGCCGTTGGCGTCGGCAACGTTGTTGTGCAAAGATGCCTACGTCGTGCCAGAGCCGTCAGACCAGCTTCCCTTGCGTATAGGCTAGAATAGTGCGAACTACAAACGGCAACGGGAGGCTGGCATGGCATTGTGGGGCGGTAGGTTCGAGGATGGCGTGGACGCGTTCACGCAGGAGTTCGGCGCTTCTCTTGAAGTAGACAAAAACATGGCCCAGCAGGACATACGAGGATCCATTGCGCATGCAACCATGCTTGCCGAGCAGGGTGTCATCTCCGACGAGGACCGCGCAGCCATCGTGGAGGGCCTTACGCAGATCGCAGCCCAGATAGAGGCCGGCGACTTTGTGTGGGACATAAACGACGAGGACGTGCACATGGCCATAGAGCGCACGCTTACCGAGCGCATTGGCGTGGCGGGTGCGCGCCTGCATACGGGGCGTTCGCGCAACGACCAGGTGGCCACCGACATTCGCCTGCTTGCAAAAGACCTCTGCGACGAGCTGTTGGAGGGCAACCACGAGCTGCGGCGCGTTCTTGCCGATGTGGCCGAGAAGCACCTCGACGTGGTGATGCCGGGCTACACGCATCTGCAGCATGCCCAGCCGGTGCTCTTCTCGCATCATATGCTGGCATACTTCTGGATGCTCACACGCGACGCCGTGCGCCTGCAGGCTGCGCGCGCCGCGGCGAATGCCAACCCGCTGGGTGCGGCGGCGCTGGCTGGCACCACCTATCCGCTCAATCGCGAGCGCACCACCGAGCTGCTGGGCTTCGCGCGCACCATTCCCAACTCGCTGGATGCCGTGAGCGATCGCGACTATCTGCTGGACCTCGAGTACGCCTGTGCCGTGAGCATGATGCACCTCAGCCGTCTGTGCGAGGAAATCGTGCTGTGGAGCAGCTCGGAGTTCGGTTTCATCACGCTCTCCGATTCGTACTCAACGGGCAGCTCCATCATGCCGCAAAAGAAGAACCCCGACTTCGCCGAGCTCACGCGCGGAAAGTGCGGTCGCGTGTACGGCGACCTTATGGCGCTGCTCACCACCTGCAAGTCCCTGCCGCTTGCCTACAACAAGGATCTGCAGGAGTGCAAGGAGGGCCCGCTGGATGCCGCGCGCACGCTGGGAGACTGCATGGCCATTATGGCGGGCATGCTGGAGACCATGCGGGTCAACGCGGACGTTATGCTGGCGCAGGCCGGTACGGGCTTTAGCGCCGCAACCGACGTGGCGGACTACCTGGCCAAGCGTGGCATGCCCTTCCGCGAGGCGCATGCGGTGGTGGGCCATCTTGTGCTTGAGTGCGAGAAGCGCGGCTGCAGCTTGGAGGACCTTACTCTGGCGGAGCTGCGCGAGGCGTCCGACCTGTTCGACGAGGACATCGTGGGCTCGCTCGATCCGGCAGGGATCGCCCGTGCGCGTACGACCTATGGCGGGACAGGCAACGATGCCGTCGCGGCCCAGCTTGCCGAGGCACGCGCCGCGCTGCGTTAGAATGTTTCCTAGTAATACGCCACACGAAGGGAATCCCCATGATTGATCGCTACACCCGTCCCGAGATGGGGCATATCTTCTCGCTGGAAAACAAGTACGCCATCTGGCAGGAGATCGAGGTCTTGGCCTGCGAGGCCCATGCGGAAATGGGCAAGATTGGCATCACGCGCGAAGAGGCTGCGTGGATTCGCGCGCACGCCGCCTTCAACAAGGATGAGGTAGACGCCATCGAGGCCGTTACCAACCACGACGTCATTGCCTTTCTTACCAACATGGGCTCCTACATCGACAAGGACGTGCCAGAAGGAGACCCCAAGCCCAGTCGCTGGGTGCACTACGGAATGACCAGCTCCGACCTTGGCGACACGGCGCTCTGCTACCAGCTGGCCCAGGCCACCGACATCATTATTGAGGACGTGCGTGAGCTGGGCGCGGTATGCAAGCGCCGTGCCTTTGAGGAGCGCGATACGCTGTGCGTGGGTCGCACCCACGGCATCCACGCCGAGCCCATGACCTTTGGCATGAAGTTCGGCAGTTGGGCGTGGGAGCTGCGCCGCGACCTCGACCGACTTTTGGATGCGCGCAAGCAGGTGGCGGTCGGCGCCATATCCGGCGCGGTGGGAACGTATTCTTCCATCGATCCGTTCATCGAGCAGTATGTGTGCGAGCACATGAACCTTTCCGGCGACCCGCTGTCCACACAGGTGGTGAGTCGCGACCACCACGCGTACCTTGCCGGTGTGCTGGCCACGACGGCGGCCACATGCGAGCGGCTCGCCCTGGAGGTGCGCAACCATCAGAAAACCGATACCCTTGAGGCGGAAGAGCCATTCCGCCGTGGGCAAAAGGGCAGCTCGGCCATGCCGCACAAGCGCAATCCCATTACGGTGGAGAAGGTCTGCGGCCTCTCGCGCGTGGTAAAGGCAAATGCGCAGGTGGCGTTCGACAACGTGGCGCTGTGGCACGAGCGCGACATTAGCCACAGCTCCAACGAGCGCGTTGCCCTGGCCGACAGCTTTATTGCCTTGGACCACATGCTGCACTGCCTCATTCGCATACTCGATGGCCTCGTGCTGTATCCGGAGCGCATGATTGCGAACCTCAACAGCACGCGTGGACTCATATTCTCGAGCAAGGTGCTCCTGTCGCTCGTGGACACGGGAATAACCCGCGAAGATGCCTACAAAATCGTGCAGCGCAACTCTATGGCGGTGTGGGACGACGTGCAGCAGGCACGTGCGGGCATGACGCTGCGGGAGCGCTTGGAGGCGGATGCGGAGTGCACGCTCACGCCCGCCGAGCTCGACCAGATCTTTGACCCGCGCGCGTTCCTTACGCGCGTGGACGTTGTGTTCGATCGCTTGGAGCAGCTCAGCTTTGACTAGGGTTGCGGGAAGCGCCGTCCGCCCCATAGGAATCGCAAAACCGCGAGGGAGCGCGGAAAGCAAGTCGCGCGAGTTTTCGCGCGACGCGCGAACTGTTTGAGCGCGACGCTTTCCATGCCCCCGAGAGGATTTGGCGATTCTTATGGGGCGGGCACTGCCTGGGCAGGCTACGCGTTTATCGCGGATTCAACGGGGTATACTCTGTACAGACGAACTATGGAAGAGGGCAATATGTACGAACTTGACTTTACTCCGAGGCGCGTGTGCCCGCGCAACATCCACGTAGCCGTATCCGACGACGGCACCACCATAGAAAACGTTGAGTTTACTGGCGGCTGCAACGGCAACACCAAAGCCGTTGCCAAGCTGGTGGCGGGAAAGCCCGTAGACGAGATCGTGTTGCTGCTTGAGGGCAACGATTGCAATGGGAGGGGTACGTCCTGCGCGGACCAGCTTACCATTGCGTTGCGAAAAGCTCAGGAGCAAGCGCGTGCGCTGGCCTAGCATTTCTCGCCGCAGCCTCTTTAAGGGGCTGGGCGTAGTCGCCGCAACGGGTGCGACCATAGGCGTTTTGCCTGGGTGCACCAATCCGGAACAGCAACAGGTCCCAGAGCCCATGGTCGTCGACTCCGACCGGGCCATTAACGTGCTTGAGGAGTACGAAGAGGCGGACTTGTCTCTTTCCGAACGCGAGACGTGGGGGGCTCCTCTGGGCAGCGTTTTGCACGAGGCGGCGGGTACGTGGCTCCCTGTTACGCAGGCGGGTTCCTCGGCGGCGCCCATGGTAAAGGGGTGTGCCGTTAACCTAAGCGATGGCAAGTTGCACGAGGTAATATCGAATGTGCGCGGCGATAGCCATACCGTGGTTATTTACGACGTGCGATGCTCTGACGAGGTGTATGCCTGGGTTGAGCTCGACATGATTTCGCATGCGTGGGTTTTGTATGCGGCGCGGTTTAACAATGGGGCCGTCGAGGGGACGCCCACAACGCTTTGGGAGGGGAGCGGGGACTACGACCCGCCTGGGTTCGCTTGTGCGGGCAATGCCGTTTTGTGGCAGGTGATGCCCGCGCTTGGCAAAAACAAAACCAGCGAGCACTCGTTTTGCTATCTTTGGAAAATGGGCGACGCAAATGCGCAGTCGGTGGTTGAGTCGCCGGGCCGTTTTGCAATTGCGCCGAGCGTTTCTGGCGACTTGGTTATACTTGCGCCACGCGTGCGTGCCGACAAGGGCGTGTACTATGGCGTAACGGCCTACTCGCTGAGGGACGACCTTGCCACGGTGGTAGATCAGTTGGTGCTGCCCCAAACCGTCAAGCCCTTCTATGCAACGAGAATCGGTGACAAGTTCGTGGTGTCCATAGAGGCCAGCTATAGCTCGGGCGGCATGTTTGGAACCATGGGAACCTACATTGGTCCGAGTGCGGGACCGTTCGTGAGCTTGGCGCGAGAGCCGAGCGCAAATGTGGCTGGCAAGGATGATGTGTTCGTTATCAAGAGTCGCACTTCCTACTTTGTGGTGGACGTTAAGAAGTCTACCTACAGCATTCTTACGGCTGCCAACCGGTGCGTGGACTACGGAGAGTACCCAGCCCGAGTGGGGGAGTCGAATGACTTCGTGACATTTGCCACGGTAAAGAGCGAGGCCTCTGGTTATCCCGATTCGGTTACCGTGCGGTCGTTTGCGTTCTAGGGGTGGCCGGGCGGCC
>JAFWKQ010000050.1 GCA_017545665.1 Atopobiaceae bacterium
AGCGAGCGAAGCGAGCGCGGAGCCGCGCGCGGGCCGGGCGCAGGGGCGCTGGCGGGGACCCCAAACGTCTTGCGCCAAAAATGCCACTCTTCGATGGGTTTGTCTTCAAGTGCTGATAGAATCGTGGAGTAAACAACGAGGCACGTGGAGAAGAAATGGCGCTTGCAGGTATTGGTGTGGATATGTTGGAAATCGCGCGCATGGAGCAGGTTTTGGCGCGAAGGCCCAACTTTGCCACACGCGTGTTCACTCGAGAGGAGAGGGCGTACTGCGATCGGATGGCGCGTCCGGCTCAGCACTACGCCGCACGGTTTGCCGCGCGCGAGGCAGTGCTCAAAGCGCTTGGCACGGGCTTCTCACGAGGAATTGGCCTGGCAGACGTAAGCGTGCTCAATAACGAGGCTGGGCGTCCCGAGGTCGTGCTTGCGGGGAGGGCCAAACAGATTGCCGACGAACAGGGAGTGCGCGAAGTGGCGCTCTCGCTTTCGTATACGCACGACGTGGCAGTGGCCAATGCCGTGGCAATGACTGATGACGTGCGCCCGCAGAAAGAGGAACGATCCGACCCCAAGGAGGATCTGCGCGCGTCCTTTAGGGCCGCGCGTTCCGTGCTCGACGAGCTGGAACGCGTACAGAGCAACGTCGAGCCGCAGGACGCCAACGCAACGGAGGAGTAAGGCAAGCGATACCATTGTTTTGGCCGCAAACGTAGCAGGGAAAGGAAGCATGCGATGCAAGCTGTGCTTAACGTGGAAGACGTTCGGAACGTGGAACAGGAGCTCACCAAGGCGGGAGTGAGCCTCTCGGAGCTCATGCGTCGCGCGGGGGCTGCGGCAGCTCAAGAGGTTGCTAGCTTTGAGGGCGCGCACACCGTCGCGATCTTTGCGGGATTTGGAAACAACGGCGGCGACGGTTGGGTTGCTGCCGAGCGTCTGCAGAGCCAGGGATACGCGGTAACGGTGGTGACGCCAATAGAGCCGTCCCAGGTGAAGAGCAATCTGGCGCACGTGGTTGCTGTAAACGCCGAGCGGGCCAACGTTCCCATTCTTGTTTCGCCGCCTCGCGAGAAGATCGAGGAGCTCTTGTCCTCGGCCGACATCGTGCTCGATGCCATACTGGGAACCGGCTTTCATGGGGACCCCAAGGCACCGTTTGACATTTGGATTGACTGCATCAACCTTTCGGGTGTGCGTGTGGTGGCCGTGGACGTCCCCAGCGGCCTTTCGGCCCAAACAGGCAAGGCGTCCAAGAGTACCGTGGTGGCAGACGCCACCGTAACCATGATCAGCCTCAAACCAGGCCTGCTTACCGACGACGGGCGCGACGTGTGCGGTGCCTTGGTGTTGGCGCCGCTTGCCGAGCAAACCGAGCGTTTGGTAATCGAGGCCGACCCAGTTGCGTGGCGCAACGAGCCGGAGGACTACGCCGACATCGTGTTTCCGCCCTCGTCGGCCGTAGACAAGTTCTCGCGCGGCTCGGTGTTGGTGGTAGGCGGGTCTACCCGTTACGTGGGCGCTGCAGTGCTTGCCGCGCGCGCTGCCGCGCGTGGGGGCGCGGGCTACGTAACGCTGGCGGTACCGGAGCCCGTGGTTTCGGTGGTGCAGGCGCACGTTGCCGAAATACCGGTGGTGGGCATGCCCTACGATCCAAGCTGTGGGTCGTTTGCGGCTGACGCCCGAGAGACTATTGCCAGCTTTGCAAAGAACAGCACGGCAGTTGTCGCGGGGCCCGGCATGCTGGTGAACGCATCCACGATGTCGGTAGTGGCAGGCCTGCTTCAATGCGAGGTTCCGCTGGTTTTGGATGCCGATGCGCTCAATTGCCTGGCCCGCCTAACCTCCGGACGTCTGGATAGCTTCCCCGAACTCATACGGCGCTCTGCCCCCTTGGTGCTTACGCCGCATCGTCGCGAGCTCGGCAGGCTCGTGGGTTTGGCCGACACGCCGCCGGAGACGCTGAGCGCGGCGTTGGATGCGTCTCGTCGCATCGTGTGGGCCGAAGGTGGCAGCGAGGTGTGTGTGGTTGCAAAGGGAACGGCTACGGCTTGCGTAGGCGTAGACATCGCGCTTTTGCCCAAGCCCGGCCCTTCTGCGTTGGCCACGGCGGGGTCGGGGGACGTGCTCGCGGGAATTATGGGTGCCACCTTGGCAAAGACCGCAGGATTGGTGGAAAACGAGAGTCTTCCGCTGCTGTGCTCGCTCGCATGCGAAATCCATGGCCAAGCCGCGACAATAGCGTCCGAGCGCTTTGGCTCGCATGGCGTTATGGCGGGCGACGTTGCCGATGCGGTGGGCCTTGCGGTTGATGAGTTGGAACGGCAAGTGGTTCTTGGCGCATAATCAAGTGCGGAACGGGCGTGAGGAGGTAACTATGGTTCGCGGAATCAGGTGTCCCGAAGACCGATGGGCGTGGGTAGAAATCGACCTGGAGGCATTGCGACAGAACACGGCAGCACTCAAGAGGCTGCTGGACAGAGACACGCAGATGATGTGCGTGGTGAAGGCGGATGCCTATGGCCATGGGGCCGTCAAGTGCGCCAAGGCGATGCTCCGTGCGGGCGCCAACCAGTTTGCCGTGGCAACGGTAACCGAAGGCGTAGAGCTGCGCGAGTCGGGCATTCGCGAGCCCATTGCCATTCTTTCGGAGCCACCGCTCGAGACCATCCAAACGATCGTAGACTACGATCTGAGCCCGGCTGTTTTCAACCAGGACTTCGCGCTTGCGCTTGGCGAGTGCGCCGCGGCCGCAGGCAAGGTGGCAACCTACCACCTTGCCATCGACACGGGCATGACGCGCATAGGCGTAAGCTGGCGCGATGCGCTTGAGCTGAGGCACAGCATCGACTTCCATCGCGGGATTGAGTGTGCTGGAACCTTTACCCACTTCGCAACGGCGGACGTATCCGGTGACTGGGACTTCCACATGCAGACGAGACGCTTCGCTTCGGCGGTGCGTGCCATTCAGGACGCGGGGCTCGACACAGGTCTTGTCCACTGCGCCAACACGCCGGCTACCATATTGCGTCCCGAAGTGCACTTGGACATGTGCCGTGTGGGCGTTGGCTTGTATGGGTTGCATCCAGCGTTGGAAACTCGTAAGGTCGTGCACCTTACGCCCGTTATGAGCGTACGCGGTCGCATTACGCGCGTGGAACATCCCGAGGTGGGAACCGGCGTGAGCTATGGCCTTACCTATCGCGTGCCCAAGCCAAACGTGCAGATCTGCACGGTGCCCATGGGCTACGCCGACGGACTCTCGCGCAATCTGTCGGGGAACATGGATGTGCTCGTAAACGGCGAGCGCTGTCCGCAGGTAGGACGCATCTGCATGGACCAATTCATGTTTGCCGTAACCGTAAACAACATACGGGCTTATCGTCCCACGCGTGCCGTGGAGTACGGTGACGTGGTTACCGTACTGGGACGCGACGGCAACGAGATCATATCGGCAGACGATATGGCGAACCGCCGAAATACCATTAACTACGAGGTCGTATGTGATTTTGGCCTACGACTCCAAAAGATCTATGTGTAGCGCCGTGCAGAGGCGCGGACGTCGTCGGGTGCCACGCGCCTACTTGGTCGAGGAGGATGGCTCAATGCCCATTATGCATATACCTGGACACGACCACCAAAAGCCGCAAGAGGTGCGGCTCGAAGAGATTCGTGACGTTATGGGCAACTGTCAGCTCTGCCCCTTGGGACAAACGCGCACCAACCTCGTGTTTGGCGTGGGCAATCCCAACGCCCGCGTGATGATTGTGGGCGAGGGTCCCGGACGCAACGAGGACCTGCAGGGCGAGCCCTTCGTAGGTGCGGCAGGGAAGAACCTCGACGGGCTCTTGTCACTTGCCGGCCTTCGGCGTGATGACGTGTACATCGGCAACGTGGTAAAGTGCCGCCCTCCCAACAACCGAAATCCCAAGCCAGAAGAAATCGCAGCTTGCACGCCCTTCCTGCGCGAGCAGATTCGCTCCATATGGCCGGACGTAATCGTATGCTTGGGCAATTTTGCCGCGCACTTTGTGCTTCGCACCGAGGTTGGCATTACGAGCCTGCGTGGGCGCTTTCACCAGACGGGGCACTTTGCAGTGCTTCCCACCTTCCATCCCGCTGCGGCAATATATCACCGAGAGTGGCAGCCCGTACTTGAGGATGACTTTCGCATGCTGGGCGCTTGGCTTGCGGAACATCCTGCCGGGCCAAACAAGGGAGGGGCATGATGGCCAAGGCCAAGGAGTTCGTAACGCATGCCACCTCACAGACCATAGCATTGGGCAGGCGGCTGGGGAAGCTGTTGCGCGCGGGCGACGTGGTGGTGCTCACCGGAGATTTGGGAGCCGGAAAGACGCAGTTCACCAAAGGCATCGCGGCAGGAATGGGTGTGACCGACGATGTGACCAGTCCCACGTTTACCATTCAGATGGTTTACGAAGGCACCGACCTTCCGCTGTATCACTTCGACTTGTATAGGCTGGAGGATGCCTCGCAGCTGGACGATACCGGGCTGTTTGACGTGCTAGGCGATGACGGACCATGCGTCATCGAGTGGGGCGAGCAGTTCGCGGACCAAATCGGACAAGAGCGCCTTGACGTATACCTTACACGCTTGGACGAGCAGGCCGAGGCGGGCGAGGAGCCGGCGCGTTGCGTGCGCTTCGAGCCGCATGGCGAGCGAGCGTGCCAGGTCGTCTCCGCCCTCGCATAGCCAAAAGTGGGCCAAAGGGGACTGTCCCCTTTGGCCCACTTTCGGCTTTGGGTACAAAGGGGACTGTCCCCTTTGTACCCAAGCGTGGCTCGATGCTCGTAGTAAATATTGAGGAACCGCTGCCGTTCGCGGGACGGTCCGTGTAATCGCTGTGACAATTCCAACGTTTCAATGCTTCCGTGTTTTAATACTCTGGAAAACGGAATCCCCCGGAGGGAGGATTTAGGGAGCCCGTTAGCGCCTGGGCCAGAAATGGTTGACGAGGATGGCAGTTATCGAAAGATTCGGCGGGTGCTGCCACGGCCACATGAGGCGGTCGTCAGGGGAGAGAATAAAAAGCGGAATCAACACCGTAACAGAGGCTCTTTCCGTGCCAAAAGCAAACCAAATGAAGGAGTGCATATCATGCGCGTTGTTATTCAGGACAATTACGAGAAGATGAGCAAGTGGGCGGCGGACTACATCGCCAACAAGATCCGCAACCACAAGGAGGACCGTCCGTTCGTGCTGGGGCTTCCCACCGGATCCTCTCCCCTTGGCGTGTACAAGGAGCTCGTGCGCCAGAACCAGGCCGGCGAGCTGAGCTTTGCCAACGTGGTTACCTTCAACATGGACGAGTACGTGGGGCTCGACCACGACCACGACCAGAGCTACTGGTACTTCATGCACGACAATTTCTTTGATCACCTTACGGACATGAAGCCCGAGAACATCAACATTCTCAACGGTATGGCCGACGACCCGGAGGCCGAGTGCGCTGCCTATGAGGAGAAGATCGCCTCCTTTGGTGGCATCGACCTGTTTATGGGTGGCATCGGTGTGGATGGCCACATTGCCTTTAACGAGCCTTACACCAGCCTCGCCTCCCGCACCGGCGTGCGTAAGCTCACCACCGACACGCGCATCGTGAACTCCCGCTTCTTTGGTAACGATCCCGAGAAGGTTCCCGCGCTGGCGCTTTCGGTGGGCGTGGGCACCGTGTGCGACTCCAAGGAAGTCCTGGTCCTCATTAACGGCCACAGCAAGGCCCGTGCATTGGCCAAGACCGTTGAGGGCAACGTGTCGCATAAGTGGACCTGCTCCGCGCTGCAGCTGCACAACGGTGCCATTATTGCCTGCGACGAGGAGGCTTGCGGCGAGCTGACCGTAGACACCTACAAGTACTTCCTCGACATCGAGAAGGACGAGAGGCTCTAGCGCGTCAAAGGGACGCTCCCTTTTGATACGCCAATTATTTCCTGTCCTAAACCATGCGGCACCATCTTGTCGGGAGGCTGACGAGGAGGTGCCGCATTGTGAGGTACGGGGTTGAGCTGACGGCAGGCGAACGCGGGGAGCTGTTTGCAAGAAATCGCGGCGGTCTCAAAAAATACCGACGGAGTGTAATATGAATTACAGCATTGAGCAATCTATAGACGCCCTTGAGAAAAAGGGTGTAAAAATAATCGACCCAAGACAGGTCTATCTGTCTCCCGATGTTGACATCGAAAGAATTTATCCAGGCAGTGTCCTATATCCCGGCGCACGGCTCACGGGAAGTCGCACGCTCATAGGCAGCGGCGCTAAAATCGGAACCGAGGGTCCCGCCACGGTAAACGACTCCGTGATCGGCGCGGGAGCATCCATTGCCAGCGGCTATGTTACCGAGTCCACGCTTCTTCCCCGTGCCAAGGCGGGTGGCAACTGCCATTTTCGCAACGGCACGCTGCTTGAGGAGGAAGCGAACACCGCCCACGCCGTGGGACTAAAGCAGACGATTATGATGCACGGCGTTACCATGGGCTCCCTCATCAACTTCTGCGATGCCTTGCTTTCGGGTGGCCTTTCCCGCAAGGTTCACACCGAGGTTGGCAGCGGCTTTGTCCACTTCAACTTTACCCCTTGGGGCGAAACCGGCGACAAGGCGACGCCTTCCCTGATCGGAACCGCTACCGAGGGCGTGTTTATCGATAAGCCACCAATCTTTTTGGGCGGCATGAGCGGTATCGTTGGGCCCAAGGAAATCGGGTTCGGCGCCATGACCATTGCCGGCCAGGTTATCCGCAGGTCGGTTCCAGACGACACCATGTATTCCGGCGATAGCCCCAGCTTTGAGAGGCCCTTCTCCTATGACAGCAGCCAGCCGTCGGAAAAGCACATCAGCCATATTCGCCAGAGCAACATCGAATACCTTGCTCAGCTGTACGCGCTCAAAGCATGGTACACGCAGGTCAGAATGAAGCGCGCCGAAATTTGCGAAGACGAGGAGCTTTTGCTGGTTTATACCGGGGCACTGGAAACGCTTGACGATTGCGTGAAGGAACGGGTTAAGAGATACGGGAGCTTTGCCTCGTCGTGGGACGCGAAGCCCTTCCACGACGCCTGCCTTGGTGAGGCTGCCCCGGTGCTCGAAGCTTCCATCGACTGGAAGCCGGAACTTGCATATGGCGAGTGGATCTGGTCCCTCTCCGAAGACGAAAAAGCCCTCCTTCACGAGTGGATCGTCTCCTGTGCAAACAAAATCAGGAACGGCCTGTAAGTCAAACGGGGCGCATCAAAAGGGAGTTTTCCTTATGATGCGCCGTCAAAACGCAAGCAAGCCGTTGCCCGTCACGACGCGCGCCACGTCCCATGAGCGCGCGTTCGTGACATGACTTTCTGCCAAATAGCGAGGCGAGAATGGAGAAGAGAGGCGGGGCGTGTGGCAGGTTGCTCGACCGGATGCGTGGTCTTATTATTGGTTGACTTGTGATTGTTGGGGAAAGGCTTCCCGGCAGTTGCCAACAAAGGAGAAAAACGATGCCCGAAACAAAAGCCAAAGTCCGGACCATCCTTGCCCTCGACACTTCTTCCGACATGCTGTGCTGTGCGGTGGCGCGAGTTGGCGGTGAGGTGGAGCTGCTGGCAAGCCGCGATTGCGTGTGCCGCCGGCATGCCAACGAGGAGCTGGTGAGCACGTCGCTCGCGGCGCTTGCCGACGCCGGTCTTTCCATGGACAACGTGGATGCCGTGCTGGTGGGGCGTGGGCCGGGATCGTTTACGGGCGTACGCATTGGCATCGCCACCGCCAAGGGGCTCTCGTGCGGGTTGGGAAAGCCGCTCTTTGGCGTCTCTACGCTCGATGCGACGGCATGGACGGCATGGCTTGCCGGCGTAAGAGGAACGCTCGCCGTGGCCATGGATGCCATGCGCGGCGAGGTGTATCCCGGCATCTACGAGCTGGACGAAGACGGCGCGCATCGCACTTTTGCCACCGAGACCGTGCAAAAGGCAGATGCCTGCATAGAGCAATGGGCTTCGCGAGCGGACGCGGCTCAACTGCAAATTACGGGCAACGGTCTCTTTAAGTACGCCGATCGCTTTGAAGCGGCTGGGCTGACGAACACGATCGACAAGGGCTTGTGGTATCCCACGGGTGAGGCCCTGCTCCTTTCGTGGGATGTGGCCGAGGCACAATTGGGTGATCCTGCGCTTGTGCTGCCCGTGTATACGAGGCTTTCGGATGCGGAGGAGAACGAGCGCAAGCGCCTGGGGCTTGCCCAGCCTGCAAGCGTCGAGGTTACCGGCGTCGCCGACGAGCTCGCGAATCTGCATCTGCAGCTTCGCCCCATGTCTATCAACGACGTAAGCCAGGTTGCGGAGCTTGAGGCACGGGCCTTCGTGGGCGGCGTGCACGAGGCTTGGTCGCGGGAGATGTTTGAGGAGGAGCTCTCGCTTCCTGGTCGGACGTGGTGGGTTGCCCATGACATGGGCACGATCGTGGGCTTTGCTGGTGGCGTGCTGGCAGGCGATGTACTGGACGTGCTCGACGTGGCCGTTGATTCCGCGCGTCGTCGCGAGGGGATTGCGAGGCGTCTCTTGCAGCGCCTGGCCTACGACGGCCATGTGCTGGGTGCGCGAGCTATGACGTTGGAGGTCGCCCAAAGCAACGACTCGGCGCTGTCCCTCTACGAGTCGATGGGCTTTGCTGAGGCCGGCGTGCGCAAAAACTATTATGGACCCAATAGCCATGCGGCAATTATGACCGTGGCGTTGCCGTTGGTTGGTGCCGCGGATGCCACGCGCCCTGATCCGCAGGCGTCCATTCGCCCATGGCCGATCGTGCCAGAACGTCGCGACGCGGCTGCGTGCGAGCGCATTGCCGCTGCTTCACCGCTCATTCTCTCCATCGAGTCGTCTTGCGATGAGACTGCCATGGCGGTAATAGACGGACAGGGACGCATCCTGTCCAACGTGGTTGCCACCCAGATCGACTTCCATGCGCGCTTTGGTGGCGTGGTGCCCGAAATCGCAAGTCGCAAGCATACCGAAGCCATTGTCGGCGTGTTTGAGGAAGCCCTCGCGCGGGCGGGCGAGCAACTGGGTGTGGACACGTTGTCGCCGTCCGACCTCGCGGCCATAGGCGTCACGGCGGGTCCCGGCTTGGTGGGCGCCCTTGTGGTGGGCGTGGCCTTTGCCAAGGGACTATGCGGTGCCGCCAACCTGCCGCTCATTGCCGCAAACCATCTGGAAGGGCACCTCTTTGCCAATCTGTTCCAGACGCCCGACCTGGAGCCGCCCTTTGTGGCGAGCCTGGTGAGTGGCGGAAACACCATGCTGGTGCATGTGCACGCGTGGGGCGACTACGAGCTGTTGGGCGCTACCATCGACGATGCCGTTGGCGAAGCGTTTGACAAGGTCGCAAAGGCCCTTGGCCTGGGATATCCCGGGGGTCCCGTTATTAGCAAGCTCTCGGCAAAGGGTAACCCGCGCGCCATCGCCTTCCCTCGCGCCATGATGCACAGCGGGGACTATCGCTTTTCCCTTAGCGGGCTCAAGACAGCGGTTATCACCTACATCCAGGGCGAGAACAAGGCTGGGCGTGCCATAAATCTGCCGGATTTGGCGGCAAGCTTTGAGGCGGCGGTCGTGGACGTGCAGGTGTCCAAGGCGGTTCGTGCCATAGAGGAAACCGGGGCGTCGGACTTCTGCGTGGGTGGGGGCGTGGCGGCCAACCCCAAGCTTCGGGAAGCGTATCGCGAGGCGTTTGATCGTATGGGCGTGCGCGTAACGGTTCCTCCCCTGGCCGCATGCGGAGACAATGGCGCGATGATTGGCCTGGTGGCTTTGCGCAGCTACAATGCGGGGCAATTTGCCGGCCTTTCGCTTGATGCCGCACCCAACGCAAAGCTGGGCACATGGACCTGCGAGCTTCCTCCCACCGTCTGGTTGGGCGAACAGGATTGGCTCAAAAGCTGACAAGTGACCTGTCCCCCTGTCAGCCTTTTGGCAAAAGGCTGACAGGGGGACAGGTCACTTGTCAGCTTTTCCGAAAGCCGGCCGTGTAAAAGAAGCGTTTCGGATGCGTCGGGGTATGCATGCTCAGGCGCATGTTGAGCTATCGTTTTTTAACCGTCAGGATGGAGGGAATTATGTCAAAACTCAGCAACAGCTATTCTCGTCGCTCTTTTATTAAGCTCTCAGCCGCCACGGCAGCCGCGCTTGGCCTCGCCGCGTGCGGACCTGCCAAAGAGGGCACGACAGCAGCCAGCTCCTCGAGCGCGAGCTCTTCTGCCCAAGCAGGGTCAACGAGCTTTGCCGCCGAGGGAATCCTGCGCGTTGGCATGGAGGCAGCGTACGCGCCGTTTAACTGGCAGGTGTCACAGGAGACCGAGAACACGATTCCCATCGAGAACGTCTCGGGCGCCTATGCCGATGGCTATGACGTGCAGTTTGCAAAGATCATTGCCAAGGCGCTTGGCCTTAAGCCCGTTGCGGTGAAGATGAGCTTCGACGGTCTTGTTGACGCCTGTAAGAGCGGTCAGATCGACATCATTTGCGCCGGTATGACGGCCACCGAGGAGCGTGCGAAGTCCATTGACTTCTCCAAGCCCTACCTTGCGGACAGGGTTGCCGTCATTACCAAGAAGGACTCCAAGTACGCCTCCGCAAAGACGCTGGACGACCTCAAGGGCGTAACGATCATGGGCCAAAAGTCCACGTTTTACGACGAGGCCATAGCGCAGATTCCTGAGGCCGTTCACAAGGAGGCGCTCGAGTACGTGCCCGATGTGGTTGCCGCACTGAAGAACGACCAGGTTGAGGCCATTACCTATTCCGAGATGAGTGCCAAGAAGCTGCTCGATTCGTATCCCGATTTTGTGTTGTGCGACCTCACGAGTGGATTTACGGGCGACTATGCCACCAACGACGACAATGCGGGCATCGCAAAGGGCAACGATGAGATCCTGAAGAAGATCGATGACGCCATTGCCGCCGTTCCGGATGCCGAGCGCGTGGAGATGTGGACCGCATGCAACGAGCGCATGCCGGCGTAGGGGCGATATCCATATGAGTAGCGAAAATGAAGAGGCGACTGCCGCGGATGCGGTAGCCGCCGCAAAGCAGGCGTCCTCGCGAGGAGGGCGCCTGAGGCGGCTAGGGAAGTTCGTAGGTGGCGACCACCGCTACGTGTTGCTTAGCACGAGCGTCATCGCGCTCATTGGCATATGGCTCTCTATGCAAAAGCGCACCGACATGAGCTTCTTGGCGCCGGTGTACTTCGTTGAGGTGGCAATGTACTACTCGCTTGTGGCCTGGCTCATTCTTTCGGCCGCAGCTCTTGTCACCAAGCTCATGCATTGGCGCGACTATGCCGAGCGCAGTCCCTTCGCGCGAAACCCCCTGCGCACGATTGAGCGCATCGGCTCCTACATCGTGGTAATTATTACCTGCGTGCTGTTTGTGGACCGCGTGGTTATGGGATTCGCAAGCGTAACGGTGCACGCCATAGAGGCGGACTCCATACCGCAAGGTGGCCTTGCGGCAGCGATATACATGGTCTACGAGTGTCGCGATTTGTTTGTGACCGGCATCCTTACCACCGTTGAGCTGGCCGTATTTGGCACCATAATCGCGTTCTTCCTTGCGCTTCTTTTGGCTACGTTGCGCATTCTTACCATCGATAAGCCCGATAACGACCTTGTGCGCTTCTTTAAGGTGGTTGGCGCGAACTTTGCCAAGCTCTATTCCACCGTAATACGTGGCACGCCCATGATGGTGCAGGCGTTGATCATCTACAATGCGGGCTTTGCCTTTTTGCGTGGGATGGGCCTTTCTGTAACCGAGATCAACGGCCTGTGGTCTACGTTCATTGCTGGCCTGGTAACCGTGTCGATCAACTCCACCGCCTATATGATGGAAGTGCTGCGCGGAGGCCTCGAATCGGTGGATCCTGGACAGATGGAAGCCGCCCGTTCGTTGGGCCTCTCTCAGTGGCAGGCCATGGTTAAGGTGGTGTTCCCTCAGGGAATAAAGTACGCGGTTCCCGGTCTCTCCAACGAGCTTGTCATCAACATTAAGGACTCGTCGGTGCTCTCGATTATCGGCGTGGTCGAGCTCATGTTTGAGGCGCGCTCGGTTGCGGGAATTTACTATCGTAACCTCGAGGTATACCTGGTCGCTGCGGTTTGCTACCTCATCCTTACCATGGTGGCAACGTGGTTGCTCAACCGCCTGTCTCGCAGGCTCGATGCGCCACGCTTCTCCAACACGTCCGAATCTGCGAGCGCCGTAGGCGAGTAAGGAGGACGTCCCATGCCTTTAGCAAACAAAACGGAAAAGAGCGAAGGGCACGTCGGTGAGCCGCTTGTGCGCGTTGAGGCGTTGCGCAAATCGTTCGGCTCGCTTGAGGTGCTCAAGAACATCAACCTGGACGTCATGCCCAAGGAAGTCGTTACCATTATTGGCGCGTCGGGCTCGGGCAAATCCACGTTGCTGCGCTGCATAAACCTGCTGGAGACGCCCGATGCGGGGCACGTATGGTTCCATGGCTCCGACCTGGCTGCCGAGCACGTGAACGTAAATCGTCTGCGCGAGAAGATCGGCATGGTTTTCCAGAGCTTCAACCTGTTCAACAACATGAACGTGCTGGGCAACTGCACGTTGGCACCCGTTACCCTCAAAAAGGCAAGCAAGGCCGAGGCGGAGGAGACGGCGATGAGGCGCCTTGAGGAGGTGGGACTCGCCGACTTTGCGCATGCGGACGTGAACACGCTCTCGGGCGGACAAAAGCAGCGCGTAGCCATCGCCCGTGCCCTGTGCATGAATCCCGAGCTCATGCTCTTCGACGAACCCACCAGCGCCTTGGATCCCGAGATTGTGGGCGAGGTACTCGGCGTTATGCACGACCTCGCGCAACAGGGAATGACCATGGTGGTCGTTACACACGAGATGGAGTTTGCCAAGAGCGTGAGCGACCGCGTCGTGTTTATGGACAATGGCGTAATAGCCGAAGAGGGGACGCCAAAGCAGATATTTGGCAACCCCAAGCAGGCGCGTACGCGCGAGTTCCTTGCGCGCTATTTGGACGATTAGCCTTTTGGGCCTTAGCCGAGGCTCTGGGCTTGGGCGTGCCTTAAAGCCCAGGGCCTCGTCTAGCTCCATTTGAAAAAGGAGGATGGAATGCGGGATGGGTTTGTAAAGGTTGCGGCATGTGCACCGCGTATACGCGTGGCTGATGTTGGCCACAACGTGGGAGCATGCGTAGATGCTATTTTTGACGCGGCGCAGGCGGGCGCTAAGGTGGTTGTGCTGCCAGAGCTGTGCCTTACAGGTGCCACCTGTGGTGACCTCTTTTATTCGGATGTGCTTATCGATGCGGCGCTTGAGGGCGTCTTTGCCATAGCTCAAGCGACGATTGACTTGGACGTACTTGCCTTCGTGGGCGCTCCCATATGCGTGGATGGCAAGCTCTACGACTGTGCGGTGGCACTTGGCGAAGGTGAGATTCTGGCCATCGTGCCTAAGCGGGCCATAACCGCGGCGCAGGCGCGCCAGTTCAGCGTTGGACCCCAAGAGGTCTCATACGTATACATGGATGACGAGACGGTGCCCTTTGGCTCACACGTCCTGCTGAGCTGCGCTACCCTGCCTGATTTGGTGGTCGCTGCCGAGGTGGGAGAGGATGCGCGCGCGCTTTTGTCTCCAGCGGCAGAGCATGTTTGCGCGGGCGCCACGCTGGTGGTGAGTCTTGCGGCGAGTCCGTCTTTGGTGCAGGCCGCTCAATCCACACGCGACCTAATTCGCATGCAGAGCGATCGCCTCGCCTGCGCCTACGTCCTTGCCAATGTGGGGGCCGGAGAGTCCACGACCGACGCGGTATATGGCGGGCAGTGCCTGGTTGCCGAGAAGGGCGCCATCCTGAGCGAGGCAGAGCCGTTTGGCAAGGGACGGGCCATAAGCGAGATTGACGTGCTGCGCCTTGCCGCGGAGCGTCGTGGTTCGTCAGCGTTCCGGACGGCGGCAACTCCCTCAGACGAAGACTATGCCGTCGAGGAGTTTGTGCTTGACGTGCAGGACACAACGCTCACGCGTGCGATTGACGCCTTCCCCTTCATTCCCGACGACGATTCCGAACGTGCGGGACGTTGCGAGGAGATCCTAAACATCCAGGCGCACGCCCTTGCGGAGCGCATGCGCTCCATTGGCTGCAGGCAGGCCGTCGTGGGCATTTCGGGTGGCTTGGACTCGACGCTTGCCTTGCTGGTGACCGCGCGTGCATTTGACGTGCTTGGCTTGGACCATGCGGGAATCGTGGCCATTACCATGCCTGGCTTTGGCACGACCGACCGCACGCACAACAACGCATGGCAGCTTACGGAGGCGCTCGGCGCAACTCCGCGTGAGATACCAATTGGGGAGGCGGTGCGGCAGCACTTCCAAGACATTGGCCACGATGAAAGCGTTCGCAACGCGGCATACGAGAACGCGCAGGCCCGCGAGCGTACGCAGATCCTCATGGATGTGGCAAACGACAATGGCGGCATTGTGGTGGGCACTGGCGACCTTTCGGAGCTTGCGTTGGGTTGGGCAACCTACAATGGCGATCACATGTCGATGTATGCCGTAAACGGCGCCATTCCCAAGACGCTCATTCGTTACATCGTGAGGCATGTGGCCGATACGTGCGAAAACGAGCGTGAGGCAGAGGTATTGCTGGACGTGTTGGATACACCCGTATCGCCTGAGCTTCTGCCGGCCAACGAGGACGGAACCATAGCTCAGCAGACCGAAGACCTGGTTGGCCCCTACGAGCTGCACGACTTCTTCCTGTATCAGCTGCTTCGCTACAGCTTCTCACCGCGCAAGATCTATCGCTTGGCGCAGGTTGCCTTTGCGGGAGAGTATGGCGACGAAACCATTCTTAAGTGGCTCAGGGTGTTCTGCAGGCGCTTCTTCAGCCAACAGTTCAAGCGCTCGTGCAGCCCCGACGGTCCTGCCGTGGGTAGCGTGGGACTCTCTCCACGCGGGGGCTTGGCTATGCCCAGTGATGCGGCGAGCACCCTCTGGCTTGCGGAGCTCGACAAGATCGACTAACTCTGGCAAGCGTGACGACACGTGTGAAGGGGCATGGTTCAAGATGGATGTACGAGGTACGGCGTTTGCAAGTGACTTTGACGGTACGCTGTGCATCAGCGATTGGGAAACGGGGGAGGAGCACTTTGACCCCGTCGTGTTGGCGGCCGTAGCGCGCTATCAACGGGCGGGAGGTTTCTTTGGCGTAAGCACGGGGCGTCCCATGCATCCCATGAGCGAGCGCGTGCAGGACATCGTGGACCTGGACTTCTTCATTGTTACCACGGGTGCGCAGGTGCTTGATCGCAGCCACAACGTGCTGTTTGAGCGGGCTATAGACCTCGATGTGGCACAGCGGCTTTACGAGCGATACACTTCGGACAACATGGTCTTTTTGGCTGTGACGGATCGTGATTTCTTTAGCGTGGGTCGAGCATACTCTCGGCGCATGCGGGCGATTGGCTCGCTGGATGAGGCCGAAGGCACGCTCCTCGGCGTTTCGCTGGAATACCACGGAGACCAAGGGGCTGCCCGTGCCGCACGCGACGACATGAATCGACGTTTTGCCAACTACATCGAGGGCTTCCAAAATCTGGGAAGCGTGGATGTGGTGGCCAAGGGATGTTCCAAAGGTGCGGGCGTTGGTGTGATTCGGGATGCGCTTGGGCTGAGCTGTGTGGTAGGGATTGGCGATTCATACAACGACCTGTCGCTGTTGCGTGCGGCTGACGTGTCATATACCTTCCACGCGTCGCCAGCGGAGGTGCAAGACGCTGCCACGTACGTGGTGGCCGACCTTGCCGAGGCGCTCGATCACTTTATGAGCCTTTAGGGTGGTATTGTCGCTCGGCGAAAATGTCACCCTAGGTCGCATGAGAGGGGGACGGGTCCACTTTTCCGCCCGCAAACGTCCCCACCAGGTCCACTTTTCCGAGGTCCCAGGATGGCCGGACACACTTTTCGGTCCGCAAGCTTCCCTGCCGTGCGCACAAATCGATCATTTGTGCGCACGGCAGGGAAGCTTGCGGACCGATTTGTGGACACGGTCCCTCAGTCGTGCGTCGGCATCGTAAAAGGTGTGCACGGTAGGGAAGCCTACGATGCAGTTTGTGGACACCGCCCCATGGACGCGTGTCAAAACAATAAATGATTCATGCTACGATGTTGCAGTGGTAAGGGGGTTGCGCATGGAAATGGTGCTCATACTCGTTAAGCAGATCCTCGTCATGCTCGCCATGATGACTATTGGCATTGCGCTCATCAAGACAAAGATGCTGAACAGAAATGGCGTGGGCCAGCTTTCCAACATTGCCATGTATGTGGCGACTCCCGCCGTCATCATTCAGGCGTTTGCCATCGACTACGACCGCGAGCAGCTGGTCAACGGCCTTTGGGTGGCGGCGTTCTTTGCGTTGGCCCTGCTTATATCGGCAGTACTTGCCTATGTGGTATGTGGCCGTGCGGACAAAGTCGGCCAGTACGCCGTGATTTTCTCTAATACGGGCTTTGTGGGCATCCCCATAATCCAGAGCCTGTTGGGCCCAGAGTACGTGTTCTACGTGACAATGACCATGGCGGTGGGAACCTTCGTCATGTGGACCTACGGCATCTACCTCATGAGCGGAGATATGTCGCAGATATCGGCACGCAAGATCCTTACCAATCCCGCGGTCATCGCGCTTGCCATTGGCCTCATCCTATTCTTTGCGCCCATACATCTGCCCGCTGTCGTCGATCAGGTTCTTACGGGTATGGCCAACCTCAACACTGGCCTCGCGATGCTGGTACTGGGCGCCAATCTGGGGATGTCCAATATCGGACTTATGATCACAGACGTGCGCCTCTACAAAGCGAGTGCGCTGCGACTTGTGGCGGTGCCATTGCTCGTGCTGATTACACTCTTTTTCATGCCCGTCTCGTTTGAGGTCAAGATGGTTATGCTCATTGCCGAGGCGACTCCTTGCGGCGCGGCGACGTCCATGCTCGCCCAGATGTTTGGCGCCGACTATCAGTATGGAACGGGTCTTGTAATAATGACCACGCTCGTATCTATGATAACCATGCCATTGTTGCTTACCCTTGCGTTGCAGATTTTGTAGGAAGGACGCGCCATGAAGTTGCAACTTGCCATCGACCACGGAAAAGAGCACCAGATTCTTGAGGTTGCCCAGAAGGTGGGGCCAGAGGTAGACATCATTGAAATCGGCTTTCCCATGGTCGTGACGTATGGCCTGGGGCTCGTTCAGAAGATTCGGGAACTTCTGCCCGCAAAGCCACTCTGCGTGGACGTAAAGGTGTTCCACGGCGGTACGGGCGTCGCGTCGCGCTGCTTTGACGCAGGAGCAAACATCGTGTCGGTGCTCAGCGCTGCGCCAGATCCAGTGATTGAGAAGCTGGTAAAAAAGGCAAAGACCTACGACGGCGAGATCCTGTGCGACATGAGTGCCCCTGCCCGCATGGTGGGACAGCGCACGGCAGAGGTGGACCAGATTGGCGTGGACTACATTATGGTGCCCACGGGATTCAAGCCAGACTACGACTACGATATCGACGCGCCTCGACGTTGGTCCTTCCGCCCCAAGGTAAGGCCCCTGGATTTGGCGGGTGTCGTTAAGAGAAACGCACACCATGCCAGGCTTGCGCTCAGTACGGGCATAGACGAGAGCAACATCAGGCAGGTCGTTGAGGCGGGCCCCGAGATCGTTGTGGTGGGGCGCTCCATCCTGGATGCGGCAGACAACGACGCGCGTGCCGCCGCAGCCGTGCGTCTGCATCGCTACCTACCCTTTGAGGGCTAGCGACAAAGGCTCCGATTGCGTCGGACGAGACCTCTCGTCACTCAACCAGCGTTAGTCCCCACGAGAGCCACTCCCACAGCGTGCGTGCGCCGTTGCGATCAACGAGCTCGATGCATTTGTCTACGGCGCGTATCCCTTGCACTTCCATGCCCAGCTGAGATGTCATCCACACAGGCTCGAGCTCGGTGGGGCCAGGGTGCATTATAAAAAGATGCTGGGTCCAGGTGGTGGTGTCGTTTTGCTTCCAAAAGGGCGTGGAGCTGCCAAAGTTGCTCTGCCGCCAAGCGATGAGCACGAGCTCACAGGTACCGTCGCCATCCACATCGGTAGCGATGGCATCCTGTATACGCCACTCTTCCGGGCTCAAGTAAGACGCTCCCTCAAGGGGCCGAACCTCAGCGCGCCAGTTCCTTAGCGCGATTTCGCAATCGTCGCACACCAGCTCATGCTCGTTACACGTAGGCCAGCTTGGAAACGGCGCCTGCAGACCACATCCTGCAAGCGCCGCCGTAAGGGCAACCGTAAGGACAAACGTGAGCGTAAGCACACTATTTCACGCTTACCGTAAAGTCGTTCGTCCAGTCCTCAAGCTTTTTGCTGGGCTTGTTGACGGTGCGTCCGTCCTCAGCGGGCTCAATGCCCATCATCTGACGCCATTTGGTGTCGGTAAGGCGATCGCTTATGGGCTGCTCAAATTGATAGAAGCTGAATACCGAGCCAGAGGCAACGCGAAGCGATCCCTCCACGTCCACAATCGCGTACATGGTTTTGGCCTTGCCGGTGCCGACCTCCAGTGTGGTGCCAGCCTCGCCATTGGTGGCAATGTCGGCAACGATGGCACAGGGGAACTCGCGGCTGGTGAACTTTTCCTTTCCGGCCTCTTCCTTGTACACTTCCTGCCAGAAGTGCTCGAGTTGCACACCGTAGCTGCGAATGAGTTCAAACTCTTCGTCGCTCACCTTCTCGCCCGTTAGCTCCTTGCCCGCAATGGTGGAAAGCTGGCTGGCCAGCTGGTTGAGAAGGTCGAGGTTCTGCGCGTCTTCGCTGCCCAGGAGACCGAAGCCCAAAAGGCCCTCTTTGGTTGCGGCGGTAAGAGTTGCCAGTCGACTGAATACGGTGGGTTCTGGCTCGACGTAACCGCGATCGTCCACCTCGTCGTTGGGACCGCCGCCGCCTTCGGCCATTATTTGCTTGGCATAAAGAACGGTATCGTGCTTGAGCTCGGTGTAGCTGCCCATATACGACTGCAGACTCTTGCGCGCCCATTGGGACGATTGCATGAAGGTCGGATAGCCCTCGCCTTTTTTGGCCAATAGCGGGTTTATGGTGTAGAGCCACTGGCTATAGAGGCTTGCCTGCCAGCGCGGGTCGTCCTCATTGCTTAGGCTGGCGCGCAGCCCCTGCATGTTTTGGTCGTATTTTGCATAGGCGCTGGCCCCGCGGGATTGGGTGATTTGCAAGGCCTCGTCGGAGCCAAGTGCCGCAGGAACGTCCAAGGCGTCGGGCAAGTTTCGGTATTGTCCGCTGCCGTTGGGTCCCACCTGCGGATTTACGAGTTCGTTGAAGACCATCTCGTCCAACGTGAAGCGTTGCCCCATCAATCGGAATCCCTTTTCGGCCTCCGTGCGACTTTCTGTGGAGTCGCCGCCTTCGCCAAGGGGCACCGAGTTGATTTGCGGAGCGGGCATGGCAGCCGATAGCTCATGGAAGTGCCGCCAGGCTTCGTTGTTGCCAGCGAGCTTGTCTGCCGCAGCGCCATCGCCGTATGCGGCCACCACAAGAGGCTGGTATTCGTAGTAGCCGCAGTCGTCGCTTGCGCCGGCAAAGAAGCTCGTAACGGCATATACGGCCTCCCACCGCTTGAGCGCATCGCCCCGCAAGGCCAAAGTCATCAGCAAGGCGCTGCGATCCAAGTCCTCGTCCTTCTGCTTGAAGTTAAGGCGTCCGTACCACATCATGGTGCGGAAATAGCGTTCCAGGGTGTCGTTGCCCTCGTAGTAGCCACGAACCTGATACTGCGAATAGTCTTCTTCGGAATTCGTTATGGCACTCTTGGTAATACCTGACGCCTTTTGTATGTTGGCAAGTTCGGCTTTTACGACGTCGGCAACCTCGGAGGGTACCTTGGTGGCGTCGTCTTGCAGAGAGGCCCCAACGGCGAAGAAGGCAACGTTGCGCTTTGCCGCATTTTCCCATTCGGTGCCTTTGAGCGTCTTGAGCTGCTCCTCGCTGGCCTGCAAAAGCTGTTGGCTCATCCCTTGAATCACCGTTGCCAGATGTTCGCGCTCGGTGTTCTTTTGTAGGTGCTGAAAGTACAGATGGTAGGTGTGCATAAGCGAGTCCACTGTTACGAAGTTGGGAACCTTTTGGTAGCGGTTGCTTTCGTATACCTCAAAGAACTCGTCATTTCCCATGCGGTCGTCCACCACAAAGCCGTTTTGTTGGAGCAATGCCTTGACGTCGTCGGAGAGGTAGAGTTTGTCTGCGTTAATAACGTTTGAGAGCCCCGAACTCACCGCAACGGTTGCCGCCTTGGGCTGAGCTACTGCACTATTTGCCGCAGTGGAAACTGAGGACGTTGTGCCTTCCTTTGCGGAGGCCATAAGCATGGGACGCTCGAGGGCTCGTACCTCCTTCCCGGTTATGGGATCCACCACGGAAGGAACGTAGCCTCCGGCCGCGGATACCTGCGTGCTCGCAGCCCCTTTGCCGTTGCCTTCCGCGTTGGGCGGTTGTGCGGGCTTGAGAACAACTGCGAGCATCGCCACAACTACAACGGCGAGGACCGCCGCAACTGCGGCAAGCGCGAAAACGACTCTTTTGTTCGGTGGCTTTTGCGGCATCTGCTGCGGAGCCTGAGCTGCAGTGCCTCCAGGCGCTTTGGTTTGGGGATGCGCGGATTCGAGCGGGCGCGTGTCGTCGGGCACGGCATGCCCGCATTTGTCGCAATATCTCGCGTTGGCGGGCAGTTCGTTGCCACAATGTGGACAAAACATGTGGTCACTCCTCTTTTACCAGGAAAATCGGAATGTGGTACGACTGTGGAACGGCTCCTCGGGCGAAAAAACCGGTTGTTGGAACGTCTTGTGGTGAATGGCGTCGGGAGCATACTGCGTCTCGAGCGCAACGCCTGCAAATGCTCCGTAACGAGCGCCTTCCTTGGCATCGTGCACATCGAGGAGCTGGCCGGTGTAAACCTGCAGGGCAGGCAAGTCGGTGCTCACATCCATGCGAATGCCGGTCTTGTTGCCAACGAGCGTTGCCACCAACTTGAGCCTGCCGCCGGTATCGAGCACATAGTTATGGTCGTATCCAACAAAGCGGTCCGAAAGGTCTTGTCCTAGGCGCTTTTGGGCGCGGAAGTCAAAGGGAGTACCCGCGACCTTAACCTTTCGACCGTCGGGAATGTTGCCGGGGCCAGTGGGCGTGTAGTGCTCGGCGGCAACGTGCAACGAGTGGTCCAGCACGTCTCCGCTCGCATGACCGTTGAGGTTCCAGTACGAGTGGTTCGTCAGGTTGACGATTGTGCTGAGCCCCGGTTGGGCATCGTAGGTTATCACAAGCTCGTTGTCGTCGGTAAGCCTATAGGTTACGCGAACGTCCAGCTCGCCAGGGAATCCCTGGTCGCCATCGGGTGACAGGAGCCCAAAGATGGCGGTGTCGGCGTTTGCGCCTTTACGGCGATCGCCCTTCTTGCCAATGGTGGCACCATCCCATAGGCGTGCGTACCACATGTCCCTACCGCCGTGCAGGGTATTTTGCCCCTCGTTTGCCGTGAGCTCGTATGTTCGCCCGTCCAACTCAAAGCTGGCGCCGGCGATTCGGTTGGCGCAGCGCCCCACCACCGTACCCAAGAAGGGATCGTTTTGCTCGTAGCGACTGGGCTCGTCGTAGCCGAGCGCTACGTCGAGCAGCGTGCCGTCCTCCCGGGGAAGGCGAACGGCAACCACCGAGGCGCCAATGTCTGTGATATCTACCTCCATGCCTGCTGCGTTTTTGAGACGGTAGAGATGGGTGGGCATACCGGTGCTCGTGGTACCAAAGTCAAGCGCGTAAACAGACATAGTCAGCTCCTCAGAACGCAAATGATGTAGAGCTCTTCCTCCTTCTAGTGTAGCGCCAATGGTAATGCCTGTGCAGCACCTTCCCCGTGAGTGCGTTAAGCGCAACCATTCCTACAACCGCTTGCGCTCTGACGCGTCCGAGAGCGGGCGGTGCATGCAGTATTCGCATGTGTGTCCACGCAGCCAACGGCCGCCAAGACATGGATCGTCGAATCCAGGCAATAACATTAGACAATGGGAGTATCCCCTTTGCCTGGAAAGGCACATTAGTCCTCGTCGGCCAAACGGTTGAGGAGGGCACACAATGCCTTGGCACTGTTGAAGTTGTCGGGAATAATGTCTTTTGCGGGGATGGCGATGTCAAACTCGTCGTCAGCGGCGCTTACGATTGCAAGAATGTCAAACGAGTCGAGTAGGTGGTCGTCGATGAGTGTGGTGCAGCTTTCGTAATCGATGTCCTCCTGGATGTCCTCCAGCATCTCAATAACGTCTTCGAGCGCGATGTCCATGTGAGCCTCCCTGCTTGTTGAGCGCAATTCCGTCTAGTACATGCTAGCGCTTTATGCGCGCAAGCGTTGCCAGGACATTGCGATCGACCTTTCCGTTTTTGGTAAGGGGCATCTTGTCGAGCTGTTTCGTCTTGTTGGGGACCATATAAGAGGGCAGCAGCACGCGCAGCCGCGACTTGAGATCCTTGCGCTCGGTTGTGCCCACATAGCACAAAACGAGCCTCTTGCGTTGTCTGTCATAAAGGCAACACGCTTGCTCTACGCCATTGACGCCTTGTGCCGCCGCCTCTATATCGCCCAGCTCAATGCGTTGTCCCAGGTGCTTGATTTGGTTGTCCTTGCGCGAAACGAACACAAGGTCTCCGTGCTCGTTATATCGAGCGAGGTCTCCCGTGCGATAGACGGTTTGTCGCCATCGCTCGTTGAGGGGGTTTTGGACAAAGGCCTTTGCCGTGCGCTCGGGCTCTCCCAGGTAGCCAAGCGCGAGGCACGTACCCGCCACGCACACCTCGCCGGTTTCGTCGGTATTCGCGTCATCGACGAGCTCATCCTTCTCGTTGAGCAAAAACACGGTTTCATTAGCAAATGGTTTGCCCATGGGAATGGTCTCACCTGGTTCGTAGGCGCGGTCGATAACAAAGTACGTGCAGTTACAGGTAATCTCGGTAGGGCCGTACAGATTGACGAACGTTGCCCCAGGCAGATTGCGGCTCCACACGGCAAGCTGCTTGGGTGGCATAACCTCTCCGCTAAAGAGCACGCGCTTAATGCTGGTAGGCGTGCGGTAGTCGAAGCCGCCCATTATGGACACAAAGCATAGGGCGCTTACGGCCCAGGTTAGCGTGGTTGCCTCGCATGCGCAGAGGTAGTCCATGAGCTCGGTTGGATTCGAGAAGTACGCGCGTGGGACCAAGTGCATCGTAGCGCCCGTGAGCAGGCAGGAATAGATGTCCTTTACCGACACGTCAAAGTCAAATGGTGCCTGGTTTGCAATGCGGTCTTGCTCGGAGATGCCAAACGTGCGAACAAACACGCCAATGAAGTCGAGCACGCTCCGATGGCACACCACGACGCCCTTGGGAGTTCCCGTACTGCCGCTGGTAAAGTTCACATACAGGGGATCGCAGTCGGTGGCACCCTCACGAATGCGAGCGAGAGTCGCGTCGTCCACGTCGGTTTGTGCCAAGTCCTCGATCTGCGCTACGCGAAGGGATGTGCCGTCAAAGAGCTCGTGGGCCCGTGCTGCATTGGCGGAATCGGTTAGCACGATGTCTGCTTGCAGCGTGTTGCAGATGTGACGTATGCGACCGTCGGGCTGTCGCACGTCAATAACGGAGTAGAACGCGCCCGCATACACGACTCCCAGCATGGCGGCAAGCGCCAACGGGCTCTTTTCCAAATACAGCGGCACCGCACGGCGGGGTTGCGTGCCGTTGGCAACGAGCCATGCGCCCACGCTTTGTGCTGCGCGCCTTAGATCCGCAAAGGTGAGCGACGAGTTCGGGTCTGCGACGGCAGTCTTGTTTGGCAGGCGCCTGGCGGTCGTCTCTAGAAGTTCAAGTACGTTGTCCATTGGTAGGCTTCCTCACGTTGCTTCTGTGCGTCGTGACGCAAAATGGGCATCTCTCACGTGCTGAAAGAGTTTAGCACTCCCATCCAGGCCAAGGGAAAGTACCCAAGTTAGTTCCGTTAATAGCGAACCTCAAGGGTGCAGTTGTGCTCGGGCTCGCCTTGTCCCTGCTGGCGCGCTTCCACATAGAACTTTACGCTGCCACTTCCCTCAGTGGGATAAACAAATGCGGGATTGGTGTCGTAAGGGCGCACGACACGCTTCTTATCGCCGTCTATGACGCTAAATTGGAATTCTGGGATGACGTCGCTTCCCGCAAGCGCCCAAGCCTCAAGGTGCACCCCATCGCTCTCTATCGCGCTGTTGCATCCACAGAGCGAAATGTAGTCCAAGGAGGCAAGCCACTGGTCCCACTGGTCGTAGGAATAGAAGAGGCTGTTTACGTCGGCTCCCTGCTCCGATGCCTGGATAACAGACGCGAGCGCTGGGCAGAACTTACGCGCGCCGGTAGTGTCGAGATGTTCGTTGTCGGAAAAGTCGATTTGGTCGGACTTGTAGGTAGGGGGGAGCGCAAGATTAAAATCCATAAAAGTGGCTCCTCCTGCCTCCACTTGCTGTTGCAGCGCCTTCATATTGCGGGGATACTCGGCTCCAAAGCGCAGCACGTTAAAGGCTGGCTGAGGCATAACGATAACGTACAGCTGAACGTTGTTCCGTTTGCAAAGGTCCAGAATGCGCTGCATCTGCTCGATGCGGTCTTCTAAGAAAGGTTGGCTGCCCTCCTCGTACGGCGGATAGTCATTGGCGTGTTCGTCAAAGTCCATGGGGCCGTACAGCTCGAAATATCCTTGTCCCTCGTACACCCAGCCAGGCATGTAGCGCTTGCCCGCCTCTATGGGATTCGGACATTCTATGCGGCTGCGTACGTTTTTCGCAATGGCCTCGGGAGTAAAGTCCACATGGCTGAACGTCCAGGGGAACAGGCATTCAAATGAGGCTTTGGTGTCAAAGTAGTACGGCCTTGTCATTACCTTTGCATAGTTAAGAATCACTTGGTGCAGAGGCTGATCTTGGCTTTGCGCCTGCACTATGGTGGAGGCCGTCTGGATGGCTGGCGTTTTGGTAAACGAGCCATATTCGATGCCTAGGAGTGCGCGAGTAACGTGATGGTCCTCTATGGCCGTCTGAATGGTGTCGAAGTTGTCTTCGAGCGCCTGTGAAGGCGAGCTGAGCGAGAAAGACGAAGACCCCAGATGCTTGTCTATGACGGATGCCTCAAAGCCCGACATGGTATATGACGATCCCGTGAGGATGGTGTCTATATCCTTGTCGGCAGAATGACGGTAGTCCCACCAAATGATTTGCGTGTTTGTGCCGTAGGGTTCCAAAGCCCAACATAGAAGGGCGTTCGCAGCAAAGATCGCAACGATGGCACCCAAAAACATGGCAACGGCGCGTGCCCATGTGCTGACGTGTTTGCCCTGCGCCCTTTTGCTAGAAGTTGGCATAGAGGAACTCGCCTCCGTCTCCGGTTGTATCGAAGTTAAAGGCAAGCATTATAATTGCCGCGACGATTGCATACACGAGCAGACGCGCGGCGTAAGGACTCGCCAACAGGCGCTCGCGTACGTCCGTGCCTCGCTCGTACATAAGGTCCACTACAAACACCACCACACATGCCGCTGCAGCAGGCGGTACGAATCCCAGGTATTCCGGCGAGAAGACCCCGGCGTTGGCTATGGCCTCGGGAAGCGAGACGGGGGCAAAGTTCAAAAACGTGTTGCGCAAACATACCAAACCGTCGTGCAGGTTTCCCAGGTAGTCGAAGTAGCGACCAAGGAGCACCACGAAGAACGTGCGCGCTATGGCAAACACGCGCCAGCCAATGGCCTCGCGGTTAAGATGCAGCCGGGCGGATATACGGTCGTAGGTGGGACCCAACACGTCCGAGCAGGCAATCACCAATCCGTTGTATAAGCCCCAAGCAACAAAGTGCGGTTCCGCACCGTGCCAAACGCCAACCAGCACAAACACCACTATGTTGGATACGCCGGCGGGAAGCGTGCGCCCAATCTCCTTGCCCAAATGCGTTTTGCACCATTTGCCAAAGGAGCGCATGGGTTTGGTTATGGCCAGCGGATAGAATACGAAGTCGCGCATGAATGCGCCCAGCGACATATGCCATCTGCGCCAGAACTCTGCCAGGGAGGTGGAGAAGTACGGCTGTTTGAAATTCTGCATCATTTGGATGCCAAGCAGTTCCGATACGCCCTCAACGATGTCTATGCCGCCCGAAAAGTCACCGTAGATTTGCAGCGAGTAGAGGAGCACGCCCCATAGGGCAAGGATGCCCGGGAAGTTCGGACTCACATTGGCAAACACGCTTGCCACTACGCCGGCAAGCGTGTTTGCGATGGCAATCTTCTTCAAGAGGCCGAGTCCCAGGCGCAGCAAGCCGCGTCGCATGCCGTCCGCGTTTGGTTGCCTGGGCTGCATTAGCTGGTCGTTCATCTCGTCAAAGCGATTTATGGGGCCCTGTAGAATCTGCGGGAAGTACGTGACGAACAAAAGGTAGCGTAGGAAGTCCCGTTGCGGGGGATACTTTCCGTTGTATACCTGAATCACGTAGCCTAACGACTGGAACGTGTAAAACGATATGCCAAGCGGAAGTATGATGCCCAGGCTATCGGGAGCGGGCTGTAGCTTGACGTAGCAGAGCAGCTGGTTCCAGTATTTGAAATACCCCAAGATTCCCAGGCATAGCACCAGTGCCGCAACCAGTACTACGCGCCGCCGCTTGGTGTATGCTGCGCGAATGGCCTTCTTCTCGGGCCTGGAGGTGGCCTGCTTGCGCTCTTCGGCGCACTGTTTGTCCAGCCGCTCCATCTGTAGGGCGCCTACCCAGGTAATCAATGACATGCCCACCATGAGCAGCAACGTCTGCCAGCTACCCATAATGAGGTAGAAGCCAAGGCTTGCCACGAGCAGGATAACCCACTGGCGCTTTGGCGCGATGCGACCGATGCCGTAGTAAGCAACAAGGAGGACGAGAACAAACAGCAAGAATTTCAGTGAGAAGAGCTCCACGGAACCCCTTAGTCCAAAGAGTCGTTTGCGTCCTGCATGGTACCATAGCGCGGCTACATGGCAGCCGAAGCATATAAGAACCACGTTCGTTCCCCATAGCTGCAAAGCTTGCTTCTTACCGCTCGATTCGTTCGTTTGCGGGTCTGATGGCCACAGGGTGGTGGTGTAGGGCTATGTTTATAAGTGTGTGCAAATCTATGCGTAAGGAGCAGCTATGCCCAATTCTGTTCGCAAGGTCAACGTAATTGGCCACCTCAATCCCGATACCGACAGCATCTGCGCTGCCATTAGCTACGCGTACCTCAAAAACCAGCTGGACCACAGCACGGTGTATGAGGCCCGTCGTGCCGGCGCCGTAAACCGCGAGACAGGCTATGCCCTTAAGCACTTTGGCTTCGAGGAGCCGCGCCTCATTACGAGCGTACGTCCGCAGCTCAAAGACCTTAGCCTTAGCGAAACCGCAGGCATCGATGCCGAGACAAGCCTCTTTGTGGCCTGGAACCTCATGCGGGAAGAGGGTGTGGGCACCCTGCCCATTACCGACGGCAAGCGCATGCTCCAGGGCGTCATTGCCGTTCAGGACGTGGCAAACGCGAACATGGACATCTTGGATCGCGAATCGTTGGGCGCAGCACGCACGCCGTACGTCAATCTCCTCGACACGCTGCAGGGAACCATGATCGTAGGAGATCCCGCGGGTTACGTCGAAGGCGGCCAGGTATGCGTGGGAACTACTCCCAAGGCCATGGCCGGTGTGGTAAAGCCGGGCGACACCGTTCTCGTTACCAACCGCTTCAAGGCGCAGGCCTTTGCTCTGGAGCAGGGCGCGGGGTGCCTCATCGTGTGCTGCGAGGCCGATGTAACAGATCCTATAAAGAAGCTTGCCGAAGATCGCGGTGCCGTGATCATTGGCACGCCATACGATACGTATGCAGCGGCTCGACTCGTTACTATGGCGCTTCCCGTACGTGCCAAGATGCTTCCTGCCGACAAGACCGAGTCCTTCTCTATGAATACCGCTGTGGAAGAGGCACAAAAGGTGATGGCGTCCACCGGTCATCGCTTCTTCCCCGTGTCGGATGAGGACGGCCGCTACTTTACCCTCATCGCGTCGGGCGACTTGGTTAATCCGCAGAAGAAGAACGTGATTCTGGTTGACCACGCCGAGGTTTCTCAGATGGTGGATGGCATGGACGAGGCGGAGATTCTGGAGGTCATAGATCACCACCGCGTAGGCACGCTCGAGACCCCTGGCCCCATCTTCTATCGCCTGCAGCCCGTAGGCTGCACCTGCACCATCATCTACGAGATGTTCCAGGAGAATGGCATTGAGATTCCCGCCAACATCGCCGGCCTTATGATGAGCGCCATCCTTTCCGACACGCTGTGCTTCCGTTCGCCCACCTGCACGCCACGCGACGAGTATGTGGGCAAGGAGCTCGCCAAGATATGTGGCGAGGATCCCGATACCTATAGCGATGCCATGTTCGACGCCGGTGCCGACTTGGAGGGACGCACTGCGGAAGAGGTGTTCAACTCCGACTTCAAGATCTTCAGCCGTGGTAACGTGAGCTTTGGCGTGGGACAGGGTTCCTACATGACCGAGAATAGCCGCAAGGCGGGCGAGGAGCTGCTCGCTCCGTACTTCGAGACGGCGGCCAAGGTCAAGGACGTGCCTATGATCTTCTATATGTTCACGGATATCAAGAGCCAGACAACCGAGATGCTGTATTGGGGCGAGGGTGCCGAGCATCTATGCGCCCGTGCATTTGACGTCGAGGCGACAGACGGCATGGCCGTGCTTCCTGGCGTGGTAAGCCGCAAGAAGCAGGTAATCCCTGCCATGATGAACACCCTTGCGAAGCTTGAGGTGGAAGAGCAGTAGCATGCAGGTGATGCCTGTTCCCAAGGATTTGTTAGCCCCGTGGGAACAGGCATCACCATTTTTAGGATTGGAGTCCAGCATGACGAGTCCAAACGACCTTGCTTGGTGGCAGAAGACAATTGCCTACGAGGTGTATCCCAAAAGCTTCTATGACACCGCCGCGCAGGGAACCGGCACCATTGCGGGCATTACCGCCAAGCTCGACTACCTTCAGGCGTTGGGCGTGGGTGCCGTTTGGATTACCCCATGCTACAAGAGCCCCATGGTGGACAACGGTTATGACGTAGCCGACTACTATGCCATCGACCCATCGTTTGGAACGATGGAGCAAATGGACGAGCTCATTGAAAAGGGGCGTGAGCGTGGCGTACGCATGGTAATGGACCTTGTGTTCAACCACACGTCCGAGCAATGCGCGTGGTTCAAAGAGTCCAGAAAGTCCCGCAACAACGAGTATGCCGACTGGTACATATGGCGCGATGCCAAGGAGGATGGCTCTGCTCCTACCAACTGGCGGTCCATCTTTGGTGGCAGCGCATGGGAGTGGTGCGAGGAACGCGGGCAGTACTATCTGCACACCTTTGCCAAGCAGCAGCCCGACCTCAACTGGGAGAACCCAGAAGTGCGCAAGGCGCTCTTCGATATTGCGAACTTTTGGGCCAACAAGGGCGTGGGCGGCTTTCGCATAGACGCCATAACCTACATCAAGAAGCCGCCCGTCTTTGAGGATGGTCCCGCGGACGGCGAGGATGGGCTCTATCCCGTACATGCCGCCACCGCCAACCAGCCTGGGATATTGGAATACCTCCACGAGTTCAAGGCGAAGGTGCGCGACGGTCGCGACATCTTTATGGTTGGCGAGGCAAATGGCGTTGCTGCCACCGAGCTGGACCAATGGGTGGGAGCCGACGGTGTGTTTGACTTGCTCTTTGAGTTTAGCCACATGCACGTTCCCATGGGGGAGGCCGAGATTTGGTGTCGTCCCGTAACGTGGGAGCTCACCGATCTAAAGCGTGCCCTCGCAGCAAGCCAGAAGGCCACAGCCGCGAATGGCTGGTATCCGGCGTTCTTCGAGAACCACGACCAGCCACGCTCAACGGTGAATTTCTTCCAATGCGATGGGCCGCTCGCCGCAAAGGCCAAGGTACTTGGTGCGGTGTTGCTTACCATGCGCGGCACCCCCTTCCTCTATCAGGGAGAAGAGCTTGGCTATGGCAATGCCACGTGGAAGGGCATAGGCGAGTTCGACGACGTGCAAACGCATGCGCAGTATGACTTTGCAAAGTCCGAGGGCCTCTCCGATGAGGCCGCATTGGCCGCGTGCACGCGCTTTAGCCGCGACAACGCGCGTACGCCCCTGCAATGGGACGCGAGTGAGAACGCGGGCTTCTCGGCTGCTCGGCCATGGCTGCCTGTGCATGACGACTATGCAACATGCAACGTTGCGGCTCAGGAAGCAGACGATGGCTCGCCGCTGTTGTGGTATCGTCGCCTTGCGAGCCTGCGTCTTGCCACGCCCGCTCTGCTTGCGGGCACCTGGCGCGAGCTCATGGAAGACAGCGAGCAGGTGCTGGCATTCGAGCGTGTTCTTGGCAATGAGCGCGTGGTAACGTTGGCGAACTTCTCCAATGAGCCGGTGGCATACGATTCTGAGCTTGTGGCGGGACTCTCGCTTTTGGCCGCCTCGGAGGGCATCGCGGCGCCCGGAAGGCTGGGTCCGCTCGAGGCTGTGGTTTGGGGCTAGGATAAGTGAGGCACTCCCGAACCCCAGCTAGGGAAAGGTCTCTGGCTGGGGTTCGGGAGTGCCTTGCGCGGATTACAGATGCCTTGCGGGATACGCTAGCCCTCTTCCTCCTCAAAGCGCTGGATAGTGGTCATGAGTGCGGGAATAACCTGCTTCTTTCGACTTACGACACCGGGAAGTACGGCGCGGCCGTCCTTTGTCTTAACGTTAAAGGCACGGGCGAGCAGTTGGTCTGCATAGGGTCCGTAGTAGAGCATCTCGGTGGTTTGGCTGCGGATGTCGGTAAACATGTAGTAGATAACCGGTATGTGCTTGGCTTTGGAAGCCGTCTCGAAATACGGCTCGAGCAGTTCCTCTGCGGCGAGGCGGCTGTTCTTGGTCATGAAGCTTGCCTGACCCACACCAAAGCTTGCGTCGCCACGGCTGAAGATCTTGAAGTCGGAATTGAAAACGTCGTCTGCGGTACGACCCTCTAGGTTGGCACCGGCATCAAACATGGCGTCGCTATAGGCCTCGGGATCCTCATTGCAAATTCGCGCAAGCGCATGGCCGGCCTCGATGTCGAGCGGCGTGCAGGTGGGGGAGCGGAAGCACAGCGTGTCGGAGAGGATGGCACTCATCATAAGACCGGCGATGTCGGCGGGAATCTCCACGTCGTACTCTTGGAACATCTCGTAGATTATGGTGCAGGTGCATCCCACCGGTTCGCAGCGATAGAAAATGGGACCAGGCGTTTCGATGGTGCCAACGCGATGGTGGTCGATTATCTCCATAATCTCGGCTTGCGCTATGCCCTCTACCGTTTGTGAGAGTTCGGCGTGGTCCACAAGAATCACGTGCTTCTTGTCTACGTTTAGCATGTTGGGAGAGCTTACGATGCCAGCATACGTGCCGTCCTCGCGCAGTACGGGGAACACGCGGTGTTGCGTGCGCGCCATTACGCGCTGCGCGTCTTCCACGGAGGTGTTTACCGAGAAGAACTCGATCTTCTCCTCGGGCAGCATCTTCGCGCGAACTGGGATGGCCATGGTTATGAGCCGCGCTGCCGCGAAGGTGTCGTACGGCGTGGTAATAATGGTGCAGCCTCGCTCTTCTGCCAGGTTGTGAATGACGCTGGTAACGTTTGCCCCGCAGCACACAATGAGGCATCCCGCCCCGCTTTCCAGGGCAAAGCGCTGAGACTCGTAGCGATTCGTAACCAGAATCATGTCGCCGGGAGAAACCATGCCATCCATCATCTCGGGCGTGGTGCCAATGGAAAGCTTGCCCATGCGAATGACGTCGTGGGGATTGCCAACAACCATGGCGCCCTGAAGGGTGTCGAGTACGTTTTGGTAGGGTGTACGTGCTCGACTGAGGGCGAAGTTGTCGAGAATGTCCATGTTTGCGTTGGCGATGTCCTTTACGGCAATGAGTCCTTCAAGGTCACCTTGGCTGTCAACTACGCAGAGCGTGCCGGTGGCGGTGTCGCGCATAAGGTCCCACGCCACCTCCAGGCTCGTTTCTAGGCCGATGCCCTGCAGTGGGGTTATGTCGATGTCCTTGATTTGAGGGGCCACGCTGGTAATGAGACGCGGTTCCTCAAAGCCAAAGTGATTGAGCGCAAAGGTGGTCTCGCGATTTACGGCTCCGGCTCGTCGAGGCTCATAGCCGGTGTTGGTGTTGTCAATGTGATTCTTAAGATATGCGTAGGCAATGGCGGAGCAGATACTGTCGGTATCGGGATTGAGGTGGCCAATTACATTTACTTTGCGAACGGCTTCGGGCGACATAAGATGCTCCTTTCCTTTGATGCGCTTTGGTGCGAAGCGAATGGGATGGCTGACAGAAGATACCTAACCATAAGCTATAACAACAAAGGTGTGTATAGTTGCTCGGTGGGCAGTGGGTATTGTTCGGCGGATGGGTATATGGCCTCGTGAAGCGTCGCATAACAAGGGTTTAGGCCCCACCGCGATGGTTAGTCAGCCAAGATGGCGTCAATTTGGTCGCGTTTGAGCTTGTTGGCCACGTCGAGCTTCCAT
Organism: Atopobiaceae bacterium; assembly: GCA_017545665.1. Taxonomy (GTDB): domain Bacteria; phylum Actinomycetota; class Coriobacteriia; order Coriobacteriales; family Atopobiaceae; genus RUG440. The sequence goes on from JAFWKQ010000050.1 coordinate 32,703, forward strand.
CGCGGAAAGCCAAAGCCAGGGTCTTCGTACTCAAAGTCCTTGAGGGCGATGAGCTTTGCTCGAATGCTGGAGGTAAGAAGGGCTTTGGCCAAGCCTATGAAGCTGCGACCAATTTTGGGCCCTTGATGCGCAAGGTAATCCGTGAGGTCATCGTGCTCCATAAGGTAGGGAAGCAAGGCCATGTTTTGGTCGAAGAGCGGGGCCATGCGCAGGACCTCACCGGTTTCGTTGCTAACCAAAAAACCGTAGTTGTCAGCATGGCGATCCACGTTTACGCACACGGCATCCATGACTACCATCCCGCGAAAGAGTTCGCTACCTCCATGGGTGGTGACTACGTTGCGTTGTCGTGTTGGTGGCACGCGTTGACTTGCGCCCACCCACATGCCGCCGACCTCTTTTGTTGTCCCGCGCACGGCGTAGAATGGGCCCAACAGAAAGGAGTTCCTATGGCATCCGAATCGCATTTCTTCGCGCTTCTCTCCAGGCTCAAATACATTGAGCGCTGGGCCCTTATGCGCAGTTCCTCGCCAGAAAATTTGGCTGAGCATTCGTTGGAAGTCGCCATGATTGCCCATGCCCTGTGCGTTATCGGCAACCAACGCTATGGGCGCAATCTAAACGCCGAGCGTGCGGCGTTGTTGGGCATGTATCACGATGCGTCCGAGATTATTACCGGTGACATGCCCACGCCGGTAAAGTATTTCAATCCCCAAATACGCCTGGCATATGCCGAGGTGGAGCAGGCCGCGGAGGAGCGTCTGCTGGCCACGCTGCCAGCTGACTTGCGACCAACGTACACCGCGATCTTTCGCGGCGAACAGGACGACTACCTCCATCGCTTGGTTAAGGCTGCCGACAAGATCAGCGCGTTCATAAAGTGCGTGGATGAGGCACATGCTGGCAACGCGGAGTTTGCGACGGCGGCGCAGAGCACGCAACAGACGCTGGACAAGATGGCGAGCGAGCTTCCCGAAGTGGCGGACTTCATGGATGAGTTCTTGCCTTCGTATGGCCGTACGTTGGATCAGCTGCTGTAGGCTCAGTCGGAGATGCCCCAAGTTAGGGACAGGCCCCAAGTTTGGGTTTGCGTGCGGTTGCGTCGCAAGTCCAAACTTGGGGCCTGTCCCCTACTTGAGGTGGTAGCTTGATTTACTCGCCGTCAAACCCGAGATTCTTCTTCATGGAATCGGGGAGTTTGCTTGCGGCGGAGTCGATGGCATCGACCGTCGAGTCCAGGGCACTGGCTGCGTGCTTCTTGTGTGCCGCAGACTTGGCGCGCATGCTGGTGAGCGCGTCGCTTCCCTTGGCCTTTACCGCGTCGATGCGTGCTTGATGCTCGGCCTTGCGCTCGTCGCGCTTGTCTGCGCGCTCTTGCTTGTACTCTTTGCGCAGCTGCTCCTTTACGAGTACAGCGGCCTCGGCCTCCAGCTCGTAGGCACGGCTCACCTCGTCAGCCACGTCTGAGGCATAGCGACGAATGATGGTGACCTCGTACTTGTCAAACGCTGCGTCAAACGCGGGCTCGTCCTCATCAACAAGTGCCACGATGGCAACGTCGCCCGCGTACAGCTTAAGGGCAGTGACTTCGAGCATGGACGTAAGGTCCATAGCATCGGAGGAGTCAAGAGCATCGCCAACAAGAGCGCCGGTTCCGGCTCCCAGGAGCACGCCAAGCGATCCTCCAAGAATGCCAACGAGCGATCCCACAATGACGCCAGTGGATGTGTCGTCCTGCGTAATGACGCCGGTGTCAAAGCCGTCGACGAGGGTAATTGAATCGTCGTCGCACTTCACGAGTGCGGCTTCGGGCACTACATAGCCTTCCCCAACGGGTGTATTGCGAATCTCGGTGAGTGCCTGATACGCTTCGCTCTCTTGGGCAAAAATGACGGTTACTACGTTTTCCATTTGCTTTTCCTTACGGCAGTGCTTTCTAGTCAATGCTTGTGGATATGGCATCTGCGGAGCAATGGTATACCAAATAGAAAATAGGCAAGGCGCTGAAGGGTGTCTCCCCAATCCCTCCCCCATGTCTTGATACTGTCCACACCCCCGCGTCCGGCATACGAGCGGCGACTCCCGTAGTGAGCGAGCGAAGCGAGCGCGGAGCCGCATGCGTGCCGGGCGTGGGGGTGTGGACAACAGCCATGCCTTAACGCAAAAAACGCCCGGAGGCAACGAGGGCCTCCGGGCGCGGGTAAAGCGGTGCGCGTTTGCGCGACTAGGATTTACTCCTCAATGGGCTTCTTCCAGAAGGAGAGGAGCAGGGCGCCTACGACGGAGCCAGCCACAAGCGCGATGAACCACATGAGGGGGTTGCCAATAACGGCGATAACCCATGCGCCACCGTGAGGTGCGGGGCTGTAGCAGCCAAAGGCGGCAGACAGAGCGCCGGCGACGGCGGAGCCAATAACGCAGGTGGGGATTACGTGACCGGGGTCAGCAGCTGCAAAGGGAATGGCGCCCTCGGAGATGAAGGACAGACCCATGATGTAGTTGACCAAACCAGCGTCGCGGTCGGCCTTGCTCCACTTGTTCTTGAAGAAGGTGGTGGAGAGGGCGATGACGATGGGAGGCACCATGCCGCCAACCATGCAGGAGGCCATGACGATCTGGCCGGTGCCGCCAGTGGCAGCGTCGGCAAGAAGGCCAGTGGAGAAGACGTAAGCAGCCTTGTTGAAGGGGCCGCCAAAGTCGATGGACATCATGCCGCCTACGACTGCGCCAAGCAGAATGATGTTTGCGCCGCCCATGCCATTGAGGAAGTTGTTCATGGCGGTGTTGATCATACCGAAGATCGGGTTGAGGGCGAACATCACAACGCCGATGGCCAGGATGCCCAGCAGCGGGTACAGCAGGATCGGCTTGATGCCCTCGAGGGCCTCAGGCAGCTTGTCGCATGCCTTCTCGATAAACAGGGTCATGTAGCCAGCGAGGAAGCCAGCGGCAAGGGCTGCAAGGAAGCCACCGGAAATGGTGGTGGCCGCAACGGTAGCAGCATTTGCATCGGCAGTCTCGAACAGCTTGACAACGGCGTCGAGGCTCGTGACGTCATTGAGGTCGGCGGAGGTTACCGCGGTGGTGAGGCCTGCAACGCCCAGCGTGGCAAAGCTGATGCCCGACTTGGCAAGAAGGCCGCCTACGATACCAGGGGCCAGACCAGGACGGTCGGCGATGGACATGGCGATGTAGCCGGCCAGGATGGGAAGCATCATGTCGAAGGCCACACCACCGATGTTCTTGAAGAACGCGGCAACGGGGGTGGAGGAGCCGTAGGCTGCGGTGCCCGCTGCGCCCATGTCCACGAGGAATGCAATAGCGGTAAGAATGCCGCCGCCAATGACGAACGGGAGCATGTGGCTTACGCCGTTCATGAGGTGCTTGTAGATCTGGGAGCCAATGCCCTCGGTCTCGGCAGCTGCACCTGCGGCAACAACGGTGCCCTCCTGCACGGGAGCCTCGTTGTTCATGATGATGTTGATGAGCTTCTCAGGCTCGTTGATGCCGGCGGAGACGTTGGTGACGTACACCTGCTTGCCCGCAAAACGCGCGCGATCGACGTTCTTGTCAGCGGCGATGATGATGCCCTTGCAGTTGGCAATCTCCTCGGCGGTGAGGACGTTCTTGGCGCCAGCGGAACCCTGCGTCTCGGCCTTGAGGGTAAGGCCCATCTCAGCGGCCTTCTTCTCGAGGTTCTCGGCTGCCATGTAGGTGTGGGCGATGCCGGTGGGGCAGGCGGTGATGGCCAAGATGTCGGGGCCGTTGCCACCGGCAACAGGAGCGGCCTTGGCAGCCTGCTCGGCGTTGCGAGCGGCCTCGGCGTCATCGATGACCTTGAGGAACTCAGCGGGAGTCTTGGCAGCGCGCAGGGCGTTGGCAAAATCCTCGTGCATGAGCATCGCAGAGAGGTTGGCCAGAATCTCTAGGTGGGTGTTTGCCTCGCCCTCGGGGGCGGCGATCATAAACATAAGATCGGAGTTGCCGCCGTCGGGAGCTTTCCAGTCAACGCCGCCGGGAACCGTCATGGCAGCCAGACCAGGCTGCTTTACGGCAGAGGTCTTGGCATGGGGGATGGCGATGCCGTCGCCCACTGCGGTGGAGAACTCGGACTCGCGCTTAAGGATGGCCTCCTTATATGCGGCCTTGTCCGAAATGTTGCCGCTTGCGTCCTGTAAGGCGACAAGCTGGTCGATGGCATCCATTTGGTCGGACGCAGATGCGCCGACCTTAATGCCCTCAGCCTTAAGCAAATCGGTAATCTTCACTTGGCTTCCTTCCTTTCACTTAGTACGCTGTATCTTGCTATGTCCAGACCGACACGTCGGCCGTGGATCCGTTTGGGTGCCAGGCGAAAAGGATTCCCTTTGGCCCGGCTCGATGGCCTAAAGCGTGGCGAGAAGCGCTTCGACTTCGGGACGCGTGGCCAAGTCGGGCGAAAACGCGCTGGCGGAACCCGTGCAAAGGCCCATGCGGAAGGCCTGTGCGTAGTCGCCCGTCTCTATGGTACCAGCAACAAAGCCTGCGACCATGGAGTCGCCCGCGCCAACGGAGTTGACTACCTTGCCCTTGGGCGCCTCGCTCTTAACGACTTCGCCCTCTTCGGACACGAATACGGCGCCCTCGCCAGCCATGGAAATGAGCACGTTGCGAGCGCCCTGCTCTTGGAGCTTCTTGGCGTAGGGAACAACCTCGTCCTTGGTTGTGAGCTTAACGCCAAAGATGTCACCGAGCTCGTGGTTGTTCGGCTTGATTACGAAGGGATGGTACTTAAGCACGCGCGTAAGAAGGTCGCGCTCGGCGTCCACGGCGATGTTGATGCCGCGACCGTCAAGACGGCTCATAATGCGCTCGTACATGTCGCCAGGGAGTGTGGAAGGCACGCTACCAGCGATTACGAGGTAGTCGCCAGCCTGGAGCTTGTCGAGCTGAGCATAGAGTGCCTCGATGTCGGCATCGGTGATCTTGGGCCCAAGGCCGTTGATCTCGGACTCCTCGTTGGACTTGATCTTTACGTTAATGCGGCTCATGCCTTCGGCAACGTCGATGAAGTCACAGTTGACGCCGTACTTCTCCATGCTTGCGGCAATCTCGCGCCCGGTAAAGCCTGCCATAAAGCCAAGGGCGGTGTTGTCGTGCCCAAGGTTCTTGAGGACAATGGACACGTTGATGCCCTTGCCTCCGGGAAGGATGTTCTCGTAATAGACGCGATTCACCTCTCCCAGCTTGAGGTCCTCCACCCGGACGATATAGTCCAGCGAGGGATTGAACGTGACGGTGTAAATCATTGCTCCTCCACTTCAACGACATTTCCTGCAGAACGGTATGCACTCTCGCCCTCGGGCAGGCGATCAGTGATGACCACGACACTATTATAATCCGCAAAGGTGATTAGTGATACCTGAGAGAACTTACTTGAGTCGGCCAAAATATACGGATGAACGGTATGTTCCAAAGAAATCTGCTTAACGGCAGCCTCGCTAAACTCGGGAGTGGTAAAACCCGTCTCCAACCCAATGCCGTTGGTGCCCCAAAAACCAAGGGTAAAGTGGTAGCGGCGGATGGCGTTTACCGTTTCGGCGCCTACGAGCACCTCCGTCACGGGCTTGATCTCTCCGCCTGGAAGCAGCGTGCGGCAGCCCTTCGCCAATAGGCGTTGCGCGTGGGGAAGCGAGTTCGTGAGGTAAATCGCGTGCTTTTCGGTAATTGCCTCTACCAAGCATTCGGTTGTTGTGCCACCGTCAATGAACACGAAGTCATCTGCAGAAATGAGGCTTGCGGCATATTGCGCAATCGTGCGCTTCTCATCCATGCGCAGAGCGTGTCGTCCAGCCAGCGATTGGTCGGTGGTAACGTAGTGCTCTTGGATGCGTGTGGCGCCACCGTGCACCTTGTTCAGGCGGCCCTGTGCGTCGAGCTTAATAAGGTCGCGACGCACCGTTGATTCCGATGCGTTGAGCGCATTCATAAGATCGGGAACCGACACTACCCCGCGTTCGTTAACCATCGAAACAATGCGGGTTAGCCGCTCTTCTGCAATCATGCAATCCCCTCCTGCTTGGTTATTTTTCAGTTTACCAGCTGGGAGATTCAAAATCAACCAAAAACAATCAAATTCATTCATATAGGATGAATGGCTGCCAGACCGACATGAACGGTATAAGTCGCTTTGGGCGGAGCGGCTTCACACCTCCCACACCCTCGCAAAATCGGCAATTCTTCGGGTGGGGTCAGTTTGAGCGTAAGCCTTCGTCAGGTAGGTTGCTATTCGGTGGGATGGCGCTTGGTTTTCCAACAGACAAGCGCAAATATGGCCCATGCCACGACTGAAGCCATCAATCCCAGCTTGGCCCCTGGCGTCTCGTAGCTAAAGCGTACCGTGTGATCGCCTGCTTCCAATGGCAGCAGCGTCATTCCTGCCGATTCGATCGTTTGGACGACAACGCCATCCACCGAGGCGGCCCAGCCGCCATCATGGGGCACGGACAGGTAAACGAGGCCTCGCGAAGGCGTGCTGGCGGCAAAGCCAAAGCCATGGTCATCTCGCCAAAAATCACGCACTGCACGAGACTGCGCTTGGGCGGCGAGTTGCGATACGTTGGCGGAGCGGTCGACGTCGCTCGCGTTGATCTTTTGGGCAAATGCGCTGACCTGTGCTTCGTCTGCGGGCGAAACCACAGGCGCTTGCAGGAGTGCGAGGGCGCGATTCTCGGCTGGCAGCTCATAGATTTCGTCTGTAAGAGCATATTGGTTACACAGGAAGCCTATGGGGCAAGCGTCCTTTTCTACCACATATACCGTGGAGCTGCCACTAGTGTATTGGGCAACCACTGGAGCGCTTCCCGGATCGGTTGTTACCACGTAGCGACCGCCGAGCAACTCGGAAAGACCGGGAACTGATTCCTTGTTCAGATTCCATACGTTCCAGGCGCCGTATCCAAAGAACTCCTCAAAGCGACCAATGGCGTTGCCGATGGTTGAGCTGAAGGAACTCGTGCCAATGGCTTCTCCAGTAAGCGTAAGTCGATTGTCGCAGGTGGCGTAGCGATATTGCGGATCCTGCGTACGAAGCTGCGTTCCGAGGTTTATTTGGGTTAGCGTATCGCGCCATTGGTCGGGCTCTATATGCTCGAGCATCTCTCCCGTATAGGGATTTTGTCGGTAGTAGAACGTCGTGAGGCAGGTGGTTGCCGCGCATGTGAGCGCGATTGTTACCAGCAGGGCGGTTTTGCGTTTTGCGGGGAGCTGCGCTTGGGCGTCGTCCCGACCTCCCTTGCTGTTCGCAAGAAAATACGTTGCCGCGCAACCTGCCAGGGCGATGCCAACATAGAGCGCGAAGCGGTCTGCGTGTAGCAAGTAGGCGGGGTCCAGGAGGTTTGCGCATATTAGAACTATGCCGACAAACGCCAAGAGGAGGATCGCGTAGGTAAGAGCGCCAAATCGGATGCTAAAGCTTCGCGGGTCATCCAGTACGCGGGCGCTCGCAAGTGCCCCCATGAGCACGAGCAAATACCACCATCGTTGGTATATGCCCGTGAACAGAATGAATGCCGAGCTAAGCAGTGGAGAGGCGCAAATTACGAGCAGCACGACCAACAACCTCGCGAGCCAGTCCCCCTTGCCAAGGCGCCCCCTCAAATAGGCAAAGCACAGTGAGGGGCCTACGAACGGGAGCCAGCAGCACGTCGAGGTCCATTGTTGGGCGACGATTGCGTTGTGGTCGAACATGGCGTCGGCGGGAAGCAGGATGCCCTGCAGCTGGAACAGCGCCTGCTGTGGGTCCCACAGCAGGTTTTCGATGCTGAGTGTGGATGACCCTGTGCGGGGGTTCCCCACCATGTAGATGGCCGAAGGCGCAAGGAGCACGGCTGCCATGGCGGCGCCAAGGACTCCCAAAACCAGGCAGCGCAATGTGCAGCGAGCTAACGTGGTCAATCCTTTGCGTGCGAGGGAAGGGGCAAATCGTATGCCAAAGTACAGCAGGAGGAATATGACGTCTTGCACAAAGAAGAAGTAGTTCACGAGTGCGTTTAAGCATACTGCCACAATAAAGCATGCAATATCGCGCTTGTCTTCCATCAATCGTTCTAGCCCTATGAGCAAAAGCGGAAAGAGTGCCACGACATCGTGAAAATGGTAGAAAAGCAAGTTGGCAGTCTGAAACCCTGAAAAGGCGTAGAGCAGGGCACCTATGGTTGCCACGCGTTCGCTGTGTACGAAGCGCCGGATGAAAAGGCGCGAAGTTATGCCTGCCACCACGTACTTAAGGATATAGATCCAGCCAACCACAAAGGGAAATGCGTCGGCGGGGAAGAGCATGCTCGTCCAAAAGAAAGGACTGCCGAGCTCATAGAAGCTAAAGCCCTGTATGGCCGAGGTTCCTAAGTCCAGATTCCAGCACCAGCCCAAAAGGCCACCGCGCGCAATTTGGTTGTGAAGCGCCATGGTAAAGGGAATCTGCTGAAAGTCAAAGTCCTCGCGTAGGGTAAATGCTCCGCCGTCTTGCAGCATAAAGATACCAAGTGAGATGAGGGCGGTTACGAAACACAGGAGCCCGCATATGACTGTTTCTCTGCGAGGGGAACGTATGTTTAAAAGGCGCACGGTAACCCCATCCTTTGCATCGTTTTTGGCCGCATTGCGTCATGCGAATGCTCATGACTATGGTAACCCTAAATGCGTGTGATAGGAGCTTGTCCTCGACGTCGCGCCTGACGATGGGTCCACTCTTCCGCCCGCGGGTCTCCCTGCCGTGCGCACTTCTCGGTGCCATGCCTCCTGCCGGGTCCACAAATCGGTCCGCGAACGTCCCCACCAGGCGCACTTTTCGGTGCCAGGTCCACTCTTCCGCCCGCGGGTCTCCCTGCCGTGCGCACTTCTCGGCGACGCGCCTGGCGCCGGGTTCACTTTTCGGTCCGCGAACGTCCCCGCCGGGCGCACAAAACGGCCGTTTGTGCGCCCGGCAGGGACGTCCGCGGACCGATTTGTGGACCCGGCCCCTCCGGCCCCCAGCAGAGTGCGCCCGGTGGAGACGCTTGCGAGCGCAAAAGTGGACCTGGCCCCGTCCAAATCCGAACATTCGGCAATTTGGAGCAATTTTCTTGCAAAAATACCGTTTGTTCGGGCTCTAGCAGGTGATGCAGGGTTTCGGCTGCGTGGCGCGACGCTCCTTTTCTCCGCCATCCACCTCAAAGAAACGGAAAAGGAACTTTGGGCTACTATAAAAGCATGTGTGGAAGAAATCGATAAGGAGCGACCCTATGGCCGAATTTATCTACCAGATGTACAAGGTGCGCAAGGCACACGGCGACAAGGTCATTTTGGATGACGTGACCATGGGCTTCTACCCTGGTGCAAAGATTGGCGTAGTGGGTCCCAATGGTATGGGCAAGTCTACGTTGCTCAAAATAATGGCTGGCATGGAGGACATCTCCAACGGCGAGGCAATGCTGAGCCCTGGCTATACGGTGGGGCTGCTGCAGCAGGAGCCGCCTTTGGAGGAAGACAAGACCGTGCGCGAGAACATCGAGCTCGCATTTGGCGACATCCTGGCAAAGATCGCTCGCTTCAATGCCATTGGCGAGGAGATGGGCGATCCAGACGCGGACTTCGATGCGCTTATGGCAGAGATGGGCGAACTGCAGGACGCGATTGACGCCGCTAACGGCTGGGATTTGGACTCTCAGCTGAGCCAGGCCATGGATGCGCTGCAGTGTCCGGATCCCGATGCGCCGGTTAACGTGCTGTCGGGCGGCGAACGTCGTCGTGTGGCGCTGTGCCGTCTGTTGCTCGAGGCTCCCGATCTGCTGCTTCTGGACGAGCCGACCAACCACCTGGATGCTGAGTCCGTGCTGTGGTTGGAGCAGTTCCTGCATCGCTATCCCGGCGCCGTGCTGGCTGTAACGCACGATCGCTACTTCCTGGACAACGTGGCGGAATGGATTTGCGAGGTTGATCGCGGGACGCTGTATCCCTACAAGGGCAATTACTCCACGTATTTGGAAACCAAGGCAACGCGCATGGAGAAGGAGAGCCAGCAGAACGCAAAGCGCGCCAAAAAGCTCAAGGCAGAGCTGGAGTGGGTGCGCAGCGGTGCCAAGGCGCGTCAGGCTAAGGGTAAGGCACGTCTTGCTCGCTATGAGCAGATGGCCTCGGAAGCCGCAGCCAACAAGAAGCTGGACTTCTCCGAAATCCAGATTCCCATGGGGCCGCGCCTGGGCAATAAGGTGCTTGAGGCCGAGCACCTGCACAAGGCGTTTGGCGATCGCGTTCTTATTGACGACCTTTCCTTTAGCCTTCCACGTAATGGCATCGTGGGCGTGATTGGTCCCAACGGCGTGGGCAAAACGACGCTGTTCAAAACCATCGTGGGACTTGAGGAACCCACCAGCGGAACATTGGAGCTGGGCGATACGGTAAAGATCAGCTATGTGGATCAGACGCGCGAAGGCCTTGATGCCAATAAGACCATATGGGAAGTCGTAAGCGATGGGAACGACTACATCATGGTGGGGGAGACCGAGGTGCCGAGCCGCGCGTATGTGGCAAGCTTTGGGTTTAAGGGCTCCGACCAGCAAAAGAAGGCGGGCGTGCTTTCCGGTGGAGAGCGCAACCGTCTTAATCTTGCGCTCACGTTACGACAGGGCGGCAACCTGCTGCTCCTCGATGAGCCAACCAACGACCTCGACACCGAAACGCTCGAGTCCCTCGAAGAGGCGCTAGAGCGTTTCCCTGGCTGTTCGGTAGTCGTGAGCCACGACCGTTGGTTCCTCGACCGCGTAGCCACGCATATTCTTGCGTGGGAGGGCACCGACGAAGAGCCTGGGCGCTGGTATTGGTTTGAAGGCAATTTTGAGGCCTACCAGGCCAATCGAGAGGATCGTCTGGGACCTGAGGCCAGTAAGCCCCATCGCCTGCATCGCAAGCTTACGCGCGATTAATGCGGAGCCGGGTCGCTTGGCTTCTTTCCCCACAGGCAGCGTCTTGCATCCGCAAACATGATGTCGGGATTGAGGCCAAGCGCTTCGGCATAGGCGAAGAGCTCGTAAAAGCGCAGGCTACGTACGCCAATCTCCAGCTTGCTTACGGTGGACTGAGGGACGCCGAGTTTCTCTGCCACGTCCTTTTGCGTGAAGCCCGCATTTATGCGGAGCTGCCTAAGATAATTGCCAATGCATTCGTTCGTTTTGGTATTCATGCATACAGACGATAGCGGATTTTTGGAAATATCTCAAATAATAGGTAGACGATATATGCGCTGGCTTGTGCTTAGGGCAATGCGATGCGTAGTGCGTTGGTCGAAAAAAGAAAAACGCCCCAAAACGGGGCGTAGAGAAATTCGCTGGTGGCTGGGAAGGGAGTCGAACCCCTGACACAGGGATTTTCAGTCCCCATATATCGTGTTTCTCACATTTCAACATGTATCATATACTTTGCAAATGCCGAGATAAACGCTATTATGACACACAGGGGAACAGATGGAATGTGAACAAAGTCAACAAACAACGTGACCAAAAAGTGACCACAGTAAAAGAAAGGTGACCAGCATGGGGACAGTCACATTCTCGCAAGGCACACTACGTAAACGCAAAATGTCAGATGGTACATGGCAATGGCAAGCATGCATCAACGCAACAGAAGACGGCAAACGCAGACAGTTGCGTAAGAATACAGACATACCCTGCGAACCTCAGAAAACCTCTGAAAGAGGCTCAGGGCGGCGCATACAAGCAACTGGAAAAGGAGTACGACAGGCACAAGCATTTCTCAACGAATGGCGTGCCACGCTAATAGCCGACGAAGAAGCAAAAACAGCGACAGCGGCACAAAATGCACAGTCAGTGTTGGAATTCTGCGAAGCCTACTGGGCAACAAAAACAGACGTAGCAGACAATACAAGGAAAGAATTCCGAAAAGCAAAGAACCACATCCAACACCAACGACTCAACATAAACATCAACGATCTCAAAGCTGAGGACGTACAGGATTGGCTCGATATCAAGACTAGCGACGGGTGCGGCAAAACAGCACTCAAAAAAGCATTCATACAGCTCAAAGCAGCATGTGCATGGGGTGTACGCATGGGTTACATCAACCGCAATCCATGCGACCCCATCACTGCGCCACGACCCGATACGAGGCCAAAGAACCCACTAGACGATGAAGCTATCGCACAACTCAATACAGCACTCAACAACCTCAGAGCAGCAAACGGCAGTATGCGCAGGTGTGTTGCAGATGCGGCAAGTCTTGCAATGCTCACAGGAATGCGCGAGGGTGAAGTCTGCGGACTATCATGGAATGACATTGATGGTGGAACAGATGGAACCATGACAGAAAACGGATACATCCACGTGCGCAACGTTATCGTAGACGCAAGTGGTGGCGCACAGCTCAAACCATATCCGAAATCGAGGAAACACAGAGATATACCAATGAACAAGGATATTCTCAAGCTGCTCAAAGATAGGCGAGAGCTGTTCGTAGCAATAGAAGGCAACGACCTAACAGGCTGCTATATCATCGCAAGACCCGAAACAGCCCACAAGTTCATGTCCAATGGATATCTGTGCCATCGCTGGTCAGACTTCATAGCCATGACTGGAATCAAGGGTATGGAAGACCTAACACCTGTGTTTCACGACTTAAGGCATACTTTTGCAACTCAAGCCATAGCCCATGACGTGGATATAGTAAGCGTATCGGCAATAATGGGACATGCGTCACCGACAATTACCCTCAACATCTACGCCCGATGGACTAAAAGAGCCAAAGCAAACGCAATGGCAAAACTAGACGGTGTATTCTCATAGCAAAAGACCCTGCCAGCCAGCGGGGTCTTATCCCTCAACAAACAGCCGCTACTTACCTATCTTTTCTGCATACAACTTAAACAGATGAGCAACGATCTTCTCCTCGTCACCATTGAACTTTACCCGATACACCCATTCAACCGCGCTATCCAACTGAGCGTGAGCTTCACGCAAATCTTGTGGCATCAACTTCGGATCGTAGAGCTTTGCTAGTGACATATCAGGATGAGCGGCACGAGCATCAAGAACATCTTGTGCTTTACGTGCAACAACATCCTTCTGAGCGTCAGTTAGATTCTCCGGCCAAACAAAACAGTTATAGACGATGCTGTTTGTGTACTGGTAATCGTCCTTTAGTCTACCTGTAGTTCGTCTCATCCAAGCATTATGAAATCGAGATTGCAGTACTCCGTACTGATATAAATCGGCATCAGCAATTACCCTTAGTTTATCGCTACAGAATACTTCTGGCCCAATAAAACCAATTGGTATGTATTGCCTACGCTGTGAAGAGACTTGAGGAATTACAACTGAGCTAGTATGAGGAATAATCTCCGTTCCAAAATGCTCTGGTCTGCTCGCAGCATCATATGTTTGTTTGCGCTTGCTGGCTAGTCTAAACTTCCTCACGTTCTCAATTCGTTCTCTACATAAAGGCAAATCAGCTAAAGATTTATCGTCAGCCTCACCAAGCCACAAACACCATCTGGTATATCCATTAATGAATTCACGCGATCCAATAAAAGGGTGAAAATACTTTTCAGCAAGAGGTTCTTTTGCTAAAAACTCCTCTTTTTGCGCTGTAGAAAACAGGAAGTTGCCATCATCAATTGGCTGAGAGCCAATACCAATAAGAGGCACATTACAAATTGGCTTACTGCGACCGTATATAAAAACATCAGGGCCATCAGCTAAATACGCATTAATATTCTGCGCCTCTTGCATTATGCAGTCAGCATCGGGATTGGCATGATGGAAAAGCACCTTTCTGCCACCGATTTTCGAAAAGCCTACGATAACTACAAACACATGTGCTTGCTCCGTTGCCTCATTCACCCAACGAAATGTGTCATACGCAAAGTCAATTCTCACGCCTAATTCGAAGATAGGTTTCCAAACACTAGCAACTTGCTCACCTTGACAGATTGAATTTGTAGAAACAAAGGCACACTTAATACAATAATCCTCAATATACTCCGATGCCTTTATATACCAACCAGCAACGTAATCAACATTGCCACAATTCTTCGCGCCATGAAACGCATCTATTATTTCCAACTTCTGTTCTTTAGACTGCCAACGTGCGCCATAAAACGGTGGATTACCCATAATATAATTACACTCATCAGCAGGTAATACATCATTCCAATCCATGCGCAAAGCGTTCCCATGCACGATGTTTGCAGCCTCGGTCAACGGAAAATCCTCTTTACCACTGTCATAGAACATGCTGCCCTTATCACCATTCGCCTTAAGTCTCGCGATCCAAAGCGAAGTCTCAGCCACGGTGACTGCAAAGTCATTGATCTCGATGCCATAGAACTGGTTCAGGCTCACGCGCTTGCCCTGCTCTTCATCGTCAACCAACGCAAAGCTTACCTGCCCAGCATGCAGCTCACGCAAGATGCCATCCTCAAGCTTACGCAGCTCAAGGTACGTCTCAGTCAGAAAGTTGCCCGAACCACAAGCAGGATCGAAGAACCTCAGCGAACAGATATGCTCATGCAACTTCATCAAGGCAAACTTGCGCTTACGAGGAGTCATATCCTCATCGTTATGAATAGCAGCGTAACGGGCCTTGAGATCGTTCAGGAACAACGGATCTATGACCTTATGAATGTTCTCAGGGCTGGTGTAATGCATGCCACCAGAGCGTCTAGTCTCCGGGTTCAACGTAGACTCAAAGATGCCACCGAAAATGGTAGGACTAATATTCGACCAGTTAACACCCTGCGACATGTCCTTAAGCAAGAACGACTTCAAGTCCTCATCGAAGTTGGGGATAACCACCCTCTCACGGAACAGGCCACCATTCACGTACGGGAACGCCTTAATCTCCTCATCATACGGATCCCGCTCTGCTTTTGGTGTATCCAACGCTCTAAACAAATCAGCCAAGGCATTACGAATACGTGAAGGTGGCTCATCCTTCAAGTACTCATAGAATGCGTCGTGTTCAAACAAGTCTGCATCCTCGCAGAACAAGCAGAACACGATACGCACGCACAAGACGTTGAGGGCATGCATGGACTCAGCAGACTCAGGATCTATGTACTTGGCAGACAGACGCTTGTACAGCTCAGCAACGAGTTTACCCGCCTCGATGGAGATCTCCTTCTCCATCTCAAGACGTGGGTTCTCAGGGTTCGTAATGAACGACAAAAGCTCAGGATGGTAATAAAGATCGTCAAGCGTAAACTCAACAGCATTATCTTTAAGCGCTACGTCCGAGAACTTCGAACGGTCATACACGCGGAACGTTACAAAGTTACATGTAATGAGATAACGTGGCTGGTCAATCTGCGTCAAGCCATATGTATAATCTAGCACCTGTTCAAGCGGAGTCTTCATCTTGCCTTGACGTGGCTCTGGCTTATCGAGATCGATGTAAGAAGACTTCTGCTCAACCATGGTCGAACAGTCACGCAGCCAAACATCACTGAACCCGCCACCATCTGGCGTATCCTCATACGTTGTGGTGTGAAGGTGGTCATAACCAAGTGCAGCCTGCAGATCCTGCCAGAACTTAGCAGTATTGCCCTTCTCACCAATTACACCACCGTTGGCCGCACGAATATCTCGCCAACGCTTCACGAACTCCTTAACCTGCCAATACTTGACCTGTGCCATCCTCAATGCTCCTATACACCCAACGCAACCCTGCTAACTATATTCTGACAACATAAGACGCAACGTCAAATACCTGTCTAGCCCCTATCGCCATAAGCAGCACCATGCTGCTTATCACGGCTATGAGCCGCAGTATATTCCGCAGCCATCTTACTCAAGTTATACGGATCACTATCAACCACATTGAAGCTCTTAAACCAATCCTCAGCCCAACCAGAAATGACACCACGCAAAGCAGCAAACACAGACCGAGAAACACCAGGCA
This sequence comes from Atopobiaceae bacterium, assembly GCA_017545665.1. Lineage (GTDB taxonomy): Bacteria > Actinomycetota > Coriobacteriia > Coriobacteriales > Atopobiaceae > RUG440. Next base: position 48,630 of record JAFWKQ010000050.1, read on the forward strand.
ATTTCTTCTGTGCATGAGACAGAAAGTCACTCACGATAGCCGCAGGATCCAAACGTTCGTACATTTCTTCCAACTCAGCCTCACGCTCATCAGACCTGCTCTGTTGCTCAAAAACCTCAGCAGCAACACGAGAAGCCGCCTCATCAGCCTCAGACTTACGAGCCTCAGCAGCATCAGCCTCAGCATTAGCCACATCACGACGCTTCTCAGCAGACTTCGCCTCACTCTTACGCATACGGACATGAGCTAAAGCACGCTCCATATCCTTATTAGCCAACTCCAACCTACGTGCCATCTCATATAGCTCAGACTCATAAGCATGACGCTGAACCTCAAAATCAGCAGACATACCCTCATAGAGAGCATCCAGAAGAGCTTCCTTATCCGCTTGTATCGCATCTAACTCAGCCTCATGCCGAACACGCTCAGCCTCCTGTTCCTCCAACAGCAAATCAGTCTCAACCTCAGCACGCAGCTGCTCACGCAACGCGACAACAGTCTCGTCCTGAGCGACAGACAACGCCTCAACAGCCTTCTCAGCACGTTCGAGAGCCTTAGACTCGGCATAGTCATTAACAGTCTTACCGTAGTTACGGCGCACCTCGCGACGGTACTCGCGGTACTCAGGATCCACCCGCGCACGCTCAGGATCATAAAGCTCCAAATCGTCCATGTCCCAACCGCGATCCCGCATGTGCTTAGCAAAGTTCTTGTTGAAGTTCCTACGCATATGGTTCAGCATATCGCTACCGTTATAACGACCATCAAAGGTGAGGGGAACGCCGACAGCATGCTCATGATCCTCACCGCCAAACCGCACCTCATCCTTATGACGCGCACGCATGCGTATGTTGGACGGCTGGAACAGCTCAGGCTCAAGCTCCTCAGCGACCGCATAGCAATCAGCGAAGAAGCGCTCACGAGTCTCAGGATCCCAACGACGTATAACGTCAGCAGGAGGCTTCCAGATCACTGCAAACCCGACAATCGCATCCTTACGCAAAGGACGCTCATGCACGACAGGATTACCATCCTTATCCTTACGAGTCACCTTGACCCGGTACGAGTCAGCAGCCTCAACCAAGTCATCCCACAGCTCAGCACCAGACGTGTAGCCAACGTAAGAATTACGGTCAGACAGCGTCCTATCCAACGTCTTAGACCGAGACGCACGCTCATAACCAGCCTCCTTACAGATCGCTTCACCGTAAGCCTTATGAGCGCCAGACTCACCAACCTTACGTGTCAGCCCCAAATAAGGGACGCTCATTTTGAAACCCATAATCACATCACTCCAACAACATCAACGATTGCACTTGATAGCACAATCTTACCAATGCGAAAAACCACACCCACACCCTGCAATAGCAGGGAAAATACAAAATGGTGGGTGATGACCTACCCAGAGGTTTAGGCCTATTTACTTGTTAAAACCCGAGTATTGACCTCAGGGTTAGTAAACTAACCCCCCGGTCGTCTCAGACGGCGACGCCTTCCAGACGCTGCAAGCAGCGAAAAGAAAACCCAGCAAGCCAATAAAAGGCTTGCAAAGGACCATGACCGTAACAAGACGGCCACGGTCTACAAGGGGATAACACCAAGACAGATAACGACCACACCAAATAGAAGTTGGTACGGTCGCTATCGGTGCTCAGTTATCCCCAAAATAATCCAGTAGTTCAACATCAACACCAGCGACAGTATCGCGAACGCCATCCATCCGATTACGGATGTAATCGTAGGCGTTAACCGTGGTGTTGACAGGACCGATGGTGTTGGCCTCAAGCCATTCAAGAACATCCAAAGCGTGAGCCTGACGCTCCAACCGAGCGCGATGCTCAGCCTCACGCTTCTCCTGACGCTTCTTCTCACGTATCTGCTTACGTAGCTCAGATGCCAAATCCTGAGCTTCCTTCTTCTTACGCTCAGCAGCCTCTAGTCTCTGCTCCAACGACGGCATAGAAATCACGCTCCAATCAACTGTCAGCAGCACTTACTGCTGCCAGAACAACGGTAGATTGCAGAGCGGATTAGAAGTATTTATACAGCGCCCTCTCCACCCACACCGCGCTGGTGGTCTAGCGCAAAAAAACAGCAACAGGAAACCGATACCAGTATAATCACTGATACAAAAATAGTAAAGATTGTAATAACATCAGAATCACCAACGCCAAATCACTTTCATAACAATCAGAATCATTAGTAAAAGCATCAGAAACATCAATGGGGGTACTAATACCAACATCACCACAATCAGAAACACTACTGGTGTTATTGACACCTAAATAAACTACACCAGAAAACGTAGATGTGGAACCAATGAAAGAGACTAAGACAAAAGCAGCCCCACCATAACGGCGAGGCTGCTTAACTATTCAAACTTAGTGCCGAACAGAATTAGTCTACTACCAAACCCTTAAGTTCAACCGATAAGCAATGGCAAAGACGAGACAACCGAGACATTGCCTCAGTGAAATCAGTGTCATCGAGATCGCATTGCGTCGTAATAATCACTAGCTTCGGGAGCGTAACAGACGGCTCAACAAAACGATTGACAATACGACCATTAATCGCACCAGCGTCAAGCAACTGTGCCAAATCAGACACACAGCTCAAAGGCTCATCATCGAGGACCAATACCTCCGCACTGCCGAAACCTTCCAAGCCTACGTGCGTATCCCAACCGCACTGCGCATCTGCAAAACGCATAATCTCTGACGCAAGACGAGTCTTGCCACAACCCGAGTCACCATGGATAACCAAAACTGTAGGTTCAACATTACACATACCAATACCTCCAACTACATCAAACATTTCTTTCGTCTTACAACGCATATCTATCCTCCTTTCAACGTCATTTGTACAAATCGCTTGGATCGAAGTCATCGTCAACAACAGACTCATTGGGACCCGTGTACGGTTCTACAATCGGATCCGTAATGTAGTCACCATCCATCGGTTCCTCGTCATAGCACCAATGCAAGTAGTAAGAGTCGCCATGGAATAAGTAGTCATAGATCCTAAAATCACGAACGCCATACTGCTTGTAATTAAACTTCTCAGGTTCGGCGATGCATTCGATCGTTTGCGGGTCCAGAGCCGCCTTCAACATCTTCTCTGGCAACTCGTTGAGCCAATCAATACGGTTGGCATAATCATCTTCACAAGGCTCAACAGGCTCACCGATAGCGTCAAGCAAAGACGTGTCCGCACCATCCCCCAAGGCGTCCTTAACCAACTCACAAGCCCTACGCTTGTCCTCATACGCCTTCTGCGCGGCCTTGAAAACATCAGAACGACGAACGACGCCTCGGACAATGCCAGGACCAATAGCATCCAGAACGTCAATAATCAGCTCATTACGCTCAGCAACAGGCAACGCCGATAGTCGCTTACGTTCCTTCTCTATGCGACCCTCACGACTAGCAGCATACTCCTCAGCCTTACGACGGTTCTCCTCCTCGCGACGCGCATCTTCAAGCCTTTTGTTCTTAGTCTCAAGCTCACGCTTCTCCTGAGCAAGACGCTCAGCCTCAGCCGCCATCAAGACGGGACGTGTTTTAGACGCAGGGATGGCAGGCGGCAGCTCCTCGTAGTTGGCAGGTATCTCGACCGGCATATTGTCCATGGCATCGGCAACGTGCTTCCATACAGCATGGAAGGCTGCATCAGCATCCTCACGCGATCCTATAACGTTGCCATTTCGCTCATCGATCCGACGTACCGCTATCTCAGCAGCAGCCCACGGAGTCATGAAAGAATCTTCACCATCGACCACAACATCAGGAGGACAGTCGAAACGGCGATTGACCCGCTCGAACGAGAACCGCTCATATCGCTGTTCGTGAACCTTGGTGCCATCCGGCGCGGTCTCTATGCGGTTGACCAGACGCTCCGTGGTCATTTTAAAAGGCTCAACCTCGACAGGCTCGGTGACATGGCAGTTATACCCATCGTATTCGTCATACATATAAACCTCCGTGACCAGACCCGCCCTGCGCAGGAACTGGCTGATGTTCTGGTTTGCCTTCTTGGCGGCAACGACGAAAAAAGCGTTAGGGTGATACTCACTGGAGATCATGATTACCCTCGGTTTGCACGCATCGCGCCCTCGGAAACGTTCATCCAACGGGTTAGCATGATAAGGATCCAGAATATGCTTCCAGCTGGTCGCATCCATAGCATCGGAGTCGGCATCGTCAATCAGAAGCACTTCCTCGCCCTTCCACCGCTCCGTCGTATGGTGCGCCGCACCCTTACCGACCGACCAACCATAGGTATCCTTAAAGTAAGAAAGTAATCCGTCTTGAAGACATGACTTACCAGCACCGCTTGCGCCAGCTATAAAGAGCGTTGACATCGTGAACTCGTGATTGGCGAACGCCTCAGCCTCACGTACCCTATGAGCCTTCCAATAGAATGCAAGGGCGCGATCGCATGCTTCCTCATGCCGAGAGTAGATGCGGAAATACTCGTCGTTAAGTATCAGCTCAGACTCACTCTTTACCTCGCCGCTACGGATCTGGTCAAGCAGCCAATCAAGGTCATCCTCACGTATTTCCCTCTTGGCCTTTTTCGCACGACCCTGTTCCCACGTCTTCTTCCGACGGGAATAGATTGCGAGATAGTCCTCGCCAGCAAGCGTCACCACGTCATGTGGATCGTACAAGCACTTCTTTTCATCCTTAGCATGTATAAGATACGAGATTGCGTTGTCCCACGAGTCACCACCGCTTTTCGGATATAGCAAGAACTCTGGAGCCACACCAATAATTTCCGCATACTCAGCCAGCAATTTGCCCCGGAAGGATTTACATCTACCTTTAACCTTTATCAGCACATGAACATGCTCAGGTTTAAGCTCAAACTTGTAGGCTCTAACGTCAAAATCCCAATATTCTCTCTTGTCCTCATTGTGATTGATGATATACGCAGCCTCGACAACGAGACCCGCACGCTCCAACCGCTTAATGATGACAGCAAGGATGCCCCTAATCGACTTCGCCCTCAAGGCCCGCCTCTCGCGGCGGTTCCAACACCAGTAGTTTTCATCCAAAAACTGGGTTAGATTGATTATTTTCGTACGTCGGTCCTTCTTATCGCCCTTGGCGATTTTCTCACCATATCGCTTATCGACCTCGGCCTTTCGCATAATATCAGCCTCAAGTGGACCACCCTCAACCAAGAGGACGAAATAATCATCGGCAATGTAACGGTGAAACTCCAACCAATGCTTAGCCCTCCAATCGGGATCTCCGCCATGTTCCTCCTCGACGCCAAGAACGGCAATAGAGGCATCATCAGGGATAGAAGACGGGTCATCGACATGCTGCCATTTGTAAACCAAGCCAGACAGTGAGTGGCGCTTCCCACCGCTCGGATCCTTCTGCCAGAAACCACGCATGGATTTCTGATACTTTGCCTTACGGCCCTGTCCGGGACGATTACCCAAGGAAATCACCCCCGATAATTCTTGGCGTTTTGGTATCCAAAACCACCGTAATTTCTGGCGTTTTGAACGCTAATTCTTGGCGTTTTGAGCACCCAAGAAGAGCAAAACGCCAGAAATTAGCAACGCGCACAATAACAGGCTCGAAAACGGCAAAAGTGTCGTTTTGTGGTCTGACCTGCGGTAACTCCCTAAAAACGCCCCCTCTTGACAAGCCCTGGGGTCGCACGCGCGTTAGCGTTTTAACCAATAAGTCTGGCGTTTTAATATTCAAGGCCAATAACTTTTGGATCAAGTCCGAGGCCTCAAAAACAACCTGTTTTTTTAGCAATGCCAAGAGCGAAAGAACCATGCAAATTAGCAACAGATAGCTACTAAACAGAACCATACCCATGCTTCTTGGCACGTCCATAAGACACGTGCCCAGTAGCAATAGACCAGATCCTAACAAGGCAAAAGACTTAAGCATTAGTCTTCACCTTCGTCCCAAGCTTACGACCACGAGGATCACGATTAATCGTATGCGCCTCGATGAAACGCTCAAGACCATCTACAGGAATACGCAGAGCACTACCAACCTGTAGTGCTTCCAAATTCCCAGCTTGGATCTGACGCCATATTGTCGAACGGGACATAACACCCATATCGACAACTTCTCCAACCGTGTAATACCGACGCTCAACTTTCGACATAAAAATAGCTCCCAAGAACATGGAGACATATTTGTCCCCTTAGTTCTGGGAGCCTTACGTTCGTCGTTTTTATGCCCAGCTACTTAGGCGGTCTGCGTACGTCGTGGATTACGCTTCTTGCTGCACTTACGTCTCGCGCCTGGCCACGCACCGCCCGGCTTCACAACACAGTATACCCACAACTCCAACCTGTCAAACCATTAATTTCAGCACGTCCCAAAATCTCAGGGCGAACAATGTGACCAGAAAGTGACCAAAAAGGTGACCAGAGCACTAGAAACAAGAAAACAGGCCAACCAAAACACCATGGTTGACCTGCGGAAATTCACTGGTGGCTGGGAAGGGAGTCGAACCCCTGACACAGGGATTTTCAGTCCCCTGCTCTACCAACTGAGCTACCCAGCCGCTCGATTAGCTTAATCACTATACCAAACCTAATTGTTGTGTCAAGCGAGAATTTTTAGATTTAGAAGCGAACGCGAAAATATGCCTCGCCCGGCACTGTGGCGATCTCTTCCTTCTCGTCGATTACGTATTGCGGCTGAAAACGCCCCCAAGCGCGAGGGAGCCTTCCAAAGAAGGCGGCAATCTGCGACTCGTTGCCCTGCAGCTCCATGCTCACGCTGCCGTCTGGCTCATTGCGAACCCAGCCCGTAAGATCAAGCTCGTTGGCAAGGCGCTTGGACGTCCAGCGAAAACCCACCCCCTGGACCTCACCTACAAAGCGTAATGATAGGCGGCGTAGCCTCGACGGTTCGATAGGGCTATTTGTCATGCTTCCTCCCTAAACCTGCGAATGGCTTTGCAACCGTTCGTACCACCACGCCTGGGCCGGTCCGCGCGCGGTGACTCGCGTAGTGAGCGAGCGAAGTGAGCGCGGAGCCGCACGCGGCAGTCCCAGGCGAGGCGGTGCGAACGTGGAGCCACATACGGAGCGCGAACGGTTGTAACCATCCTCTCATATCCTTGCTTTTCGTGTTCTTGAAAGACAAAGAGCATTTGGCGCGTACAATATGCATGGTACAAACCAAACGTTGGCGTCGAGGAGAGGCCATGGATTGCACACGAAGGAACTTTGTTGTAGCCGCGTCGGCGGCATTGCTGGGTCTGGCGTCCTGCGCGCGTACGGAAGAGCAGTCTTCGCAGGCAGCGCCTCCTCCACAGGAGAGTTCGGTTGAGGAGCCTAAGGTAGACCTCAAAGAGTTTGAGAAGCTCGAGCTCGACATGAAGGCATGGAAGCACGATGAGAAAAACGACGTGTATTATCAGCTGGGGGTGCCGTATTGCCTAAAGCCCGCTTCGAATACCTATGAGAGCCTGGCGATCTTTGTTCCAGGCGCTTACCTTAAGCCTGTTGACGACAGCAAAAAACCTTTGTACCAAATAAACGAGAGCGCCACGGTGGGAAAGTTCACTCCCAAAACTGCTCCGGTGGTTATGCCCATAAATTCGGGCAACTTTGGTCCTCAGGCAAGCCCCGCGGCATACAGCTATACGGGCCTTGGCGCCTATCTTAATGCTGGTTGCGTATACGTGTATGCGGGAATGAGAGGGCGCAGTTCTGGATTCGAAAGCACTGGCAGCGAGGTGTACTCGGGCGGAGATCCATGGCCGGTAGTGGACCTTAAGGCTGCCGTCCGCTTCGTGCGCTATAACGCAGAGGTCCTGCCCTGTGACACCAACCGGATTTTTACTTTTGGCTTTAGCTTTGGCGGCGGCGTAAGCGCTCTTATGGGTTGCACGGGCGATTCCAAACTGTATACGCCATATATGGAGCAGATAGGCGCGGCCACTCATGACGCAAAGGGAACCACGCTCTCCGACGCCGTGTTTGGCTCGGCGTCTTGGTGTCCCATCACCTCGTTCGACACGGCAGACGCGTCATATGAGTGGATGATGGGGCAGTACTCCGAAGGCGCCACGCGAGCGAAAGACGTTTGGACCAAGCTCCTTTCCAACGACCTCGCTCAGGCCTATGCGCACTATGTTAACGAAATGGACCTGCGCGATAAGGAAGACCACGCGCTCGTGCTCGACGAGACTTCTGGCGATTTCTATGCCGACGGAAGCTATTACGCGTATATGCTCGACTGCATTCAGGAGTCAGCGAATACGTTCTTCTCGAGTACCCAATTCCCCTATACCTATACGCCTCAGCATCTGGTGAACGGCAATTTCCCTGGGGATCCCAATCTGCAGAGCATGGGTGCTGGCGCATCGGATGTGGAGGCAGTTACGGGAGATGCGTCCGCTCAGGCTGCGGGAGTGGCCGGCAAAGAGGAGAAGGTCGACGGAAAGACGAACGTTCAGTCGATCGTGTACAACACCGACGAGGACTACATAAACGATTTGAACGGCGACGTTCAGTGGCTTACCTACAACCAGACGCGCTCGACGGTACGCATCTCGAGCATAGCGGACTTCGTGCGCCACGCTAAGCCTGCGGCAAAGGACGTGTGTGCCTTCGATGCGCCGGATCGTTCGACGGTGGTAAACCAGCTCTTTGGTACCAACGAGATAAGCTCGCTTCACTTCAGCAAGGTGGTGAGCGACCAAGTTTCGGGCAACAGAGAGACCTATGCCAAGGCAAAGGGGTGGAACAGTTCGTATGTAAAAGACTGGCCCGAGGATCTTGCCCAGGTAGATTCCTTAAAAACAGACATGGCCACGAGGATGAACATGTTCAATCCCCTCTATTTCCTGAGCGGCCGCTATGAGGGCTACGGCACCGCAACGGTGGCAAAGCACTGGCGTATTAACTCGGGGCTTTTCCAAACCGATACGTCCCTTTGCACCGAAATGAACCTTGCCTTGGCACTTGGCCATTACGATGGCATATCGAGCGTGTCGTTTACTCCGGTTTGGGGACAAGGACATACGCTTGCGGAGGTGTCGGGTAGCGCCGAGGAAAACCTCCTGGCCTGGATAGCCGAGTGCTGTAAATAGCGAGTTCCGACCTCTTGAACGTACCCAAAGAGAGGGCTCCCGCCGCGCACGCTATACCTGTGCGCGCGGCGGGAGCCCTCTTTTCGGGCGTCGAAATCCACAATGTCATTGATGCGGGGCGTGTCTCTAGCAAATAAAACGAAATAACTTATTGCCTTAAGCCGAAGCTATCAAGGGTAATTATGAAAAAATCACATAATACTAGGTGTATGGTATAATAATTTCGGCTATCGGAGGGGGATTTATGTATAAGGCAGGAGAGTATATCGTTCATCCAGGACAAGGTGTCTGTAGGGTCGAAGGAGTGGTGTCGGAGCCAATGGAGGCATACCGTCTTCTTCCCATTGGGCTACATCACCCGACGTTCATCCGTTTCCCTCTTGCCAACTCCGACAAGCTTCGTCCCGTTCTTTCGCGTGACGAAGCGGTAGAGCTTATTGAGGAATACCCCTCAATGCAGGTAGACAACTACACCGATCGGAGCAACGCTCTGGAAGAAGAGCATTTTAAGCAGAAGATTCGCCAAGGCACCTGTCGTGACTCCGTGCGAATCGTTAAGACGTTTAGGCTTCGGATTGCAGAGACGCGTGCGCGCAACAAAAAGCCTCCAGTGGCGTATGAGCGCATTCTAAAGCAGGCGAGCCAGCGTTCCCTCGAGGAACTTTCCGTTGCCCTGGAGATGCCGGTGGATGATGTAAAAACCTTGTTCGAAAAGAAGCTCGACGAGAATCAGAACTAACGCGTACAATACCCTTATTGTTTTCGATGAATAGGGGAGTGCCCCATGACGAGTCCCGATTTAGACGCGAGCGATCGTGCCATAGTTACCGTGCTCGGAAGCGACCGCTCAGGCATTGTTGCGGCGGTTGCGAGCGCTTTGGCGGAGCACGATGTAAACATACTGGATATGTCGCAAACCATTTTGCAAGGCATTTTTACCATGACTATGCTGGTAGATCTATGTAATGCGCCAGTGACCTTCTCGGCACTCCAGGAGCAGCTCTCCGTCTTGTCCAAAGAGCTGGGCGTCCAGATTACCATGCAACGCGAAGGGGTCTTTAGATACATGTACCGACTCTAGGGCCCGGCTCGCAAAGGAGACCATATGAGCAATCATAGCTATGACAAAAGGCCGACGCTCACAAGTACGCAGACGTCGGCTTTGGAAAAAATGCGCGACGTATATCCCATGCCAAGCGAGGCGCTTGGTCTTCCGGATGCGTCTAGGCAGCTTTACGAGGGCTTTAATTCTGTGGATTCAGTCCCCGATAAGTCCTATGTGAAGTACGACGTAAAGCGAGGCTTGCGAAATGCCGACGGATCGGGTGTGCTTGTAGGACTTACCACGGTTTCAAACGTGCATGGGTATATGAATACGAAGGCTGGGGTAATTCCGGACGACGGCAGCCTTGCTCTGCGCGGTTACGATATGGCAACCTTGGTTCGCGGTGCGCAGGAAGAGAAGCGCTTTGGCTATGAGGAAATTGCCTACCTGTTGCTTTCGGGCAAACTTCCCAACAAGGAAGAGCTCGAGGACTTTGAGGCGCGTCTGAATTCAAGGCGTCAGCTGCCCGAAGGCTACCTTCACGTTTTTCCGCGCACAAATGCAACGCACTCCATCATGAACATTCTTCAGCGTTCCACGCTGCTTATGTATTCGTTTGACAAGACCCCAGACGATACGTCGCCCATACACGAAATAGACGTTGCCATAACGTTGCTTGCCCGTCTTCCGCGTATAGCGGCCATTGCTCAGGCTGCAATAACCGCCTCGATCAACGGGGAGCGCTTGGCAATACCGCCCGTGCGTGAAAGATGTTCCATGGCGGAGTCAGTGTTGGATGTGCTGCGTGGAAGCCAGGGATTTACACACGACGAAGCGCTGCTGCTTGATGTTATGCTCATGCTGCACGCCGAGCATGGCGGCGGCAATAACTCTACGTTTGCCTGCAGGGTTTTGTCTTCGTCGGGAACCGATGCGTACTCCGCATATGCGGCGGCCATTGGGTCTCTTAAGGGGCCAAAGCATGGCGGCGCAAACTATAAAGTAGGCGAAATGTTTGCCGATATTGAGCATAACGTTCGCGATTGGAACGACGACGACGAAATCGCTGCTTACTTGAGCCGAATTCTTCGCAAGGAGGTCTTTGACAAGGCTGGGCTCATATATGGTATGGGACATGCGGTGTATACCAAGAGCGACCCAAGGGCTCAAATCGTAAAACGTTACGCCAGGTCGCTTGCGCAAAAGCGTGGAATAGCCGACGAGCTCGACCTCATCGAGAGTGTGGAACGCCTGGCGCCGCGCGTTATGCGCGACGTACGTGGAATAAAGAAAACCGTGAGTGCGAATATAGACATGTATACCGGCTTCGTCTACTCGATGTTGGGGGTGCCACAGGAGATGTATACGCCCATTTTTGCCATTGCACGCATGGCTGGTTGGGCTGCGCATCGTATGGAAGAGCTGTATGGCGCAAATCGAATAATACGTCCGGCATACCGGAGCATCCTCACCTCGCAAGGGTATAAGCCCCTTGACGAACGCGAGTAATAGCCATGCGCGCGGGCAACGCTAAGCTCCCAAAGATGGTCTTTGCCGATATGGACGGCACGTTTGTAGCCACCGACAAGCGCGTCCCGCGCAAGAATCTGCGCATATTGGATGCCCTTGCAAGCCTTGGAATTCCCTTTGTGCCTTGTACGGGCAGGCCCGTGAGCGCGGTTCCCCATAAAATACTGATGCATCGCGCCACGCGCTATGCGGTTGGGGCAAACGGTGCCGTGATTCAGGACGTCAACACAGGCCAACGTCTTCATGTTGAGGGCATTCGCAAGAGTGCCGTCATGGAGCTTTATGAGCGAGTGAGGGAGCTCAACACTACCTTCGATGTGTTTGCCGACGGAGAGGTGTTTGCCGAACGATGGCGCTACGAAGCCATGGGAAGCTACGGCATAGACGAGCCGACTTTGGATATGCTACGAAAGGTGCGCCAACCCGTGGATCTGAATGTGCCCGAATTGGTGCAGCGCGCACATGCCGTAGAGAAGATCACGTGCTTTTGGAAGAGCGAGAGCGATTGCGCGGGGCTGTCGAAAGCCATAGAGGGCATACCAGGGCTTTGTAGCTCCCATGGGCATCCCAGGAACTTCGAACTGCAGGCAAAGGGTGTTTCCAAGGGCTTTGCGCTCGAGTGGCTGTGCGAGCATACGGGCATCTCCACGAGCGCCGTTGTGGCGTTTGGTGACGAGTCTAATGACATACCGCTCCTCGAGGCGGCGGGAATGGGTGTGGCCATGCAAAACGCCATTCCTGAAGTGCAGGCCGTGGCAGACGCAACAACGACATCCAACGACGACGCGGGAGTCGCGCGCTTTCTTGAGCGCGTGCTTTAATGCGCCACAGCATAGTTCCCATCTGTGAAACAAAAAAGGAACGGTCCCCAGGTTACCCACCCTTGAGGGTGGTGTGACCCGGGGACCGTTCCTAAGGCGAAACAACCAGCGTCGTTGCCCCGCCTATTCGAATTACGCTATCCCTGCAGTCTTTTCCAGTCGCTCGCGGATCCGTAGAAGACGTTGCAGTCAAAGTATTCGCAGCCACCGTTGCGAGACAGGACGCCAGTGGAGGTGTATTGGTGAATGGTGGGATAGGTTCCCCACGCTCCCCATTTCCTGCTGGATTGCCACGGGTTGCTCTGGTAGCCGTACACGTCGTCGTAGTCTGGATACTCTGCTCCCCACAGCGGATAACTGCTGGCTACGGTAGACCAGTTATAGGCATTGGTATAGCTCTTGCTCGTATAGAGAAGAGGGGTGCCGCCAAAGCGTAGCTTGAGCCTGTCGAGGAACTTCTTGCACCAAGCAACGTCTTTTCCGGTGTCGAACAGCTTGTTGCCAGCTCCCTCCCAGTCCAGGCAGGCAATGGCACGGCCTTTGTAGTCCTTGATGGCGTTGTAGAAGGAGTCTGCCTCTGCTATGGCGTCGCCACCATTGGCATAGTGATAGAAGCCTATGAGACGCCCTGTGCTCAGCGCCTGTTCGGCCATGAGCTTATAACGCGTGTTATAGATAGTGCCTTGTACGCCTTCGGTAGCCTTGATGATGAAGAAATCGCCTTCGACCTCGGAAAGACGTAGGGTCCTGGCGCTCGAGCCGTTGCCCCAGTCGTGTCCAGATACGTCTACGCCGTAGAGCTGGCGTGAGTAAAAGTAAGGAACGCTGACGGAACCGGGGGCACTCGAGCCCTTTGCCACGACCTTAACCTGATAGGCCTCAATGGGGTATGCTGCGGAGTCCGCTCCGGCGCTGGCGCCGTTCTTGGCCCAGCCCAGCCAGCCTTTGTTTGCGCAGTGAGCGCGATACCATACGTCATACAGGGAGGTGGCGCTACCGGTGAGCTCAAAGCGAATGGCAGTAATCTTTTTACCGCTCTGACCGGCATTATTACCATCGTATGCCCAGCTCTGCCACTTGCCTGCGTCGCTGGAAACCGCATAGCGAATGCCTGCGCCAGATGCACCAGAGAGCGTTGCGTTAATGAAATCGATTCGGCCTGACTTGCCGGTGGTGCCACCCGTATCGCCGTTGCTCCTGTTGCCGAGCCAGCCGCCGCCAACGGCGTGCGTGTTATAGGTGACCGACAGATTGCCCAAATACGGCATGGGATAAGAGCCGGAGCTGGAGGGCGCCGTTCCATTACGCGGCACAAGCATGATTTGGAGGGCTTCCATGCGCCAGCCACGTCCGCTTGAACCGCATAGGTCGCCATCTTTTGCCCAGGCCATCCAACCAATATTTTGCACGTGAGTACGATAGTAGACGCTGTACTGGTCTTTCGCTTTGCCAGTGAGCTCGATTTGCATTGCCTCTACGCGCAGGCCCTTGCCGCTTGTGCCCGCCATCGCACCGTTTGACACCCAATTCTGCCAGCCGATGTTTTGCACGTGCATGCGATATCGGACGCCGCCGTCGATGCCCATGGTGGCAATGTGGATTGCCTCTATGCGCAGGCCCTTACCGCTCGTACCTGCCAATGCGCCGTTGGTTACCTCGTTTTGCCAACCGATGTTTTGCACATGGGCCTGGTATCGTATTCCAGGACCACCAGATACGATGCTGTGATACGTGCTGCCGCTGGTGCCGTTAGACGGAGGCGCCTCGCCTTTGCGCACGAGTACGACCTCTACGGCTTCCACGCGCAATCCCTTGCCCGAAGTGCCGGCAATCTGGCCATTCTTCTTCCATGCCTGCCAGCCGATATTCTGCACGTGTCCACGGTAGTAGATGTCGTGAGTGTTTGCGATGTTTCCGGTAAGCCTCAGCTTAATGGCCTCAACGCGCAGGCCCTTGCCGCTCGTGCCCGCCATCGTGTCGCTTCCGACCTCGTCTTGCCAACCGATGTTTTGTACGTGCGCCTGGCAGCGGATGTCGCCACTCGCATTCTTAAGGCGGAAGTAAAAGCCCTCAACGCGCAGTCCCTTGCCGGAAGTGCCGCCAAGCTCACCGTCCTTGACCCATCTCTGCCAACCGATGTTTTGCACGTGGGTGCGATACTCCACGGAGGGCGTTGCAGCCTCTGCCTGCAACGCATCGGAAGACTCGCTGCTGCTTGATGCGACTGGCTTTTTGTCTTCCGTGGCGTTTGAGGGCTGATCCGCGTCGTTGGATTGGGCTACGACTGCCACAGAAGGGTCTGCCTTCGTCTCTGCTGAGTCGGTTGCTTCGTCCTGCTTTGAGTCGGTTGCATCCTCGGCAATCGTGCCAACAGTAGGCTTGTCGCCCTTTTTGGTAAGGAGTACCTCAATATCGCATAGAGCTGCAAGCTCGCTCGATTGCAGCTCCTTACCGTTGTGAACCCAGCCAAGCCAAGTGCCATCCGCGTTCATCGCGCGATACCAAAGATCGTACTTGTCTATGGCTTCGTCGGGAAGATGCAGCTGTATGCCCGTAATCCCACCTTCGCTTGTGGCGGCATTTGGGGTAGCTGTCCACGTTTCCTGCCACGCGCCCAACAGGTTGCGCACGCGATAGGTGGTGTTGCCAAGCACCTCGTCGTCGCATTTAAGCTCGATTGCGTCAAAAGCGGTCGCGGGAGAGGGCTCACTCTTGGTCGCGTTGGCCTCTTTGTTCTTCCCGGCTCCTTCAAGAGCCTTTTGATGCGAGTCGAAAGAGGCCCAACCCTCATCGTTTGCCCACTGCTCGGCATCAAGCGCATGCGTTCTAAACCAAACTACGGGCAAAGATGCCTGCTGCGGCTCGCTTGCCTGACCATCTTGCTTCTCGTCTTGCTGCTCGGGGACGGTCTGAGGAACTTCGACCTTGCCTGTTGAGTTTCCGTCCGTATTGGTAGGCGTTGTCTCCGTGGGTTTCTGCTCCGTTTGGAGATTTTCCGTTTCCGACGGAGTAGAAACGCTGCCGTTGGCATCGTTCGTACCGGCGTCTGCAAAGGCAGCGAACGGAATGCTCGCCATACACAGAATAAAAGCGAGCGTGAGGACAAGGCTTTGCTTGAGCTTTGTTTTCATAGTGAGCCTTCCTTCGAAATATAGAGACCATTTAGGCTAACATATGAATTGTATGGGTTCAAAAAAAGATATGAGATGCACAGAAGAAAGCTGCAGATTCCCGGTCGTGCCCACGCACGCGCCGCCTCGCAAGCGGCGACTCACGAAGTGAGCGAGCGAAGCGAGCGCGAAGCCGCATGCGATCGGGAGCGGGGGCTCCTTCCACGGGTGGGTGTTGGTTCTCGTCGGGTGATTCTTAAAGATCTCGCGGTGTGCGTCGCACGAGGTAGGCGTGATGGACGCGCGCGTTTCGACGGAAGTCCTCGGGAATGGTTTGCTCGGTTATGTCCTCTATCTGGACTCCCGCCTTAGCGAGCTTTTGCGTATCTGGCTTAAAGGACTTGAGGTTGCAGGAAAACACGCAAATGCCGTTTTGGGTTAGGAGACGAGATACGCTAATAAGAAGCTCTGCATGGTCGCGCTGCACGTCGAACGACCGCCTTCCCATGCGACTCGAATTAGAGAAGGTCGGCACATCGCAAAAGACGAGGTCCCACCGATTTTTCGTTCTGCGTTGCTCGCGCACCCAAGAAACTACGTCGGTCTGAACGTATTCGTGGTTGGGACCCGTAAAGCCGTTGCGTTGCATGTTGCGCCGAGCCCAGTCAAGCGAGGGGCGCGAAAGGTCCACCGTGGTGGTGTAGCGCATGCCTCCATCGGCGGCATAGCAAGTCGCCGATCCCGTATAGGCAAAGAGATTCAAAAAGCGCTTCGATCCTTTGGTCTGCTTAGCCATCTCGCGAATCATGGCGCGTGTGTCGCGGTGGTCCAAGAATATGCCGCAGTCCAGGCGACTGGAAAAGTTCACCTCAAACAAGAGGCCGCCTTCGTCAATAAGGTGTGAGCCAGGAGCGAGGGGAGAAGGGTGCTTTGCGTTGCGATTGGCGGGCTTGATGCCACGAGCCTCTGCTGCGTACTGCGAGCCGCCTTTGTCACGCTTGCGTATGCGGAGGAAGGTATTCTCCTCGCGCACTTCCAAAATGCGTGGTGCGATTGCGAGCACGTCCATAAGGCGACAACGCGCAAGGTCCTTGTCGACTCCTTTGGGAGGGGCATACTCGTATATCTGAAGCCATCGTTGGCCGCTGGTGTTTCCGGTGACGGGATCGCAGCCTTGGAAGAGGTCGATCGTAACCGCGTAGTCGGGAAGATCCGCGTCGTATACGCGGTAGCAGCTTACGTCGGTGCGACGTGCCCACTTTGCGCGCGCCCGTGCGATTTTTTTTAGCCGTGCCGCGAATTGATCGCTCGCCGGCACAAGAACCGTAACGTCTTTGCCTGGCTCTACCTCTACGGTGGGAAGGGGCGTCTGGTTGCCCTCGGGTCGAATGGCCATCATTGCCAGGGCGTCCCTTCCCAGCTTTCCCCAAAGCACCGTCTTGCTCTCGTTTCGCAAAAAGGCTTCGGGCAATTTGTTGCGTGCGGCAACAGAGACGATTGACGGCTGTGTTTCCTGTGCTATGCGGGCAAGAGTGCCGAGCCAAGACGACTCCTTGGCCATCTCATGCTCACGTATGTCCGAAAGGTCGGCCACAAGGCAGGAGACGTCTTGGGGGAGCGCCTCGGTTGACGACGAGAGCGGCGTAACCTGAATGGATATGCCGAGCGAACGCAGGATGCTTTTCGCGCGGAGGCTTATCGATCCCAGACTGCGTGCGTAGAGCCTTACGGAGACGTCGGCGTCTTTCCTCTCTTGCGCTTCCTGCGCGAAACCTTCCCAAAGGCCCTCGTCGTGGTGAGTCCAGCGCTCGAAGCCCCATTGGGCGCGCAAGAGGCCAGGGGCAAAGGAGCACGCCACCAAAGCGGCCTCGATGAGCAGATGGTCTGGGTTGCTTGCGAGGGCGAGCAGGGTGGAGGCGTTGTTTGCGGCCTCGAAGCTCCATTGTCCCAGGGCGAGCAACGCTGCGGCATAGTCAGGCCTCAGTCCGGCGCCTGATCGCCCTCGTTCGTAACCACGGTTGAAGAGCGGCGACCCGGCCAGGTCGATGCCTAGCGTGGCGTGATTGCCAGAGACGCGTGCAACTAAGCGCATGTTCGGATTTTTGGGATCTGCCAAAGGGCGTGTGCTTCGCTTGCTGTATATGCGATCTGCAATCGCATCCTTCACGCGCAACGCGGTAAAACGTGTGTTGCGCAAGGCCTCGTTAATTCCGCTGGCGTCTATCGCAAAAGAAGCGTTGGGAGGAACGTGGTCTTCCCACGGCAGGGCAAGGGCCTCTTCGTAAAGGGCATCCGACGAAGTTGCGCTCACACGTCCCAAGACCACGATTACCCTTGAGGCAATGCGAGACCAAAGGCACGCGCGATATGCGGCGTCCAGCGGTCCCGAAAACGACACCTGCCCCGTGAGGGGACGAATGCCGGAAATGCTTTGTGCTGCAAGCTCGTTTGCCAAGAGCCGCTCGAATCCCGCAGGACAGGTGGCAAAGAATTCCATGCTCACTCCATTCCGTCGCCTCGCGGCGACACAAGCTATTTGCAGGTAGAGGAAGCGCCCTCTTCTCCTGCTTGTGGGCAAGCCAGTCGTTTCTGTTGCTCGCGGCACGTCCATTAGCTTACCAAATATGCCGTCCCCCCTTCCAACCGATGCCATCCGCCTAGCAACTACATCCAACGGGCAGAACTATCTATAAACTTATAACAGGTATGGCAAGTACACGAATTGTTTGGAGGGCTGCCCCTATGGACGCAAAAATTCAGGCCGTTATCGACGAATGGCAAGAGAAGGTAACGATCGCTGACCTCAAGGAAGAGCTGGATGCGCTTATTGCAGCTAATGACGAAGACAAGCTGTTTGACGCGTTCTATCGCAGCCTTGAGTTCGGTACCGCTGGCCTGCGCGGTACGTTGGGCGTTGGCACCAACCGCATGAACGAGTACGTTGTCGCTCAGGCGACCAAGGGCGTTGCAGACTACCTTAACGCTCACTACGAGAACCCCACCCTGGCCCTTGCTCGCGACTCTCGTCTTAAGGGCGAAGAGTTCCAGAAGACCGCGGCTGGCGTTCTTGCCGCCAATGGCGTACACGTATATGTGTACCCGCGCATCGAGCCGGTCCCCACGCTGTCTTTTGCGGTTCGTTATCTCAAGACCAGCGCCGGCATCGTACTCACCGCATCTCACAATCCCGCGCCGTATAACGGCTATAAGGTTTACAACGACAATGGCGGCCAGATTGCCAACGAGGCCGCTGACGAGATTTCCGCCACCATCGCCAAGGTCAACCCGTTTGACGTTGAGGTAATGGACTTCGACGAGGCTCTGGACAAGGGTCTTGTGGAGTGGATCGACGACGAGGTCATCGACGCCTTTATCGCCAACGTAAAGAAGGTCTCCGTGCCTGGCTTCAAGGCTGCTGACGGCTACAAGGTCGTCTACACGCCGCTCAACGGCACCGGCATGGAGTGCGTAACCAAGATCCTCAACGAGATTGGCGTTACCGACGTGTCCGTGGTTGAGGAGCAGAAGAATCCCGACGGCAACTTCCCAACCTGCCAGTATCCCAACCCCGAGTTCCGCGAGGCCCTCGAGCTCGCGCTCAAGCTGGCCGACGAGGTTAAGCCCAACCTGCTCGTCGCAACCGATCCCGACGCCGACCGTATGGGCACCGCCATTCCGCATGACGGCGACTACGTGCTGATCTCCGGCAACGAGATGGGCGTTCTGCTTATGGACTGGCTGGCCCAGCAGGCCCAGAAGAACGGTGAGGACGTAAAGACCAAGGTTGGCGTTACCACCATCGTATCGTCCTCCATGCCCGACGCGCTTGCCAAGGACTGGGGCTTCGAGGTCCGTCGCGTCCTTACCGGCTTTAAGTTCATTGGCGATCAGATCGATCAGCTCAAGGATGCTGGCGAGGAAGATCGCTACCTGGTGGGCTTCGAGGAGTCCTACGGCTATCTTGCTGGTACGCACGCTCGTGACAAGGACGCCATCGTAGCCACCATGCTGGCCGTCGAGATGGCTTCCGACTACGCTGCCCGCGGCATGGACCTCTACGAGGCCATGGAAGAGCTGTACAAGAAGTACGGCTACTACCTCAACGGCACCGTAAACGCCAGCTTCCCCGGTGCTTCCGGCGCTCAGAAGATGGCAGACATCATGCAGGGCCTGCGTGACAACCCGCCCGCAGAGCTTGCTGGCTACAAGGTAACGGGCATCACCGACTACGGCCAGGGCGTAGAGATGCCTCGCGTGGGCGGTCTCCAGAAGGAGGAGGCACAGGTCCTTCCCGCCACCAACGTCATTGAGTTCCGCCTTGAGGACGACAACAAGATTATCTTCCGTCCCTCTGGTACCGAGCCCAAGGTTAAGGCGTACCTGTTCTCCAAGGGTGCGACCCGTGCCGAGTCCGAGGCAGTGCGCGACAAGCTCCAGGCTGCAGCCGAAGAAGTTCTTTCGTAGCCGGTTCTCAGCACAAAGGCAGTGCATTCAAATGGAAGGCGCCCTGCGTATGCGGGGCGCCTTTTTTGGGGATTGGGTCGCAAGTGGCACAGTTATACCTGGTCTAAGTGTGCCACGCAGTCCTAATAGCCGTATGATTCAGGCTCATCGTAGCCGCTGGTTGAGCCACTCGCCTCACTTGAGGAGTTTGTGCGCTTTGAAGATGAAGATGAGGAGCTACTAGATGATGAGCTGTTGGAAGTGGTCTCATCACTGTCGGAGTTCTTATTGGAATCGGAGCTCTTTTCAAGTTCGGCAAGGGTGCTCTTGTTGGGACTGATGGCGTAGAACTTGTTGCTTGCGCTTGTGAGGCTGGCGAGGTCCCATGGCCGACTGGACACGTAGGTTGAGGTGGGGTCGAACACGGTTACGGATCCGTCTTCGTTCATGTTTACCACCAGAACCCAATGCGCAGCGTCGGTGAGCGAGCCCTTTTTTACCTCGGCGGCAATGACGGTATTGTCTCCCAAGGAGAAGGACATTGCGTCTGAGGTGGGGTCGAACTCGTTTGCGGTGAGGCCCATGGATGAGGTGAGCTTGGGAAACATTTCTCCCTTGGTGCCCGAATCGCCGTCTGCGAAATTGCCTTTGCTTGCCTGCTGGGCAATTTCGGTGGGAGAGAAGTCCGTCTTGCCCGTGAGCCCCATGTAGGCCATGGCCAGGACAGTGGGTCCTGAGCCCGTTACGGCAAGCGGGCCATTGCCATAGGTTACGGCGCCCCAATGGTCGTCCCAATTGTAGAGGCAGGGCACTTCGCCGCGCTTCACGCTTCCGTCGTATGGCCGACTCGATTTGTCGGAGCTGGGGTACGCCGCTATGAAGTTGCGTGCCGTAGGTTCGCTTAGGGCTAGGTCGAGCAGACGATCGTCTTCGTACTGATCTGCGTTCCGCGCGATGGTTGCCAACACATCGGCACTGTCGAGCGCTTCGGTAAACTTTGAGGTCATAGAGGCCGATACACCTGCGGCGACGCGCGCATCCTGCTCATTCTTGGGTTTGGACTCCTCAACGGTTTGCGTTGCGGCCTCGTGGTTTCGGCGCACGCAACTCGACACGCCTACAACCAAAACGGCCACGACGACGATGACTATGAGTAGGAGTAGCAGCACCCGCGGACGAAGCAGTACCGAAAGGATTCCTCCGTTGGAAGGATTGTGACGAACGCGCCGAGAGTGAAGGGAGTATCCGGTGTCGGGACGCGTAAGGGTCCCTCGTCTACTTTGGCCCTGCGAGGTGCGTGGTGCTCTATTGCCAGGCTGACCGTTACGTTGCGATGCGGAATTGCGCGTGCGACGCGAAGTGTTTCGATTCCTGCGACTATTGTTTCGCGTTGAGTTGTCCATACCGAGTCCTCCGACAAGAGACGCTACACCCCATGGGCAGGGATACAAGTATAATCAATCATATGATAGCGGTTGCATGTGGTCTAGATGCTTCTTGTGAGCTGCTTGTATGGCTCGGCTGGCGTTCCATGGCTCGCGTTCCCGTGTGAGCTCGCATGCGGTAACTCGCGAAGCGAGTGCGGAGCCGCTTGTGGGCCGAGCGCAGGCGGGGGTGTGAACGGCAACCGCGATCGTGGCCTCTTGCGCGCGGCTGACGCATTCCATTTGACTTGTGAATCAAGTCTGCTAAATTATGCACTAACGCTGAAATTATTGCTCTAACTATACATGCAGGGAATCACAATGGTAAAAAGGCGCACAGGTAGACAGGAAGCCATACGGCGCATTGTAAGAAGTAAATCCATACGCACGCAGCGTGATTTGGTTTTTGAACTTCGTGATATGGGATTTGCCTGCACGCAGGCTACGGTAAGCCGAGACATAACCGATATGGGTCTTAGGAAACTGCCAGAAGGCGCTTATGTGTTGGCGGAAGACCTGCATTTGCAGCATATGGTATCCGAATTCGTTGTGGCGATTGAGGGTGTGGGTAACCAAGTGGTCATAAAAACCCAGACGGGAACCGCACCTGGTGTATCGGCGGCGATCGACGCGGCTGAGCTGGCAGAGGTGGTAGGCTCTATTGCGGGAAACGATACGGTGCTTGCCATTGGAAGAAGCAGCGAAGGCGCTGCGAGCATCGTAAGTTTGCTCAATAAATTGCGCAGCGTAAGACGGTCGTAAGGCATTGTAGTCGACTTCATTGAGTCTCTCTCAAGCGGCAACAAAAGAGCGCCTCGCCATTGGATTTTTGCCAATGCGAGGCGCTCTCTAATACACAGCACTTGTATTCTAGTTACCCGCGGCGTTCCCACCTCCGCCTGCTGTGGTACCAGCTGCGTTGCCGGCATTGCCCGTGCCGCCGCCCTGGTCGTAATTCTGGCTGTAGTCACCGGTATCGCCGCCGCCATAGTTGTTGTTCTGGTTGTTGTAGCCGGTGTTTCCGCCGTTGCTTTCATCGTAGTTATTGTACCCATTATAATTATTGTAATCAGTATAGCCATTATAGTAATTATTATTACCGTAATTGCTATAATTATTATTGTAACCGTTATTATTGCTATAGCCGTTATCGCTGTTGTAGTTGCTGCCAGACGAGTAACTATTGCCAACGACTCCGTCCTCACGAGAGCTTACCCAAGAATCCGTGTTGGTGAATTCCCAGCTTGAGTTTTCTCGATAGTCTGGCTTTGTGTTGGTGGTGGGGAACTCGGCGCGCTCTACGCCATTGAGCAGTTTGTTGGTAAAAGTCGCAAAGATTGGGCAGGAAACCGTATCGGGGTGACCGATCGAGCGACCGAGATACACCGTAGACTCCGTACGATAACCGCTCCAAACCGCAACGGATATTTGTGGGGTATATCCGCAGAACCAAAGGTCGCGGTAACTTTCCGAGGTTCCGGTTTTGCCGGCGATTGGCTGATTGAAGGTGATGAGGTTCTGCATAGAATGCGCCGTACCGTTTGGATCGGTGATGACGCCTTCCAACACCTCGGTCTCGGCCTGTGCTATTGCCTCATCCAGCACGCGCTCGGGCTTGTCTTCGTGCTCGTAAACGGTATTGCCGTTTCTGTCCTCGATCTTGGTGATTGCGACTGAGTCACGATGGATGCCGCCAGTGGCGAGCGTCGCGTAGGCTTCCGCCATTTGCACGGGGGGAACGCCAACCGTTCCCAAGGTAATTGACGTGTAGTTTGGCAACTCCTCGTCAATGCCCATCTTCTTTGCATATTCCACAATGCTATCGGCTCCAATAGCTTCTGCCACCTGCACAAAGCCCGTGTTTGAAGAGCGTGCAAGGGCTTCCGAAAGCATTATGTCGCCATAGCTGTAGTTCCCGAAGTTCTGAACCTGCCACGTGGGAGTCACCTGGATGGGAGAGTTGCAATTGAGGAATATGTTGGGGTTCATGCCATTGCTTAAGGCAGCCGCAAGCGTAAAGGTCTTAAAGCTCGATCCCGGCTGCCTGCGTGCCATGGTTGCGAGGTTGAACTGGTCGACGTTGTAGTCGCGTCCGCCGATCATGGCCTTAATGTAGCCCGTGTTGGGGTCTATTGCAACGAGTGCAGATTCCAGCTCGTCGTTACCGTACTCCTCCAGCCGTTCTTTTACGGACTGCTCGGCCATGGATTGGGTGGAGGGATCGAGAGTCGTGTGCACCTTGAGGCCGCCCTGGAATACGGTGTCTTGATCGAAGTCCTCGAGCAGCAGCTGCTTGACGTAGTCCGTGAAGTAGGGATAGGTGCCTTGCTCATCCATTACTTGGCCGAGGTTGAGCGTTAGCGGCTCCGCCTGCGCAGCCTCGCACTCTTCCTTGGTAATGTCGCCGGCACTATACATGCGGTCCAGAATGGTGTTGCGTCGCTGAATTGCAGCTTCGGGGTTCTCGGTGGGGTCATAGTAGGAAGGGGATTGCGGAAGGCCGGCAAGTAGTGCCGCCTCGGCAAGGGTCAGGTTCTTGGCGTCCTTGTTGAAGTAGGTAATGGCAGCAGCCTGGATGCCGTATGCGGCGTGGCCATAGTAGATGGTGTTTATGTACATCATGAGAATCTGGTCTTTGGAGTACTTCTTTTCCATCTGTATGGCTATGTAGGCTTCGCGTACCTTACGCTTGAGCGTTTGCTCGAACTGCTCTTCCGAAAGCACCGTATTGCGCACAAGCTGCTGAGTGATGGTGGAAGCGCCTTCTGCGCCGCCCGTAAACTGAGCGATTACGGCGCGCACGATGCCCTGCGGGTCGATGCCGTTATGCTGGTAGAAGCGGATGTCCTCCATGTCGACTGTGCCCCAGAGCACGTAGGGAGATACCTGATCCTTAGTTACGATGCGTCGGTTCTGCAGATAGTACTCTGCGATTACGTTGTTGTCGGCATCGTAAACCTGGGTAGGCTCAGCGACGAGGTAGGCGTCCGCCGATTGGTAATCGGGCAGGTTAAGAAGCCATGAGTTGACCAACGCCCCAGCCGAGACGGCCAAGGCGATTACCAAAAGGGCTAAGAAGCCCAGAATGCCTGCAATGCCAAAACCTACGATATGCGTGCGGGAGTGCTTGCGAGCCCTACGGTTGCGAACGCTCATGGTGCCGTTCCCTTCTTTTGACAATGCAACACATTATACAGGAGCGGACGGCGCATGAGGGCTGTATACAAAACGCACAGCGAGAGATGAGTCTGTTGGTCGTGCATAGCGTGCTCAATCTGCCGTCGAAGTCCGCAAGCGCTGAATGCCTATGAGCTTTAGGCCTCTTGCGCTGCGGAATTGTTAATTGGATCGAGGCTAAGCCGCGTGAGGGTGGAGGCATAGCCTTCGTAGAGCACTTCAGAATGCGTGTACCCCAAGTCCGCGCACATGTTTGCAAGGAGCACAATCTCTTCGGTGTTCTGTGTCTTGACTATAAGAATTGACTTCGGGAGCTCGTCGCCAAGAGCGGAGAGGAGGTATTCCCTTCTCTCTTCATCCCCAAGCTTGCCCACCTTGCTGGGAACATACGTGATTTTATCTTCCAAGCTCTCTGAAAAGCGGCTGTCTTGGCGTATGTAGTAAGCGAAACCAGACTCAGCCACGTAGTTGACAAGCGTGGTTTCCTTGTTTCCTTCGCATGCTAACCATGCCTTTGTGCAGTCGCGCACTGTCTGCTTGATTTCACCCGTGTGGAGGGCCAAGGCCCAATTGGCCGAGCAGTAGGCAAGTAGAAGACATACGGAAAGAGCGATTGACGCTCTATGCAGAACGGCGGTTTGGAAAGGCGCCGCAGACGCCGATCTGTCTGTTGGCGGTTCGACTGAGCTGAGGAGGGCGTGGACTGCCTCAAAGAGCAAAACGATCCACAGTGGCGAGAAGAACAGCACGTAACGGCGACTGAACTCACCATGCGCATACACGCCTAAAGTCACGGCGAGATAGTAAAGCGTATAGCAAACAACATTTGCGACCGCCAATAGCCAGAGGTTTGGACTCTTACGGGACACGAGTGCAACTGCGATGACCAGAACAAATGCCGCAAAGAGCACTTTTGAGACGTCCGCGTCGACGAAAGAGGCAAAGTCAAAGCGAAAAACCTCCAGCGCGCCAAAAAGATAGTAGAAAAAGGAGAGAGGAACCGTGGATTTTGAGCCGTCACCTGCGGAAATATGTGCGAGCTGAGCGCGAAAAAAGAAAAGGTAGAGGGGAACGACAAACAAAGCTATGGCCAGGACGCCCGTCAGCACATAGCGAAGCGTAAGCTTTGGTTGCTTGTTCCTAATTAGCTGGATGAGAGCCGCAATGGCGAGCCCGACTACGGCAAAGGATGCTCCATAGTGAGTATATATAGCCATTATTGACAAGCCGACGAAAAGGCATATGTTCTTTTGCGATGGATCTTGTAGGAGGCGGACAAAGGCATAAAGCAGCCAAAACAACACAGCGATTAACAGGTTGTACTCCGCGCACTCTTGCCAAAAGACTACCAGCTGGAATGTGAATGCCATGAAAAGCACCGAGGCACATGCGGCAAAGTGGCACCAAAGGCGCCTGAGGGTGAAGTAGAGACCAAGACCTGCAACAAAGGCCATAACAACACCAAGGAAGCGAAACCACCACTCTGAGTCTCCGAGCATGAGCCAAAAATGCATTACGACGTTATAGAGCGGCGGCTGGAAGGTAGTGTTGATGCGCTCGTACATATTCGACGACGACTCAAACGGGAGCGGTCCTACGAGCACTTTTGAATACCAGTACTCTATTGTTTCGTCAAACCATAGGCCTGCGTGTGTAAGATTATGAAGAGCAACGAGCAGAAGGGCGCAAAAGCATAAGATGACGCATGTGAGCGAAACGACCGATCGCCTGTTGATTGACTCAGGTAAGAAATGCATAACGACCCCATAATTGATGGACATCTACGTGCTAAGCTAAGTATAGTGCGAAGAGAGAAGGATAAGTGCGCAAGAAAAGCCCAAATAAGACCATCTTGACCTATGCTCATAGACTGCCTGTATTGCATGGTTCGGTCACAAGACGAAAGATGTAGCCACGGGAAGAGGCACCGAAGGGTTCATAATTGCCCAGCCTTCACTGTAGGTACACTTACGATAAGGAGTTAGCATGTCGGAGTCCCTCCACATTGTTATGCCCGCCTACAACGAGTCCGAAAACATAGCTCGGACGGTTTCGGATTGGTATCCCGTTGTAGAGAGGCACGACGAGGACGGGTCGTCGAGACTCGTCGTGGTAAACGATGGGAGCACTGACGACACGTATGAGCGTCTTCTGGAGCTGGCGAAGGACCGCCCGCTTCTGGAGCCGCTCGACAAGCCTAACGGCGGTCACGGCCCGGCGCTCATCTACGGCTACAAGCATGCCCTTGGCTCTGGCGTTGACTGGGTGTTCCAGACCGACTCCGACGGTCAGACAGACCCTGCGGAATTCGACGTTATGTGGGATGCGCGAGGTTCCTACGACGCACAATTCGGTAATCGCACGGAGCGTGGCGACGGCAAGGACCGGGCGTTCGTTGAGCGGACGCTCTGCAGGATTTTGAGGCATTACTTCGGCGTGAGCATTCCCGATGCGAATGCGCCCTTTAGGCTCATGTCTGCCGCTTACCTTGCGGAATACCTCCCAAAGCTTCCCGACGATTACAACTTGCCAAATGCGATGCTCTCTACCTATGGCGTCTACTACGGACGCAAGGTGCGATTTGTCCCGGTGAGCTTCAAGCCGCGCCAAGCGGGGACGAATACCATAAACGTAAAAAGAATTGCGAAGATTGGCGTGGAAGCGCTCGCGGACTTTCGCAGGTTCGCAAAGGCGATGTAGGGCTTGCGATTCCCTGATGGCGCTATTTGACGGGCTGGAGCGAACAGGCGAGTCCCATGCGTGTGCCGAGCGCTTGGCGAGGATGGCTAACAAGGGCCCCAACACGCGGGCAGCGATGATTGCGACGATACCTTGGATGGTCGGTAGTGGGCGAGCGCGGGGCAAACTTACCCCAGCATGTGAATAGTGCTATTGTTGAATTGTTGAGCTAGAAGAGTGAAAAGCCAATATTGAAGACAGGTGATGTTGTGAGCGATGCGCGTCCCCTCCCCCCCGGTACCGTGGCGGTGCTGATCCCCTGCTACAACGAGGAGGTCACCATCGGCAAGGTGGTCGACGACTTCCGCCGGGTCCTGCCCGGCGCCGAGGTGTGGGTCTACGACAACAACAGCTCCGACGCCACGGCGAGGGTGGCCCGCGAGCACGGCGCGCGCGTGAGGCGCGAGCCCAGGCAGGGCAAGGGCAACGCGGTGCGGCAGATGCTGCGCGACATAGACGCCGACTGCTACCTCATGGTGGACGGCGACGACACCTACCCGGCCGAGGCCGCGCCCGACCTGGTGCGCCCGGTGCTTCTGGGCCGGGCCGACCACGTGGTGGGCGACCGCCTCTCCAACGGCACCTACGGAGAGGAGAACAAGCGGCAGTTCCACGGCTTCGGCAACGGGCTCGTGCGCCTCCTCATCCGCGCCCTCTACGGCTTCGACTACGCCGACGTGATGACGGGCTACCGCGCCATGAGCCGCCCGTTCTGCCGCACCTACCCGGTGCTCAGCCCGGGCTTCGAGCTGGAGACCGAGCTCTCCATCCACGCGGTGGACAAGAGGTGGAGGATCGAGCAGGTGCCCATAGAGTACCGCGACCGTCCCGAGGGCTCTGAGTCCAAGCTCAACACGATATCGGACGGCCTCAAGGTGCTGAGGATGATCGCGAGCCTGTTCAAGGACTACCGCCCGCTGCCGTTCTTCCTGCTGCTCGCCGTCCTGTGCCTGGTGCTCTGCCTGGCGCTGGGGCTTCCCGTGGTGGCCGAGTTCGGCAAGACCGGCCTGGTGGCTCGCTTCCCGACGGCCTTCCTCGCCATGGGCTTCGGCATCCTGGCGGCCCTGTTCGTGGCCGTGGGGCTCATACTCGACACCGAGGTGAAGGCGAGCCGCCGCGCCTGGGAGCTGGAGTGCGACCGCGCCTTCGAGGCCGACCGCGCGCTGAGGGCGCGCAGCCGGCGCGCCGGCGTGCGGGCGGACGTGGAAGAATAGAAGTCGTTGTTCACGCACCCGCGCCCACGTCGCGGCAAGCAAGCGGAGGCTCGCAAAGTGAGCGGGCAAAGCGGGTGCGGAGCCGCATGCGGGCGGTGTGAGCACGGGGGTGCGAACGGCAACGAACAGAAGAGCCAGTACGAAGGAGTAGTGGTGCCAATATGTCTTTTCTATCTCTTGTCCAGCTAGACTCAAAACGCAACTGGCCTCACGTTGTTGCATGGCTTGTTACGGCATCGGTGCTGTGTGCCATACCGCTGGCAGCGGCTCTGGTTTCCTCTGGTGAGACCCTCGCGCGTTTGGCGGGAGTGCATGTGGCCCTTGTGTTTGTGGGGGCATTCGCGGCGTGCCTGATTTTGTGTGCTGTGGCCTTTGTCTGTTTGCGGTGCGTAGGTTCCGTGCGGATTGCGTGGGCGAAGAAGCTGTTTGTGCCCACATGGCTGGGCATTGGCATTCCCGCGTTGGTTATGCTTGTGTGCTGGTTGCCGTATTTGGTGGCGTTTGCACCAGGTACCATGGGATGGGATACGAAGTTCCAGATTTCTCAATGCTACTTAAACCACGGTCCGATCCTGAGTGTCCCTTGGAGCGCGACCAACAGCTATGTGGACTGTAGGTTTAGCGATCATCACCCTGTTTTTGACACGATGGTGTTTGGTCTCTTTGCGCTTGGGAGTGAGAAGCTCACCGGCTCTTGGAATATGGGTCTAACAATCTATATTGCACTGCAGGCTATTGCAATGAGCTTTTCGTTCTCGCTGTTGTGCGCGTATATGCGCAGAATCGGATGCCCTACCTTGCTGTGTCTTATTGCGCTTTGCTTTTTCTGTTTGCTGCCGCCCTTTGCCATAAACGCGGCGACGGTCATAAAGGACACCCTCTTTTCGTGGATTTTCGTGCTGTACTTCATTCTTATGTACGAGATGGCGCGAACGCGCGGTTCGGCGTTGGAGTCGAATCGCTTTCTCGTCGCACTCGTTGTAGCCACCGTTCTGGTGTGCCTCACAAAGAAAACCGGGATGTATATTGTGCTGCCCACGGCAGTGGTCTTCTGCTTGGCGCTTCGTTCAAATGTGTTACGGATGCTCGTTCCCGCGGTTGCGGCGGCCGTACTTATGTTAGTCGTTCTTCCAAGGGTGATATTCCCCCTTATAAACGCTATTCCAGGGGGGAAGCAAGAGATATTGGCAACTTCCCTGCAGCAAACGGCACTCGTCGTTTTGCGCCATGGCGAGGAGTTGCCCGCCGAGGAGCGGGCGGCAATAGACGCCGTTGTGGACTACGGCAAGATTGGCGAGGCATACGACCCCACCTTCATAGACCCGGTAAAGTACTTATATCGCTGGGACAGCGCAACGGATGAGGATGTGCTGAGGTACATGGGCACATGGGCGGCAGAGGGCGTTCGCTATCCCGGAGCCTACGTAAGGGCGACTTGGGATGTGCTGCAACCTTTCTTCGACCCATCGGCGCGCATTGCGCTATACACGAGTGCCGGAGGGACCAAGGACGCTGGCGACAAAACGTATTTTTATGAGGCGACTCAAGGCCTGCGCACGGCGTTGCTGGGTTTCTACGATGTGCTTAAGGGGTTGCCGGGCATTGGGTTGCTATGCAGCAGCGTGCTCTATGTTTTGGTCATTCCCGTAATAACCTTTATGAGTGTACTGTTCTTTGATCGAAGGGCGCAATCCGTGCTGCCCTTTGTTCCTGTGGGACTGGTGATACTTTCTGTTTTGATGTCGCAAACGGCGCTTAGCAGGTATTTCTTTCCGCTTTTGTATATAGCACCGCTATTGGTGGGAGTTGCTCAGCGGGCAATCGCAAGGGAGTGACTTTGTTTTTTGGTCGACTGAGCAAAGCGTGGCGCGTGGTGGCTTGCGCCTTATGTGGCATTCTGGCCGCTAGCTCATTTCGTCTGTGCACGGTGGCACACGACTTCCCGTTGGTTGACGAAGCGTATGCCTTGCTTGACGGATATGGGGCTGAGCCCGCGGTACTCGCGTTTGCGTTTGCGTATGCGCTTTATCGGCTGGTATCGAAGCCTTGCGTGGAGCTCGCCGACGCGCGCACGAAGGCGATGCTCGCTATAGCCGCTTTTGTCTTTGGCGTTTTGAATGTATGCGGCTGCAACATGGCGTATCTGGACTCTCTCATGGTTTTTCATGAGACGTTTTGGATACTCGTCTTTTTGGTGTGCGTTATTGGGTATGCGCTGCTATTCTTCGTGGGCGCATCGTGGGCGCTTGTGTTGATGGCACGCTTGTGTGTGCGGAATGCCATTCCACAACCCGCAGCACTTAAGGCCTACTTTCTATGCGCGGCGGCAATTCTTCTCTGCTGGCTACCGTGGCTCATTAGCTATTATCCCGCAACGGCCGATTTCGATTCCATGCGGCAAATCTGCACCGTCCTGGGAATCCTTCCCTTGAGCAACCATGACCCGATTCTTTCGTCTGTGGTTATTGGCTCGGTATTCAAATTGGGCAGTTCGATTGCGGGTGACAACTTCGGGCTGTTTCTCTTCGTGCTCCTGCGCGCAATAGTCATGGCGCTCATATACGCATATTGTATAGCGACGTTACGCAGGCTGGGAGTGGACAAGGCGGCCTGCCTGCTCGTAACGCTGTTCTATGCGCTGGTGCCGGTGTGGGGTGCGTATGCGAAACAGCCTTTCAAGGACACCTTTTCCGCCGCCCTGTTCTGCCTGTTCGCGGTACGTACGGTCCTCCTTGTAGCCCACATGAGAAAGCGTGAGGCGCACCTATGGTCGTATGTGCTCTTCGCAGTTGCGGGGCTGCTCGTATCGCTGTTTAGGCATAACTACTTTTACGTCTTCGTCTTTGCTGCTATTGTGGTCTCGGTTGTGCTCATACGTCGCAAAGCTCCCGCGCCGGGCATTCTCGTACTCGTGGCCAGCGTGGTTTTCTATGTGCTGCTTAATGCGTTTGTGGTAAACGTCTTGGGGGCTGCGCCAGGACGCCCTGCCGAAGCGTTGGCGATTCCCTTGCAACAAACGGCGCGTACGGTGCGTGACCATGGCGCGGACATGTTGGAAGAGGAAAGGGATGGCATACAAAGGCTGCTGGATTTCGATGCGCTCGGCGAGGCGTACGACCCCGTTATATCGGATCCCGTGAAGAATACAATTCCCAATACGGTTACCACGCAAGACTATCTTGCGTATCTTTGTTCCTGGTTTGCACAGGGTCCGCGTTACGCGAAGTCGTACGTGGAGGCGTTCTTTGCCGGCACATATGGATACTATGCCTTTGTTGGCGACGGATATCCATCAGGCGGTGCAAGAAATTGTGGAATGGTTATACTTTCGAACATCAATAAGACCAACATGACGTTTAACGAGGCCTTTGACTTTAGCTATGTCGAAGGCCTGCGCGACTCACGAATGTTTTTGGAAGCCTACTCGTACTGGTGGCACCGTACTCCCGTCCTCAGCCTTACCGATACCATACCTGCCTACACGTGGCTCATCGTGGTTGTATGGCTCTACGTTGGGATGAGGCGCAAGGGCCTTTGGGGCGTCGTACCTGCGATGCTGCTCGTTGCGGTGCTTACCTGCGTTGCGTCGCCCGTAAACGGCAGCTTTAGGTATTTTGTGCCCATAGCTGCCGCTACGCCGACTTTGCTGGCGGTTGTTGTGCAAGCGACTGGCTGTAGTTCTGATGGCCCGCGTGAGGAAGGTAATGCCACATGACAATTCAAGACACTTGGTCTCGTTTGCCCATTAGATCCCTTGCGCGAAATGCGCTGTTGCTGGTATGTGGGGTACTCGTTGGCACCTTGCTGTTGATTTGCTCGTACGCGTTGCCCACGGGCCCCATGCGCGAACACATCCTTTTTGAAGTTGACGATATTTGCTCTTCGAAAGAGGCGCTGCCTGGTCGCGCCAATGCCGGAAACGACGCGACCGATATGCAGATGTTGGCCATTGCCGCTTCCGAGCTGCCAGAGGGCAAGGGGCTAATTGAAAACGTGATGATGGCCCCCTATCTCGTTCCCGCAAGCCCCGACGTGCGGATGACGCAGGAAGCCATCCTTCGTGCCACCGTGGATCCCGAAGCGGAAGGACGCTTTGAGATCTATCCACGCTATTGGCACGGCTATCTGGCACTTCTTAAGCCGCAGCTGCTCGTGATGGACTACTACTCGATTCTGATGCTCAATGGCATGGCGTTGCTGTGTCTGTTCACTGCATTCGTGGTGCTACTCTTTCGTCACGATTTGGGACGATTCGCCCCCGCATTCGTCCTTGCTTTTTTGCTGGGGTCGCCCGTTACCGTATCGCTCAACATGCAGTACTATTCATGCGCGTACATAACGCTTCTGGCGCTCATTGCCATGCTTGTGCTCTACAAGCGCCTGGAGTCAATGGACAAGGGCCTATTTGGCAGCATGTTTTTACTCATTGGCATGGTCACAAATTACGTCGATTTTCTTACGTATCCCATTATGACGCTGGGGATGCCGCTTGCGCTCCTTGCGGTAATGCAAAGAGGCACAAACCGATCGTTTGGCTCGTATGTGGCGAATGCCTTGTGGTGGCTTGTCGGATACGGTGGTATGTGGGCTGCAAAATGGGGCTTGAGTGCACTCGTGCTTGGTCCCCAGACGTTGCAGGAGGTCGTTAACCAGCTAATTGTTCGAAGCTCGTCGCAGGCAGCAACGGGCATTGGGGATATTAAGGCGGAGCGGGTAGGTAGTCTTTCGTACTACGATGCGCTCTATGGATGCTGGGTCAGAATCATTGGGGCGGCGACCTTGCGGGTTCTAATTGGCTCGTTTGCCCTGGCGAACGTTGTGTATGTAGTCTGGGCATACAAAGGCGGGAGGATGAATAAGGTTCCGGTTGGGTCGGTGCTTGCGCTTGTCTTTGCGGCTCTGCTACCGTTTTTCTGGGTGTTCGTTTTGAAGAACCACACATACATGCACTCCTACTTTGTCTACAGGATTTTTTTGGTGACAATAGCCGCGCTCGGTTGCATACCACCCTTGCTGGTAAAAGACAAGAGCATAGCCGTCCGCGCCCCCGCGCCCGTCCCGCAAGTGACGACTCACGAAGTGAGCGAGCGAAGCGAGCGCGGAGCTGCACGCGACCAGGCCCAGGCCCAGGCATGGTCACGCGAATAGCGAATAGTAACAAGGCAAAAGGGCAATATATTCCCAGCGATCCCAAAACGATGGAAGTTGCGCGGACGCATCTGTTACCATGTAGCGTGCGCAATGGTCTATGGGCTGATTGCGAGGGCATCGATATACGGGAGGGCAGAACGTTGCTGCCAGTTGACGAACAGTTGAAAGTTATCACCTCCGGCACCATGCAGATTGTGCCGTTGGATGAGTTGAAGAAGAAGCTCGAGAAGGGTACGCCGCTCAATATAAAGCTGGGCGTGGATCCTACGAGCCCGGATTTGCATTTGGGCCATGCGGTGCCGCTGCGCAAGATGCGCCAGTTCCAAGACCTGGGACATCGGGTTACCCTCATTATTGGAAACGGAACGGCGCTCATTGGCGATCCGTCGGGACGCGACAGCACTCGCCCGCCCCTTACGGAGGAGCAGGTGGAGGCCAATGCGAAGACCTATGTGGAACAGGCCATAAAGGTGCTAGACCCAGAAAAGACCACCATCGTATACAACGGCGAATGGCTCAAGCCGCTCGATTTGCAGAAGATGCTGCACCTCATGTCGCAGTTCAATGTGGCGCGCATCTTGGAGCGCGAGGACTTCCACAATCGCTATAGCAACCAGCAATCCATTGCCTTGCACGAGTTTATCTATCCCGTGCTGCAGGCCTATGACTCTGTAGTTATTAATGCTGACCTGGAGATGGGCGGAAACGACCAGATCTTCAATCTGCTG
Source organism: Atopobiaceae bacterium (assembly GCA_017545665.1). GTDB lineage: Bacteria > Actinomycetota > Coriobacteriia > Coriobacteriales > Atopobiaceae > RUG440. The sequence continues at coordinate 83,099 of JAFWKQ010000050.1, forward strand.
GCCGGACGCGACCTCATGCGCGCGGAGGGCATGGAGCCGCAGGTGGCGCTTACCGTGCCGCTGCTTGTGGGTTTGGATGGCCACAAGAAGATGAGCAAAAGCTACGGCAACTACGTAGGCCTTACCGACGAACCGAACGATATGTTCGGCAAGCTCATGAGCATCGCAGACGAAATCGTGCCGCTGTATTTCCGTTTGTGCTCCACGCTTACCATCGACGAGATCGATGCCATCGAGGCCGAGTTTAAGGCAGGTACGGCAGACCCGTATGCGCGCAAGCGCCAGCTCGCACGCAACATCGTTGACCTCTATCACGGCGAGGGTGCCGGGCAGGCGGCACAGGATGCCTTTGACGCGCAGTTCAAGCGTGCGGAAATTCCCGACAATATCCCCGAGTACCCCGTGGACAGCCTTACGGTTAACGACCAAGGCAAGATCTATCTTGCCAAACTCATGGCCGATGCCAAGCTTGCAGGCTCGGTAGGCGAGGCTCGCCGCTTCATCGATGGTGGTGGCGTGAAGATCAATGGAAAGGCTGTGGCCGCAAAGGCATACAACGTTGATCCCAAGCTTCTTGTAGCGGGTGTGGTGATTCAGCACGGCAAGCGTAAGTTCGTTCGACTGGTGTAAAGCGTCGTGCGGAGAGAAGTGGTGCTGCGCGGTTTGGGCAGATACGCGAAGGCATACGTCTTGTGCGTGGGCGTCTTTAGCCTGCTCATGGTGCTTGTGTCGCTCGTTCCCAAAAACGCGATTCGCCAGCAGGTGGAGGAGTCGGTCCCAATCCTTGTTGAGGAGGGCGATCGACCCGTCGCTTGGCCTACTATGCACGAGACACCAGATGCCCTGGACTCTTTTACCACCATGCTGTCGCTCAATATAGCCATGCACGTGGCGGGCAGTCCGTTTCGTGGGGCTGTTTTGTGCCCGTACTATCGCATGCCAGAGCAATCGATGGCGGACGCGTTAAGCGAGGGATTGGACAAAGAAGCTCAGATTCCCTACTTCCGCTACTGGCATGGCTACCTTTCCGTCTTGGTCCCGCTCCTTACGCTGTTCAACATCGCGCAGATTCGCAAGGTCTTCCTCTTTGTGGCAGCGCTGTTGTCTGTGGCGGTTGCTGCGCTGCTCGGACGCAAAACGCACATTGGCGCCGCCTTGGCATGGGGCGCCGCCCTGCTCTTTTCTAACATCTGGATTGTGACGGAATCCACCGCACAGTTCTTCTGCTACCTCGTTGCCATCGGTGCCACGCTCTATGTGGCAAACAAGAGCACTGACGATAAGCCGCTGGGTGACGATATTACGGGGCCGTTCTTCTTTGTTGTTGGAGCGATAACCGTTTTTCTGGACTTCCTGGATACGCCTGTCGTCTCGTTGGGGCTCCCGCTTGCAACCTATGTGATTTTGCGAAAGGACAGCGTGATGCGCGACCCCTTTGCGCAGACGTTGGGGCGCCTTGCCGTGTTGGCAGTCTCGTGGGTTGCGGGATACGCCCTGTTGTGGGCAACCAAATGGGTGATTGGCGTTGTGGTGCTTGGCGGCGTTGCGGCACAAGACTTGCGATTCGTGTTTGGCCTACGTACCTCGAGCCAAACGACGGATGGAGAGGCGGTAGGCAGAATGGAAGTGCTTCGTCGCAACGTTGCGGAGATGTTCTCTGGCTGGATGGTCGCGTGCGCAAAGGTGCTTGGCGTCGCTTGGGTGGCCATTACGTGCTTCTTCCACAAGCGCGCCTGGTATAAGCTTTGCATAGTCCTTATTGCCATAGCCGCAATTCCGGTTTTGTGGTACTTCGCATTGCCCAACCATGCTGCCGACCATACCTTCTTTACCTATCGCAACCTGTGTATAAGCGTGTACGCGTTGGGGCTTATGGTGTGCTTCGTTACCAATTGGAAGGCCTTGCGCGCGCGTATTGTTCAGCTTTTGCCGGTACTCACGCGAAGGGGTTAGGCATGAGACGACCTTTGCCTGAGCTGTTGGCGCCTGCTGGCGGTCCCGAGGAGTTCAATGCCGCGCTTTATGCAGGTGCCGATGCCATATACTGCGGTTTTGGCAACACCTTTAACGCCCGAAGGGGTGCGCAGAGCTTCTCTTCAAACAACTTTGGCGAGGCTTGTGATCGCGCCCATATTGCAGGCGTGCGCGTGTATGTGACGGTAAACGTGGTGATTCGCGACGACGAGATGCCCTCGGTGCTGGCGCTCGTGCGTCGGGCGTGGTTGCTGGGAGCCGATGCCTTTATTATTCAGGACTGGGGATTGCTCTATGAGGTCCACAAGCGGTGGCCAAACATAGAATGCCACATCTCCACACAGGCAAATGTGCATGACGCGCGTGCGAGTAGGTGGTGCAAATCGGCTGGCGCATCGCGCGTTACGCTCTCGCGCGAGCTTTCCCTGGTTGAGATTGGGCGCATTGCGCAAACGGGCGTCGAGTTGGAGTGTTTTTGTCACGGTGCCATATGCATCTGCTATTCGGGCGTATGCCAGATGAGCTCGTGCGGAGGCGATCGCTCGGCAAACAGAGGCTCTTGTGCGCAGCCGTGCCGTCTACCTTACGAGCTGGTGGACGAGCGGGGGGCAGTGCTTTCGGCGCCTGACCGAGGACGCCCTCTTTGCCCTAAGGACTTCTATTCCTTTGAGCGGCTGGACCGAATGATCGACGTGGGTGTACGGTCTCTTAAGGTCGAGGGCCGGCTTAAAGGCCCTGACTACCTCGTTTCGGTAATAGGAACATATAGGAAGCAACTTGACGACCTTGCGGAGGGTACGAAGCCCAGCAAGGAGGAATTTGAGAATCGCAAGACGAGTCTCAAGCGAGCGTTCAACCGAGACTTTACCGATGCGTATTTGCTGGGGACCTCTGGTGACGAGCTCATGAGCTACGTACGCTCAAATAATCGTGGAGAGCTCGTTGGCGAAGTGGTAGGGTCACAGCTGCTTGGCAGGACTAAGGTGCGCAGGGGTGGCCGCGGCGGTGGGAGGGAGCGACTCCGCACAATTGCGGTTGCCCAGACTGACGTTGAGCTGTTCAGGCCAGTTGGGGAGGGCGACCTTTTGGAGATAAGGCCCAAAGATGAGCCCGACCAGTTCCTCACCACCTATGCGCCCAATGACGCCGCCGCAAACACGACGATATCCTGCACGACCAAGCGCGTGATGGTAGAGGGATCGCCTGCGCGCGTGATTCGTAGCAAGAAGGCGATGGAACGAGGGGCGCGGGCCGCAGGCTTGGAAATCGCACGCAGGCGCAAGGTGCGCGTGATGGTGCGAGCGCGTCTTGGAGAGCCGTTTGAAGTCGAGCTCAAAACGCTTGACGGTACGGCTGAGGCTGGGGCAACTGGTTTTGTGGTGGAAGCCGCTTGCACACGCGCGGTTACGGAGGGGGATTTGGCGGAACACGTGGGACGCATGGGGAGTACGCCCTTCGTGCCGGTGGCGTTTGACATGGAGCTGGACGAGGGCTGCGGCATGTCCTTCTCGGCGGTGCACAAGGTGCGCTCACAGGCGTGCGAGGCCTTGGCACGTGCTCTGCTGGAGCCGTATTCCTTGCGAAAGCTTGCCAACGCTCCCTCTCGCGAGGCCGTCCGCGCGGAGTTGGGACTCGATTGCACGGGTTTGCCCCCTAAGGACCACATAGAGATTTGTGCCGTAGTTACATCGGCTGCTATGGCGCGTAAGGTGGCAGACGCTGGTGCAACGAGACTCTATGCAACAGTGGATGCGTTGGCCAAGGGGAAGTGGCCGCGTGGCGTAGCGCCCTTGTTGGACGAGGTGTGTCGCGAAGCCGACCATGCGAGGCTGGATCCATGGGTCCGAAGGGATGAGCCCATCGCCGTGGGAAACATCTCGGAGCTCGTGCTCGCGCACGAGCGTGGTGCGTTGCCCGAATTGCGTGGCTGCATTCCAGTTCATAACGCCTCTTGCCTAAAGGTATTGGAGAATGCCGGTGCCAAAGGAGTGTGGCTTTCTGCAGAGCTCTCGCTTGCGGAGATTGCGACCCTCGCTCCGCTTGCGCACGTTCCCGTGGGGGTGTCGGTGTATGGCCGTACGCGAGCAATGACTTGCGAGCACTGCGTGCTGCAGGTTGCGGATGCCTGTTGCAAAGACTGCGCTCGGTGTTCGCTGCGGGCACGGAAAACATACTTGCGGGGAGGAAAGCGGGAACGCTATCCCGTGCAAACGGACTTGCAAGGCAGATCGCGTGTGTACGCGGCCAAGCGGTTGGATGCCACGGCTCAGATTCCTCAGCTCATCGAGGCGGGAGTTCGTCGGTTCGCGATAGACTGCACGTTGCTCTGCGCCGAAGACTCGATTGCCGCCGTTCGTCGGGTGGTGCGTGCGGTGCAGGCGTGGCGCGACGGTCGTGCGCCTCAACAACGCACACCCAACAACACGGGCCATTTGTTTGCTCCCATTGCATAAGCTGGTGATTTGGAATAGTTTCCAGGTGAACAGTCTTTGTTGTGGTCGTGCAGTTTTGCATTGTCCTTATACATGGCGGCCGTTTTGGGTAGCATCCTTAGGCATCGAACGTTTTTAGGAGGGTGTTATGGCAGACGAAGAGAAGGACCAACCCATCAATCGCGAGCTGTTGGAAGCGACGCTCAATGTAATACGGCAGAGCCTGCAAGCCGATGGTGGCGACGTAGTGTTGGTTGACGTGGAAGACAAGACCGGTACGGTAACGCTGGAGATGCAGGGTGCTTGCGCTGGCTGCCCGCTGTCTTCCTACGACATGAGCGAGGGTATAGAGCGCATCCTGCGCGAACATGTTCCTGGCGTAAAGCGTGTGGCACCTGCGGTGTTCTAAACGTCGGATCCCCTTGGGTACAAAGGGGACTGTCCCCTTTGTACCCAAGGGGTGGAGTCCTCGAACAAATGTGACTGTGGAGGTTGGAAATGGAACTCAAATGTACCGAGCTCACGCGAGGGTCGGGAAAGATTTACCTTCGAGTCGAATGGGAGGGTGCCCAGAGCTCCGAGCGCTACAGTGCGCGCGTCTCGTCCTTTACGAAAAAGGGCGCGCCGCTTCCCGCAACGGTGCTTCCCGTACTGCATGAGCGCGCATTTGTGGTGGTGCTGGCAGTCCTTCGGGTTTCTCAGCACGTGAGCTTGGAGCTCGTGGACGAGCGCGGCATTCCTATGGGAGCTGTGGAAAAGAAGGTTCCGCCACTTACCGCAAAGCTCACCTCACAGCTCAACACGCTGAGGAAGAATGCCGACGCCGAGGCGATTCGCAATTTTGACGAGGGATCGCAACGCGGTGGCATATACGTGGACTTTGGCGTGTTCATTTTCCACGATGTGGACGACATGGACGTGGTATATGGCAACGTTGACGTCCTAACGACGTCGCCTGAGGAACTGGATGCAAACGTTGAGCTGCGGTTCTACGGTGCGAGTGGTTCGCTTTTGGACAATGGTGCCTGGAAGAACATGGGCGAAACGCGCTCAAAGAGCAAGGAGCATCCAGGCGCCTTTGTGCATCGGGTGGGTTTTTCGGTGCGCGTATCAAAGGCCTTGTCGTACCTTGCCTGCTGGGTACTCGTGGGGAATGAGGCGGATTCGCAGAGGTCGGCCATTGCGTGCTTGAGGCCATTTGAGATACGCGGTCGTCGAGCCTATTGGAACGGTTTTTCGGAATGCGCCCAATACACCCCGAAGTATGACGAGTGGTTTAGGACCAAGCACCGCACCACGGTCTTTGACCTTGGCCTCCAACGTGCTCAGCGCTTTGCGATCGAACCGCTCTTCTCGGTGGTCGTGCCGGTGTACAAGACCCCTCACGACTTCTTTTGCCAGATGGCGGATTCGGTTCTCTCGCAAACCTATGGCAAGCTCGAGCTCATATTGGTGGACGCATCTCCTGAGGATGCGGGGCTGTGCACGCTCATTGAGGAATACGCCCAGAGGGACAAACGCGTGCGCGTGGTGCGTATGAGCGAGAACCTTGGTATCGTTGGCAATACCTACGCGGGTGTGGCACATGCCACGGGTGACTTCATCTCGTTCTTCGACCACGACGACGTGTTGGAGCCCGACCTCCTGTATCGCTACGTTGAGGGAATCAACGCGTATCCCACCACGGACCTCCTCTACTGTGACGAAGACAAGTTACAGAACGGCACCTACGTAAGTCCCTACTTCAAGCCCGACTGGAATCCCGATTTGCTGTGCAGCAACAATTATGTGTGCCACTTGCTCACCGTGCGCAAGAGCATTGTAGACGAGCTGGACAAGGACGGACTGGAGCGCTTTGAGGGGTCGCAGGACCACCATCTGACGCTCTTTGCGGGCGAGCGTGCACGCAACGTGTATCATGCGCGCAAAGTCTTGTACCACTGGCGCATTCACGAGCAGTCCACGGCGGGCGAGGCACAGAGCAAGTCGTATACCGAGGACGCTGGCGTGCGTGCCGTTCAGGCACACTTGGATCGATGTGGCATTCGAGCTCAGGTGCGTCCCTCGGGCGTTGCCCCGAACACCTATCACGTGGACTACGAGCTTGCGTCGGAGCCGCTCGTCTCCATCGTTATCCCCAACAAGGACATGGTTCCCCTTCTCGACCGCTGTCTCTCTTCTATTCGGAGCAAGTCCACGTATAGCAACTACGAGCTGCTCATTATTGAGAACAACAGCGTGGAGCAGGCGACCTTCGAGTACTATGAGCAGGCCAAGAAGCAAGATTCGCGCGTGCGCGTAGTCGTGCAGCCAAGCGATGGAAGCTTCAACTTCTCAAAGACCATAAACTTCGGCGTTCGCCATGCCAAAGGCGACTACTTGCTCTTCCTCAACAATGATACCGAAGTCATGGCGCCGAACTGGATCGAGCGATTGCTCGGCCCCCTGCAGCAGCGCGAAGACATTGGTGCGGTGGGCGCAAAGCTGCTGTATCCCAACGGACTCGTGCAGCACGCAGGCGTTATGATTCACGGCATGAAGGGTCCGTTCCACGTGGCGCAGTTCATGCCCTCGAACACCCTTCACCAGTACTGCGTGGTGCAGCTTGCCTCGGACTACTCGGCGGTTACGGGAGCGTGCATGCTCACCAGGCGAGCTTTGTTCGAGGAGATCGGTGGCTTGGATGAGGATCTAGCCGTTGACTACAACGACATCGATTTTTGCCTGAAGATTCGCAATAAGGGCTTGCTGGTGCTCTATGAGCCGGAGGTGCTTCTCATGCACTACGAGTCCATATCGCGCGGAGAGCATCGCAGTGACGAGCAGATGATCGGTTGGAGCAAGGATACCGGCATTATGATGGGTCGTTGGCCACGCTATTACGGAGCTGGCGATCCGTACTGCAATCCCAACCTGGAAGTGAGCGCTTATCATCAGCTAAAGATGAGGTAGGTGCGCCATCAGGAGTATGTGCTACCCTTAAGGCCGTTGTTTGTAAAACGTTCTATAAAAACACAAGAAGGGCAAAGCGTTATGAAGGGAATCATACTCGCAGGCGGCAGTGGCACACGCCTTTATCCGCTCACCACCGTAACGAGCAAGCAATTGCTGCCAATATACGACAAGCCTATGGTCTACTACCCACTCTCCACGCTTATGCTGGCGGGCATTCGCGATATTCTGCTCATCTCAACGCCGCGCGACTTGCCTGGATTCAGGAATCTTTTGGGGGATGGCAGCGACTTCGGCGTGAGTCTCTCGTATGCTGAGCAGCCGAGTCCCGATGGCCTTGCGCAGGCGTTTGTGATTGGCGCTGACTTCATAAATGGAGAGGCATGTGCGTTGGTGCTGGGCGACAACATCTTCTATGGCAATGGCCTTTCCAAGCGATTGAGGTCTGCAGTCACTGCGGCAGGGCAGGGCAAGGCCACCGTGTTTGGCTACCATGTGGACGATCCCGAGCGCTTTGGCGTGGTGGAGTTCGACAAGGACTACAACGCCATTTCCATTGAGGAGAAGCCAGCCCATCCCAAGAGCAATTATGCCGTGACGGGCCTGTACTTCTACCCGTCTTCGGTTACCTCCGAGGCGGCAAAGGTCAAGCCCTCGGCGCGCGGAGAATACGAGATCACAGACCTCAACAAGCGCTATTTGGATCGTGGCGAGCTCGATGTGATTACGTTGGGTCGCGGCTTTGCCTGGTTGGATACGGGCACCATGGAGAGTCTCTATGAGGCGTCGGCGTTTGTGCGTACGGTGGAGAAGGCACAGGACCTGCCGGTGAGCGTGCCAGAGGAGATTGCGTTTGCGAGTGGCTGGATCGATTGCGAGCGTCTCTTGCAATGTGCCGAGCGGTACGGCAAGAGCGACTACGGCGCGCACCTGCGCAAGGTTGCCGAGGGCAGGTTCGTACCCGACAAAAACTACGTGCGAAAATAGGCAAGTGGGTCCCTCAGGCATGCCTTTGGGACCCAGTGTTTCTGGGCCACTGATGCTGGAAGCAAAGTACGGAAGGAATGTGTCATGCGTCTATTGGTAACGGGAGCAAATGGACAGCTGGGCAGGGCCCTAAAAGAGGCGCTCGCTGACAAGGACGTGCCCCAAGCGTATTCGGATTACGACGCTGATTGGATTGAGCTGCCCGACCTGGACATCTCGGAAGCGCGTGCCGTCGATGCGTGGTTTGGGGCTCATGGGCCCTACGACATGGTATTCAATTGCGCTGCCTTTACCAATGTGGATGGCTGCGAAACGCAATTCCCAACCGCTTTTGCCGCAAATGCGCTTGGGCCCATGAATCTCGCCCGAGCCTGTGCGGCAAATGGAGCTACGCTGGTGCATGTGTCGACGGACTACGTTTTCCCAGGCACCGAGCCTGGCGAGCGCACAGAGAAGGACGTGCCCGCACCGATTTCGGGCTATGGCCGGTCCAAGCTTGCGGGGGAGGGTCTTGCATGCGCAATGAATCCCCGCACCCATGTGGTGCGTACGGCATGGCTCTATGGCGATGGAAAGAACTTCGTGCGCACGATGCTCGGTTTGGCCAAGACACATGACGAGGTGACGGTTGTGGACGATCAGCTGGGCAACCCCACCTCTGCCCGAGATCTGGCGCGGGAGCTTTTGCGCATTGCGCTAAGCGATTCGTTTGGCGTGTGGCACTGCACTAACGAGGGAACCTGCTCGTGGGCAGACCTCACCCAGGCGATATACGATATCGCAGGCCTTGATTGCAAGGTCAATCGCTGCTCGTCTGCCGATTGGAAGCGCATGAATCCCCAGAGCGCCGATCGACCTGCGTATTCGTCATTGAAGAACGCCCACCTAGAGGCAACCATAGGCAATCACATGCGTCCTTGGCGGGAGGCGTTGGAGGAGTACCTGCAATAAGGCGAGGCGTACGCACGCGAAGGACGCGCTGCTGGGGTGCCGGCAGCGCATAAGGCATGACCCTTGGGAGATCGGATAATGCAGCTAATGGATGCCTTGCGAGGTAAGCGCTTGTTATGGTTGTTGCCTGCTTTGGGCGAAGGAGGCTCAGGCGGTTTGCAGACCATCTTTCGCCATATCGACTATTTGCAATCGTGTGGCGCGCAATGTGACGTCTGCCCAACAGGCGACATAGGTAGGTCATTCGTGCAGCTAAATCGACGGGTGAGCAGATACTACGGCCTCAAAGACGTGCGTCTAGTCGACGTGACGCATTTGGGGGAGTCCGAACCATACGACATGGCAATCGCAACTATGCACACGACGGTTTCCTATGCGATTGCCGTGCCTAGCCGCACCAAAGCCTATTTCATCCAGGATTTCGAGCCATGGTTTTATCCCATGGGAAACGAGTACCTAAGCGCTCTTTCTACCTACAACGAGCAGCTGACTCCCATCGTAATCGGGCGTTGGCTTGCCGCGCGCATGCACGATGACTTTGGACACCAAGCGTTTGTCACCGATTTTTGTGCGGACCAGGATATATATCGGCCGCTTGCCAATGCGCCTGTAGAGCGTGCGGTATGCGCCATTTGGCAGCCGGAAAAGCCACGCCGTTGTGCGGCTTTGGTAGAGGAGACCTTTGCGCTTTTGCATGAGTTACGTCCAGATCTGCGCCTCTATTTGTATGGCTCCAGAGAGAGATGCGCCAAGCTGCATGGTGTCGCACAAAACCTAGGTCTGCTGAGCAAGGAGGAGTGCAACGAGCTCTATAACAAATGCCTGGCTGGCCTATGCATAAGCTCTTCCAACCCGTCTCGCATTCCCTTTGAGATGATGGCTGCCGGTCTGCCAGTAGTAGACATTCACGCGCAGAACAATCTCTTTGACTTTTGCGATGAGTCGGCATTACTCGCGAGACCAACACCCGACGCGCTCGCGGAGGCAATCGTACGCTTTGCGGATGACGACGGGCGTCGCATTGCGGCGTCGGAGCGTGGCATTGCCTATATGCGGGAACGTCCCGCCTGCCTTGAGCAGGAGCAATTCGCACAGGCGGTATGCCAAATACTCGGTGGGTCTTCCGTCGCGAGACGAGACGTGCCTGCGCCTTTGTATACCAATGCCGCTCTTGTTGGCACGTCCGAGACCCGTGACGCGTATCTTGCTCGCATGCGTAAGGAACGTGAGGAGCGAGCAAGAACGATTGAGTCCAGATGGGCACAGATTGTGCTCGACGTGCAGGACGAGACGACGACGTGTGAGAACTGGCGCGCCTATGTGTGGCACGACGCCAAACAGCGCGATATGCAATGCTATGAGTTTACGCGCGGTGCGGACGGCCTGCTTAGAGCCACCATAGACGTTCAGAACCACGAGAGCCAGGACGGGGAATACCTTATTCATGTTTATGCCGACCTTTTGGGGCAGAGCCATTTGGTTACGGCACTTTCATGCGTTTTTGTTGGCGAACAGAGTGACGTCTCTGAGGTTTCGTACGAGGAGCCTGCAACCGATGGGCCAGCGTTGCCTTTTGTAAAGGCTCGCGTGGAACCGGCGAGCGAGCCCGCAAAGACCAACGGCACGCCAAACCAGGAGTCTCGCCCGCAGGGCGTGCGATCCTCTTTGCGTCGTCTTTTGCATAGGAGATAAGACCATGCGGCTTGCAAGGCATATGTCACCGAAGAACGAGGGCGGACATCCCTTTGCTGCCTTTCCTAGTAAGAGGGCTCTTGTCTTTATAGCTACCGCCTTGGGATCGGCGCTTGTTGGCGCAATGTTGTGTTGGTTCGAATGGCGCCTTGGGTTTTGTGGCAATGCGGCTTCGTGGCTCAATCGCTTTCACTTTGCCTTCTTTACGGTTTTGGCGTTTGTGTGCGCGTCGTTTGTTTTGCATCGCGATTGGTTGGCAAACAAGCCTGAGAATTTATATCTCATAGCGGTGGTTTGTCTCACCATGATGTTCGCTTGGACTATGTCGTCGCGCGAAATAGGCTGGGACACTGGCATTCATTGGCGTAACATACTTATTTTTGCCGATTGGAGCGGCGATGTGGAACGCAGTGAGTCGGACTTTCGCTTTTGCGTTACCGGCAGCACTGAGGTGGGACAGGAGCAGGCGAACCTAGCCGTAGTGGATGCGTACGAGGAGGAGATGGACGCCCTCGCCACGCAGCCGCATGACGCGATGGAGCATCCCAAGGGTGTCCTCTGGTATGTTACGGGCGTAGAGTATGTGCTTGGCGCCTTGGTTCTACGGGTCCTGCGTCTATTGGGCGTCTCGTTTACCCGCAGAATCGTGCTTGTGCGGATGGTTGAGGGACTCTTCTATTCGCTTGTAACGTATTTTGGCATGAAGAAGCTGCGCAGCGGAAAGATGCTTTATGCCGCCGTTGCCCTTATACCCACCTCCGTTTTACTTGCGGCGGATCTTGGGTACTCATACTGGCTCTTTTCGCTGTGCCTTTATGCCTATGCGTCGTTGGTGGGTATGATTCAGGGGTCAGTGGAAGTCAATGCGAAAAACCTGCTCAAGATGCTTGGTGCCTTTTTAATTGGCATTTTGCCGCGCGTGGTGTATTTCCCCCTTATGTTTATGGCGTTGTTCATACCCGCAAGGAGGTTTCCCTCCAAGCGCTATGCCTATGTGTTTCGCGGCGCCATGGTGGGCGTTGCGCTTATGGCGCTTGGCACATGGTTGGTGCCGCGCCTGATCGGTGGCTTGGGAGCCGGTGACCTTCGCGGGGGCACGGGGGTAAACCCAAGCGGACAAGTTTCCTTCATGCTCAACAATCCCTTTGAATACCTTTCCACCTTTGCGCACTTCGCCCTGCCGCCACGTGTTGTGGAAAACGGCGGCTTCATAAGCGGTTTCGTGTCTCCCGAGTCCATACCTTCGCTCTTTACGAGCTATGCTCACTTAGATGATGCACCGCCCGTATTTGGTGCCTTGGTGGCAATCGTCCTGGCATCGGCGCTTGTTTTGGACAAAGACCGAACGAAAAAGACGGGTGTGGTCCTGGGCGTTGCGAGCGTCGTGGTGACCTTTGGCATCTTTGTGCTTATTGCGACGGCTATGTACATGGACTATACGCCGGTGGGGCTACCCCAGATTAACGGCGTGCAGCAACGATATCTTCTGCCTCTTATCTTTCCCACGCTCGTGTTTTTGGGACCGAGCAAATGGGGGATTACGGGCAGGGAACCTGCGCAATGGGCTTGGGCCTACAACGGGGCGGTCTTGCTGGTTATGGCGCTTGTCGTACTGTTTTCATGGTGGGTGGAGTGGCTTGCATATTTGGTATGATGGCACACATGACAACAGAGCCAGTGGGGCATAAGTGGGATATGGAGTGGAAAGCCATAAAGATGCAGGAAAACGTGGTGCAGAATGCGGAAGTGACTCGTCCAAGGAAGCACTATTTCGATTTGATGCGCGTGATCGCGGCGATTTGCGTAATCTTGCTCCACGTTTCGGCCGGAGGGCTTCAGGCGGACGTCCAATCGTCCGAATGGGCCATATCCAACTTTTTCTGCAGCTCTGTGCGATGGGTGGTTCCCGTCTTCATAATGATTAGCGGCAGCCTCTTCTTGTCGAGCGAGAAACCGTTCGAGAGGATTGTCCGTGAAAATGTTAAGCATATGGCACTTATATACCTCTTTTGGTCCACTACATACGCTGTTATGGATAGCGTACAGTCGCTTATGTGTGGGCAATCGTTTAGCGTGCTGGCCCTCATCAAGGAAATCGTGGTAGGCCACTTTCATCTGTGGTTCTTCTATCTCGTTATTGGCATGTATTTGCTCATACCCTTCATGCGGATGATTGTGGGCAACAAAGCGCTGTTCAAGTACTATCTGTGCTTGGCATTCGTGTTCCACATCTGCCTGCCGCAGGCAATATCGCTGATAAGCCTTGCGAATGCTGGGTATGGCGAGACCCTCGGATCCATTGTGGATCGTATGAACATGTTTATGGTTACGGGATACCCATTTTACTTCATGCTGGGATACTACCTGGACACCACCAACCGGGTTTCGCCGTCCTTGTCGGTGGCGCTGCTGCTGGTTGGTTTCGGAGTGACCTGCGTGGGCACCGCTGCCATCTCCGCATGGAAGGGAGAGACGCTGCAAACGATATACAACAGCACAAACATTAACGTGCTTCTTGAGTCGGTGGGCGTGTTCTGCGGTGTTAAATATCTCGGAAAATGGCTGGAAAGAACAGGCGCACCACTAAAGCCGTTGCGTGTGCTGTCCGACTTGAGCCTGGGCGTCTTCGTTTTGCACCCCATTGCCATGCGCGTGTGCGGTAGGTTTGGGTTGAATGCCTTGGCCTTCAATCCCGTTCTCGCCATACCGCTCACAACAATTCTCTGCGCCCTTCTTTCGTTTGGCGTGGCCTACGTCCTGCGGCTGATCCCGCCAATCAAGCGGTACTTCCTATAGCGTATGGCGTCTCTGCCTTTTGCACGTCAAATCCCTGGTTACGGTTCACGCCCCCACGCCTACGACAGCACGCATGCGGCGACTCACGAAGTGAGCGAGCGAAGCGAGCGTGGAGTCGCATGCGTGCTGACGTAGGCGTGGGGGCGCGAACTGCGTGGGGATATGAACTGTAACAATCCCTGTGGTGGCGTGCTGGAATTGCCGTGGCGCAATGGGTCTCACGGGGCGAGGGTGATATAGTGACTCGGTACGTTTTGCATTGCCGGCCACGTGGAAGGCCTTGTCCATGATTGATTTCAATATTGCGCCATTCGTAGGAACGGAAACCGACTACATTCGCGAGGCAGTTGCCAACAAGATGATTTGTGGTGATGGGCCATTTACGAAGCGCTGTCATGCCTGGATGCGGGAGCGCTTCGATGTGCAAAAAGTCCTGCTTACCACAAGCGGTACCTCCGCACTGGAGATGGCCGCGCTCCTGTGTGACTTAGAGCCAGGAGACGAGGTTATCCTTCCCAGCTTTACGTTCTCATCTACGGCGAATGCCTTCGTGCTGGCTGGTGCCAGGCTGGTGTTCACGGACGTTCGCCCTGATACCATGAACATCGATGAGGGAAAGATTGAGGCTGCGATTACGGATAGAACGAGGGCGATATGCGTCGTTCACTACGCCGGCGTGGCCTGTGAGATGGATGCCATCGTGGAAATAGCTCAAAGGCACGGGCTCAAAGTGGTGGAAGATGCAGCTCAGGGCGTAATGAGCGCCTACAAAGGACGTGCGTTGGGAACCATTGGCGACTTTGGCTGCTTCTCGTTCCATGAGACGAAAAACTATTCCATGGGTGAGGGAGGCGCATTCCTTACCAACGATATGTCATGTGCCGAGCGTGCGGAGATTTTGCGCGAGAAGGGCACCGATAGATCCAAATTCCTGCGTGGGCAGGTTGATAAGTACACGTGGCAGGACTACGGCTCAAGCTACCTTCCGTCCGACATAAACGCCGCGTATCTGTGGGCACAGCTTGAGAAGGCGGACGGGATAAATGAGAACAGGCTCGTGTCGTGGAATGCCTATGACGCCGCACTGCGGCCGCTTGCGGAGCGCGGCTTGGTAGAGCTTCCCACCATCCCCGTGAATTGCGTGCATAACGCTCACATGTATTGGCTCAAGGCAGCGGATTTGGACGAGCGCACGCGACTCATTGCCCACCTCAAGGCCCGTGGGGTACAGGCGACGTTCCACTACATTCCGCTTCACTCGGCGCCTGCGGGACTGAAGTTCGGACGCTTTGATGGCGAGGATGAATTTACGACGCGGGAGAGCAACCGTCTTCTGCGATTGCCTATGTATTACAACCTTGCGAAAGACGATCTATTGCGTGTGGTTGATGCGATTTACGAGTTCTACGGAGTCTCGCGATGAGAAGCTCATGTAGTGGCAAGGCAGGCGAGGCACGTCACGACGGCAAAGTACTGGCCGTAATAGGAGCGTCTGAGTTTCAGGTGCCGCTTATTCGTAAGGCTCAGACTTTGGGATGTACGGTGCACGCGTTTGCTTGGCAGTGCGGCGACTTGGGCGAAAGCGTTGCCGACGTATTCCATCCCGTGAGCACGGCTGAGCGCGATGAGGTGTTACGCATTTGCAGAGAAGTCGGCGTGGATGGCGTATGTACCATAGGGTCTGACTTCAACAACATTACGGCCACTTGGGTAGCTAATCGAATGGGCCTTTCTGCCAACACGGACGAATGCGTGCGCTTGTCGACGGATAAGCAGGCGATGCGGAAAGCGTTTATGATGGCTGGTGATCCCTCGCCCAAGTGCGTTCCCGTGCGTGAGGAAATGCCTCTGTCAAAGAGTCTTGACGAGCTGACGTACCCTGTAATCGTAAAGCCATCTGATCGCTCGGGAAGTCGCGGTATTACGAAGCTCTCGAGCCCCGACGGCCTGATGGATGCCCTTGCCTTCGCATGGGAAGAGTCCTTTTCCAAAACCGCGCTTGTGGAGGAGTTCTTGGAGGGGGACGAGTTTAGCGTGGAGTGTATGTCGTGGGAGGGCTCGCACCATGTGTTGCAGATCACGCGCAAGTTCACAACGGGTGCTCCCCACTTTATTGAGACTGCCCATTTAGAGCCTGCGTTGCTTTCGGCAGAAGAATGCGCCAGCGTGGAGCAGGTTGTTATGCATGCGTTGGATACGCTTGGCGTGCAACAAGGGGCCTCTCATGCGGAGCTTAAGATTAACGGCCGTGGCGAGCCTTGGATTGTGGAGATTGGCAGCCGCATGGGTGGCGACTATATTGGCAGCGACCTCGTACCCCTTTCCACGGGGATTGACTTCGTGGGCGCAGTGGTGGACGTTGCCTTGGGTGTGAGGCCCGATTTGCGGGGCTTTTCGTCTCCGCGTGCTTCTGCCGTGCGTTTCGTGCTTACGGAAGAGGATGTGAGCGCGCTTGCGAACCTTCAGAGCAAGTACCCCGATTTAGTGATGCACAAGTCTTGGAACGCACCGGAAGGCCACGAGGTCGTTGATAGCTCTACGCGCTTTGGCCACTGCATCATGGCTGCCGATTCTGTGGAAGAGCTTCTCCCATGGCTTTGTGGAGGCGGTGCGCGTGACTAAGACGAGTCCCAAAACGCTGCTTTTCCTGCATTTGCTGCTCATGATGTATTCCTGCGAGGGTATTCTTAGCAAGCTTGCGGCTGGCCAGGAGTTTTTGTCGCCAGGATTCATTCTTTGCTATGGGGGCGTTATTGCCATTCTTGGGCTGTACGCAATCGGCTGGCAGCAAGCCATAAAGCGCATGCCGCTTACCTCGGCCTATGCCAATCGCGCCATAACCGTGGTGTGGGGCGTAATATGGGGGATCGTCGTCTTCCATGAGGGCGTGTCGTTGCTGCAGCTTTTGGGATGTGCGATCGTTGTTGCGGGAGTCGCCCTGTTTGCCACCGCAGACACTGGTGGTGAGGCCGCATGAATGCGGACGTTGCGTTTCATGCGATGTTCCTGCTCTTGGGAACGTTCTTGGCTGCCGTGTCGCAGGTAATGCTCAAAAAAGCGGCAATGCGTAAGTACGATTCCGTGTTGGCGGAATACCTTAATCCGTTGGTGATCTTTGCCTACGTGATCTTTGTGGGGACGACGCTGCTTGGCATTCTTGCGTATAGAGGCATCCCTCTTTCCATGGGTCCGGTGCTGGAAGCCACCAGCTACTTTTACGTGACCTTCTTCGGGGTGCGAATATTTGGCGAGAAGATGACGCGAAAGAAGTGGATTGCCCTTGGACTCATTCTGATGGGCATATGTGTGTACGCCTTGGGGATGTGAGGACCGATACAGGGTCTTATAAGAGATGGGCGAGAGGTGACATCACAATGAGCGAACAGCGTGTGGAAGCGGTTATATTTGCCGGAGGTGTGGGCAAGCGCATGGGTGGCGGCCCACGCCCCAAACAGTTCCTCGAGCTTAGCGGAAGACCGATTATCGACTACACAATAGCGCACTTTGCCGAGCATCCGCAGGTTTCGGGCGTGGTCGTGGTGTGCCTTGAGTCTTGGATGGATTATCTGGCTGACGTGCTCGACAAACGGAGATATCAGACTTCCGTGGACATCGTTGCAGGCGGTGCAACAGGGCAGGAATCCATCTTTAACGGCCTGCGCCATCTGCACGAAAAGCACCCGGGCGACGATGGGGCGATCGTACTTGTGCACGACGGCGTGCGCCCTCTTATTGACGAGCAGACCATAACGGCTTGCGTGACATCGGTTGTGGAGCGCGGCTGCACGGCCACCGTGTCGCCTGCCATCGAGACGATTGTGGTCGGTGGCAGCGAGGGTGCCATCGAGCGGTTCATACCGCGTTCGGAAGTGGGGTTGGCCCGAGCGCCCCAAGCGTTCTTTCTCGAGGAGCTCTATGCGGCTCATCTGCAAGCGCGTTCCGAGGGCAGGGGAGACTTTATAGACTCCGTAAGCATGATGGCGCATTACGGACATCCCATCTATACCGTTGAGGGCCCTGTTGAGAATATCAAGGTCACGACTCCCATGGATTACTACGCCTTTAAGGGCTACATGGATGCACGCGACCAGCGCATGTTGTGGTCGGGCGAAGAGTAGGGGGAGTGTTCCATGGATAAGTACTACGACGCCGACCTAACTGCGATTGCACAGGATGACTCGGTGCCTTGGTCGGTCTTCGAGGATGCGACGGTGGTCGTCACGGGCGCAACGGGGCTAGTTGGCGGCATGGTTGTGCGAGCGTTGCTTAGGCGGTGCGAAGTGGCGGTAGGTCCCGCGAGGATGGTGCTGCCCGTTCGCAACTTGGAGAAGGCGCGCGCACAGTATGAGTCGTGTCCCAATGTTGAGTTCGTAGAGTGGGATGCGGCCTTAGGAAAGACGCCTCGCGTTGAGGGCGATTGCGACTACGTGGTGCATTGCGCAAGTAACACCGACAGCAGGCTCATGGTAGAAAAGCCAGTGGACACCATCGATGCCACGGTGGAAGGTACCCGCACGATGCTAGAGCTCGCGCGCTCTGCGGGGGCACGCATGTGCTTTGTGTCCTCTATGGAGGTATATGGATCGGGTTCTGCCGATTCGTTGGACGAGACGCGCGGCGGCGAGTTGGATGCCATGAGCGTGCGGAGCAGCTATCCGCAGGCCAAGCAGCTGGCCGAGACGCTCTGCGCCTCCTATGCCTCGCAGTATGGGGTTCGCGTGTGCGTCGCTCGGCTTGCCCAATCGTTTGGACCAGGTATCGCAAACACCGACAAACGCGTATTTGCCGAGTTCGCACGCTGTTGCGAGCGGGGTGAGGACATTAGGCTGCTAACCGATGGGACGAAGAGCAACATGTACGTCTACACGGCGGACGCTGTGGTGGCGCTCTTGCTGCTCGTTGCATGCGGTGAGTCGGGAGAGGCATATAACGTTGCGAATGAGCAGACGTTCTGTTCGATTTGGGAGATGGCCAACATGGTGGCTAACGCCTTTGGCTCGCATACCAAGGTCACGAGGGTTCAGGATCGTGATGCGGCCAAGCGATTTGCCGTGACCGGGTGCCTGCGGCTTAATACCTCCAAGATTCATGCCTTGGGTTGGGAGCCTAAAAGAGGGCTCGAGGACATGTATCGGCGCATGATGGCAGACTGGAAATAGCGAAAGACTCTCCCTACATTCGTGTGAGTCAGGCTATTCGGACGCCTTACGTCTCCTAAATCTATTCTTTGCGATCCACGTAAGATGCGACCAACCTGTTCGGAAGTACTGCTGCTTTGTTTCTCCAAGACGTATCTTTTGGCGAATGGGGTACTCGCTAAACTCATCGCCAAGGGCTTCCCAAGCGCTAATTTTGATCTGAGGGGATAGGTTCCAGTCACCTTCCGTTAACTGCAAGCTTGGCGCAACAGATCGCTTGAACACCCACATGCCAGAAAGAGAATCGCTGAGCTTGAGACCGTACAGCAAACGAATCTCCACGCAAAGTACTTTTACCCCAAACTGTAGCTTGGCCGGAATCGAAGGGTCGGGATAGCGGTTGCACGAGACAAAGGACTTATCGTGCTCTTTAGCCCAGTTTATAATGGCTGCTGAATCGTCACTTGGATAGGTGCCGTCTGCATCTAGGCACACGATCCATTCGGAAGTTGCTGCTGCAATCCCCGTCATATGGGCGTAGCCATAGCCAATGCCTCTTATCGTGCGATCGTCCTTCAGGGGAACCAGTCGCTTGTTGTCTGCACTCAAGTCTTGAATGGTTTGCCACGTGTTATCGGTAGATGCATTGCTTACGACGACTATTTCGTCATAAAACGATGGGACCTGTTCGATGAGCTGTGCAATGTGAGAGGCTTCGTTTCGACAAGGCATCACCAGAGATACGGTCGTTCCGTCTGATAACATAAGCAACCTTTCATGTAGTACTGGTGAGCCGTGCGCCCTCCCGTACGATGGGAGGAGCGTCTGACGGCAAGCAGCAAATCTACGAAGTAAACAAGAGTCGAGTTTTTACGCAAACAGTGTATCATCAGTCTGGCCTCATGGAAAGGACGTCGCTCTCTACACACCGCGCTGTGGGTTTTGTGTCATGCGTATGGCATTTGCTCGATTTACTTTTAGACTGGTTGCTGTTTGGAAAAGATTGCGCGAGGAGAGACCATGCTGACTTATCTCGTTACCGGTGGCGCTGGCTTCATCGGCTCAAATTTCGTTTTGTATATGCTCCGCAAGCACTCAGATGCGAAGATCGTTAACTTGGATGCGCTTACGTATGCTGGTAACTTGGAGAATCTGAAGTCCGTGGAGGACGATCCTCGTTATGTGTTTGTGCATGCCGACATCCGTGATGCTGAGGCAGTCTCCGCAGCACTTGCTAAACACGAGCCCGATTACGTTATCAACTTCGCGGCTGAGAGCCATGTGGACCGCTCCATAGCGGATCCCGGCATCTTTGCCGATACCAACGTAATGGGTACCGTAAACATGCTCAACTGCTGTCGTGCTGCATGGGACGATGGCAAGGGTGGCTTTGGCGAACATCGCTACCTGCAGGTGGGCACCGACGAGGTATACGGAACCTTGGCGATTCCGGAAGCGCTCAACGAGAACGGCAGCCCTGCCGATCCCGAGCACACCGATTACTTCCGCGAGGACACACCGCTTTCGCCCCATTCGCCCTACAGTGCGTCCAAGACGTCCGCCGACCTGTTCGTTAAGGCATACCATGACACCTATGGCTTTCCTTCGGTAATCACGCGCTGCTCAAACAACTATGGCCCGTACCAGTTTCCCGAGAAGCTCATTCCGCTCATGATCAACAACGCGCTGCACCACAAGGCACTCCCTGTGTATGGTGATGGCCTTAACGTACGCGACTGGCTATATGTGGACGATCACTGCAAGGCCATCGACATGGTGGCGCGCGAGGGACGCCTTGGCGAGGTGTACAACGTCGGCGGTCACAACGAGCGTGCAAACATCTATATCGTGAAGACTATCATTGCCGAGGTGGCAAAGGCTACGGGCGATGAGGCCATAACCGAGGACCTTATCCACTATGTGCAGGATAGGGCGGGTCACGACCGTCGCTATGGAATGGCGCCCGACAAGATAAAGGCCGAGTTGGGCTGGTATCCCGAGACTCCATACGAGGAGGGTATCGTGAAGACCATCCGCTGGTATCTGGACAATCCCGAATGGGTTGCCAACGTTACGAGCGGCGCCTATGCAGACTATTACGATCGTATGTATGCGGGAAAGTAGCTAGCGGCAGGCATCCTGGCTTTGGGTGGAAACGGATATTGCTATGAGTTCGCGGAGCGCTGAGGAATCGAATTCGGACGTAGATATTGCAGGTCGCATACGTACGTTGTCGCCTCTGCGAATGGCATGCGACCATCCTGTGGTATCGCTCTGCGTGGTGGTGCTCACAGGCATTCGTGTGCTGCTCGCATGCTGGACTCCGCTCATCTCGAGCATAGGGTCCACGTACGACGATGGCCTTTTGCTGCAATACGCATACAACATCGTGCAGGGCAACTGGCTCGGTTCCTACAACAACCTTACCCTTGCCAAAAATCCCGGATACGGTCTCTTCGTTGCTGCGTGCTATGTACTTCACGTACCGTATCAATTTGCCTATATTGCGTTGTATGTTGTGGCCTGCGCCGTGTGCTGTTTGGCCATAAGAGCGTTTGTTCCATCGCGTACGATTCGTGCAATCCTGTTTACCGTTCTGCTGTATGCTCCCGCCTTCTTTACGCTCGACTATTTTCAGCGGATGTATCGCATGGGAATCGTGCTGCCCCTTACCATGCTCATCTTTGCCTCGTACATTGGACTGTACTTGCGAAGCGATAAGCCCTTACGATCCGTGCTTCCTTGGGCCATATGTGCGGGCCTGAGCTTGCTTGGTTTGTGGGCATCTACCGAAAGCGCAATGTGGGTTGTGCCTTTTGTTGCCGTTTGCTCCCTTGTTGTGTTGGGCGAAAGAATTGCCATAAGGCGCAAATCCCAGAAGGCTTGGTCGTGGCTTTGCGGCTGGGCCGTAGTGCTTGTGCTTCCAATCGCGTTGTTGGTGGCGGGAAATTCTGCCATACGCGCAACGAACAATGCGACCTATGGGGTGTCGATGCTCAACGATCGCTACCAAGGTGGGTTTTCCAGAGCCACGGCTGCAATGATGGGCATAGAGGCAGGAGAGAGGCCCGAGTTCGTGTGGCTGTCTAATGCCGCACTCGAAAAGGCCATTGAGGTGAGTCCTACGCTTCGGTCCCAGCAAGATCCCATAAAGAAGAACTGGGATGCCGCACGTATGAAGATGTCCCTCAAAGAGTTAACGGGCGACCTTTCGTATTGGAACCTACGGCAAGGCTATACTAACGCTGGCGGCTATGTGGATGCGCGTGAGACGGATGCTTTTTGGAATGCCGTTGCAGATGAGTTGGAAGAGGCCTATTCCGACGGACGACTTACGAAAAGGAAGGGGCTTTACGTTTCCTCGACTACCGACCCCATTCCTTGGAATGGCATTCCCGCCCAAATGTTTAAGACGATTAAGCAAATCGCAAAGTTTTGCCTGCATAAGCCCATGACGCAACAGATCATTGCCTCAAGCAAGGATCCTGCCGCAGGTACTGGCACGTTGGAGGACCAGCAGCGTGCGCTCGAGCTCGTGGGAGGCAACGCGCTCATGGGCGGTGAGCCACAGAAGAAGACGACTGAGGCAGACCAAAAGAACGACGTGCTCAATCCTGAGGTGCTAAGCGCAGGTGCGTTGGCGCTTGACGTGGATCATTATATTGGAGCCATAGGCTCACGTGTTGGAATGCTGTTGGCATGCGGGTTGGTGGTGGCTTTGCCTTACGTCCTGTATCTGCTTTTTGTAAAACAAGGTGCGGACCGCTGGAAGTTCGTGCTTGTTTTGGCGGCCCTCTTGCTCAGTGGGTTCCTCTTGGTGTTTTCGGTCACTTGGTCGACGAACTACGTTTGGGCGGCGTCACATCGCATACACGACTGGGCAACCTTCTCGTATTGCGCTCCCTTCTATGCATTGCTCATGATGATCGAATGCATAGTCTACGGAAAGCTTGTGACTCTTTTCGTCCATGCAAGGCAGGGGAGGTCAAACGAGCAATCCTACGAGCGAAGCGTGGGAAGCGACAAAGAGAATAGGCGCGGGAAGCACATGAAAAGATAGCCGCGCATGCGCATTTCCCTTGAGGGAACGTGCGGGGCGACTATGCGATAGAGCATGCGGTAGGTTGCCTGTGCGTTGCGAACGGTCTTGGCGTCCTCTTCCGTTCGTATGGCACGCTGCGCAACCGCAATCGCACCTATTGTCCTTAGCAATGCGCTGCTTGCCCATCCGTATTGGTCCTTGCCAATAAAGTACCGGCATTTGTAGAAGTTGCTCTCTGCCTGCTCGATAAACCGTACGCCTTGATCGGTACCCATGATGCTTCCCGAGCGCTGCAGATAGAAGTACAGGACGTCCGAGACGGCTACGATGCGCTTACAGTTAGAGATAACGTCGCAAAGTATGTACTCGTCCTCATAGAGCCTTCCCTCCGCATAGCGCAGTGTTGAGAAGATGCTTCTCTTATAGAGTTTGTTCCAGGCAACGACTGCGGCGCTCGCCCCTGTGGGCACCGAACTCGAACCCTCAACAAAATAGCGCCCCCAAAAGCCCTCCGTAGACATGATTCCAGGGTCGAGCGAAATGGTGCCGAGCCTTTGGCGGCTCTCATCCACAAGGTCGAACGCGCAGAGTGCCAAGTCGGCGTCTGAGCTCGTTATGGCGTTGTATAGGGTCTCGATGTAGCAAGGGTCCACGTAGTCATCGCTGTCCACAAAAGCGATATAGGTGCCCTCCGCGACGTCTATGCCAGCGTTTCTTGCCGAGGACAAACCCCCATTTGGCTTGTGGACAACTCGAACGTGCTCGTTTTTCTTCGCATAGCAATCGCACAGATCGGGGGAATGGTCGGTTGATCCGTCATCGACGAGGATGATTTCAAGGTCGGTATACGTTTGCGCTAAAAGGCTATCCACGCAAGTGGGGAGGTAGCGCTCGACGTTGTATACCGGAACGACGATCGAGACGAGGTCCTGTGCCATGTGTGCACTCCAAACCATGTGAGCTTTTTTGGGCTTTGCATGCTAGTATACCTCCCTGAAAAAGGAGTCGAAGCCATCTATCATCCTCGGACTTCTGGAGCCGGCGTCATGCGGATCAAGATTGACCTTGGGTTTGACCACGACGTTCGGCAAGTTTCTGAGCGGCGGATTCAACCAAATACCTATACGACTCGATGTCAAAGAGTTTAGATAGACCAACATATATCGCAATTCCTAAAACCACTTTAACTACCAGGCTGATTAGTACGTTGTGGATTGGCAGCGGAACAAAATATGCGGCTGCGGCCATCACGAGCGCACATCCAAATGAGGGTAGGATATCAAGCAGCTGCGTATGGATGTCGTAGTCAAGATAACGCTTGAGCTGTAATACGTTTACGGCTGTGCCATATAGCTCGTAGAGAGCCATGGTAACTGCAATGGCCATGGTTCCCTTAAGCACGCCAACCACAAGTAGAAGCACATATATGGGCTTCTTAATAAACTCGAGGCGGAGCACGACGTCGCTGCGACCAATTGCCTTGAGCGCCTGGAGTGGTATGACGCCAAGCACGCCAATGGTTAGGCCCAGGGAGAGAATCTGCAGGTATGGCACGCACTCAAGCCACTTTTCGGTAAAGAGCAGCACCACGATGTCTGAGGCTGCGGCTGCCATGCCCAAAAGAAGTGGTGCGGTTACATACGACATGACCTGCATGCAACGTCGGCAGATTTGCCGTACTGCGCCAACATCGTCTCCCTCGTTGGACATAACGGGGAACAGTACCCCCATAACTGCCGATCCTAGGTTTTGGGTTATGAGTTGCGGAAGTTGCTGTCCCTTGTTGTAGAACGCCAAGTCTGCGGGCGTGTAGAACTTGCCAACAATAAGGGACCTCAGCTGCCCAAAGAATGTGCCGCTTAGGTCGGCGGCGAGCACCTTCCACCCATAGCTCATGAGTGGCTTTGCAGCTGACCACGAAAAGAGGAGGCGTGGTCGCCACGGAACGGTAATGAAAAGGACGATTGCATCCAGAATGGTGTCGGCAAAGTACTGTGCGATGAGCGCCCATACGCCAAAGCCTGCCATGGCCATGGCGACTCCAATAATGCCCGAGGCAAGCGTGCCAATTAGAGAAGACCAAAAGAACCGTTTGAAGAGCAGGTGGCGTGAGACATAGGCATGCTGGATCGCCCCAAAGGCGCTGAGGGGAATCCTCAGCGCAAACACCCTTAGAATCAGGCAGAGGGACGGCTGAGCATAGAAGTCGGCGATAAAGGGCGCAAGGAGAAACAGGATTCCGTAGAGGATGCACGAACAGGCAAGGCTGCAGTAGAACATGGTTGAGAAGTCCAGCTCATCCGCATCCTTCTTCTGAATGAGTGCGGTGGCAAATCCGCTCGTCACAAAGGTGTTTGCGAGCGTGATAAACACGAGCACCATGGCAATGATGCCGTAGTCGCTCGGTGACAATAGGCGCGAAAGAACCACCGAGACGACAAACGAGACAATCTGCGTGGTAACCCTCTCGCCAAATGTCCAGAAAAGTCCCGTTACCACTGAGTCTCTTGTTTTGTGTGACCGCTCCTGCTGACGACTCATTATTTCCCATGCGGTAGAATATTTGCTAGTGAGACAATGATACGTGTAGCGCTTGCCGCCATTCCAATAAATAGAAAAAGCGCATCAAGCACAATCTTTGAGTCATGGTTAGAAAGCGAGGCATGATGAGCTCAACAATAGGCAATGTATATAGGGCCATTAAAAACAAGCACTTCCGCGCCTCTCTGGTAGCGGAGTACCATAGAAGGCAACGCATCCTATATGTTGACTCCCGAGAGCTCCGTGACATTATTTATGACAAGCGGTTTCACAGAACACTTTGGAAAAAGTACGGACCATCCTCCTTATCGAAATACGCACCACCCGTTGAAGAGCCGCCCCACCCCATTCCCATTTGGATGTGTTGGTTTCAGGGCTTTGAGAGCGCTCCTCCCATAGTTCGTGCGTGCAGGCGTTCGTTTGAGAGAGCAATGCCAAAGGACACGTATTTAAGATGTGTTAGCCTCGATGACGTGCGACAGCTATGCAACATCCCAGACTCGATATGGGATAAATACGAGCGTGGCGTAATACCCAATGCGCACCTTTCGGATATCGTAAGGCTTGAATTGCTCATAAAGTATGGTGGAGTCTGGGCGGATGCAACGGTATTCCGTTCGCCGCTTGAAGGCAACAATTCCCTTCCATCGTATATGACAAGAGAGCATTTGTTTATGTATGCAAATGCCATGAGTGCGAATTCCGCTATCGTGACGTCCAGTTGGTTTATCTATGCGACTCCCCAGCATCCTCTGTTGATGCTTACGCGCGATCTTATATATAACTACTGGTCCAAAGAAAATCTCCTGCTCCGTTACTTTACCTTCCATATTTGCTTTACGGAGGCGTGTGCACGACTGCCTCAATACTGGACGGTTCCGACTGTTAGCAACGTGCCGCCTCATTTGCTGGGGAAAGAGTTGGAAAGACCTTACGACGCTACGAGATGGAACGAGCTGTGCCAAATGAGCGCCTTTCACAAGTTGACCCATCATCGTGATGCATACGACTCGCAATCAATATATGAGCACTTGGTAAACTTGGACTAGTTGGGTCGACGGTATAGAGCGTGGTGTCGGACTCATGCATGCTTGGGTTTGGCGCAAGGGGGTGCGGTTGGAATGCCTGGTCTCAAATCACTCATAGCGCTGTATAGCGCATCCCGAAAACGACTGCCCCTGACGCTGTGGTTGCACGAAAAGCGAAAGGACGGGACCGACGGTCTGGGATATAGAATCGTCGTTATTGTGCCTGCAATAGCATACGGGATTGCGCGTAACGTCTTTTGTCGAAAGGCCCCTCATGAGGTGGCGCACAATGTTGTGGTGGTTGCCATCATCAAGAACGAAGGCAGCTACCTAAAAGAATGGGTTGAGTACCATCGGCTTTTGGGAATCGACCGCTTTTACCTGTATGACAACGAAAGCACCGACAATACGCGTGAGGTGCTTGTTCCCTATGTGGAAGACGGCCTGGTGGTGCTCAGAAGCATGGCCGGGTCCGCTCGGCAGATGGATGCCTACAACGATGCCCTGAACCGATACGGAAAGAGCTGCAAGTACATGGCGTTCATAGATGCCGATGAGTTTATTGCCGTAGACGATGTGCCATTGGAAGATTACTTGGATCAAAAGCTCGTGGGTCCGGTTGGTGGGCTTTCCCTCAATTGGCTGGTCTTTGGTTCTTCGGGTAAGACGACCCATGAAGAAGGCCTTGTTACCGAACGTTTTGCAAGGCGAGCGCACTACAGTCACGAGAAAAACCGCCACATCAAGCAGATCTGCAAGCCATATACCGTCTTGGGGACGCACAATCCTCACTACTGTCGCTTCCTTTGGGGTTTCTATGCCGTTGACGTGTGGGGTCGACGTACGTCAGGCTCCATGAGCGATGAGCTTCCCTCCGTGCCTTTTCCGCGAATCCAACACTATTTTTGCAAGTCGCTGGAGGAGTATAAGGAAAAGCGCGCACGTGGATGTGCCGATGAGCGCGACATGCGGCCCATGGACGATTTTTATGAGCATGACTGCAACGACGTGGAAGACGTGACTTTGGCGTCGAGGGCAGACGAGTTGCGCCAAGCATGTGGACTTGTTGGCAAGGCATAGCTGCGGCTGGTCGTAAAGACGCACATCCTAAGGAATCTAGCTTGGGGATTGCGTACTATTTGTCGCCAAGGGGGTAGTCCTCCATCTGCATGAAGAAAAGTATGATGGCCTCACCGGCCTTGCGTAGGGCCCCTCTTTTCCATGCGTGGCCTTCTATCATGCGTGGTATGCGCAGCACGCGCGGCACGTCATAAACCGAAATGAGGGCAGAAATCTTCCGTTGGTCGGATTGGCTTAGTTGGTCGTAGTACACTTCGGAGAAAGACCTTGCCAATTTGATAAGCCTTAGGATGCTTGTGTAGGCGGTTTTGTATGCGCGTAGGGTGCCTACCATCGTAAAGCTGGCAGAACCTACCGAATTGGAATCGTGCTGCCTATAGAGACTCGTTATCTCGTCAACGTGCCCGATGCGCCCGAAGGCTCCCGCCACCATGCTTATCCACCAATCGTGCATGCGCATGGGTTGGTCTATGGGTGTCTCCAGCGTCTTTTCCCTAAGAGGCTGGTTGATCATAATGGTGCAGCCTGCTGCCACGGGCGCTGCCATAAGCTGCATGAGATCGCAGCGGGTGGGGTCAATGTTCATCTGACGCTCGAAAGACGGATGCAGAATCTCGAGATCGCTGTTGACCACGGCCATATCGGTAAACACCATAAGGGGAACCGAGGCCCCGTGCTCCTCTTCGAGCTCTTTCATCCTGCGTAGGGTTACCTCCACCTTGTTTGGGAGCCATACGTCATCTTGATCGGAGAACATGCAATACGGCGCCGTGGAGTGACGTAGGAGATACATGAAGTTTCTCGACGCGCTGCCAAAAGGCTTCTCATGCTTTAGAAGATGAATGCGATCGTCAAATCGCATGTATTCATCAATGATGTTTAAGGTGGTATCGGTGGAACCGTCATCGGAGATGTACAGATTCCAATCTTGGTAAGTCTGAACGAGTATGGATTCGATTTGCTCGCGTATAAAGCGTTCGCCTTCATAAGTAGCTAGAAGTATGTCAATCAATTTGTATCCAAGCTCCAGTCTTTTAAACAGCTATACTAATAGTACTCTATTCTAAAGCCTATAGCGCATGCGTGGTGATAGAGTACGATTTATACGGTGCCTCATGGGGAGCAATATGAAGGTATTTGCTGGAATAGTGACATACAACCCAGACATATCTGGCTTGGAGCAAAACCTACGGGCAATCTTGCCGCAAGTGGAAAAGACAATCGTTTTTGACAATGGCTCAAGTGAGGTAGATAAGATAACCCGTTCGATTGAGACGATTGCAGGCTCTTCCCGCGCGTGTTTGATTGCTCACGGCCGTAACGCGGGTATGGCCAAGGCGCTAAACAGGATATGCGAAGAGGCGTTAAAGTGTGGTGTGAGCCACGTACTCTTCCTCGACCAAGATACCATCGCGTGCGACGGACTCGTTGAAGGTCTTTTGGGCAATATGCACGAGGATGTGGGAATTGCGTCGCCGCGCATAGTGGACAGGAACGACGTCGAGGAAGAGTCCTATACGGGTGTCACGGAAGAACTCTCTCGCGCGATCACGGCTGGTTCGCTGGTTAATCTCCATGCCTGGCGCGCGGTGGGAGGATACGACGAAGGCCTCTTCGTTGATTGGGTGGACTACGAGTTTTGTGATAACCTGCGCGTTCGTTCATATCGCATTGTTCGGGTAAATACCGTCACCGTGTTGCATGAGTTGGGTAAGAAAGAATTCAAAGGTGTTGGCTGGACGTTCAGCTGGAGCCGAGGGTTCTACCGTGCGCCAATATATAGAAACGAGAGATCGCTTGTGCGGCGTTACGACCTCATGCGTGGCCATGGCTATGCAACGTATAAGTATAAGAAGACCTCCGTCTGGCGCGAGGAAGCATGGCTTACTGTGGTGGATATACTTCATAACCTTATGTATGAAAAAAAGAGGCTTCAGTTCGTGAAAGCTGCCGCCCAAGGATTTATTGACGGACGAAGAGCCGCAAAAGACGGTATACGTCTGAAAGGCTAACAAAGAGAAGGCTGTGAGATGCAATGAGCAACGAGTATCCGCCCGAGGCATTAAAGCGCGTGCAGCGCATAGAGACGGATATGCTTGCCGAAATCGATAGAATATGTCGAAAGCATGGGCTCACCTATTGGATTGACGGCGGTACCTGTTTGGGCGCGGTGCGCCATAAGGGGTTTATCCCGTGGGACGATGACATAGACGTGGGTATGCCCATTGACGACTTCAAAGAGTTCATGAGGCTCGCCGAAGACGAGTTGCCACAAGGCGTGTCGTTGCATCAAATGGCGTCGGACCCCACGCAATACGTTTTGTGGGGAAAGCTCTATCGTGACGACACCGTGTTCATCGAAAGCGACGCCTGCGAGGCAGGTTGCGACGAATGCGTGTTCATTGACGTTTTCCCCTACATTCGACTGGATGAGAAAAATGGCGACCACGGAGTGCGCCATCTCCGGCGCACTCAGTTTTGGACGAAGCTCATCTACATCTATCGCATAAAGAGCCCAAACGTCCTCAAAGGCCTTTCATGGGAGCCGGTGGCTCGCGTTGGCTGGAAGGCAATTCATCACGTTCTTCGAGTGGTTACCAATCAAGACCGCCTGCGCAAGCGCTTTGAACGTGCGTGCGTTGCAAAGCATCCCAGCGAGTGGTGGGGAAACCCCTCGGCGGCACGCCCCTATCCCTTCCATCACGATACCCTTATGGAACCGGTTGAGTTGCCCTTTGGGAATCTTGTTGTGTGTGCGCCACGAGACTGGGACAAGTTCTGCTCGGATTTGTATGGTGACTACATGGAGCTTCCGCCTGAAGAAAAGCGAAAAACCCATTCGCCACTTGTCTTGGACTTGGGAGAGGCGGAACGTTGCTAGCCTCGCTTGGTGTGGTCGACGTAGAGCCGTGCGGCGTTCATTGCAGCATGTACGAGCCTAAAGCGCCTCTTGAGTACCAGCTCGTAGAAGGTTCGTCGGGATAGACTTGTCACTTGCGGAACGTAATGCGCGAAGGGGGCAAAGTAGTCTGCCACCCACTCATAGGTCGGAAGTGCTTCTTCGTAGGGGACTTTACCCATAAGAAGCATTCTCTCCAAGGGGTTGAGCAGGTAGTTCGTCATGCGATCTGCGCAGAACGAGGGAAGACGCTTGTCTACGCCCCATTCTTGGATAATCTGGTCCTCGAGCTGCGTCGCGGACTCGTGGCCGAGCTTATAGTCGTCGGTTAGGACAAACGAAGAGCTGTGTCCCAAACGCTTGAGCCATAGGTAGTAGCTCTTTGGGTTTGTAGCAACGCTCTTAGCGCTTTTGAGGAAGTTGAGGTTGAAGAGTGTGTCTTCGTATCCATGACGGAGCCGCTCGTCAAAACGTATGTGATACTTTTCCAACACGTCGCGACGATAGATGCACGCCCACACTGCGTCGCTTCCGCCACGCACAACGTCGTAGCGTTGCCTTATTTCCTCTCCTCGGAGGACGACCTTCTCTTTTGGGCCTAGGTCACTCATCCGTGGCTTGGCGTAGGGCTTGTCAAAAATCGCAAGTCGCCTTCCGTAATACACGTAGTCGACGCCAGTCTCCTCTAGGATGCGAAGGTTGTCAGACAAGAGACCAGGGAAATAGCGGTCGTCGTTGTCGCAAAAGGCAACATAGGTGGAGTCAATTCGATCGAGAGCGTAGTTGCGTGCCTCGCACATGCCGCCGTTTGGCTTATGCAGTACACGTACCTGAGGGTTGTTTAGGGCATATTCGTCACAAATCCTGCCAGAGCCATCCGTTGATCCGTCGTCGACCAGCACGAGTTCGAAGTCCTTATAGTCTTGGTTCAGGACGCTTCGTATTGCATAGGGGAGATACTCCTGGGAGTTGTATACCGCCATTATTACGCTGACCGTCGCCATCATTCTTCCTTACCACTTAATGTCAAAATGCGCTCTTGTTGTTATGGAACGATATGCCGCCAAGAAAGGCGCAAGCAATCCCGCTTTGTACATGCGCGACGAAATGAGCAAACGCCTGTAGGATGCGCCGTTGAGCCTTGCATAGCTGCTTGTGATGTAGGGTGAGTCGCGCCAAGTGGGAAAGTTCTTGTCCAAATAGCTCGTGCAGCGTGCAACTGCCTGCTTGAGGTCGCAGTCCTTGTTGTAGGACAGTCGGTAGTTGAGCGAGATGCCCAAGTGCAGAAAGGCGGTTG
This sequence comes from Atopobiaceae bacterium, assembly GCA_017545665.1. Lineage (GTDB taxonomy): Bacteria > Actinomycetota > Coriobacteriia > Coriobacteriales > Atopobiaceae > RUG440. The sequence goes on from JAFWKQ010000050.1 coordinate 114,908, forward strand.
CGTCGAGCGCCATCATGAGGCTGCGAGGCGCCTTGTCGCGCTCGTACCACTGCCTGACTTCCAGAAAAGCCTCATAGACTGCCTTTACTTGCTCTTCGCTTACGGAATTAATGATCGAGCCCTCGCGTACCATGTAGTTTACGAGTGACGCAGGGACAAAAGCTATGCAGCCACGCCCCTCCAAGTATGCCAGCAGTTGGAACATGAGGTCGTCGAGCACGGGAGGGGGTTCGGTGAGGTCGTGCATGTTCTTAAGGATGGAAGCGCGGAACACCTTGTTCCATGGCGCCCCGTTGAGCTCCACAATCCTGCCCGGGTCGCCTGCGATGCAAAAAGGTTGCCGCGGATCGCAGAGCTCGCGTGAGAGAACCTTGCCGGTGTCGAGGTCTATGCGGCTAAAACCACCTACGGCAATATCTGCGTTCGCTTCCTTGGCGGCGGTATAGAGCCGTTCGGCAAAATCTGGCTCCGCGTAGTCGTCGCTGTCCAAAAAGCCAATGTATTCGCCGCGGGCCTTGCTAATTCCGTCCCATCTGCCGCGCCAGACACCCTCGTTTTGCTTGTCGATGATGACTATCTTTTCTGGGTAGCGTCCTTGCCACTCGCGAAGAATGTCGATGCAATGGTCGGGAGAGCCATCGTTTATGCAAACGACCTCGATGTCCTGCAGCGTTTGACCAACGAGTGACGCCAGACATTTGGGAAGGTACTTCTCGACCTTATAGCAGGGGACAATGATGCTTAGCTTGGGGCTTTGCTTCTTGAGTACTGCCTTACTCATGTGGCTCCTCCTTTGCCTGCAATGCCTGCTCCTCTATGAGTTCATTGAGCCGTGCGTTGAGCTTGGATATCTTGAGCGTGTTGGTAAACTCGCGCAAGAGCAGGATGGTTATGACGGCTAGGAACACGAAGTTGCTTGTGGCCTGGAAGCCAAAAAGATGCGCGAGAAAGGTAGGGATGTTGGGGAAGATTGCCACTACCAGCAGCGAGAGCGAAAACACGATCCAAACGATGACGTCGTCGATGCGTACGCTCGCCTTCTTGATGCGGCGCATGATGATCCAAAATGTGAGCGCAGAACCTATTACACACAGCACGCGTAAGGTCAAAGACATGACGGCTCCTATCTAAACCACTGGAAGAACAGGATGGAAAAGCAGATTCTGCTCATATATGCGGCAACATGTGCAAAGTCAAAATAACTCTGACCGCCTTGCCGCTCCTGCATATGCGCGGGAATCTCGCATACCTTAGCGCCCTTTCGCGCCAAAAGGGCAATGGTGTCGGGCTCGGGTGTGAGGTCGTGACCGCGGGCGAACTGCTTGATAATCGTACGGTCATACATGCGCATGCCTGACGTGGGGTCGGCTATGTGCATCCCTGATGTTAGACGAATGAGAGCCGATATGAGTTTTGAACCTACACCGCGTGCGCCAGTGGGCCCTTCGTTTGCCAGCACTCGAGAGGCAATAACGATGGAAGCGCCCTCACGCTCCATGGCGTCGGCCATCTGTGAGATGTACTGTGGAAGGTGCTGGCCATCTGCATCGAATTGCACTGCCGCATCGTACCCGTGCCGATCCGCATATTTCATACCCGTTTGGAACCCTACGGCGAGGCCGGAGTTAACGGGAAGGTTAACATGCGAGAACCCATTGCGCTCGCAAATGGAGCGCGTGGCATCGGTGGACCCATCGTTAATGACGAGATAGTCAACCTCGGGGCATGCCCGCTTGAGGTTGAAAACGGTACCCTGGATGCAGTCCTCTTCGTTGTATGCAGGTATGATGGCAAGAATTCTCATAAATGAACCTTTAGACTAAAACGGCTATTCAACTATAGACGATTTGCGCCCTGTCCTGTTCATTCCGATGGTAAACAACATGAGAAATGGCCCACTTTGCTTACGAACCGTTTGCTGGGGCGGGATGCTTTTTTGCGGTATTATGTGTGGCTGTATGGAACTGGTTTGAAACAAGGGCAAATTGGGACGTATTGTTGAATAGGGGCGAATGGAGTTGGCCGTGGCGTTAAATAAAATAAGAAACACTACCTTGTTTGACCCACTGCTCAACCGCAAGTCGGGGCTGCACATAGCAGTGGCGTGGTTCGCGATGGTGGCTGTGGGAGTATTGCTACTGGTTCTTGCCTATTGTCTTCCCAACGATATCATACGGCAGCATGTTCAACAGAGCCTTCCCAACATAGAGGCGAGGTGGGGATGGGAGTACTTTCCCGATATGCCAAACGCACAAATGGACTTGCGTACAGATTGCCGCATGCTCGCATCGGCGGTATACGATGGAAAGGAGCCTCTCCTAGAGAGGGTGATGGGCGCCTACTCGCTCAAGTCCGAGAAGTTAGGCATGGAGCAGGTAGACCTGCTTCGGGCAACACTGGGAGAGGCTGACGATGCCGTGCTGGATGAATATCCTCGGTACTGGCATGGCTACCTGGTGCCACTTCGCCTCCTGCTGCTCTTTGGTGACTATTTTTCCGTTTTGTATTGTGCTGGCGCGATTTTGCTCCTCCTGATTGTTTTGCTTGCGTATCTGCTCGTAAAAAAGCACGAAACGGCAATGCTTCCCCCTCTGGTTGTAACGCTGCTGCTGGCATCGCCCGTTTCGCTTGTGATGTCGACCCAATATCATGCCGTCACGTTCATTATGCTTTTATCGCTTCTTGCGGGCGTGTGCCTAAAGGATCGTCTTAAAGGACACTGGGGTCTTGTGTTCTTCGTTCTTGGTGGCATAGTTAACTACTTTGACTTCTTTACGTTTCCGTTGCTGGCGCTCGGACCCCTCTTGGTTCTTTTCCTCTCAACCATGGGTGACGACATCCCTTGGCAAAAGCAGGTGCTAAACGTAGCGCTGGCGGCGCTCCTGTGGTTTTTGGGGTATGGGCTCATGTGGGTGTCGAAATGGATTCTTGCCAGTGTGGTGCTCCATAAGAACGTTATAGAAGATGCGTCAAAGCAGGTTGCCGTACGCTCCTCGAACGTAGTGGCGCATGGTTACGGTCAACTGGCCAATGGCAAGCACTTCTCTCACCTTCGCACCATTCTTGTAAATGGATGGCGCATTGCTGGGTCGTGGTTTAACGCGCTGGTCATTATTGCCTACCCAGTCGTCTTTGGAATTTGGGCGCAAAAAAGAAGATCGAAGGGCGAAGAAGGAACAAGGCTTGCTCGATTTCCCAGGTGCAAGCTCCCTGCCTTGATTGCCATTGCCCTGCTTCCTCTTATATGGGCGTTTGCCGTGAGTAATCACACCTACACTCACTCGACGTTTACCTATAGGATTTTTTTGGTGAGCATCTTTTGCGTGTTGTACATCCCGAGTTACATAATGTCTCACACGAGCGTTGGGCACGAGTGCCCGTAGCTTTCGTCGTGTATTTGGCGGTGCACTCAACTATAATCGAAATGACGAAGAAGGACATGACGAGGAAGGCTTTTGCATGTCATCCATAACCTCTGGTAACTTTACCTTTACCACGACGTCCATCGAAGGCGTAATTGTGGTGGACACTAAAACGTTTGGTGACAAGCGCGGCTACTTCATGGAGACGTATAAGAAGACGGATTTTGTCGCGGGTGGCATTACGTGCGATTTTGTGCAGGACAACCAGTCGTCGTCCACCAGGGGCGTGTTGCGTGGCATGCATTTTCAAAAGGAGCACCCGCAGGCAAAGCTCGTCCGCGTGGTGCGCGGCGCGGTGTTTGACGTGTGCGTGGATTTGCGTGAGGGCAGTCCGACGCGTGGGCGCTGGGAGGGCGTGGTACTGAGCGCGGAAAACCGTCGGCAGTTCTTCATACCACGTGGCTTTGCACATGGCTTCTTGGTCCTCTCGGATGAGGCAGAGTTTATTTACAAGTGCGATGACATCTATCACCCAAACGACGAGGGCGGCATTATGTGGAACGATCCAACCATTGGCATCAAATGGCCGCCTTTGGAGGGCGATAGCATCTTCGATCAGACAAAGCTCGTGCTTTCGGAAAAGGACAAGGTTCACCCGTTGCTTAAGATGCTGGGGTGGAAGAAGTGAAAACCAAACGGCAAGAGCCGTTTGCAAAGGCCTGTGCCCTTTGTAGGGGAGAAGGTCTTGGCTATGTGGTGCTTCGAGGGTCGCGCGAGGCGCACGAGGTAAAGGCAACTGCGGCTACCAAAGCGGGGACAAGCATACCTTGCACGCTCTATAGCGTTACGGCAGAGTGGCAGCGCGACGTCCTTGCGCCAGGGGCGAGCTTTGTGTGGGTTGTGGCCGTGCCCCTACTCGCCTGCGATTGCGTTGTGCGCGTGGAGGCCGCGGGCGAGAGTCCCTGCGAGGTGACGTTTTCCGCTGTGCGCTCGAAGCTTATGTCCAGGTTTCTTGCCACAACCAAGCCAGAGACCGCTGCCATACTACGCGGCTTTGAGCGCCGTGAGGGCTACGGCAGGATTATGGTACGCATCCTTGAGGCGTGGCCTGGCAACGACGAGACGGCGGTGTGGCGAATTCGCGCGACCTTGCCTTGGAAGGAAACGGATACGGCTGTAGGAATGCGCGTATACGATGGCGCGGGAAATCCCCTACGCGCGTCGATTGTTGCAATGGAAGACCAGATTGTTCCAAGTAAGCGCAATGGAGGCTGGCACGAGCGGTTGGTGAGCTTCTCGTGCACGATTCCCAAGGATGTGCGGTCTTTTTTTGTTGTCGTGTACAGCGAAGCCGATGGATGCTGCGGGTTCGACGCCATCAACGCGCCACGAGCTGCGGCAATGCTGGATGGTACGGAATCACTGGCTAACGGAAGCGCGAACGATTGGGTGTATGAGGGTTGGTTCGCCTCACACAGGGCTACCGTTGCCGAGCTGGCGCGCCAGCGAAAAGACTTCCATGACGCAGGGGAGCGTCTCCCGATCCTGAGCCTTGTTGTATGCGTGGACGTTTCCAATGCGAGCGACCTTTCGCGTACGGTAGCGTCGGTTCGCGCACAGTCGTATGGTGCGTGGGAGCTCGTTGTTGTGTGCCAGGCGAGCATGAAGAGACAGCTGCAAGAGGCGATCTGTTCCTTGGCGGAGGAACGCATGCGCGTTATGGCGGCGGATCAGGACGCGCTGGCGCACATTGGCGTTGAGGCGGCCAAAGGATCGTATGTGGGGCTTGTAGGATGCGGCGACGTGCTTGAGCCCGATACGCTTTGGCAGTTTGCCCAGATGATTGCGGAGCATCCACAAGTCGATTTGCTCTATTGTGACGAGGACAAGCTCGAAGGAACGCGTGTAACAAGGCCGTCGTTCAAGACCTTCCCCAACTACGGCAAGCTCTATGAGTACAACTACTTCGGTCGCCTTATGCTGGTGAGTAGCCGTGCGTTAGCCGTTGCGGAGCCTATGAGCGCGGGCTTCGGGCCTGCCTACGAATACGAATTGGCCCTGCGGGTGTACGAGGTCGCGCACGAGGTTTTGCAGGTACCGCGTGTTCTGTATCACCAGGTAACGGACTATGGGTGGAGTTCGCAAGATCAAGAGAAGGGCAAGTGCGCTCTCGCCGCTCACCTAAAGCGACGGGGAGTTGCCGCACAGGTTGTGGATGGCGTGCAATTGGGCTGCTTTAGGGTTTGCTACGAGCTGCCTGAGCCTGCAATAAAGGTGAGCGTCGTTATTCCCACACGAGACCACGCGGACCTGCTTGAAACGTGTGTGCATTCCATTCTGAAAAAGACGACGTACGCGAACTACGAAGTGATTCTTGTTGAGAACAACAGCGCGGAGAGCCAGACGTTCGAGCTCTACGAGAAGCTACAGAACGCGGACGGACGCGTGCGCGTGGTTGCGTGGGAGCCTCCAGAACCCGGAGCCTTTAATTACTCTGCCATCGTGAACTTTGGCGTGGCGCACACGGCTGGCGAGATTGTGGTGCTGCTCAACAACGATACCGAGGTCATCGAACCGCATTGGATGCACGAGATGCTGGGTTGCCTTATGAGGCCTGAGGTGGGAGTCGTGGGTGCCAAGCTTTTGTTTGGCGATGGGCTTATCCAGCACGTGGGCATGGCAGCCAATCCCGACGGCGGTTTTTGTCATGTGTGCCAAAATCTTACGAGCGAAGAGGCGGGGCCATCTGCCGCGGCGACGATGCCGGGAGACTATTGTATGGTTACCGGTGCCTGCCAGATGATGCGCAAATCGCTGTTTGAGGAGCTGGGCGGCTACGACGAAGAGCTTGCCGTGGGATTTAACGACGGAGACTTTTGTCTTCGGGCGCGCGAGGCTGGATTTGCGGTAACGGTGTGCGCGCGTGCGCAGCTGCACCATCGCGAGTTTTCCTCGCGCGGTCGCGAGAGCACGGATACGAGGCTACAAGAGCGTTTCATGAGGGAGCGTGCGCGTACAATGCTGCGACATGCGGCCTTTTTCGCGCAAGGCGATCCCGTGCGCAACCCCAACCTCGACCCCTTTGGTGGCTACTTTACGTTGCGGCCCGAATAGGGAACCTCAATTTGGGACAGACGATACGAGAGGTTTCTAGGGCCTCCCGCAGCAATACTCTGCAACCTGCCATTCTTATACAGCGCTTGGCAACGGCCCCATAGGGGCACAAGCTGGTGTTGGTGCCCCTACTGCATTCGGTCCATTTGTTCCCAGACGTCGTCTGCATCAATAACGGATTCAATAGTGGCATTGGTATCTGAGAGCGCGTGAATGACGCGTGCGACTCTTTCGTCCCCTAATCCGTCGTCCCGCAAACCAAAGCGAGCAAAGAAAGCATCGACGCTCTTTAAAAAGGCGTCCTCGTCAAACGCCAGGATCTTGTCTACGAGCTCGTCCTTCGTACTCGCTATGGGAAAAGGCCTCTCGTTCAACGGGTAGTACAGCCCGCGGTCATTCGCGTAGTCGTCAAAGTCAGAGGCATATACAAAGGCTGGACGACGTGTTAGAGAGAAGTCCTCCAGTATGGATGAGTAGTCGGATATGAGAACGTCGGTGACCGCCAAGAGCTCCTGCTGATCGAGATAGTCCGTAGCGTCAATGAGCCCTGTCAGGAAATCGGGCCTCTGTAGAGATGCCAGGTTCGGATGTAACCTGTAGGCAAATGCAAATGGCTCACCGAACTTGGCTTCCAATGCGTTTAAAACGCGCTCATAGTCAAACCTGTATGGCTCGAATGAGCATCCATTCCTAAAGGTTGGTGCATAGAGGCACAGGCGTCTGTTGTCCTCAAGGCCCAGGTCCGTACGGACTCGATCCCTTACATTGTGGTTGGGTATCAAAAGTGGCCTGTTTCGCGGAATTCCACAACGTAGAATTGGCCCTTTGTACCAGAACGCGCGTTGGTACTTCGCCGCTTCAGAGGCGTTGTTCGCAAACATTAGATCCGTGATCGATCCGTCATACTTTGCAGCACGTACGTATTCAGCCGATAGCGACTCTACGGCATCGCCCTCGCATCGTTTCGGTCCCAAGCAGGCGTGCCATGTTTGGAAATAGAACTGATCCTCTCGCTTTGGGACGTGCTTCTTATCATTTCGGAAATTATATATCCAGACTCTGGCGGAAGCGAGCTCACGTTGGGCTTTGCTGCTACCACGCCGCACTTGACGGATGTAGCTGGGCAGATCATCAATCGGCTTGTTAACCAGCAGAACAATATCAAACTCGCCAGGATAGATTCGGTTTAGCGCCTCAGCAATGTATTTGGGATTGCAAAGGTAACCGCGTCCAAGATTGCAGGAGAGGACTACCTTATGTAAATCGACCTTGCTTGAACGAGACAGTCTTATTCCATTCGCACGACGTATGCGCTCTAAACAGTTACCGATTCCGACTTTGCCCATACGCAATACGTTCGTCCACGCGGCCATAATCACACTTCTTTCGTAAACGCTCAATCCCTTGCATACCCGCCTGTAACGCGCTCCTTCATCTAGGATATGCTTATGCCGGCAAGGCTTACGCAAATCATAGACGCATCAGCGGGGGACTTTGCATGTGGCTCTTCATTTTAATACGCAAAGGGGCGACAATCCTGCGAGGGACGAAGGAAAGCTCCGTGCTCAAACAGTCCGCACTACGCGCGGAAACTCGTACGGCTTACGTTTCTTCGTTCCTTCGCGGCCTTGGCATTTTTTTGGGACAGGCAAATCGGGAATCGTCTCTAAGTTGAGAAGGGTGCGAGCGTTTACTCGGTGGCGCGGGGATGGATCTTTCGATAGAACGTGTGAACCTTGCATTTTGCATCTTCGTTGTTTCCGGTGGCACGCTCCACAACGGGCGTGAGAAGCTTTTGATATACGAACTCCTTGACCATCAGTCCTAGTGGACGATGCTCGTAGCGCTGCAACTCGGCGTCAACAGACACCAAATAATCCTGCGTGGCTTTGAGGTCACGGTCTATGCGTTCGAGCTCGGCGTTGAGGGGCGTGTGCAACATGCGATGCACTATGACTTCGTAGAAGGCGGATTCGCGCGCGTATTGCCAGAAGAGGGGGGCAAAGTCGCAGTCCGGATCCATCCATGGCTTGGTGGGGCCAGCATAGTGAACAATAAAGGGATTCTTCCGGGCGTTCATGTAGTCTTTGCGCAACTCGGGCGTGGATTTGGAAATGATATGGGTAACGCGAACGCCATCAAAGTCGTACATTACATTCCAAGCCATGTCTAAGAACCGCACACGCCCTTGGCAGAAGTAGTTAAGAACATCTTGGTCGAGCAGCTGCCATTCGCGTAATTGCGCAAAGCGAAACACTTCATCCACGTCAATGGACGTTCTCCACGCGTCTAGATTAAAGAGCAGGGTTCCTGCTTGGAAGTACTCGTAGGGATTCTTAATCTTAAGCACGTCGTCCATGTAGTGTTTCTTATCGGGCTGTTCAAGGTCTAGGTCAACGCCGTTGTAGATTCCAGCGGTGTCAGCGTCCTTGCAGGCACCTACTAGGCAGTCACCAAGATCGGTATCAAAAAGTGCGGCTACATCGCGCAGGCACACCATGTCGGCATCCAAATACAACACTTTGTGATGGTTGGGGAGAAGCTGCGGCAACAGTAGGCGGAAGTACGTTTCGATTTTAAAGTGGCCGCGTACTTTGAGCTGAGCCTGATAGGGTTTCATGGCCTCTGCAACATTGAGTACGCGCAGCGACACATTGCTGCGCTCTATCCAGCGACGCAGAGCGTCCTCGTGCTTGCTCGTGAGGTCTTCAGAGAGAACTATAAACTCATACGTTCGATGCGGATCGCTGTTGTTTAGCAGCGAAGTGAGGAGCGTCGACAGGTAGGGAACGTAATAGTCGTTCGCGGCAAAGACTACCGTGACGGGAGAGAGGTGCGAGGCGGACATGGTTCTCCTTCTGAAAACATTAAGCTTTGTAGCGTCCCATAGTCTAACGCAACTCAAAGCTTATGACCAATTTTGGGCAGTCTCTAAAATTGCTATCTCCCGAGCCCCGCGCCCGCACCGCCCGCATGCGGCGACTCACGAAGTGAGCGAGCGAAGCGAGC
>JAFWKQ010000006.1 GCA_017545665.1 Atopobiaceae bacterium
GGCGACTCACGCAGTGAGCGAGCGGAGCCGCGCGCGGGTCGGCGCGGGCATGTGGCATGAACCACCCACTCGTGCAGCCTTTCCTTCGCGTGAGCTTGTGATTTTGTCTCATGAGGGATACGCTAAAAGACTCACGTCAAAAACGTATGCAAGGTGGGAACATGCTTTCGCGAACGACGATAGAACGTCTCTGCAAGCCGGTGGTACTGCATCGAGCGCAGCGTATGGTAGAGGATGGCGAGAGGATCTTTCGCAGGGCATGTCGCTTTGACGAGGGAGAAACGACTCTTCGCGCACGCGTGGATTCAAGCTCGAGCTGGGACGAGGCGCACCATACCATGGTGGTGATTGACGAAGAGGCCGATGGCGTCACATATTATGAATGTGATTGCAGGCCCTCGTATGCCACCGACAGCCCTTGCGATCACGTTGCGGCACTGCTCTTGGATTTTATGGAGAACCCTACTGGCTATGAGGGTTACGATGCCCGAGACCAGTTAATAACCTCACGTGGCGTGCTTCGCCTTATTGAAGCGTCGGAAGTAATGCCCTCACGAACGAACGAGGCGGCCACGGAACCAGGCCCTGCGACCGTACGCCTTGAGGCTACCCTTTCCTATGAGGCGGGCTTTGATGTGCGATTTAAGATTGTGGGCTCTCGAGGTTCGTACGCCCTTAAGTCCATAAGCGAGTTTGTGGGGCGCGTTGAGGATCGCGAGTTCTTTTCGTATGGCAAAAGCCTCGCGTTCGAGCACGCAGAACGAAGCTTTAGCCTCCAGGCACGAGGAGTCGTGGACTTCTTGGTGCGTGCCATTCAAAACCGACGTGCGTTTATGCGAGAGAGAGTCGTTGCAAGAGGCGTGCGCAGTTCGTCGCCGGGTGTTCCTCAACGGGAGATGCACCTCTCGGCGCCAGAGCTCTGGGAGCTGCTGTTGCTCTACGAGGACGAGGGACTGCTGTTCGAGGACCGTTCCGCCTCGCCCGTAGGGGGGCAAACGGCGCATCGCATGAGCATCGTCCAGGCAGATCCGCAGATGAACGTGCGAATTGAGTCCGTTGAGGGTGGCTTTGAGCTTGGCAGTGGCGAAGAGAGGCGAATCGTCGCGGTTGGCCAGAGGGTGTTGGCATGGGATGCGGAGAAGCTCTATTGCTGTTCCGAGTTGTTTGCGCGCAATGCCGATCTGCTGTGCGCGCTCTTTACGGATCCCTACGAGCGCGTGGCCGTGGCAGACGTCGACGTTCCCAAATTCTGTTCCTCGGTGCTGCGACGGTTGGATGCGTGTGCGAACGTTACGATTCCCGAGCGCCTTGAGCTCCTGCGCCCTCGCGAGTGCGAGCTGCGGTTCTATTTGGATTACGACGCACGTAAGTCGTTGGTTACCTGCGATGCGCGTGCCGCATACGGGGACGACGAGGTGCCGTTGCTGGGGTCTGCTCAGGCGGCTGCCTCGGAAGGGGAGTCGCCTGGACTCGTACGCGATCTGCATGCGGAGGCAAGGGGTCGCGAGGTGTTGAGGCGCTATTTCGCAACGCGAGATGGCATGGCGTATGCGCAGGTTGCGGGAGAAGACCTTGGCGTAATCGTCTATGAGGGCGTCTCTGCGTTGCAGGAAATCGGGACGGTGTTTGCATACCCGGCCTTCGAACGGCTGCGCTGTACGGCTCGGCCTCGCGTGCGTGTGGGACTGAGCGTCCATTCGCGGCTTTTGGATCTGGAGATGAGCTTGGAGGAGTTGCCGCAGGAGGAGCTTGCCAGTCTGCTTGCAAGCTATAGGTCGGGACGCTCTTATCACCAACTCTCGGACGGGACCGTGCTCCGTATGGAGGACGCTGACTTGGAGCAGGCGGGGCTGGTGGCCGAGGAACTCGAGCTTTCGGCGAAGCAGATTGGAGAGCCGCAACAGTTGCCGGCGTATCGTGCCCTCATGCTGGACTCTTTGATGGATGACGACCTGAAGGACGAGACGTTTCGTTCGTATCTCGATGGCTTGCGCTCGGTGGACATGGGTGCAATTGACCCGCCGGCGACGTTTGAAGACGTGCTGAGACCGTATCAGGTGGAAGGGTTTCGCTGGCTTAGCGGCTTGGCCATGTTGGGATTGGGTGGCGTGCTAGCCGACGAAATGGGATTGGGCAAATCCGTGCAGCTCATCGCCTACCTCCTTGCGCATACGGCAGACATTCGAAAAACGGGCCCTGCGCTCATCGTGTGTCCCTCGTCGCTGGTCTATAACTGGGAGGCCGAGTGCGCCAAGTTTGCGCCTGAGCTGCGCGTGCGTGTTATTGCCGGGACGCCTCAAGAGCGCTCTGCGCTTAGGGACAAAACCGATGCGGACGTGCTGGTGACCTCATACGATTTGCTTCGGCGCGACGTGGAGGATTACGAGCGCCTCTCGTTGTGGTGTGCTGCGCTTGACGAGGCCCAATACATTAAGAATCCCGAAACGCTGTCGGCGCAGGCGGTCAAGCGACTCGTGGCCAAAAATAGGGTTGCCCTAACGGGAACGCCTGTGGAGAATCGCCTTTCGGAACTGTGGAGCATCTTTGACTTCCTTATGCCTGGCCTTTTGGGAAGCTATGGTCACTTTAGGGAACGCTTTGAGCGTCCCATCGTAGAGGATCAGAGCGGTGAGGTTGCCCAGAGCCTTCGCGAGGCGCTGCGGCCCTTTATCCTGCGGCGTACCAAGCATGCCGTGGCAACGGACCTTCCCGAGAAGATCGAGCAGTTGGTTCGCACGCATATGGGCTCTAGTCAGCGGAAGCTCTATGATGCCCAGGTTCAGGAAGTGCGCAACATGGTAACCGAGCAGGGCGAGTCGCTAGGCGGTGGCAAGTTCCAGGTGCTCGCACTTCTTACGCGCTTGCGCCAGATCTGTTGCGATCCCTCGCTTCTGTACGAGGAATACGATGAGGGCTCGTGTAAGACGGAGGCCATTCTTACGCTGGTTGACCGTGTGATGGACGCTAACGAGAAGATGCTGATCTTCTCTCAGTTTACGAGTTACCTCGACGTTCTTTCGGCCGAGCTGGACCGGCGTGAGATTGGCTACTACACAATCGTGGGAAGCACTCCGTCATCACGTCGCCTTGAGCTTGTGGACGCATTCAACCACGACAACACCCACGTTTTTCTCATATCGCTCAAGGCGGGAGGTACCGGACTTAACCTCACGGGCGCGACTGTGGTTGTGCATGCGGACCCATGGTGGAACGAAGCGGCGCAAAACCAAGCGACGGACCGTGCGCATCGGATTGGCCAAACGCGCGAGGTCACCGTATATAAGGTGATCGCCTCCCGAACCATCGAGGAACGCATTGTGGAGCTGCAGCATACGAAGGCAGAGCTTGCCGACGCGGTTGTGCAGGGCGATGTGAGCAGCGTCTCGCTGGCCTCGCTTACCCGTGAGGACCTGGAGGATCTTCTGCGATAGTTGGGTACAAAGGGGACTGTCCCCTTTGTCCCGCTTTTCCTTTTGCACCCATTGCGTGGCCCATAGTCGTTACCTTGTTGTGGTTTTTGCCAGAGGTGAATGGGTGGGTGGCCAATGTGGGTATACTCATATCCACTTGTGAATTTGGGGAGGTCCCTATGGAAAAGAAGGGCTTTGATCAGAAGCTTGCATCGTGGCTCCGCGGCCGAAACGGGACGGACGAACTGTCAACCTGCGTCATTGTGGTCGCGTTCATTCTTGTTGTTGTGAACATCTTCGTTCGCTCGCTTGTGCTAACCATAATTTCCGGCGTGCTCATAGTCTATGCGCTGTTTCGTATGACATCCAAAAACCTCGAGGCACGCGAAAACGAGAACGGCGTTTTTACGGAGTTCATTGGACCCGTGCGTCCTTGGCTTCGCAATCCTGCTCAGGCCATGGGCGAGGCTCGAGCCTACAAACACCTCAAATGCCCTGAGTGTGGGCAGCGCGTACGCGTTCCCAGGGGCAAGGGGAAGATTCGCGTTCGCTGTCCGCAATGCAACATGAAGTTTGACGCGCGCTCTTAGGATGGGTGCGGAATGTACGTTGTTTTTCTTGCGGGGGGAATAGCCTCGGGTAAGTCCACGGTTGCGCGGGAGCTGCGCGATCGTGGTGCCTGCTGTGTGGATCTTGACGCTTTGTCGCGCGAGGCCACGGCGCCAGGCTCGGATGCCCTTGCTCGGATTGCGCGCGAGTTTGGCGCGGATGTGTTGGATGATAAGGGGACTTTGCGTCGCAGCGTGCTGGCGCAGCGAGCCTTTTGCTCAAAGGAGCGAACCCAAGAGCTGGAGAGGATCGTCCATCCGCACATTCGCGCGTTGCTGCGCGCGTGGCTGGAGGGCAATCGAGAGCAAGACATTTGCGTTGTGGAAATACCCCTGCTCGATCGCGTGGAGGATCTTGTGCCCATGGCGGACGAGGTCTTGTGCGTGACGTGTCCCGTGGAGGTGCGCCGCGAGCGTGCCATAGGTCGAGGTATGGATGGTGCAGACTTTGACGCGCGCGCAAGCAAGCAGGCAAGCGATGCCTACTTGGACGAGTACGGTACGTCATTCATACGAAATGTGGGGACAAGGGCCGAGCTCCAACATGAAATTAATCAGTGGTGGGAGGGCGCGCTCAGACGAGCGGCTGTTACCAGCGCTTCGGTAAGCTAATGCGAGGTAGTATATGAACATAAGGAACGCACGCTTCTTCAGGTGGTATAGAACTTTGCCCATCGTGCTCATGGGGCTCATGCTGGCGCTTTCGTTGGGCGTGGACTATCTTCCTTCAACCATGGTGCGCAGCCTCTTCTTTCCCGTGAGCTATGGCGAGCGCATAGATGACGCAGCCAAACGCTACGGTGTGGATGAGCACCTTGTTGCTGCGGTAATTCGCTGTGAGTCCGGATGGAACGACACGGCGCAGAGCCGTGCGGGCGCCGTGGGGCTCATGCAGCTGATGCCAGACACGGCGCGCAATATCTCCGACATGGGTATGGTGGACACGAACAAGTACAATCCGTCGAACCTTACCGATCCTGCCACCAACATTGAGTACGGCACGGCATGGCTCAGCTACCTCCAGTCCGAGCTGTCAACAACCGATGAGGTCATAGCGGCATATAACGCAGGATTGGGCACGGTGCGCAACTGGCTTGCGGAGCCGGGCTCTACGGGAATTCCGGATGCCATTACGTATCCCGAAACGACGCATTACGTTAAGCGCGTAAACGAGGCGCTGCGACAGTACTCAAAATACTATCCCGATGGAATGAACGTGAGCTAGGCGAACACGCCTTTCTCGCAGGGCAAATCGTGTGGCTTGGAGTTAAGACCTATGGAACAGACGCGCGAAAGGGTGGGTGCCGAACTCAAGCGATTTGGCATCGAGCACGGAGACGAGAAGCTCGAGGTTGTGGCACCCTACGAACCCAGCGGGGACCAGCCGCAGGCCATACAAAAGCTTGCCCAGGGCGTACGCGACGGCTTGCGGTATCAGTCTCTTATGGGGGTAACGGGATCGGGCAAGACCTTTACCATGGCAAAGACCATAGAGGCAGTTGGTAGACCCACGCTCATTATGGAGCCAAACAAGACGCTTGCGGCTCAGGTTGCGAGCGAGATGAAGGAGCTGTTCCCAAACAACTGCGTCGTCTACTTCGTGAGCTATTACGACTACTACCAGCCCGAGGCCTATGTTCCGCAAACGGATACCTACATTGAGAAGGACGCCTCCATCAATGAGGAGGTGGAGAAGCTTCGCCATCAGGCCACCTCGAGCCTGCTTAGCCGACGCGACGTAATCGTAGTGGCCTCGGTGAGCTGCATCTATGGCATCGGCAGCCCGCAGGACTATGCGGGGCTCGCGCCCAACGTGAGCAAGGACGTGCCCCTTGAGCGCGACGACCTTATCCACGAGCTCATAGACATCCAATACGATCGCAACGACGTGGACCTGCAGAGGGGTATGTTTCGCGTGAGGGGAGACGTGGTGGACGTCTTCCCACCATACGCCGAGAATCCCTTGCGCATTGGCTTCTTCGGGGATGAGGTTGAGCTGATCGCCGAGATTAGCTCGGTGACCGGCGAGGTACTGCGTGAGTATGACGCCATTCCCATTTGGCCTGCCTCTCACTACGTGACGGAGCGTCCCAAGATCGATCACGCGCTCAGCACCATCCGGGCCGAGCTGGAGGCGCGCAAGGCAGAGCTCGTAAACGCCGACCGCGTGCTCGAGGCACAGCGCATCGCGCAGCGGACGGCCTTCGACTTGGAGATGCTGGAGAACATGGGATTTTGCTCGGGCATCGAAAACTACTCGCGGCACCTGGACGGTCGCAAGCCGGGGGAGCCGCCGTATACGCTCATAGACTATTTCCCCTCGGACATGCTCTGCATCATAGACGAGAGCCACGTTACGGTGCCTCAGATTCGCGGCATGCACGAAGGGGACCGTTCGCGCAAGGTTACGCTTGTGGACCACGGTTTTCGCCTGCCATCGGCTTTGGACAATCGTCCGCTGCGCTTTGACGAGTTCGAGAGTCGCGTACCGCAGTTCATATATGTGAGCGCCACCCCAGGCGACTACGAGGAGCGCGTCACGCAAAACGAGGTGGAGCAGATAATCCGTCCGACGGGCCTGCTCGACCCCAAGATCGACGTGCGGCCGGTACGTGGGCAAATTGACGACCTGATCGCCGAGATAAAGGATCGAACGGCCAAAAAGGAGCGCGTTCTGGTGACGACGCTTACCAAGCGCATGGCCGAAGACCTTACCGACCACCTGCTCGATGAAGGTGTACGCGTGAACTACATGCACTCCGACACGGCTACGCTCGAGCGCGTGGACATAATCCGCGAGCTGCGAGAGGGCAAGATCGACGTGCTGGTGGGCATAAACCTGCTTCGCGAAGGTCTTGACATACCCGAGGTTTCGCTCGTGGCCATACTGGACGCCGACAAAGAGGGCTTCCTGCGCAACAGGCGTTCGCTCATCCAGACCATGGGACGTGCCGCCCGAAACGTGAGTGGCGAGGTAATCATGTATGCAGACGAGATCACCGATTCCATGCGCGAGGCCATAGGCGAGACGCGCAGGCGCCGAGCCATCCAGGAACGGTACAACGAGGAGAACGGCATCGAGCCGCGTACCGTTCGCAAGGCCATAAGCGACATATCGAGCTTTATCCAAGAGGCCACAAGCACCTTGGAGGGCAAGGACCGCGAGGGCACTCACGGCGAGTTCGTGACGCCGTCAACGGCTGAGAAGGTGGCTGCCGAGCTGGCCTCGCTGCCACGCGATGAGGTGCTGCACATCATCGCGGAGTTGGAGGAAGAGATGGCCGCCGCAGCGCAAACCATGGACTTCGAACGTGCGGCTAAGGCGCGTGACCAGCTCGTCGAGCTCAAGGGGCTTGTGGAGGGCAAGTCGTCGGAGGACGTGATGGCCAGCCTCAAGAAAAACGCGCGCAAGGGGAGCGACTACGCACGTCGCCGCCCCTATCGCAAACGGAAGAAGTACTAGCATGTTAGGATGCGGTTCGGGCGATCCCGCCCCAAAGGAAGCGTCGAGCCCGCGAGGCGGTGCTGGAAAGCAAGCCGCGCGAGTTTTCGCGCGAAGCGAGAACTGTTCGAGCTCGGCGCTTTCCACGCCGCCGGAAGGGCTCGGCGCCTCCTTTGGGGCGGGATCGCCCGACCCCACAAGCGGAACCAGTGGCTGAGGAGGCAGTTATGGCGCGTGGCTTTGCCAACGTAATAGACTATGCTCGTGACGAGCTCGAAACCTTTGACGAGCGTGACGTGTGTTGCGTGGACAGCTTGGTGTTCTCGTGCCTTTCGTACCTAAGATTGCCACAGGAGGCACAGACAGCAAGCGATGGGGACGAGTGCCTGCCCATAAAGGACTTGTATCGGTCCGACTGGTTTGAGGAGCTCTGCGACCGCACATACGACCCGCAGAGCTCGCGCGAGCTGCTAAACGCCGTGGCGGCAAATCCTCGCTTCCGCGAGGCGCGCATAATGGACTACGTCTCGCGTACCAATGAGGTGGCGGAGCAGCAGTTCTCGGCCCTTACGTTTCGCCTCTCGCCCAACAGCACGTTCGTAGCCTTTCGAGGGACGGACAACACCTTGGTTGGGTGGAAAGAGGACTTTAACATGTCGTTCAAGACGGCAATCCCCTCGCAGGTTGCGGCCGCTCGGTACTTGGAGCATGTGGCCACAAAGACCAAGGGACGCATCTGGTGTGGCGGTCACTCGAAGGGCGGTAACTTGGCCGTGTATGCCGGCATGATGTGCGATCCGTCCACAAGGGCGCGCATTGTGCGTTGCTTTTCTCACGATGGGCCCGGCTTTAGCCAGAAGACGATGACGGATCCTCGATGGGCGGGTGCCGACACCTTGGTAGACAAAACCATTCCGCAATCCTCGGTCGTTGGCATGGTGTTCGAGCGCCAGGAGCAGGACTTTACCGTGGTGCACAGCCGTGGCACCGGTTTGAGTCAGCACGATCCCTATAGGTGGGAGATCGAAGGCACGCACTTTGTTAAGGACAACAGATTGGGCGCGGGCGCCAACTTGTTTGATTCGTCCATCAATGCTTGGCTGTCCAACGCCACGGATGAGGAGCGCGAGCGGTTCGTGGACGCGGTCTTCTCGGTAATCGAGGCGTCGGGCGAGCCCACGTTTGGCAATATAAAGGCCAACTGGCGCACGGCGGTGCCGCTCATGACCGTTGCGGCCTCGCGCCTCGATGCGGGGGATCGGGATCTGGTGCTTCAGGCCATGGGAGACGTCGCGCGTGCCATGCTGCCCTCCCTGCCGCAAAAGGGGTAATGCCTACTCCACGTTTTCCTTCGCGGCGCGTGCCTTTTGCCGATGTCTCCAGGCTTTTGACGCAAAAAGGGACGTTTTGCAAAAGATAATGTGGCTAACGAGATTCGCGTTAGCTGCAGAAGGAGGACTCATGTCACACTTTCCCAAGGACTTTTTGTGGGGCGGCGCCGTTGCCGCGCATCAGCTTGAGGGCGGCTGGAACAAAGGCGGCAAGGGCATATCCATTGCCGACGTCATGACAGCGGGCGGAAACGGAATCCCGCGCCGCATCACCAACGGCATCGTGGAGGGCGAGAACTACCCCAACCACGAGGGAATCGACTTCTACAGCCATTATCGCGAGGACATAGCGCTCTTTGCCGAGATGGGCTTCAAGGCGTTCCGCACGTCCATCGCCTGGACGCGCATTTTCCCCAACGGCGACGATGCCGAGCCCAACGAGGCGGGCCTGGCCTTTTACGACGACATGTTTGACGCCTGCCACGAGTACGGCATCGAGCCGGTTATTACGCTGCAGCACTTCGAGATGCCCTACCATCTGGCCACCGAGTACAACGGCTTTGCGGACAAGCGCTGCATCGACTTCTTCGAGCGGTTCGCTCGCACGTGCTTTGAGCACTACAAGGGCAAGGTCAAGTACTGGATGACCTTCAACGAGATAAACAACCAGTCGGCCGCGCCCATCGCTCACCATATGCTGCAGGAAGGTGCGGTGCTCAACATTGGCGACAATCCCGAGGAGCTCATGTACCAGGCTTCCGTAAACGAGCTTCTGGCCAGCGCCAAGGCGGTAAAGGCGTGTCACGAGATCGACCCGGACGCCCAGATTGGCTGTATGATTGCCTTCTGCCCCCTGTACGCCCACACGTGCGATCCCAAGGACCAGCTGGAAAAGACTTGGGCAGACCACAAGCGCTACTGGTACTGCGACGTGCATGCCAAGGGTCGCATCCCCGAGTACGTGTTCCGCTACTGGGAGCGCAACGGCCTTAACGTGCCCGTCTCCGACGAAGAAAAGGCCGTGCTCGCGCAGGGTGTGGTGGACTACATCGGCTTCTCGTACTACATGAGCTTCGCCGTTGCCGCGCGCGACGACAACCCGGAGTACAACTTCTACGAGGCCGGCATCCCGGGCGTGGGCGACGCGGCGTCCGATATGGTGCCCAACGAGTTCCTTAAGGTGAGCGACTGGGGCTGGCCCATCGACCCGCTGGGCCTGCGCTACGCGCTCAACTGGTTCTACGAGCGCTACGACCAGCCGCTCATGATCGTGGAGAACGGCTTCGGCGCGTACGACAAGGTCGAGGACGATGGCTCCGTGGACGACTCCTACCGCATCGACTACCTGCGCGAGCACATCCGCGCCATGATGGATGCGGTGGAGAAGGACGGCGTAAACCTGCTGGGCTACACCATGTGGGCCCCCATCGACATAGTCTCGGCCTCCAGCGGCGAGATGGACAAGCGCTACGGCTTCGTGTACGTAGACAAGAACAACGCGGGCGAGGGTACGCTGGCGCGCAGCCGCAAGAAGAGCTTCTATTGGTACCAGCGCGTCATCCAGACGAATGGAGAGGATCTGGGCTAGGCTTTTGCCTGTGGTGGTCCAGTCGGTATGGCTGGCGAGCCGGACTGCGCCATAGAATCTTGCCAGGACGTCGGGATTGCTGCTTCCGGCGTCTTTTTCTTCCGCGATAAGGGGGTATGACAAGGCGACAGGTCTCCTCTCGGCTCTTTTGGGTGGGCGTGTTGGTACACGAACCGCCAAGATTTGGCATGAGTCTCACAAAACCCCAGTTGGCGAGCAATTGGCCGAGCGTTTTTGGCGGTTCGTGTACGATTGGTTCTTTTGGAATGTACACGAGCCGCCAGATTTTTCGTAAATATGTCGCAAAATACCAGTTGATCGCGAAGAAGGTCAATTAATTTGGCGGCTCGTGTACACCTTCGTTTTTTGCGCTGGAACACGAGCCGCCAAACAGGGAGCAAAGCCAACAAGCCAACATGGTGACAGCTCACTTGTCAGCTTTTCGCAGACGCTTTGGTCGCATCGAACGCTAGAATAGCTAGGTGAAAGTAAGGGGATTTATAAAAAAGAACGCCCTTTTTAGACGAGCATTTGGCTGATTCGGCACCACGGCGTTTGGAGGAGAGCATGCCCTATTGTTCGAAGTGCGGTAACCATTTGCCCGAAGACGCTCGGTATTGCGATGCGTGTGGCTCGCGCATAGGCGCGGATGACGAGGTCGCGACGACCAAGCCCACTTCGTCCCTAACGCCTGCGCGCATTGCGATTGCCGCAGCAGTCGTGCTGGTGCTATGCCTCATCGTTGCGCTTGTCGCGCGGAGTTGCGGCAGTTCGACGTCCTCGGTCCAATCCACAACGACGTCAGACCATGCCGCAGAAACCTCGACATCGGGCAAGGACTCAAAGTCCTCTGGTGACGGGTCGGCCGATGCGGCGGCGGACAAGAGCACTGCCGCCAAATCCACCACGCTTGAGGGCGACAGCTGGTCTCTTGCTCTGCCTACGTACTGGACAGACAAGGTTACGGTAAAAAAGGAGTCGTCAGAGAGCGGTACATCCTACTCCGTGTACCCCATTGGCCAGGAGAAGTATCCTGTCGTGTCGGTGATGGTCACCGACAACTCACTTGAAGAGAAGAGCACCTCCGACACCGTGAAGCTCAGGGATGGTATGTCCGCAAAGATCGTCATTCCCAGCGGAATATCGTACCGATTCAGCGTGCCGCTTGGTGACGGCAAGTTCGTAGCGGTGCAAACGCCCCAGGCCTATGCGGAGGTTTCGTCAAATCGTTGGAAGGGTTTGTCGCAGGAGCAGGTGCATCAGATGGGCGACCTTCAGTCACAGGGGAAGGCGCAATACTCCGATGACCCAAATGATGCGTCCATACCCATCGGATGCCTGCGTGAGCTTGCCTCGACGCTTACAGTTGAGCCAAGGGATGGTAGAACATCGGATTCGTCCAGCGCCAAGGCATCCGACGCGCAGGCGACCAATGGCAACGCAAACTCGAGCTCTTCGACCAAGCCTGCCTCGCCCGAGCAGGATGCCATCAACCTCATCCAAGGATGGTGGTCAAGCGCGGGCGGCATAATGAGCGGCATGACGAGCACATCAGTTTGCATTGAGGGAAACACGATTACGGGCTATTCATATGCCGATTTGCAGGGGAGCGATACGATTGATTCCAGCCGTGTCGAGCGCGCGCACCTTCTCGATAAGGACGGGTGGTACTTCCACGACCTCAATCGCTTCCTGCCCGACGACGAGCAGGACACGCTGATGTATGTCAATGCGGACGGCTCTGGGTATAGTGGAACATCTTCATGGGGTAGGTTGCAAGACAAGCCGTCGTACCTTCCGTAGGCAATGAAAAAGATGCCGGGAGATAGGTCACTTGTCAGCTTTTCGCCATTCGTGACAAGGGGACAGGTCACTTGTCAGCTTTTCGCCATTCGTGCCTCGTGATGCAGGTGAAGTGCTCGGTGCGAAGCAGACCCCCTATTCGACAAGGGACGTCTTCTTTGGTGTGATGGTAGCGAAACCCGCACTTCTCTAGCACTCGCTTGGACTTCTCGTTGCCATCGAAGTAACCGCCCCATATCCTCTGAAGTTCGAGGTCCTTGAAGCCGTGACGCATGATTTCGCGTGTGGCTTCGGGAATAAGCCCTTGTCCCCAGTAGGGAACCCCAATCCAGTAGCCAATCTCGGCCTCGGTGTTGGGAAGGCCGATGTTGCTGGCCGCCCCCACCATGAGTCCGATGCTGCCTACCGGATGGCCGACTGACTTTGGTACGACCGCATAGTTCTCGGATGCCGAGAGAACGTCACGTATGGTCTGGCGACTCTCTTTGACGCTGGTATGTGCTGGCCAGCCGGTAATGGGGCCAACGTTAGGGTGACTCGCATAGCGATAGAGGTCCTCGGCGTCCTCTTCCGTCCAGGGCCGCAGTACGAGTCGCTCGGTTTCGCGTGTCATGTTCCCTCCCGTATACGTTGGCAACTGACAATTGCCTCGGCCGTGCGGAGGCCGTCCGTTGCCGCGCTCATGATGCCGCCTGCGTAGCCAGCCCCCTCGCCACAGGGCCAGAGGCCAGAGGTGCTTACGGATTCCAGGTTCTTTCCGCGAACCACGCGCACCGGAGAGCTCGAGCGCGTCTCCACGCCGGTAATCACAGCGTCCGTAGCATCGAAGCCGTGCAGCTTACGAGCCATACGCGGTATGGCCTCGCGTAGAGCATCCTGCGCGTAAGCAGGCAATGCGTCTGCGGCCGCATCCCAGGTAACGCCACGCGGATAGGTGGGGGATACGCGCCCCGCGGCCGTTGACGGAACGCCTTGCAAGAAGTCTCCCACCAGTTGGGCGGGTGCTACGAAGGAGCCGCCGCCTTGACCGAACGCCATCCGCTCGCATGTGCGCTGAAGCTCCACGCCTGCCAATACGTCAGTGCCAGGCAGGTCCTCGGGAAAGACGTTTGCCAAAAGGGCGGCGTTTGCGTTTGCTCCGTCGCGTGCGCTCAGGCTCATGCCATTGGTAACCACGCCGCCCTGCTCGCTTGCGGCTGCAACAACGTAGCCTCCCGGGCACATGCAAAACGAGAAGGCGCTTCTCCCGTTGCGCAGATGCTCTGCGAGCTTATAGGGAGCGGCGCCCAAGGCGGGGTGTCCTGCCGCGCGTCCGTAGAGCGCGCGGTCGATGTCTTTTTGCAGGTGCTCTATGCGCACTCCCATGGCGAAGGTCTTGCGCTCCATCTCCACGTTGGCGGCGCGTAGCATCTCGAACACGTCGCGTGCCGAATGGCCGCAGGCAAGTACCACATCGTCCGCAAAAACGCGCTCTTCTCTGCCGCTCTGCAAAAGACGTACTGCAACCACACGGCCATTGCGCACCTCAAGTCCTGTCATGCTCGTGCGGTATCGGACCTCTCCGCCAAGCTCTTGTATGCGCGCGACGAGGTTCGTCACCACGTCGGGGAGCACGTCGCTTCCCACGTGGGGCTTGGCATCCCATAGAATGCGCCGTTGCGCGCCTGCCTTAACCAGCGCCTCCAGTATGAGGCGATGCGCGGGGCTCTTGGTTCCCGTAGTAAGCTTTCCATCGGAGAAGGTGCCCGCGCCGCCCAGGCCAAACTGTATGTTGCTCTGCGGGTCGAGCGCGCCCGTATTGTTAAAGTGCGCCACCGCGGCCGTCCGCTGCTCTGCGTCGTCGCCACGCTCCACGAGCAGGGGTTGCAAGCCGGCGCTCGCGAGTGCGAGGGCGCAAAAGAGCCCCGCGCATCCCGCGCCGACGACTACGGGCCTGGCATCAATAGACAAGGTCGGTGGCTCGGGGAGTCGATAGCCGTTCGTCTCCACCAGCCGTGCGTTGTTGCGGCGATTCCTTACGAGCTCGGCCTCGTTGCCGCGTACGGTAATGCGTACGGTAAAAATGAGCACGATTGACGAACGCTTACGCGCGTCAATGGATCTTTTCCGTAGCTCAAGGTGGTCAATGCGTCCTTCGCGTATGCCCAGCTTACGTGCGACGGCTTTTCGGCATGCCACGAGCTCGCTCTTTTGGGTTCCATCCAAACGCGCAAGAGGGATGCGCAGCCCGTTTACCTCTATCATGCGCGACTCCTCTCTGCGGCAGACGCACCTGCGACCATGCCGCTCTTCCACGCCCATGCCAGGTTGTAACCGCCGCAGGGACCGTCTACGTCGAGCGCCTCTCCACAGGCAAACAGACCAGGAGTGACTGTGGCCTCCAGCGTTGCGGAATCGAACTGCTTCGTCTGCAAGCCGCCTCGTCGTACCTGGGCTCGCTCGATCTCGGTGGCACCGAGTACGCTATAGCGCAGGTTCTTTGCCATGGAAACTGCGTCGGCGACCGAACCCGTGGCATTTGTAAGAGCTTGTGCAACAACAGGATCTAGCAGACCGTCGGGCGTGTGTTCGGAAAGCGAGAGAGCCTTCCTATAGTCGATGCCGGGAAGAAGGTCAAGAACAAGGTTGTCACCAGGCTGGGCAAAGCGCGATAGGTTGAACACCGCAATGCCCGAAAGACCGTATGCGCGAAAGAGCACCTCTCCGCGTTGATCCGTGACTTTTCTGCCGTTGCGCATGAGAGCAATCTGAGCCTGCGCACGCCTGCCATCGAGTTCGCTTAGCCCCAATCCCTCGCAGGCAAGCGGGCAAAGCATTGGCTCGAAGGGCGTCGATATGAGGCCCATCCCTTCACAGGTGCTGGAGACGCCGCCTCCGGTTGCCACCACAACACATGCTGCGCGCAACGTGGCCTGTTCTCCGCCTTGCCATTCCTCGGCAAAGGTAACGGCAAACCCCTTTCCGTCGCGTTTGACCTTATGCGTGGTGCGAGCGGGTGCCAATAGAGCGCCCGTTCGCCGCGCTCGTGCGATGAGTACATTTCGTACGGATGCGGCCTGCCGCGAGAGGGGATAGCAGCGCCCTTCGGACTCCTCTTCCCAAACGAGCCCGCTCTCAAAAAAGAACGTGCGCACATCGTCGAGCCATGAGTTGCCGGTAGCGTCTGCCACGAAGCGAGGGTCGTTGTAGAGCGAGGGATCAAGCTTGGTGTTAACGAGGTTGCAGCGACCGTTGCCGGTGGCAAGTATGGTGCGGCCGCAGATGGGAGCGCATTCGAGCACTGCTACGCTGGCGCCTCTCTGTGCTGCCGTGATGGCGGCTGTGAGTCCAGCAGCTCCTCCGCCTATTATGCATACGTCAGCTGACGAAGGGAGCGTTACCTGCCGCGCATCCTGTAGTTGGGCTGTGCGCAACCTGCCGCGCGATGCCTTTCGCTCTTTTCGTGCCATAGCAATCCTCGTGTTCGCCGTGTTGATGTCTACGTTACCAGTTTGTGAGCGGGAGGTCTCTTAGTTATTCCGCAGCTCGATTTGCTGGAATTGCGAACTGTGCGGCGATGGATTGCCTTATCTGCTAAGAATGGCCACACTGTGGGCGATTACGGCAAACGTTTGCTCTGATTAGCCACACTGTGGGCGATTACGGCAAATCCAGCCGCACTGTTCGCGATTCCGGCAAATCCAACCGCACTGTTCGCGATTCCAGCAAACCCTTGCTGGAATCAACCATACTAATCCGACACGTCGGAATCAATGACGGCCACGAAGGAGTAGTCGGGAAACTCATCGTGCATGCGGTCCACCACACGGTCGCGCACGGCTGCGCGATCTTCGGACTCGTAAGCTATAACGAGGTCAAACGTCACACCCTTCAGCTTCGTATCCACATAGAGGCCGTGCATTTGCAGTACGTATGGTTCTTCCTCCACGATTTTTTCAAGTGCGGTGCGAATGGCAAATCCCTGGCTGCCCTCTATGGCATTCGTGGAGTAGATTCCCACGGTATGCAGGATTACCTTGTGCTTCTCGTACACGATAAGCTGAATGTCGCGTGTTATGCGATCGACCTCGTGCGCGTCGATTGTCTCGTCCACTTCCACATGGATGGAGCCCCAGAGGCGTTGAGGACCATAGTCATTAAGGATGAGGTCATAGGCGCCCTTCACGCCGTCAACGGTGCACACCGCCTCCTTGACGCCTCGCGCCAAGTCGGCGTCCACGCGCGTGCCCAGGACCTTGTCCAGAGCCTCCCTTAGCATTTCGACTCCACTCTTAATAATAACTAGGGAGATAATTGCACCCAGCCAAGCTTCGACGCTTATGCCAAAGAACAAGTACACCAGCGCTGCCACCAACGTAG
Source organism: Atopobiaceae bacterium (assembly GCA_017545665.1). Taxonomy (GTDB): domain Bacteria; phylum Actinomycetota; class Coriobacteriia; order Coriobacteriales; family Atopobiaceae; genus RUG440. The sequence goes on from JAFWKQ010000006.1 coordinate 16,542, forward strand.
AGGCAGAGATGATGGCATCAAAGGTGGCGTCGGCACCGGAAGCGACGAGCGTGTCGGCGTCAAGTCGCTTGCCGGCAGCCGACACGTAGCGACCGAGTATGAGTTTTACCAGGACGGCGACACCCACGATTGCCAAACCAATCGCATTGTAGTTTGGCGTCTGCGGCTCGAAGATGCCCTTAACGGACTCCACGAGCGACGAAAGGCCGGCCCAGAGCACGATGCCCGAGACGACCATGGCCGTCAGGTACTCAATCCGCCCGTATCCATAGGGGTGTTCGCGATTCGCCCCCTTGCTGGCCAACTTGGTGCCTACGATGGTTATGGCCGAACTAGCCGCGTCGCTGAGGTTGTTCACGGCATCCAGTGTTATGGCTATGGAGTTGGAGAGAAGCCCGACGGCAGCCTTGAAGCCTGCCAACGCTACGTTGGCAATGATGCCAACGATGCTTACCCGAATGATTTGTCGGTTGCGGCTCTTCTCGTCTCCCATGGCAAATCCCCTTTCCGTTGTCAGCGTTTTCTGCGGAGGAAGTAGGTGCGTGGGGCTTTTGGCCCCACGCCATTCGCTATTTGGTTATGGCCGCAATCGCCTCGGGCAGTAAGCCGTCGGGAAGGTCGGTTTCGGCGGTGCCCTCGTCGCAGGCCTTGGCAAAGCGCTCGTCTATGGGCAGCTGCCCCAAAGCGGCGATGCCGTAGCGCTCGGCGGTCGCCGCAAGGCGGCTGGGGCCGTAGGGCTCGACCTTCTCGTTGCAATGTGGGCAGGTGAAGTAGGCCATGTTCTCCACGAGGCCGAACACGGGCACCTCCATCATGGCGGCCATGTTTACGGCTTTGCCCACCACCATCTGCACAAGGTCTTGAGGGCTGCTTACGATTACCACGCCGTCGATGGGCAGCGATTGGAATACGGTAAGGGCCACGTCGCCCGTTCCCGGGGGCATGTCAACCAGCAGATAGTCGAGCTCCTCCCAGTAGGTCTCGGCCCAAAACTGGCGGATGGCACCGGCCAGGATGGGACCGCGCCACAGGACGGGGTCGTCCTCGTGCTCAAGCACGAGGTTGGCGCTCATCACCTTCATGCCGCCCGCGGTCGTAACCGGCACGATCATGTTGGCCATGCCCATGGCCTTCTGGTCTGCGAGGCCGAACATGCGGGGGATGGACGGGCCGGTAACGTCGGCATCCAGAATGCCCACCTTGGCGCCGGTGCGGGCGAGCTCACGTGCGAGTATGCCGGTAACGAGCGACTTTCCCACGCCGCCCTTGCCCGATACGACGCCGACCACGTGTTTGATGCTGCTGAATTGGTTAAGGTCGAACGACGGTGGCTCCTCTTGCGCGGGGGCGCTTTGGGCGCTCTGGCTGCGCGCGGCCTCAAACTCGCGGCGGATGGCCTCTTCCTCTTCTGGGGTCATGCTTCCTCTTTTCTCTTAGGTACGACGTGGCTATTCTACCCGTTATGTGCGTGTCATGGGTGTGTCACGGGGACGGGGGCGCTGACACACCGTGTGTCAGGAACGTTTCACTAAACCCCTAGTTTGGGGATGGGCCCCCAAGTTTCGGACGCTTCTCCCAATTCGAACACGTTTTGCATACCCTGTGATTCTTGCGGTGGGAACGCATGTTCCAGAACACGGACGCTAAACTGTTATTCGAAATCAGAAAAGTGAGGAGACTCATGGCATCCGAATCCATTGTCATCAAAGGCGCGCGCGAGCATAACTTGCGCGACGTAAACGTATCCATTCCGCGCGATGAGCTGGTGGTGATAACCGGACTGTCGGGCTCGGGAAAGTCGAGCCTCGCCTTCGACACCATCTACGCTGAGGGGCAACGACGCTATGTGGAGAGTCTCTCCAGCTATGCCCGCATGTTCCTGGGCCAGATGGACAAGCCCGACCTCGACTCCATCGACGGCCTCTCGCCCGCGGTCTCCATCGACCAGAAGACCACGAGTCGCAATCCGCGCTCCACGGTGGGCACGGTAACCGAAATCTACGACTACCTGCGTCTTCTCTACGCCCGCGTGGGCACGCCCCATTGTCCCGAATGCGGTCGCCCCATCGAGCGGCAAACAACCGATCAGGTGGCCGATAAGGTCTTGGCGCATGCACAGGGACGTCGTGCCCTCGTGCTCGCGCCTGTGGTGCTGGGTCGCAAGGGCGAGTACACCAAGCTCTTTGAGGATCTGCGTCGCGAGGGCTTTAGCCGCGTGCGCGTGGACGGCGAGGTGCGGGAGCTGGATGGCTCGCAGATCCGCCTGCCGAAGACCTACAAGCATTCCATAGAGGTCGTGGTCGACCGCATTGTGGTGCGCGAGACCTCGCTTGGTCGCATTGCGGAGGCCACCGAGACGGCAACGCGCATGGCCGAGGGTCGTGTGGGCTTTTTGCTCCTGGCCGACCGAAAGGATCCCGAAGGCATTCCCGAGGAGCTGCTGCAGTACTCGCTGGCGCTTGCCTGTCCGGAGCATGGCCACTCCATAGACGACCTCCAACCGCGAGATTTCTCGTTCAACGCGCCCTATGGCGCTTGTCCCGATTGCGATGGTTTGGGCACGAGGCGCAGCGTGGATGCGGCGGCGCTCATAGAGGATCCGTCGAAAAGCATCGCAGACGGTGTTTTTGGGAGCTTGTTCGGCAATTCCAACTACTACCCGCAGATTCTCGCAGCCGTGTGCAATCACCTTAAGGTGGATGTGCGTACCCCTTGGGCCGATCTTCCCAAACGAGCTAAGGACGCCATCTTGGACGGGTTGGGCTCAACGAAGATTCGCGTTGACTACCACACGCGTGACGGACGGGAAACCTACTGGTTCACCAAGTTCGCGGGCGTGCGCAACATCCTGTTCGACAAGTATCAGGAAACCTCGTCCGAAACCATGCGCAAGCATTACGAGAAGTACATCCGAGAGGTGCCTTGCAGCACCTGTCACGGTGCGCGCCTCAAGCCTGAGTACCTTGCCGTTACGGTGGGGGATAAGAACATCCAAGAGGTCTGCGACCTTTCATGCAAGGATGCCTTGGAATTCTTCGAGGCGCTCGAGCTCACTGATCGTCAGCAGCTCATCGGTACGGCCATCGTAAAGGAGATAGTGGCGCGCCTGCGCTTTATGGTAAACGTGGGCCTAGACTACCTTACGCTCAGCCGTGCGGCGGCAACGCTTTCTGGTGGCGAGGCGCAGCGCATTCGTTTGGCCACGCAAATCGGCGCTGGTCTTATGGGTGTTCTCTACATCCTGGACGAGCCCTCCATAGGCCTTCACCAGCGTGACAACGACCGTCTTATAGAGACCCTGCGCCGCTTGCGCGACTTAGGCAACACGGTAATCGTGGTGGAGCACGATGAGGATACCATCCTGGCCGCGGACAACGTCATAGACATGGGACCCGGTGCGGGGGAGCGAGGCGGCGAGGTCGTGGCGCAAGGCACGCCTGCGCAAATAATGGAGAACCCTGACTCCCTTACCGGTTCATACCTTAGAGGCGACCGCATGATTGCGCTGCCTCCAAAGCGGAGGAACCCTCGCAGGGGATCCATAAAGATCAACGGTGCCAAGGCAAACAACCTCAAGAACGTAAACGCACGCATAGAGCTGGGCACCTTCACCGTGGTTACGGGCGTCTCGGGCTCCGGCAAGAGCTCCTTGGTAACCGATACCTTGGCACCTGCCCTCACCAACGCCGTCCATCGGTCGCAGCGCGTGGTGGGTCCGTACCGCAAGATCGAGGGCCTTGTGGATGATGACGGCAATAAGAACATAGACAAGGTCATCGACATCGACCAGAGCCCCATCGGGCGCACGCCCCGTTCGAATCCCGCCACTTACATCGGGCTGTGGGACGATTTGCGCAAGCTGTTTGCCAGCGTTCCCGAAAGCCGCGCTCGTGGCTACTCGGCAGGGCGTTTCTCGTTCAACGTGAGCGGAGGTCGCTGCGAGGCGTGCAGGGGCGACGGCCAAATAAAGATCGAGATGAACTTCCTGCCCGACGTATACGTACCATGCGAGGTGTGCGCGGGCAAGCGCTACAACCGTGAGACGCTGGAGATTCATTACCACGACAAAACGATATCCGACGTGCTCGACATGACGGTTACCGAGGCCCTCGCGTTCTTTGCCAACATCCCGCGCATAAAGAACAAGCTTCAGACGCTCTACGACGTGGGGTTGGGATACATACACCTGGGCCAGCCCGCAACAACGCTTTCGGGTGGAGAGGCGCAACGCGTGAAGCTCGCCAAGGAGCTTCATCGCCAGCAGACGGGCAAGACGTTCTACATCCTGGACGAGCCAACGACGGGACTGCACTTTGAGGATGTGCGTCAGCTGGTAGACGTGTTGCAAAAGCTCGTGGATGCCGGAAACACGGTATTGGTTATCGAGCACAATCTTGACGTCATCAAGACGGCTGATCGGGTTCTGGACCTTGGTCCGGAGGGCGGCGACGGTGGCGGTACCATCGTTGCGTACGGTACTCCCGAAAAGGTGGCGCAGAACCCAAGCAGCTACACAGGCACCTATCTTGCGCGCGTGCTTGAGCGCGATCGGCAGCGTATGGAGGAGCTCGCGCGTGGGGTATGAACAGCTCTTACAGATTATTGTCAGGCTCATGTAATACTGGTGTGAGGTTGAGTTCTTGACGGTAAAGCGCTATTCTTTGACGCTGTGGTCGATTCGCAAAAAGATGAGACAAGGGGTGTTCTGTACCCATGAACAGACAACAAACGAGAACACGATGGGGAAGGGCGGCTTTGGCGAGTGCCATTTCTCTGTCACTTGCTTTCCAGATGCCTGCTATTGCTCTGGCAGAAGAATCGAACAATGCGGGAACTGCACAGAACTCGAGTTCATCTTCATCCAGCAACAAGGACAAGCAGGAACAGCTTCGTCAGCAGATGAGGGTTGCGCAAGAGACGCTTGCAAATCTTGGCCAGGCTGCCGAGGCCGCGGAATACGAGCTCGTTGCGGTTACCGCGGAGCTTAACAAAACGGTTGAGCATATCGGCGAGCTCGATAAGCAGATTCCGGAAACCGAGGCGCAGCTTGGCTCGGCACGCGACGAGCTGGCTACCGTTGTTGCCGACAGCTACAAAAGTGGCTCGCCAACTCTGCTGGACGTGCTTGTGGATGCGGCGAGCTTCGATGACTTTGTAACGCGCGTGGAGTACGCCAATCGCATTTCAGAGTACAAGAGCGGTGTGGTAAACGAGGTAAAGGGCCTTAACGGCCAGCTTACGCAGCAGCGTGCCGACTTGGAAATCGAAAAGGCCAACCAAGAGGAGCTTGTTGGTCAGCAACAGCAGCGCGTCGCCGCCATGGAATCCGCTGCGGCTCAAGCGCAAGCGTACTATGCGAGCTTGTCATCCGAGCTGCAGACTATGATCGCGCAGGAAGAGGCTGCACAAAGGCGCGCCGCACAGGAAGCCGCTCGCGAACAGGCTGCGGCTGCCCAGCAGCGCGTTTCCCAAGAGGCTGCCACGCAACAGCAGCCTGCACAACAGCAAGCTCAGCCCGACTCAGCACAGCAAGAATCCACGCAGCGGCAATCCGCACGACAGGAGCCTACCCAGACTGAGCCCGCGCAGCAGGAGGAGCCTTTACCGTCGGAGGAGCAGGAAGAGGAGCAAGACTATAGCTATGACTCCAACAATGATTCCGACAGCTCGTACTCTACTGGCTTTGGCAGTGCCGACACGAGCTATAGCAGCAGCTGGATCTCCGACGCACCTTCCGTAAACGCTCCCGTTTCGTCATCGAGTGACGTTAACGAGTTCGTGTCGCGTGCCTTCTCCATTATTGGCGCGAGTTACCAGTGGAGTGGCTACACGTGGACTGGCAACGCGTTCTCCTCTGCGTTTACATGCTCGGGCGTGGTTGACTTTGCGCGAGGTATGCCGAGCCGTTCGAGCTCGCCTGGAACGCTTATGGCGGAGGTCGGCAATCGGTTGGTCTACAGCACGAGCGACCTAAAATACGGCGACCTTGTGTTCTACGCTTGCTTGGGACAAGCGCCCGGACACGTTGCCATCTATATTGGAAATGGTCAGGTAATTGACTCCATTCCGAATGGCGGTGTGGCAATACGTGCGGTTGACTACATGACGCCCATGGGCGGCGGCCCCATTTTCTAAGCCAAAAAATGCGCTTGCGTTGAGTAAGGCAAAGGCTGTGTCCCATCGCTTGGAATCAGGCGGTGGGACACAGCCTTTGCCTTCTTCGTGTTTAAAAATATGAACGTTGCGTCGTAGCTTTACTTGCCCGTTTCAAGCGGGTAAAAAGTGCTGCCGTTACGCACTTTGGATGAACGTTTTCGGGAATTTGCATATAGGATATGCGGGTACTAATTGTTGCGTCATTTCGCGAAAACACTGGCAAGGGAGGACAGTATGACCAACAACGGCATGTCTCGCAGAAACTTCGTGAAGCTCTCCGGTATTGTTGCCGCAGGCCTTGGCCTCGCGGGTTGTGGTGGCTCTAACCAGTCGTCTGGATCGTCTGGTGGATCGTCTGTCGGATCCGGAGCGGGTGCCATCAAGATTGGTGGAATCGGTCCGGTAACCGGTGCAACCGCCATCTACGGCAATGCAACAAAATTCGGTGCGCAGGTGGCTGTGGATTTGATTAACAAAGAGGCTGGGAGCACCGTTTTCGAGCTGAATTGGCAGGACGACGAAGGCGATGCCGAGAAGGCCGTAAACGCCTACAACACGCTTATGGACTGGGGCATGCAGGTTTTGGTGGGCACCACCACTACCACGCCTTGCGTTGCCGTTGCCTCCAAGACTTCCACCGATCGCGTGTTCGAACTTACTCCTTCCGCTTCATCCACCGACGTCACTGCTGGCAAGGACAACGTATTCCAGATGTGCTTTACCGATCCCAACCAGGGCGAGAAGTCGGCCGAGTACATTTCCAAGAAGAACCTGGGTAAAAAGGTAGCGGTTATATACAACAACTCCGACGCCTACTCCACGGGCATCTACAACGGCTTTTCCAAGGTGGCATCTGGTCTGGGCCTGGAGATTGTTTCCACGCAGACCTTTACCGACGACTCCGCCCAAGACTTTAGCGTGCAGCTCAACGACGCAAAGAGCAAGGGCGCAGACCTCGTGTTCCTTCCCATCTACTATACGCCGGCATCGCTTATCCTGCAGCAGGCGAAGAACATGGGCTTCGCTCCCAAGTTCGTTGGTTGCGACGGTATGGACGGCATCCTTACGGTGCAGGGCTTCGACACCTCGCTTGCCGAGGGCCTCGTCCTGCTCACCCCGTTTGTTGCCTCCGCCTCGGACGAGAACACCGTTAACTTCGTGAAGGCGTATAAGGAGCTCACGGGCACCGGCGAAGACCCCAACCAGTTTGCCGCAGACGCATACGACTGCGTGTACGCGATCTACGCCGCCGTTAAGGCGCAGAACATCAGCGCGTCGACGCCCACAGCCGACATGTGCAACACACTGCTCAAGACGTTTGGCTCAGGCACCTTTACCTATAGCGGCCTTACGGGCAAGGACATGACTTGGAGCTCAAACGGTGAGGTTTCCAAGGATCCCAAGGGCGTGGTAATCAAAAACGGCAAGTACGAGTCGCTTGACGCAGAGGCCTAAAAATACGTCCGCGCCCATGAGTTTTTGCAGGTTGCGTAGTCAATGGGGGACATGCCTTGTAGAGGCTGTCCCCCATCGGCAGCAAAAGAAGAAGGAGGAGGGAGTACCGTGGGTTTTCTCACCAATCTGATCAACGGGATCAGTCTGGGGAGCGTGTATGCCATCATTGCCTTGGGCTATACCATGGTATACGGCATTGCAAAAATGCTCAACTTTGCACATGGCGACGTAATAATGGTTGGTGGCTATGTGTGCTTTTTTGCCATGGGCAGCCTGGGCTTGCCGCCGCTCGTTGCCGTATTGCTTGCGGTTATTGCATGCACGTGTTTGGGCATTGTGGTGGAGCGGTTGGCCTATAAACCACTGCGGGAGGCACCATCGTTGGCGGTGCTCATTACCGCAATTGGGGTGAGCTATTTTTTGCAGAACTCCGCGCTGCTCCTTTGGGGTGCGGACCCCAAGGCATTTGCCTCGGTGGTGCCCTTTCCGTCGCTTACGTTGTTTGATGGCCAGCTCACCATTAGCTCGGTGACCATTGTTACGGTTCTTGCGGCGGCCGCCATTATGGTTGTGCTGACGCTCTTTACCACCAAAACGAAAATGGGCAAGGCAATGCGCGCCTGCTCGGAAGACAAAGGCGCGGCACAGCTTATGGGCATTAACGTGAACTCCACCATTTCCATGGTGTTTGCCATTGGCAGCGGTCTTGCGGCCATCGCAGGCGTGCTTCTGTGCTCGGCGTATCCCACGCTTGTCCCCACCACAGGATCTATGCCGGGTATCAAGGCGTTTACGGCGGCCGTGCTCGGCGGCATTGGCTCGATTCCCGGTGCGGCTCTGGGCGGAGTGCTCTTGGGCGTCATCGAAATCTTTGCCAAGGCATACATCGGTACGCAGCTGGCAGATGCCATTGTGTTCGCGGTTCTTATTGTGGTGCTGCTCATACGTCCCGCAGGGCTTTTGGGTAAAGAGATTCGCGAGAAGGTGTAGGCCATGGAAAGGATAAAGAATCTAAACAAGACCACAAGGTCCCATATCATTACCTTCGCCATCGTTATCGTAGCCTTTGTGGTAATGCAAGCCCTCATAGCGGCTCATGCCGTGTCGCATTCGATCATTGGCCTCTTGGTGCCCATCTGCGCCTATGTTTGCATGTCGATTTCGCTTAACTTGGTAGTGGGCATTTCGGGCGAGCTCTCGCTCGGCCATGCGGGCTTTATGAGCGTGGGAGCGTTCTCGGGCTTGGTCGTGGCATCGTCTTTGAATACCTCAATCAACTCGGCACCGCTGTGCCTGTTCGTATCAATCGTCATCGCGGGCCTTTTCGCGGCCATTGCGGGACTGCTCGTTGGCTTGCCGGTAATGCGTCTGCGCGGAGACTATTTGGCCATTGTTACCCTTGCCTTTGGCGAGATCATAAAGAACCTTCTTAATAACCTATATGTTGGCATGGACAACAAAGGCTTGCACTTCTCGATGAAGAGCGTGCAGGCTTTGGGTATGGAAGGCGGCAAGATGCTCATTGAAGGACCCAAGGGTGCGGTAGGAATACCGCAACTGTCCACTTTCGTTGCGGGCTTTATCCTCATTCTGTTTACGCTGTTCGTGGTCCTCAACCTCATTGGCAGCCGTACCGGTCGCGCCATTATGGCCGTTCGCGACAATCGCATTGCGGCCGAGTCGGTTGGCATAAACGTAACAAAGTATCGCCTTATAGCCTTTGTGGTATCGGCTGCGTTGGCAGGGATGGCGGGTGCTCTGTATGCGATGAACTTCAGCTCCATTGCCCCAAAGAAGTTCGACTTCAACACATCGATCCTCGTTCTGGTATTCGTCGTGTTGGGTGGCATGGGAAATATCCGTGGCGGAATGGTTGCGGCTGCGGTGCTTACCGTGCTTCCAGAGCAGCTTCGCTTTATTGGTGACTATCGCATGCTAATTTACTCAGTCGTGCTCATCGGCGTGATGATCGTAACCAACAACCCCAAGATACAGCGTGCTCTGGAAGACTTCAAAGGGAGGTTCCGACGACGGGGAAACAAAGCCGCCCAAGCCGTGGATTCGTTGGAGGGGGGTGTGTCCGATGAGTAGGGATGCAACGGAAACCAAGGAGTCGCAAGGCGCTGCAACAACGGAAAAGAGCGCAAATACGATTATGGCCGAGAAAGATGAGCAGGGCACAGTCGGACCCAAAACGAAGATGGTGCCTGTACCCAGCGATTCGATCGTGCCCGAGCGCGACGTGAACCAGAGCCCCGTGCTCGAATGCCGCCATTTGGGTATTGACTTTGGTGGTCTGCGAGCTGTGGACGACTTCAACATGATGATCGGTCGCACCGAGATAGCAGGGCTCATCGGTCCGAACGGCGCCGGTAAAACCACCGTGTTCAACCTGCTTACCAAGGTATACAACCCCACTCGCGGAACCATCCTGCTTGACGGCGTGGATACCGCCGGCATGGACACTGCCAGAGTGAGTAAGACGGGCATTGCCCGCACCTTCCAAAACATTCGCCTGTTCGATTCGCTGACGGTGGAAGAGAACGTGCGCATAGGCTTGCACAATCAGATTAAGTGCGGCATGTGGAGCGGCATGTTCAGGCTTCCGCGCCATTGGGCAAGCGAGAGGGAGTTCCATAACAAGTCGCTGGAGTTGCTCGACGTGTTCCATATGGCGGGAAACGCCAACGACATAGCTGGGTCGCTGCCGTACGGGGCGCAGCGCAGGTTGGAAATCGTGCGCGCCTTAGCCACAAACCCCAAGCTGCTGTTGCTCGATGAGCCCGCCGCGGGCATGAACCCTTCCGAGACGGCAGAGCTCATGGAGACGATCGTGCGCATTCGAGACGAGTTCAAAATCGCCATCTTGCTCATCGAACACGACATGGACCTCGTTATGGGCATTTGCGAAGGCATTGCCGTCCTTAACTTCGGCAAGATAATTGCCAAGGGTACGCCAAAGGATATCCAAAACGATACGCAGGTTATCGAGGCGTATCTGGGCAAGCAGGATGATGCCGGGGACGGTGAGTAATGTGAGCATGCTAAAGATAGACGACCTTAACGTGTACTATGGCTCAATACATGCGGTTAAGGGAGTTTCGTTCGAGGTCGAAGAGGGCGAGATCGTTACCCTGATCGGTGCGAATGGCGCAGGAAAGTCCACGACGCTCAATACCGTTGCGGGTTTGCTCAAGCCACACTCTGGCTCCATCGAGTTCGAGGGAGAGGACCTTGTGGGCACCCCTGCGCACAAAATGGTGCGGAAGGGCATAGCGCTGTGTCCTGAGGGACGTCGCATATTCCAAGACATGAGCGTACAAGAGAACCTGGAGATGGGCGCGTTCACACGGAGCGACCAAGAGTCGCGGGAGATGCGTGAGCGTGTGTATGAGAGCTTCCCACGCCTTAAGGAGCGCAGGCGTCAGGCGGGCGGTACGCTTTCCGGTGGCGAGCAGCAAATGCTCGCCATGGGTCGCGCGCTTATGTGCAAGCCCAAGCTCATGATGTTGGACGAGCCTTCCATGGGACTCGCCCCTCTTTTGGTACGGGAGATCTTCGACATCATCAAGGAGCTCAACGAACAGGGGACTACCATTCTGCTGGTTGAGCAAAACGCGAGTATGGCCTTGTCCATTGCCGATCGCGCCTACGTGTTGGAGACCGGACGCGTATCCATGAGCGGCAACGCAAACGACCTGCTGCACGACAAGCGAGTTCGCGAGGCGTACTTGGGCGGATAAGTGCTTGGGGGCAGGCCTGCGTCCTTGCGCTTGCTTGGATGTGTGGCCTGCCCTTTCGTTCATTTGGCAACAGAAAGACGCGCTTATGTCTAAGAAGGATTCCAGAGTCGCAAAGACGAATGCCATGCGAGAGCTCGACGTGGCGGGAATCTCATACGAGGCACAAACGTATGAGGTGGAAGAAGGCATACCGCAGCGAGACCTTGGGCTGCGGATTGCCAACCTCGTTGGCGCCGACCCTGAATCGCAGTTCAAAACACTGGTTACCGTAACTCCTTCCGGCGGGCACGTGGTGTGCTGCATCCCCGTTGCCTGCGAGCTGGACTTAAAGAAGGCCGCTGCCGCTGCCGGCGAGAAGTCTCTTTCGATGATGCATGTGCGCGACTTGTTGGCCGTATGTGGCTATGAGCGAGGCGCATGCTCCCCCGTAGGCATGAAGCGACGGTTTCCCACCCTCATTGACGAGACGGCAGAGCTGTTTGACGCTGTTGGAATCTCTGGAGGACGTAAGGGACTCACGCTTTCGCTTGCGCCAGCCGATTTGGTTTCGTTTGTCGACGCAACGTTGGCAGACATCTGCGCATAGGGTTCGCTGCGCAACCGGTTTGCTGGCCACGCCTCCGCCTCGCGACGCCCCGCATGCGACGACTCACGAAGTGAGCGAGCGAAGCGAGCGTGGAGTCGCAAGCGGGGCGTCGCGAGGCGGAGGCGTGGCCAGCAACTGCCGCTGGCAAATGTGACTCACTTGGAATCGCGTTCTTCGCTGCACACAGCGGCCGTGTATAATACATGTTCACGTTAAGCGTTTGCGACGGGAGGTGAAGACGGTGGCCGCACGTCATTTTGCCAAGGAGCTGCGAGAGCTCGATGGAGAAGAGCGTAAGGGCTGGCAGGCGACCGAGGAACCGGCCGAGGAGCCACAGGAACCCGAGGAGCCCGAGGAGGCCGAGGAGCCCATCGAACCCGAGGAGCCCGTCGAACCCGAGGAGCCCGAGGAGGCCGAGGAGCCCATCGAACCCGAGGAGCCCGTCGAACCCGAGGAGCCCGTCGAGACCGTTGAGGAAGCTGAGCCTCTCGATGGACAAACCAGAGAATCATCGTTTTTAGAATTCACACTACCTCCCGCATCGACATTCGTGGTGCCCGTGCCAGAAGACAGCGAGGCAGATGCTCGAGCACGCGACCGCATAGAGGAGATTTTTCGCGAGCTCGAGGAGGAGCTCAGGGCGAGGCGCGAGGAGGAAGAGCGTCGGGCGAGGCGCGAGGAGGAAGAGCATCAGGCGAAGCTCGAGGAGGAGTCCAAATCCGATGCCGAGCCCGAACCCGAGCCCGAGCCCAAGCCCGAGCCCAAGCCCGAGCCCAAGCCCAAGCCCAAGCCTAAGCTACAGCCCGTGTCCGGTCCGGAGCCCGAACAAGAGCCCAAAGCCGAGCATCCGTGGCCCGTTTCGATTGCGGATTCCGGTTGGATGTACAACATGCCGCTTGACGACGTGGAGTTGGGTGAGCTGTCGTTCGAGGGAGCAGCTCGCGCGTCGGAGCCCGAACCAGAGCAGACGCCCGACGAAGAGGAACGCATTCCTCCCGACAAGACCGCGGAGTTACCCATTCGTGCTCGGGCACAACTTATGGAGGGGCAGGGGCGCACCCCGCAAGTCGTTCGCGAAGAAGCGCCGTCGCAGCAGGGTCCAGAGCAATACGTGGCGAGTGCGGATCGTCGAGAAAGACTTGAAGTCAGCACCAGTCACGCGTTTCGGGAAACGACCCCTTCCAATCCGTCGGCCACGTCTACGTCTACGGCTTTGGCTACGAAAAAGCGCCCACTCGGATTCTTCGCAAGAATCGGTGCGTTCATAGCGCGTTTGTTTCATATGGACGACTGACGTGGCAAAAGGGCCAATACTTTGGTAAAACGAGTCCCCGTTACTACGAATAGGTCGGCTTGGGCGCTTGTAACTGCAGTGTGCTAGAGTATCTGACTCACGCCCATGAAGATAGGAGCAAGACTTGGTACAACGAACGCCGCGCGGGTTTAGGGACATTCTGCCGCAAGAAGCATTGGCTCGCGAGCGCATTACGGAAGCGGTGCGCTCGTGTTTCTCGTCGCATGGTTATTTACCGGTAGAGACTCCTTTGCTCGAGGATCGCACCGTAATCGAGACGGCGGGTCGCATCCAGGATTCGCCCTTCCAGCTCTTCGACAAGGACGACCGTCTGCTTATGTTGCGTCCCGATCTTACGTTACCCATCTCACGTATGGTCGCGTCGCGGATGGTGGCGGATGGCCTGCCCCTACGCCTGCGGTATGTGGCGCCGGTTGTGCGCGAGCAAGGAGCTCTGCGAGGCCAGCCGCGCCAGTTCACACAGCTAGGCGTCGAGCTTGTGGGAGGCGAGGGCGCCGACTCAGAGGCAGAGGTCGTAATGCTGCTGGCCGATGCCTTGGCAAGGTTGGGCGTTCCCGATTGGTATGTTGTGTGCGGGTCGGTTGCGCCGCTCACGGCGCTGTTGCGTGCGTGTGAGATGGGAGAGTCCTTTACTCGCGAGGTCTTGTCGTTGGTGCACCAGTCTGATCTTGTGGGGTTGGACGACCTTGTGGAATCGAATGAGGGCCTGACCTCCGCCCAAGCGGATGCTCTGCGTAAGATAGTGCGCCTCAACGGCGATGAGCTCGTGGTGGACGAGTTGGAGGAATTGCTCGTGGGCGCAGGAGTGGACGATGCCGTTGAAGTGGTGGCGAGCATGCGCAAGCTCGTGCAGAGCTGCGCTCCATTGGTTCGCACACGTCGTCTGCGCTTTGACTTTTCCATCATAAACAGCTTTGACTACTATACCGGCTTGGTGTTCAAGGCCTATGCGGAGGGCATTGCGGCGTCGCTGGCCTCTGGTGGCCATTACGATGCCGTGCTAAAGAACTTGGGCCTGCCAGACGTAAGCGCCTGCGGCTTTGCCATGTCGCTCGAACGGCTCCAGGAGGTGCTTGGGGAGCAGGGCGAATCGGGAGTGGTGACGCCTGGCGTGCGTCTGGCCGACCGTCCGTTGCGCATAGCCGTACCCAAGGGCTCTTTGTTTTCCGACACGCTGCGCGTCTTGGAAGCGGCAGGACTGCCTGTGGAGGGATTGCGCGATCTTGGTCGCAAGCTCATTGTGCGCGAGAAGGACGTGGAGTACGTAATCGTGCGTGCGCAGGATGCGCCTTCGTTTGTTGCCTTTGGCGGAGCGGACTGTGGAATATGTGGTCGCGATTCCATAATCGAGGCGGACGTCGATCTACTACAGCTTGTGGACTTGAAATATGGCTGGTGTCGCTTTGTGGTTGCGGAACCGGCGGAAGCGAAGGGCAGGGCGGATCGCGCATACGCCTGGCGTGGCACCATGCGTGTGGCTACCAAGTATCCGCGCATAACACAGGCATACTACGACCGCATTGGGCAACAGGTTGACATTGTGCAGCTGCACGGCAACATCGAGTTGGGCCCGATTGTGGGCATGACCGATAGGATCGTAGACATTACCGCCACGGGAACCACTCTTGCAGAGAATGATTTGGTGATTGTGGACGACGTGCTCGAGTGCACCGCACGATTCTTTGCCGGACCTGCGGCGTATCGCTGCGACTCGCGCATTCGCGCGTTGACGCAAAGGCTCGCCGAGGTTACGACACAGAGCTAGTTGCGAGGGCAAAGATCTTGTCCGTCGCCATAGGAGGAAAAGCGTATGAGGACGATAAGGCTCGAAGGGAACAGGCGTCTTACGGCAGCGGATTTGCGTAGGTCTGGTGCCTTGCCGCGAGAAGTAACGGAAGCGGCGACGGCCATTGTGGAGGACGTGCGCGCGCGAGGCGATAAGGCGGTGCGGGAGTACTGCATGCGCTTTGACGGCGCTTGCCCCGATTCGTTTAGAGTCCCAACCAGAATCGTCGAAGGCGCGTTGGAGATGGTTGACCCCTCCTTCTTGGAGGCGCTCGAGCATGCGCACGCACAGATTCGCGACTTCCATTCCCGTGAGGTTGAGCAGTCGTGGTTTACCACGCGCTCGGACGGAACCATACTGGGCGTTAAGGTGTCGCCCGTGCCGAGTGCGGCGGTCTATGTTCCAGGTGGTCGTGCCCAATATCCTTCTACGGTGCTTATGGATACGGTGCCGGCTAAGGTGGCGGGAGTTCCACGCGTGGTGATGGTAACGCCTCCCCAACGTGACGGCTCCCTTTCGGCCTATACGCTGGCCGCTGCGGCGGTTGCAGGCGTGGATGAGGTCTATGCGGTGGGAGGGGCCCAGGCAATTGGCGCGGTGGCCTATGGTACCGAGTCGATTCCGGCCGTATCCAAGATCGTGGGCCCTGGCAACGCCTATGTTGCTGCGGCAAAGCGCTACGTTTCGGGTGACGTGGGCATCGACATGGTGGCTGGCCCATCCGAGGTGTGCGTGCTGGCTGATTCCTCTGCCGATCCCGCGGTGGTAGCAGCCGACCTCATGGCGCAGGCAGAGCATGATCCCATGGCAACCTGTTACCTGGTTACGTGTGAGGAGGAGCTGTCGTTGCGCGTGCTTGCGGCCGTGGAGGCGCTCGTAGGACAAAGCCCACGCGAGGATATAACCCGAGCAAGTCTGAACAACAATGGGGTCGTCGTGATCGCGTCGACGCTCGCAGCTGCAATTGATGCCGTCAACGTGATTGCGCCCGAACACCTGGAACTGCATTGCGAGGATGCGTTTGAGCTCGTTGGCTCCATCCAGAACGCTGGGGCGATATTCGTGGGGCCGTGGTCGTCCGAGCCGTTGGGCGATTACGTGGCAGGTCCAAACCACACGCTTCCCACGGGGGGCACGGCGACCTTCTCTAACCCTCTTGGCGTGTATGACTTCCTAAAGCGCTCGAGCGTCATCTCCTACTCCGCGGCTGGACTTGCCGCGGACGGCCCTGCTGTGCAGACGCTCGCTCAGGCAGAGGGGCTGTGGGCGCATGCGCTCTCGGTTGGCATGCGGCGCAAGCTGCTGTCTGAGGGGGGCGAGACCTTTGCCGACCCCTTGGCCGCGTGTGAGGATGCGTTTGCGTGTGCCTGGCCCAATACTCTAAAAGAGCCAGGCGTGCCTAAGTTGGACGGGGAGATATAGGCCAGGCAAAGGCGAGTATCCCCAATGCTGCGGGCTTTGCAGGCAAAGGGGATACTCCCCTTTGCCTGACCCACTTAAGGAACGTGAGGAAAGACATGGCAACAGACATTGCGTCACGTGTGAGGCCGTCGCTCGCGGGCTTCGAGCCGTACGATCCGGCTTTCTCGCCATGCGAAGTCAACCTTTCGGCAAACGAGAACACCTATCCGCTGCCACAGGATGTGCGCGATGGCATTGTGCAGGCACTCACGACTACGCCGCTCAACAGGTACCCCGATCCCCTTGCCAACGAGCTGCGCACTGAGCTAGCCGCTTGGCATGGGGTTGGTCGTGAGTGCGTGATGGTGGGAAACGGCGGTGACGAGCTGCTGTTTAACCTGCTCTTCTGCTTTGGCGGACCAGACCGTGCGCTGGTTGTTGCCCCACCGTGCTTTGAGGAGTACAAAAACTTTGCGAAGATGTGCGAGACCGAGGTTGTGGAGGTGTGGCGCAGCGAGCAGGACTATTCGCTGGATGCCGACGCCCTTGTTGACGCTGCCCGCGGGGCATCCCTCGTTATGCTCACCTCACCGAACAATCCCACGGGCGACCTTGTGGAACCAACGCTCGTGCGCCGTCTGCTAAACGAAACCGACGCGCTTGTGCTGCTCGACGAGGCATACGTGGAGTTTGCGCCCGCGGGCGCGAGCCTGGTGCCTTGGGTAAAGGACAATCCACGGCTCATGATCTTGCGCACCCTATCCAAGGCATTTGCCCTTGCGGGACTTAGGTGCGGTTATCTTATTGCCGACCCTCAGGTAATCGACGTGCTGGCCGCCATTCGTCAAATCTATTCCGAGGACGTGCTTGCCCAAGCGGTTGCGCTTCGGGCGGTGCGTTCGCGTACGGCGTTCGAGCCGGTGGTACGCGCGATTGTTGAGGAACGAGAAGAGCTCGCGAAAACGTTGGCAGCGTTGCCGGGAGCCACCCTGTGGCCGAGCAGCGCCAACTTCCTGCTCGTGCGTATTCCAGGTGCCGCGCAAGTCCGCGCCCGCCTGCGCGACGAGCATTCCGTGTTGGTAAGGGATTTTAGCTATGCGCCTGGGCTTTCGGACTGCCTGCGCATTACCGTGGGAACGCATGACGAGAACGAGCGGCTCATAAGCGCGCTCAAGGCGATTCTGGAGGTGGAGTAGCCATGACAAGGACGGCGGTCGTCAGTAGGAAGACGGGCGAGACCAACATACAAATAGCCATCGACTTGGACGGAACGGGAAAAACCAGCATTAAAACCGGCGTGGGATTCTTCGACCACATGCTCACGGCGTTGGGTCGCCACTCGCTCATCGACCTCACCATAACCTGTGAGGGCGACACGTGGGTGGACGACCACCACACGGTGGAGGACGTGGGCATTGCGTTGGGCGATGCGCTGCGCGAGGCGCTGGGCAACAAGCGCGGCATTCGCCGTTTTGCCGACGTTGCCGTTCCGCTGGACGAGGCGCTCGTGCTTGCCGTGGTGGACATTTCGGGGCGCGGTGAGCTGTATTGGGACGTGCCCATTGGCCCTGCCAAGGTTGGTACGTTCGACACGGAGCTCGGGCAGGAGTTCTTTGCAGGCTTTGCCCGCAACGCAGGCATAACGCTGCATCTGCGCGAGCTGTGCGGCACCAACGCGCACCACATTCTGGAGGCTGCGTTCAAGGCCTGTGCGCGTGCGTTGCGCGCGGCCTGCGAGAGCGACCCACGCGTGGATGACGTTCCTTCCACCAAGGGGGTACTGTGATGAGTGCGCCGCGCATAGCTGTGGTGGACTACCACAAGGGAAACCTGCTCTCCGTGGTGCGTAGCCTCAACGATGTGGGGGCTTTTGCGCAGGCTACCGACGATCCCGAGCAGATTCTATTGGCGGATGCCGTGGTGGTGCCAGGCGTTGGTGCGTTCGAAGACGCGATGAGCTATCTCGACGAGTCGGGCGAGTCGGAAGCCATCTGCGATGCCGCTGCTCGTGGCGTTCCCTTTTTGGGAATATGCCTGGGGCTGCATGTGCTGTTCGAGCGGGGACAAGAGCGCTCGGATGGCCTGGCGGGGGAGTGGGTGGATGGCCTTGCCATCTTGCCTGGGTCCGTGACGCGCCTGGAGTCGGGACGGCTCAAGGTGCCCCATGTGGGGTGGAACCAAATCCACCTCACGGAACACGGGCGGCAGTGCGCGCTGTACGACGGCATTCCCGAGGGCGCCAACGTGTACTTTACCCATAGCTTTGCCTTGGCGGACGACGTGGAGGAGGGCGTGGTTGCCACGCGCACCCACTACACGCGAAGCTTTGCCTCGGGCGTGTGGGCAAACAACGTGTACGGCGTGCAGTTCCATCCCGAGAAGTCCTCCACCACCGGCCTTACTATCCTGCGTAACTTCGTACGGCTTATTGGTGAGTAACACTCTCGACAAGAGCGTGCGGTAGCAATAGAAATTCGAGAACAGGACAGTCGCATGATTCTTTTTCCTGCCATAGACCTCATTGACGGCAAGGTGGTGCGCCTGCAAAAGGGCAACCGACGCCACATGGACGTGTACTCGGTAGATCCCGTGGCCGTGGCCGAGGACTTTGCCGCACGCGGTGCCACGTGGATTCATGTGGTGGACCTTTCGGCCACGTTTGAGGAGGACGAGGATGCCTTGGCTGCAAACGCCGCGGCCATCCGTGCTATCTGTAAGGTGCCGGGTATCTTTGTGGACACAGGCGGTGGCGTGCGCGACCTTGCGGCCGTCGAGCGCCTGGCAAGTACCGGCGCCAAGCGTATAGCCATTGGCACCGCGCTCGTGCGCGACCCTGCCTTCGCGGAGCGTGCGGCCGCCGAGTTCGGCGACCTCGTGGTGGCTGACGTTGCGGCCAAGGGCGGCCAGGTGCGCGTGAACGGCTGGCGCGAGGGCGAGTCGCTCTCGGCCGATGAGCTCGTGTCGCGCCTGGCTGGCTTGGGTTTCTGTCATCTCGTGTTTACCGACATCGCCCGCGACGGCATGCAAACGGGCATCGACGCCAGCGCGTATAAGCACATCTCGCAGGTGGCGGGATTTCCCGTGGTCGCCTCGGGAGGCATTGCCACGCTGGACGACTTGCGCGCGTTGGCCGCACTGGGAGACAAGGTAATAGAGGGTGCCATTACGGGGCGGGCCCTCTACGAGGGGGCGTTCACGCTCGAGGACGCGCTGCTGGCATTCAAAGGCCAAGGGCCCGCAATCGCATAGGGGAGGATCTATGCTCACGAAACGAGTCATTCCGTGCCTGGACGTAAAGGACGGTCGCGTGGTAAAGGGCGTCAACTTCGTCGACCTCGTCGATGCGGGCGATCCGGTGGAACTCGCACGCGCCTACGACAAGGAGGGTGCCGACGAGGTGGTGTTCTTGGACATCACGGCAACCTCCGACGATCGCCACACCACGATCGACCTTGCCTCCCATGCCAGTGCGGAGCTGCGCATACCCTATACGGTGGGCGGCGGCTTCCGCGACGTTGCGGGCATGCGAAGGATGGTTGCGGCGGGAGCAGACAAGGTCTCGGTTAACTCCGCGGCGGTAAAGAACCCCGAGCTCTTGTCGCAAGCTGCCACGGCGTTTGGCAGCCAGGCGGTCATTTGCGCCATCGACGCCAAGCGCAGGGGCAAGGCGGACGAGTGGGAAGTCTTTTTGGCCGGTGGCCGCATTGCCACGGGAATCGATGCCGTGGCATGGGCGGAGGAGGCGGCTCGTCGCGGCGCGGGAGAGATCCTGCTCACGAGCATGGACCGCGATGGCACCAAGGAGGGCTTCGACCTTGCCCTTACGCGCAAGGTGGCGCGTGCCGTCCCAATTCCCGTTATTGCGTCGGGAGGCGTCGGCACGCTCGAGCACTTTGCGGAGGGTGTGCTTGAGGGTGAGGCCGATGCGGTGCTTGCCGCGAGCGTGTTCCACTTTGGGACGTTCTCCATCCGTCAGGTTAAGGAATACATGGCATCGCAGGGCATTCCCGTTCGCCTTGACTTTTAATAACATCAGGCAATGGGGAGTATCCCCTTCGACTGGCGTTTTCTGAGTGTCGTCCTTTTGGTACACTGCTTCCATATATTGGAAGGAAACTCGAATGGAATCAATTTCGCTTGCGGATGTGACGCTTAAGCTCGACGAAAACGGACTCATACCGGCCGTGGTCCAGCAGGAGGATACCGGCGAGGTGCTCATGGTTGCGTGGATGAACGAGGAGAGTTTGCGCTTGACGTTCGAAACGGGAACCACCTGGTTTTGGTCGCGCTCACGCCAAGAGCTGTGGAACAAAGGGGCTACCAGCGGAAACATGCAACAGGTTCGACGCATCCTCATAGATTGCGATGCCGACACCTTGGTGGTTGAGGTGGACTCGCCCGGCCCTGCGTGTCATACGGGACATCGGAGCTGCTTCTATAGAGAGCTTATGGGGGAATAGCCATGGGACAGAGAATCGCAAACGTACGCGATGGCAATTTGGGCGACGCCCTTTCGATCCTTGCCAACATGAAATAGGTGGAAGGCATGACGAAGAAGTACGTTCCCCGGCACTTCAAAGCCGAGGATCTCGCAGCTTGGATGCAAGACGATCCTACCGACGGCCTGGAGAACACGGGCGTCATAAAGGTTAGGGACGTGGCACAGAGGCTTGAGACGATGTCTTCCGATTCCAATGCCCCTGCCAAAGCTGATGATGTTCGGCAGTCCGCCGCAATTGCGAAATCGGATGACCCCGTCAAAAGCGAAGATGAGCCCGCAGCCAAGAACAACGACACGGGAAGCGAAGAGTCGGTCGGTCGTTCTGCAGCCATGATGAGCGGCTTGGTAATCGCAAGTCGCATAACTGGCTTTGCCCGCACGTGGGGCCAGGCCATGGCGCTGGGCGTCACGGTGGTCTCCAGCTGCTACACCGTTGCCAACAACTTGCCGAACATGCTCTACGAACTTGTGATGGGCGGCATGCTTGCAACCGCCTTCCTTCCGGTATACCTCTCAGTTAAGGAGAAGGCCGGTCGAGAGGGGTCCAACCGCTATACGTCAAACCTGCTTTCCATTGTGGTTTTGCTCATGGGCATTCTTGCGGCGCTGGGCATTGTCTTTGCGGGTCAGGTGGTGTGGACTCAGTCCTTTGGCGCTACGAGCGAATTTGACTTTAATCTTGCCTCGTACTTCTTCCGCTTCTTTGCCATAGAGATCGTGCTGTATGCGCTCTCGTCGGTGATCTCTGGCGTGCTCAATGCCGAGCGTGACTATCTCTGGAGTAACGCTGCGCCCATATTCAACAACATCGTGTGTACGGCCTCGTTCTTCCTCTATGCGGCATTCGCGCAGTCAAATCCGTCCCTTGCAATACTTTGCCTTGCCTTGGGCAATCCGCTCGGCGTGGCCATTCAGGTGCTCATGCAGCTGCCCTCACTGCGCAAGCATGGCATACGCCTACGGCCGACTATCGACTTCCACGACCCAGCTTTACGCGAGACACTCTCCATTGGCATTCCCTCGCTAATAATCACGGTTTGCTCTTTCATTACGGTGTCGGTGCAAAACTCCAGCGCCCTTTCGGTTACGGTGTCCGGATCTTCCATTGCCTATTACACGCGCATTTGGTATACACTGCCATATTCCATTTTTGCCATACCCATTACCACAGCCATGTTCACCGAGCTCTCGAGCTATGTCTCCAAGGGCGATATGGGCTCGTATGTGCGCGGCATTTCGTTTGGTACGGGAAGGATCTTCTTTTGGCTGGTCCCGTTTGCCCTCTACCTTATGGTGTTCAGCGAACCGCTGATTACCCTCATGGCTGGCGGGAAGTTTACCGCCGATCAGATTACGCTCACTGCCCAGTACCTCATGGTGTTGGCTACATCCATGCCGGCCTATGGGTTGGGTACCTATCTGCAAAAGGCATGCTCGTCCTTGCGCAAGATGATGCTTTACGCGGGGGCGATCGTTATCGGCAGCCTTCTGCAGGTTGCCTTCTGCCTGGTGCTCACGCCCATGTTCGGCCTTATGATGGTCGCGCTTTCCTCGACGTTCTTCTTCGTTCTCACCGATGTGGTGACCTTTGCGTTCCTGCGGCATGAGCTTGGTCCCATGGGTCTCAAGGCTCTGCTGGTGTCGTTGCTGCGGTCGCTCGCCGTAGGGGTGGCTGGCGCTGCGGTTGGCTGGGGGTTGCTGTTCGGGTGCACGCATGTCTTTGGGCCCTTGGGCGGTTCGGCATTCCGAGCTGTTTTGTACACCGTTGCGGCGGGAGTCCCCTCGGTGCTCGTTACGTATGGCCTTGCGCTGCTGCTGCGCTTCCCTGAATCCAGCGCCATCTCGTCGGTGGTGTCCAGATTTCTGCCAAAGCGAGTGACCCACGGGGAATAGGCGACCATCGTCCGCCCGCACCGTCCCGCGTGTGGCGACTCGCGAAGCGAGCGAGCATAGCGAGCGCGGAGCCACACGCGGGACGGTGCGGGCGGACGATGGTCGACGGCGCTTGGGCAGCGGCTTATGAAGCGAGCGAGGCCCCGCACGCGGGACGGCGCGAGTGCGGGGGCATGGTGTGCAGAAACGACGTAAAACGCCTGTGGGTTGTTATCTAACCTATAATTGTCTTGCAAAAAAAGATGGAGCGACGAAACGGAGATTGCCGTGGCGCACTTTCTGCAATCGGATGCATGGGAGACCTACCAGGCTTCCTTGGGAGAGAAGACCAAGAGCGAAAAGGGGGAGGGCTGGAGCTTTTTGGGCATCGAGGAGATGGGGCCAGCGCATACCAAGCGACTTTATGCGCCCTACGGCCCGAGCTTTTCCAACCCACAAGCCCTTGAGCAGGCGTTGTCCCGATTCGAGGCGGCCGCCAAGCAGAGTTCTTGCGTGTTCGTGCGCGTGGAGCCCGTAGGCGACAGTCCCGAGGCGGAGGAAGGCGCGAAGGAGGCATTGGAGCGCGCGGGATACCATCGCGTGAGTCATATGCAGCCTGAGGACACGTGGCGTCTGAACCTTACCGTGGGTGAGGAAGCCCTTATGCGTGGTATGGACAAGAGCAACCGCAAGCGATATCGCGCCATGGGTCGCCGTGGCATCGAAATCCGCGTCACGCAAGACCCCAAGGACGTTCCCGCGCTCACCGAGCTTATGAGTCAGGTTTCCGAGCGCAATGAGGTGGAGCTTCGTGATGCGGATTACGTGCAGCGTCAGGCGGACTGCCTCATGCCACTCGATGCTGCCACGCTGTATCTGGCTGTCTTGCATGTGCAGGACGATGAGGGAAATCCCACGGGCGAGGAGAAGGTCATTGCGGCCAACCTCGTTTTTGACGGTGAGGGTACCCGCATCCTCATTCACAACGGATCCGACAGCGCATACTATCGCACGGGCGCAAATGTGGCCATGCAGGTCCAGATCGTGCTGGATGCCGCGGAGAAGGGCCTAACGTGGGCGGACTTCTATGGCATGGCGCCCGAAGGATCTGGTCCCGACCATCCCTGGGCGGGTTTCACGAAGTTCAAGCAGTCCTTTGGCGGTGAGCCACGGCATTATCTCGGCACATGGGAAAAGCCTGTGAGCAAGGCAAAGTATGCCGTGTACGAGACGGCTCGCAAGATTCTGGAACACAAGTAACCAAGCATTTGTTGCAGAGGGGACGCACGCATGCAGAGTCAAAACGATGCCGAGGCGCTTCTTGCCCAGGAGCTGGCCCGACGGACCAATACGGAGTCGCGTGATTGGTTCTTGGTCTTGAAGGCACGCTATGGCATGGGCGTTGTCTTCAAGACGCTGCGAGACGTAAGAGGTGCCGGTAACGTGGTGACGCAGGCATTCACGTGCTGCACGGCTATAGACCCCATAACGGACGCTGGCCTTGACGTGTGCTATGCGGACCTTCAACCGGATTCGCTTGCGCTTGACCTCTCGACTGTGGAGGTGGGGGAGCGGACGCTTGCCGTCGTGCTTCAGCATACGTTTGGCCTTATGGATGTGGCTGCCGATGCACATCTTGCGCAAGTGGCTCACGATGCGGGGGCAATCGTGGTGGAAGACTGCGCCCATTGCGTATGCAGGCTTGCGCGAGACGACGAGGACAAGCCGCTTGCCGACATCTCCATCCATTCCTTCGGCATGGAGAAGATGCTTCAGAACTCCTATTTTGGCGGTGCCGTATGGGTGTCTCCTGCGCTTGGCGAGGACCTGCGAGCTCGGCTGATCGCAGCGCTTGCCTCCCTGAGGGTGCCTAACAAGAAATTCGACAGGGCAATTCGCTCCTATCGCAACCAGATGCGCGTGCTCACCCGTGTGCCGGCAGGGCTGTCCCGTGGGTTGAAGTCGGCTATAACAAACGCTGGCTTGCACGAGCCTGGCATTACTGACGACGAACTGCGGGGCCGGCTGCCTCTTCAACCCATGCGTCCCACGCCATGGCTCTGTCAGCATATAATGGAGGTCCTGGGCCAGCTGGAGAGTTCCGTTCCCCAGCGCATCCAAGCGGTGCGGGTGTATCAGGAGGCATTTCGAGCTGCCGCCGCGCGTGGCAATGCCGCCGCGCTTCCACCTGCGCAGCTCCTCAATGCCACGGACGTGCAGCCGCTCTTGCGCTATCCCATCGTGTTTTCCACAAGCTGCGAGGCCGACGAGTGCATTGCGAAGGTTGGCGCCATGGGCTTCTATAGCGTCCCATGGTATCGGCCGCTCCTCTTCCCGGGCGTGTTGGATGCTGCGGCATATGGGTGGGGGCCCGAGCAGGAGAAGACCCATCCCAAGACGATTGCCCTCTCGCGAGGAATCGCATGCCTGCCTACCGATGTTACCTCCGAGCAAGCAAGTCGCATTGCGCAGATGGTCTTGGGCGAGGTAACTGAGCTGGAGCGAGGCCAACGTTCAGAGGAGGGAAGGATGCGTCCAACAATTACGACCGAGCAGGATGTGCGAGAGAGGCTCGTCCCCGTTATCTTGGGCGGCGACATTCTGGGTTACTCCTGCGTGAGGGAGTTCCATCGCGCGTACGGGATCAACAGCATCATACTCTCTGCGGTAAACGTGCGCTCGACCTCTGCCAGCAAGTTCTGCGACTATCGCATCGTGCCCAATATTGGTGACGAGGAGGTATGCGTCGCATACCTCTCCAAGCTGGGGCGCGAGCTTTCGGCGCAGGGCAAGGTGGGGCTGGCGCTGGGCTGTGCCGACTGGCACGCACGCATTCTCTCTGCGCACAAAGAAGAGCTTGGCGAGTGGTATGTGGTTCCCTACATCGACTTTGATCTTCTGGACGACATCACCAAGAAGGAGCGCTTCTATGCCATCTGCGAGGAGTTGGGCATAGACTATCCGCACACGTGGTACTTGGATTGCGCGGACCAAGACGCCCAACTCGACACCTCGCAATTCCCCTATCCGCTCATCGCCAAGCCGTCCAACTCCGCGTCCTACGACCTGCTCGAGTTCCATGGCAAGAAGAAGATCTACGAGATCGAGACGCCCGAGGAGCTCGCGCACGTATACGACATCGTGCGGGCTTCGGGATATCCGCATAAGCTCGTCGTGCAGGACTTCATCCCCGGCGAGGATGACGCCATCCGCTCTCTCACGCTCTATGCAAACGAGGACGGCAAGACGTGCGTGGCGGCGGGCGGACAGGTGGTGCTGCAAGACCATTCGCCCCTTGCCTTGGGAAATCCCGTGTGCATCCTTTCTGAGAAGGTCGACAAGATCGTGGAGGATGGCAAGAGGTTCCTCGAGCACGTTGGCTACCATGGTTACGCGAACTTCGACATTAAATACGACGAGCGTGACGGTAGCTATAGGTTCTTCGAGGTAAATACCCGTATGGGACGCAATACCTACTACATCTCGCTGGGTGGGGTTAACTTCGTGACGCCCATCGTGGAGGATTGGGTCCTTGGCCGCGATCTGCCATATAGGGAGGCGTATGACCCGTACGTGTATACGGTGATTCCCGCAAAGGTCGTAAGAAAAACGGTAAAGGACCCCGACCTGCGGAAACGCGTGTTGGACATGTATCGCAAACGCCTTGCCAAGTCGCCGCTCTTCTATGCAGCCGATACCATTGAGCACAGAGTATGGGCTCGTCTTACGTGGCGACATCAGGTGGCGAAGTTCAAGAAGTTCGTCTGGGACACCGGCGGCAAGCAGGCCTCAGTCGAATAGGGTCGAAGACACGCGAGCGTGGATCCATGTGCGAAATGGCATGGGCGCGGGGGTGTAAAGCGACGCCCGACCGCTTGCGCCCCCGCAACCATTCCGCCCCGCACGCGGCTCCGCGCTCGCTTCGCTCGCTCACTTCGTGAGTCGTCGCTTGCGGGCCCGGCGTGGCGCGGGGGCGCAAGCGGTTGGGTGTCGCTCCTTCGCTCAGAATAAAGAGAAATTCTTGTGGACTCTCGAAGAGGCATCTGCTAGAATCTCTTTGTACATTCCCCGGTGGCGCAGTGGTAGCGCAGTGGACTGTTAATCCATGTGTCGCTGGTTCGAATCCAGCCCGGGGAGCCATGATTGTTCAGGCCGTCTGCACGTAGGTGTTGACGGCCTTATTGTTAGGGAGGACGCACGCCGGCATGACCATCCGCGATTCTGGATATATGCCAAATCTGCACGACGTTGCCCCGAGGCCTGAGGACGAGGGCTTGGCGAGCATCGCCGACCAGGTATCGCAGGTTCCCAAGCGTCCAGGGTGCTATTTGTGGAAGGATGCCAAGGGCGAGGTTGTCTATGTGGGCAAGGCAAAGAACCTGCGCGCTCGCATGAAGCAATACGTTCAGCTCACAGACGACCGCGCAAAGATTCCTCTCATGATGCAGGTTGTTCGCGGCTTTGATTACGTGGTGGTGGACAATGAGCATGAGGCGCTCGTTCTAGAGCGCAACCTCATCGCACAGTATCACCCGTACTTCAACGTAGACTACAAGGACGACAAGAGCTATCCCTTCATCGCCATTACCGAAGGCGATGCCTATCCCGCAATCAAGTACACGCGCGAGCGGCATCGAAAGGGGACGCGCTATTTTGGCCCCTACACCGACGCGCGCGCCGCACGCGAGACGATCGATACCCTGCGAAAGGTCATTCCCATTTGCACGGCAACCTGCGCGGAGTGGAAAAAGGCGAAGCGCTACCTCGACTCCCACCCAGACGATTTGGCCGTTGCAAATTTGGCGCTTGCGCAACGCGGACGCCCATGCTTCTTCAGCCATGTGGGACTAGGTCCTGGAGTGTGTGTGGGTGCCATAAGCACGGTCGAATACGCGCGCAACGTTCGACAGGTGGAGCAGTTTTTGTCGGGTAAGCGACGCGATGTGGTGAGCGAGCTTACCGAGCAGATGACAAGTGCTGCCGCAGAGCTGGAGTTCGAGCGTGCGGGGCGGCTCAAGCGCAGGTTGGAGGTCATAAACGGGTTGGAGGACCACCAGCAGGTTGTTTTTCCGACGAGCGTAAACCTAGACCTCATTGGCATCTATCGCGAGGAGACGATTTCGGCGGCATGCGTGTTTGCGGTGCGGGAGGGGCTCACGGTGCGCAGCACTGAGTTCATCCTAAACAAGGGCAACGATGCGGGCGAGGAGGAGCTGGTGGAGGGCTTCCTCAAACGCTACTACGACGAAACGGCCGACATTCCTCCCGAGGTGGACGTTACGGTGGAGCTGGAAGATGCGGATCTGCTCGAGGAATGGCTGTCTGCCAAACGTGCCCACGCGTGTCATATCCACCGTCCCCTGAGGGGAGACAAACGTAAGCTGCTGGACATGGCCTCACAAAACGCCCGGTTTGCCCTCAATCGCTATATGGTGCGCACGGGCTACGCAGACGATCGCACGAACCAGGCCTTGCTGCAGCTCGAAAGCGCGCTGGCACTCGAAGCGCCTCCGTTGCGCATTGAATGCTTTGACATCTCCACCTTGCATGGGCGCTTTACCGTGGCCTCCATGATCGTGTTTACGAACGGCAGACCCGACAAGGGCCAGTATCGCCGTTTCAAGATACGTGCCGAGCTGGATGAGGCAAACGACTTCGTGAGTATGAGCGAAGTGCTGGGCAGGCGCTATTCCCCCGAGCGCATGGCCGACGAACGCTTTGGGTCGCGACCGGACCTTCTTGTTGTGGACGGCGGAAAGCCACAGCTCACCGCGGCTATCGAACAGCTGGAGGAGCTGGGGCTCAACATACCAGTTTGTGGCTTGGCAAAGTCGGATGAGGAGGTATTCGTGCCGTGGGACAGCGCTCCCATCGTCCTACCGTCGGGATCTGCGTCCCTCTACCTCATAAAGCAGGTGCGCGACGAGAGTCATCGCTTTGCCATTACCTTCCATCGCGAGTTGCGCGACAAGGCTATGACCGTGAGCGTGCTGGACGAAATACCGGGCGTGGGGCCAAAGCGCAAGAAGGCGATCATGCGTCACTTTGGCTCCCTCAAGAGGCTGCGTGCCGCCAGCCCTGCCGACATCGCGCAGGTGAAGGGCGTCCCACAGCATGTGGCCGAAGACATATGGAACGAGCTTCGCGCATGGGATGCGGAGCGCGAAGAGGTCGCCCAAAAGGCGGAAGTGTAAAGTCAGCCGCGTACGATCCGTGAGCGTCCACACCTCCGCGCTCGCGATGGGGTCCGCAGGCGGCGACTCACGAAGTGAGCGCGGAGTCGCATGAGGGCCCCATCGCTGGCGCGGAGGTGTGGACACCGGCACTTGTCAAATATCCCAAGGGTCCGAACAAACCACCTTCCTGCCCACTCCTTGCGGTATGCTAGATACATAACGGGGCGAGGAGGACTTCCATGGCAGATGTATCGGCTGAAGAGCGCATGCGTCAGGCAGCGAAGCGCGAGCGCGACATTGACGTCGTGATTATTACCGGTCTTTCGGGCAGCGGGCGTACGCAAGTTATGCATGTGTTCGAGGACATGGGCTACTTTTGCATCGACAACCTTCCCACGGGACTCATCCTGCAGATTGCCAATGCCGTTGGCGTGGGGTCGGGCGCTGGCCGCCATCTGGCCGTTACCTGCGACTTGCGCAGCCAGGACCTGTTTGGTGCGCTTACCCACACCTTGGCCGAACTGTCCGAGCATGATCTCTCATATAGGGTGCTGTTCCTGGACGCCTCGAACGAGGTCCTCATTCGCCGCTACAACGAGAACCGCCGCCGCCATCCCATCGCATGCGAGGGAGAGTCCCTCTCCGACGCCATCAGTCGCGAGCGGGCAGGCCTCGAGCCCACTCGTGAGGTGGCAGATTTGGTAATAGACACCTCCAACATGCTTGCGAGCGAGCTGCGTACCATAATTCGCGGGGAGTTCGCAGAGCTTAGCGACCAGCAGCTCCTCGAGGTGCACGTGTTCTCGTTTGGCTTCAAGCACGGCATGCCCGTGGAGGCGGATCTGCTCATTGACGTGCGATTCTTGCCCAACCCATTCTGGGATCCGCAGATGCGCACGCTTACTGGCAACGATCCGCTCGTGCGTGACTTCGTGATGGAGCACCCTGTGACGAAGGAGTTCCTTGTTGCATGGAAACAGCTGCTAGACGTCGTTGTTCCAGGCTACATTGCCGAGGGCAAGTCGCGCGTATCCATTGCCATTGGGTGTACGGGCGGCCAGCACCGCAGCGTTGCCATTGCGAATGCCACCGCCGAGTATCTGAAACTCAAGGACTACCACGTGGCGGCGTCGCATCGCGACCTCATGCTTGCCAACGTTCGTAACGACTAGCGGAAGAATGGCGATCCATGAGCTTTACTGCCGAAGTGAAGGACGAGCTCTCACGCGTCGAAGACAAGGAGGCTGACTGCTCGCTCGCCGAGCTCTCGGCGCTCATGCGCATATGCGGCACGCTCTCGTACCATGGCCCAGGGCACTATTCCATACGTATTGCCACCGAAACTGGGTCGGTTGCGCGTACAGCCATGCGGCTCATTCACAAGCGACTCGACCTGCAAACTATGCTTACGGTACGTCGGTCGGTCCAGCGCAAGACCCGCAACTACCTGATCGAGATACCAGAACAGGACCGACTTGCAGATGACCTCGTGCTGCTGGGTATTCTTTCTCCGGGAAGGGGCCTGGCGCCAGGAATACCTCAAGCGTTGATTACGAGCGATGACACCGTGCGCGCGTTTGTTCGGGGCGCCTTTATGGCCAGCGGGTTTGTTGCCGATCCCCGAGGTGACTTTCACCTCGAGATAGCCGTTACAGGAGAAGAGCTCGCGCAGGGAATCGCGCGGCTCGTGCAGCGAATGGGCGTTACCGCGCGCCTTAATCACAGACGTGGCTCGTATGCCATATATCTCAAGAGTTTTGAGGATGTGCGCAGATTGTTGCTTGGCATGGGGGCGCAACGGTCGGCACGTGCTGTGGAGAACGTGCGCCATCTAAAAAACGTTAAGAACGACGTGAACCGGCGGGTGAATGCTGAGCTTGCAAATGGTCGGCGCTCCTCGCGCTCGGGTGCCGAGCAGCTAATGCTTGTGGAGCGTGTGGCACGCGAGGTGGGGATTCGCGATCTGCCACCAGCGCTCAAGGAGTTCTGTGAGCTACGGGCGCGCTTTCCCGAGATGTCGCTTGCCGAGTTGGGAAAGCTTTGCAACCCGAGCGCATCCAAGTCGGCCATGTACCATCGCGTGCTGCGTTTGCAGAAGCTCGTGAACCAGAAAGGCTGACAAGTGACCTGTCCCCTTGTCAGCTTTGGCTGACAAGGGGACAGGTCACTTGTCAGCTTTTTTGACAAGGGGACAGGTCACTTGTCAGCTTTTTTGACAAGGGGACAGGTCACTTGTCAGCTTTTTAGGTCACTTGTCGGTTTGAGAAGTCTCTACCACCTCTATTGGTATTCTCGCGCGTGCGGTCTACAACTGGTTGTGTGTCTCCGCGTTTTTTCGTATGTCAAGCGTCTTCCCGTCGCGCCCTAAATCGGTACGCTCACGGAGTCGCTGACGGCATATAGGCATGCGAGGGTATAATTAGCCACAGTGTTTAGTTTGGCTGAATCGGGGATGTGCCCCGACGGCCTCACGAAAGGAGAAAATATGGCAGTTAAGGTTGCTATCAACGGTTTTGGCCGCATCGGTCGTCTGGCTTTCCGTCAGATGTTCGGCCATGAGGGATCCGAGATTGTCGCTATCAACGACCTCACCTCCCCCAAGATGCTCGCCCACCTTCTGAAGTATGACTCCTCTCAGGGCAACTATGCTCGCGATCATGAGGTCGTCGCAGGAGAGAACTCCATTACCGTTGATGGCAAGGAAATCACCATTTACGCGAAGCCCAACCCCGAGGAGCTGCCGTGGGGCGAGCTCGGTGTTGACGTTGTGCTCGAGTGCACCGGCTTCTTCACCGCTAAGGACAAGGCTGCCGCCCACATCAAGGCCGGCGCCAAGAAGGTCGTCATCTCCGCTCCCGCGGGCAACGATCTTCCCACCATCGTTTACAACGTTAACCATGAGACGCTGACCGCCGACGACGACATCATCTCCGCCGCCTCCTGCACCACCAACTGCCTCGCTCCTATGGCCAAGGCCCTCAACGACTTTGCTCCCATCCAGAGCGGCATCATGGCGACCATCCACGCCTACACCGGCGACCAGATGATTCTCGACGGCCCGCAGCGCAAGGGCGACCTCCGTCGTGCCCGCGCTGGCGCTGTGAACATCGTCCCCAACAGCACCGGTGCTGCAAAGGCTATCGGCCTGGTTATCCCCGAGCTCAACGGCAAGCTCATCGGCGCTGCCCAGCGCGTTCCGACGCCCACCGGCTCCACCACCCTCCTGTTCGCCGTCATCAAGACCGACAAAGAGGTTACCGTTGACGCCATCAACGCCGCTATGAAGGCCCAGGCCAACGAGTCCTTCGGCTACAACGAGGACGAGATTGTCTCCTCCGACATCGTCGGCATGATGTATGGCTCGCTGTTCGACGCCACCCAGACCATGGTTTCCCAGGTCTCCGACGACGAGTATCTGGTACAGGTTGTTTCTTGGTACGACAACGAGAACTCCTACACCTCCCAGATGGTCCGCACCATCAAGTACTTCGAGAAGTTCGTCGCCTAGTACGTTCTTCCTCAGGGAACTGGGGCGCGGTAGCAGCTCTTCGGGCCGCGCCGCGCCCTTTTCTATGTTCGGTTAGTTCGTTTCGATGTAAGGAGTGATTCCGATGGCCTTTACCAAGAAGACCGTGCGGGACATCGATGTCGACGGCAAGAAGATCCTCATGCGCGTTGACTTCAATGTACCTCTAAAGGACGGCGTCGTTACCGACGACACCCGTATCCGCGCGGCAATCCCCACCATTCAGTATCTGAAGGAGCACAACGCAGGCATCATCCTCATGAGCCACCTTGGTCGTCCCAAGGGCGATGGCTTCGAGCCTGAGCTGTCGCTGCGTCCTGCAGCCGAGAAGCTTGCCGAGCTTACCGGATACGACGTAAAGTTCATTGAGCACACGTATGACGACGAGGCTAAGGCGGCTTGCGACGCCGTCAAGCCGGGCGACATTCTGGTGCTCGAGAACGTCCGTTTCCTTAAGGCCGAGAAGAAGAACGATCCCGAGGTCGCCAAGAAGTTCGCTTCCTACGCCGACATCTTCGTGCTCGACGCCTTTGGCACCGCGCATCGTGCGCAGGGTTCCGTCGTGGGCGCTGCCGAGTTCATCCCGGCCGTCGCCGGCTTCCTGCTTGAGAAGGAAGTCGACACCCTTACCGGCATCTTTGCCGATCCCGATCGTCCGTTCGTGGCCGTCGTGGGTGGCTCCAAGGTTTCCTCCAAGATTGGTGTTCTGGAGAACCTCATCGAGTCCGCCAACACGCTGATTATCGGCGGCGGCATGGCCTATACCTTCTTCCTGGCCAAGGGCTACGGCGTTGGTACCTCCCTCAAGGAGGAGGACTGGATTGAGCGCGCGGGTGAGATGCTCAAGAAGGCCGAGGAAAAGGGCTGCAAGATTCTGCTTCCGGTAGACAATGTGGTTGCCGATCACTTTGGCGAGGATGCCGAGGGCACCGTTGTTGCTTCCGACGCCATTCCCGACAACATGATGGGCATGGACATTGGCCCCAAGACCATCGAGCTGTACTGCGACGCCGTCAAGAAGGCCGCTACCGTATTCTGGAACGGCCCCATGGGCGTCTTTGAGTTCGATCAGTTTGCCAAGGGCACCGAGGCCGTCGCTCGCGCGATCGGCGCTTCGGACTGCACGTCTATCATCGGCGGTGGCGACTCCGTCGCAGCTATTAATAAGTTTGGCCTGGCCGATCAGATGAGCTGGATCTCCACCGGTGGTGGCGCTTCCATGGAGCTCGTCGAGGGCAAGGCTCTTCCTGGAG
The DNA here is from genome assembly GCA_017545665.1 of Atopobiaceae bacterium. GTDB lineage: Bacteria > Actinomycetota > Coriobacteriia > Coriobacteriales > Atopobiaceae > RUG440. The sequence continues at coordinate 50,312 of JAFWKQ010000006.1, forward strand.
TGGAGGCGCTTCTCGATGCGTAAAAGGATGATCGCGGGTAACTGGAAGATGAATAAGACCTTCTCCGAGGCCGTCGAGCTCGCAACTGGGCTCGCCGCCGAGCTGAAGGACGGCACGGGCGACGTAGACGTAGTCGTTGCCCCGCCGGCAGTCGACCTCAAGGGCGTTGCCGAGGTTATCGAGCAGGAGAAGGCCGCGTTTGCCCTCTCTGCCCAGAACGTGTACTGGGAGGAGGCTGGCGCCTACACCGGCGAGACGGCTCCCAACATGCTCGAGGCCATTGGTGCCACGCACTGCATCATCGGTCACTCCGAGCGTCGCGATTACTTTGGCGAGACCGACGAGGACATCAACAAGAAGGCCAAGGCCCTTATGGCCCATGGCATCGTGCCCATCTCCTGCTGCGGCGAGTCCCTGGAGATTCGCGAGGCTGGTACGCACGTAGAGTTCGTCGTCGACCAGATCAAGAAGGACACCGCTGGTCTTACGATCGACGATCCCTCCAAGTACGTCATCGCCTACGAACCCATTTGGGCCATTGGCACCGGCAAGACCGCTACCGCTGACGACGCCCAGGAAGTATGCGGCGCCATTCGCAAGACCCTCATCGAGATCTTCGGCGAGGAGACGGCGGCGGGCATCCGCGTTCTTTACGGTGGCTCCGCCAATCCCAGCAACATCGCTGGCTTCCTGGAGAAGGAAGACGTGGACGGCGCCCTCGTGGGCGGCGCTTCGCTCAAGGCTGACGGATTTGCCGACATGGTGCGTTCTGCCATGGCATAGTGCGTTTATCTGCGCATAAATAGGCAATTCGTAGGGTCCCGGGGTTTCCCCCGGGACTCTTTTGCGTACTGTATAGGAGTGCGCGGCAATCCGTAGGTTATCTGAGGAGCGAATCTCTTGTTTCTGTGGCCCACGGATACTGGCTCATGTATTCCCCTCGCCATGCGTTAATGGCCAGCGGGCGCCCTTCCAGATACTCGTAATAGTCGCATGAGACCTTTGTCATGTCGATGCCCAAGGATCCGTAGCGCTTTATCAATGCGTCCTTGTGGCCTGCGGTTCCAAGTGTTCGCCTAAGATCCGAGACGAGCGTGCGAAGGTACGAGCTAACGGCACGAGTCTGCTCTTTTTCTTCCCAAAGTGCAGCCTCGACGCTCTTGAGGCTTACGATGGCCCCTCTCCTGTCTATAAGGTAGGCAAGGAGCTCCTTGGTCCTTGAGCGCTCAAACGTAAGAGGCTTACCGTCTACGAATGCCTCAAAGTCTCCAAAGCACCTTATTACGAGTTTGCCGGCATCATAGAGAGTCTCTGGGGGAAAGCGAAGGTTCTTCAATTCGCAGGCAACGTCGGCGGCGGTAACTGGTTTCATAAGGTAACCAGAGCTGTGGAGAGCAAACGCGTCTGCCATGTACTCGTCGTATCCGGTCGCAAAGATGATATTCATCTTGGGATTCAACCGCTTGAGTTCGCGCGCAAGTGCGATGCCGTTCTTTCCTGGCATATCTATGTCTACGAACGCCACGTCAAAAGATTCTACATTGGCAAGTGCAAGCACTTCCGAGCCATTGGCAAACGCTGCGATTTCTGCCTCGGGCGCCGCCTCGGTAATAGCGCGAACCAGCACTTTGCGCGGGATTTCCTTGTCGTCTACTGCGAGTATTTTCATTTGGCGCCTCCCTTGGGAATGCGGATGGTAACGGTTGTTCCCTCATTTGGTGTGCTCACGATGTCGAGCGACCCATTGCACATGGTGGCTAGTCGAGCCTTCGTGTTTAAGATGCCCACATGCGTACTATCCATATTGTTAAGGATGGCATTCGTATTGAAACCCACCCCATCGTCCACAATATGAACGGTAAACTCGTCGGCGAGTTCGTGCGTGCTTACCGTAACCAGACCGCCCTCCTCGCGTCCGCCGAGGCCGTGCTTCACGGCGTTTTCCACCAAGGTTTGAACGCTCAACGCAGGCACCAAAAAGCCGGTAACGCGAACGTCAAGTACATATTGGAGGCGGTTCTTATCAGCCATCCTCTCCAGTTCCAAATACGTGCGCACGTGTTGTATTTCGGTAGCGATGGGAACGGGAACCGTTTGTCGCAACGAGGCAAGATTCGTTCGCAGGTAGCGAGAGAACGAGGCGATTGCCTCCTTGGCACGTTCCACGTCCTCATCGCAGAGTCCGTATATGGTGTCGAGCGTGTTAAAGATAAAATGTGGCTGAATCTGCGATACCATGGCCGTCATGCGGCTCTCGGCAAGCTGAACCTCGGATTGAGCGAGCTCCTTCGTGCGCTCGGCATACATCGCTGCGGAGGACACCTGCATTTCCATAAAAATGAGGATGAGCCCGAGCGTGGAGGATATGGCGAGGAAGTTGATGCCATATACCGTTACCTGTATGCATGCCGATACGGCTGGCGATAGCGTATAGAACAGCATGCAAAAAAGCGAGAAGGCGTCGAGGGACCTCCAATTCCTGAGCACGAACATCGCATTGACAAGAAAGACCGCCACAATGTATGCGCCGGAAACCCAATAGAGATTGGAGCGATGATAGAGGTTGTTTTCGTCGATGTGATAAAACATGTTCAGAGCGGCAAACAGGCACATCAAGACGGAGGAATAGGTAACGCATTTGAGCCATATGGTGGGAAGGGGTGCCTTGGTTTCTTTCATGCGATTGTGCAGATACATGGTAAGGACGGCAACGAGCAGAAAGCCAGCAACGAAGGTGGAGAGGTTGCCCACATGCGTTCCGATCCATGCGAGCTCTCCGGACTCGCCACGACAGATGCCAGCCATCGCATCTCCTCCCTCCGATACGATGTTAAGGGCAAAGAGCGCTGCAAACGTCTTGCGATAGTCGTTTTGAAAGCGCGTAAGCAAAAGGGAACAGACTAGGCCCACAACGCTAAAGGCAACGCCCCAGAGCTCCAACGACACGTTGAGTTCGCGTATGCTAAACAAGGACGCCCCCCTTCGCACGTGATGCATGCGCATCTACGCAAAAGTGTAAGCCCCTCGCGAATCTCTCGCAAGAAGTCTTCCGAGAGGACGTGCTTGTTGTATCCTTCACGTGGCAGAGAGCAACGGGAAGGAATATGGGGCATGGAGAGCGAACGGGGCCTATCTTCACAAGAGGTTGCGGACCGCGTTCGGCGGCAGAAGACGAACCGCTTGCCCAATAAGGCCAGCGGTAGCGTCGTTTCCATCGTCGTATCGAATGTATTTACCTACTTCAACGCAATCTTTGCCTTTCTTGCGGTACTGCTCATCGTAGCCGGCTCATACAAGAACCTGACTTTTTTGCCGGTGGTCATAGCAAACACGATCATCGGCATTGTTCAGCAGCTACGTGCGAAAAAGGTGCTTGACGGACTGGCGTTGCTCGATGTGAGCTCTTACGTTGCGGTCCGAGATGGGGTGGACGTAACCGTTCCCTCGGACGAGTTGGTCCAAGACGATCTTATTCGTCTGCAAAGCGGTCAACAGATTCCAGCCGATGCCATCGTGGTGGCTGGCGAGGCGGGCGTCAACGAGGCGCTGCTCACGGGCGAGTCGGACGAGGTCCAAAAGCGCGAAGGCGATGAGCTGCAGTCCGGAAGCTATGTGACGACAGGCGCGCTCCTGGCCCGGCTTACGCGCGTGGGTCCTGAGTCCTATGCCGCACAGCTCATGGCAAAGGCTAAGGCGGCAAAAGAGCAGACTTCGCAGATGGTGCGCGACATCGAGCGCATTATTCTGGTGGCTGGCATTCTTATTCTTCCCGTGGGCAGCCTTATGTATTGGCAGTCCACGACGCAAAACGGTGCCACCTATTCGGAGGCCATCGTCTCTATGGTCAGTGCCGTTACGGGTATGATTCCCGAGGGGCTCTATCTGCTCGTCACCATTGCACTGGCGTTATCGGCCATGCGTCTTGCCAAGAAGCAGGTCCTCTTTCACGATATGCACAGCATGGAGGCGCTTGCGCGAGTGGATGTGCTTTGCGTCGACAAGACCGGAACCATAACCAGCGGACGGATGAAGGTAGAGGAAGTGGTTCCTGCAACGGGCTCGGAGGACTCAATCGCGCAGTCGAGGGATCTTCTTGCTCGTTACGTGCATACCATTGACGACTCAAACGCGACCGCGGTGGCGCTGCGTGAGTATTTTCCAGATGCCGCGCCCTTTGTTGATGCTAAGACGGATTCGTTCTCTTCCCAAAAAAAGTACTCACAGGTGAAGGTCGGAGACAGTACGTATAGATTGGGTGCCCCCGAGTTTACGTTGTCGGACGATTCTTTGGATAAGAATTGCCAAAAGATAGACGCCCACATGGATGGGGGAATGAGGGTACTTGCGTTTTCGGAGGTCGTGGATGGCAATGCGCATCCCCTGCTGCTCTGTGCAATCAGCGACGAGATACGGTTGGATGCCGAGGCAACCTTTGCCGAGTTCGCACGACAGGGAGTGGGGGTAAAGGTTATTTCGGGAGACAGTCCCAAGACCGTCTCCAAGATTGCCAAGGAGGCAGGCATAGAGGGGCACGATCGGTATGTTGACGCGTCGAAGCTCGAGACTCGGGAGCAAATCTATTCTTCGGTGCAGGAGTACACGGTTTTTGGTCGCGTTAAGCCCGATCAAAAAAAGGAGCTCGTGGAGGCACTGCAGGCGCAAGGCCTCAAAGTGGCGATGACAGGTGATGGCGTGAATGACATTCTGGCAATGAAGCAGGCAGATTGCTCGATTGCCATGGGCAGTGGAAGCGATGCGGCGCGTCAGGCGGCGCAAGTGGTGCTTTTGGATTCCGATTTCTCGCATATGCGCCAGATCGTGTTGGAGGGTCGGCGCAATATCAATAACATAACGCGCTCGGCGACGCTCTTCTTGTACAAGAACATCTTCTCACTTGCGCTGGCACTCTTCTCTATATTCGGGGCCTTTACCTATCCTCTTGCACCCAATCAGGTAACGCTCATATCCATGTTCAACATAGGGCTTCCAGCGTTCCTGCTCGCATTCGAACCCAACGAGAAAAAGCAAGAGGGACGTTTTATTGTTGAGGTGCTGCTCAAGGCATTGCCTGCGGCCATAACGTCATTCGTCGCCATTGCCTATATGATGGTATTTGCCAACTTGTTTGGCATATCCCAGAATGAGGTGGGAACGGCAAGCACCTATCTGCTTTCGGTGGTGGGCTTTCTGATTCTTATAGACATTATTCGGCCTCCCAATTCCTATCGAGTTTTGGTATTGCTGCTGAGCATTGCCGGGCTTGTGGTTGGCTGTGGGTTCTTCTGGCGTCTCTTTGACATCTACACTATGTCCAAGCAGGCATGGGTGCTGTGCATCGTATTTGCGTTTGCCGAAGTTGGAGTCATGCACATGCTCAACGTGTTGCTACAACTGATTCGCGAACGACTGAGGCGGGGCAGGGAGGCGCAATAGGTACGCTTGTGGAGGGCGCTGTGCGAACTCTCCGTGCTCAAACAGCGCTTCGCGAACTGCGCACGGAGAGTTCGCACCCTGCCATCCACATCTAAGCCAATTTGTACGAGCAATAATTACCGCCACGAGTTACGAATTTGCGTCAGTAATTCAAATAAACGCTTGTCATTCATGGAGAGTTTGTGCTACGATTCCAAATCGCTATTTGCAAACAACATAAGGAGTCATAACGTGGGTCCCCTTAATATCGCACTTTTGATCATAATGGCTATCTCGGCCATATTCACCATCATCCTGATTCTTATGCACTCGGGCAAGGGTACGGGCGTGTCGGACATGATTGCGGCGTCTATGTATAACGCAACCGCTGGTTCTGGTGTGTGGGAAAAGAATCTCGACCGGCTTACCGTTTTGTTTGCCGTGATCTTTGGCATCTGCGTATGCGTTATGGCACTCACCTTCCCCGTGGGTACCATTGCGGGTATGTAGCGACTATCTGACACAAACATCGGCGAATTTCAAAATTGTGCTTGCATATGCGGTAGGCGATGTGTTAATGTATTCCGTGCCGAAAGGCATGAAAGTCGGAGTGGCGGAATTGGCAGACGCGCTAGCTTGAGGTGCTAGTGACTAACTTAACGGTCGTGCGGGTTCAAGTCCCGCCTCCGACACCAGCCAAAACAACCCCAGCCTTTACGGGCTGGGGTTTTCTTTGTGTTTGGCATATATCCCAGACAATACGTTTGTTGCTTGGCACGCCGATAATCGAAGCGCATGCCCTCTTGACCTGCCAATAGTTTGAAAACTGCCGGCCGTTCGCTACCATAAGGTCGAATAGCAAAGCCGCAGGAAGGGGGTTGTTATGATTGACCAACTCACGGTGTTTTTGCCAAACGAACCAGGAACGCTCGCAAAGATGGCTAAGGTCCTGGGAGACAACAACATCCAGATGCATGCCCTTATGGTTGCAGATACGGCGGACTTCGGTATTGTGCGCATTATTTGCGATACGCCCAAACGAGCCTCCCAAGCGCTTGCGGACAAAGGGTATCGCGCTGCCACTACGCAAGTTGCCGCATTTGACGTGGAAAACGTTCCCGGGGGTCTTGCAAAGATACTGCGCAAGCTTTCGGACGTGCAGCTGAACGTGGAATACGCCTACTGTGCTTCCATTGGCTCGAGGACGGTGGACGTGCTAAAGCTAACGGGCGATCCCATTGGAGCTAAACTCGTACGGGCGGGAATGCGTGATTTGGGGCCCGCGGATGTGTACGAGCCCGATTCAGAGTAGCGTGCGTAACTAATGACAAACGAACTCATGCGTAACGATGCGTTGGGCGTGGTGACTCACGACGAAACCGCCATGCTGGCGTCGTTGTTGGCGCTCACTTCCGATGCAGTGTTGGTCTTTAACGAGAGCGGCCGCATTCTGTTGGCAAACGAAGAGGCTGAACGTGTGTTTAGGGCGTTATCTGGGAGCCTGACTACGCAAAACGTGCGTATGCTCTTTCCGCCAACGGCAACCTCAACTATGCCAGACGCCTCCTTGGAGGAATCCTTGCCCTTTTTGCTGGACGGCTCTTCCAATACGCTGATTTGCGAGACTCACGACGGGCGTCATGTGCGCATGCAAGTGCGTTGCGAGAGGATGCATACCGAGACCGCTGCCTATATGCTTTGTGCGCGTGTGCTCATAGGCGAAGATGGCAAACAAGATGGTGACGAGCGCTTGCTAGACGAGCTTTCACGTGCCAACAGGCGTTTGTCTGGAACGCTTGGTATCGTGCTGGGAACTTTGGACTCGCTTGATGTGGGAACCCTGTTTAATCGCATTCTTGACGAGATAACCGAAACCATGGATGCATGGGCCACGTTGGCGTATGTGGCTGAGCACGATGGATATAGGTTGCGCGGGACTACAGAGTCCTTGGGCAATGCCCCCGTGCCCTCATTTGTTGGATACGATGACCCATTGGCGCAGTTGGCTTCGGCGCGGGGAAGTTCGGCACGAATGCAGGTGGTAGCGCCGACAAGAAAGGATCTCAGGCAGGGCGCATTGCGTGAGCGAACCGTAATCTGTGAGGACACTGGAGCATCGATATCCATTAGCACGGTCTCGCTACCGCCCTTTCTTTGCTTTGTGACTGTTCCCATATGGTTCGGGGGGCAGATGATCGCGTTGCTCATTGTGGGATGGCGTCACGCACGCAAGCTTCGGAAGGATGACCTGGCGCTACTTGACGCCGTCGCCGAGTATTTGTCGGTGCAGTTGGCAGGTGCGTTTGCCGCCATGAGGGCACAGCACGCCGAGCACCTTGACTCATTGGCATCGGAATTGCGCGAGCGCCTTCTTACGAGCCCAAAGCTCGATGCAAAGCTCGTTGAGTCCGTGTTTTTGGATGCGGCCTCGGCCATTGAGTCCACATGCGCTTCCCTGGTGGGCAATGTGCACCAAAGGACAACCGTTTGCTCCTTTGCGGAAGGGGATATGCAAACGGTTCCAACGGGGATGCTTCATACAATGGAGGACGAGAGGCTACCGATGGTTCTGGATGTATCCCAAGTCGAGGGCCTTTGCCTCTGGCTTGAGCGATTGGGTGAGCCGACGCAGGGTCTTTACGTGCAACTTGGCCAGCTCGAAGGTGCCCAGCGCGGATTCTTGCTCCTCAAGGACTCCAAGGAAGAGCCTTTTGAGGAGAGTGACAAGTCATTTGTAAGACGCTTGGCCGAGGATGTGCTCGAAGTCGAGGAGGGCGAGCGGACGCGCAAGCGAGACACGCGCATATCGCAGGCGCTGCAGCGTGGTATGCGCAACGAGCTCCAACGGGTGGACGGCCTGTCCACGCAGAGCGTGTACTCCTCCGCTACCGAAGCGGCCTACGTGGGTGGCGACTTCTATGACCTGGTGCGACTGCCCGACCGACATGCCTGTGTGGTTATGGGCGACGTTTCGGGCAAGGGCGTGGAAGCGGCTTCGGTTTCGTCGGCTGTTAAGACGGCGCTGAGCGCCTACGCGTGGGAGGGTCTTACACCTGCGCGCATGGTATCGCTGCTCAATGACTTCCTGCTCGGCTTTTCTCGTTTGGAAACCTTTGCGACGCTGTTTGTGGGTGTGATCGATTTGCCAAAGGGCGTGCTGACCTATTGCTCTGCCGGTCACCCACCCGCGTTAATGGTGCGAGCGCGCACGGGTGAACTTACCTCTCTCGACGTGCAGTCAGGCGTGGTGGGAGCGTTTGCCAACATGCGCTATTCGAATGGCGAAGTGGCGCTGGAGAACGGGGACACGCTGTTGCTCTATACCGATGGCGTTACGGAGGCACGAAACAAGGAGGGCGCGTTTTTTGGCGAGGATGGCCTGCGTGAGGTGGTATCACGTGAGAGTGCCGTTGGTTACCAGGGATTGTGCGATCGCATCGTGGGTGCCGTGGCGTCGTTTGCCGGCGGAAGTCTGGAAGACGACGTGGCCTTAGTGGTACTTCGCCTCGATGAGGTGGGTACGTCCTTGTAGATGACGAGTCTTTTGGGCGGATTGAGGTACTTTGCCCTTTAACGAGAGCCATTTACCCATTGTTTTGTTCTCTATTGCAAAAAAGTCTTGTTGTCGTGCATGGCAGAAGACCAAATTGGGAACAAGGACTACATGTCACACGAACACGACATAGTACTCGTACCGCTTTCGGGAGACCTTTGCGTGCGCACGGCGCCTGCGCTAAAGGCTACTCTGGAACGTCTTGTGCAGCAGGGCAGCAGACGCATCATCCTCAATATGGCCGATGTGTCTTTTGTTGACTCTGCTGGCATGGCGGTTTTGTTTAGCACCATACGACGCATGCGAGAGCAGGAGGGCCTACTCTCGCTGGTAAACGTGACGCCTGACGTGCTTCGTGCACTCAAGATTGCGCGTATGGTGGATTATGTTCCCGTGAGCGCTGCGGGGAGCAAGCGGGAAGTGACTGAGCTAGATCCTGCAGTCCAACCGCTCTGGCGCACGAGCCTGCCAGTGGATGCAGACGATCTCCATGCCACTCGCGTGCGTATCGAACAGCTTGCGGGGCAATTGTCGTTCTCCCATGACGCCGTGTTTGACCTCACGCTGGCCGCTGGCGAAGCATTGGGAAATGCAGCGGACCATACTTGCGGAGAGGGAATACTCGCTACGGTAAGCGGGTATCCCGATCGGATGGTTATTGAGGTAAGCGATTGTGGCGAAGGATTTGACATACAAAAGGCCGAAGCTCATGTGCCGCAGGAAGACGAGGAGCGAGGCAGGGGCATAAAGCTCATGCAGCTGCTGGTGGATTCGGTGAGCATACAAGAACGTCGCTTTGGCTGCGGTACGGTAGTGCGCTTAGTAAAGCTCGTTTAGCATATGTGCTGATTCGCGCCTCTGAACAGGCAAAACGAAGCACGAGCGTTTGTGTGGAGGCGTCAGAGCCGCCCAGGCACCCTCCCACGCCGCCCCGCGGGCGGCGACTCACGAAGTGAGCGAGCGAAGCGAGCGCGGAGCCGCA
>JAFWKQ010000051.1 GCA_017545665.1 Atopobiaceae bacterium
CGAAGCGAGCGCGGAGCCGCATGCGGGGAGGCGCGGGGCCATAGGCCTCCCTGCCCAACTGCCCAAAACATGAGTATAAATTCGCCCGTTGCCCAACGTTGCGAACCTGTACAATAGCGTGGCTAGACATTGTTGTCGCATGGCTTTGGATGGGTAGTTTTATATGAGTGAGGTAGCATTGGACGCAACAGACTTGCAGGGGTTAACCAGCGCAGAGGTGGCCGAGCGCGTGGCGCAGGGCAAAACCAACGCAAACACCGACGTAAAGACCAAGAGCGTGGGTCAGATTCTCCGCGAGCATGCGCTAACGCTTTTCAACTTTGTGAACATAGCATTGGCGATCTTGGTTGCGGTTACGGGCCAGTATCGCAACATGACCTTCATGCTGGTCGTAGTCATCAATCTCGTGGTGGGTGTCGTACAGGAGGTTCGCGCCAAGCGCATGGTTGACCAGCTCTCCATCGTAACGGCGAGCAAGGTCCGCGTGATTCGCGACGGAGCGGAGCAGGAGGTCAGCGTGGACGACCTCGTCCTGGACGACCTGTATGTGCTTTCGCATGGCGACCAGGTGCCTGCCGACGCCATCGTTATAAAGGGCGGGCCGGCGGTGGACGAGAGCCTGCTTACGGGCGAGAGCAACCATATTGAAAAGCGTCCGGGAGACGAGCTCTTCTCGGGCAGTTTCATCGTGGCGGGTGCGGTAACCGCTCGCGTGTCGCGCGTGGGTTTGGACGGCTATGCGGCAAAGATCAACGCGGAAGCCCGCTATGTAAAGGCGGTGTCGTCCGAGATTCTGTCCACGCTCAACATGATTATAAAATATGCCACCATTGCCTTGGTCCCGCTGGGCGTGGGGCTCTTCTTGCGCACCGCGTTTATGGAGGGAACGTCCTTCAACGACGCGATCCTGTCTACGGTGGCCGCCGTGGTGGGCATGATTCCCCAGGGTTTGGTGCTGCTTACGTCAAGTGTCTTTGCCATAGCGACCACACGCCTGGGTGCTCGCAAGGTGTTGGTGCAGCAGCAGTACTGCGTGGAGACGCTCGCTCGTGTGGATACCCTTTGCCTGGACAAGACGGGTACCATTACCAGTGGAAAGATGGAAGTCACCGCAGTGCGTGCGTCGGGCGACTCACCTTACGACGACGATAAGTCGCACGATCTGCTTCGCTGCGCGACCACGGTTATGTCGGCCAATGGTGAGGACGCCAACGAGACGGCCCTAGCCATTCTTGCCTATGCGGACGAGATGGGCTTCGAGTCCTATCCCATTGCACGTGAGGTGCCCTTTTCCAGCGCCCGTAAGTATTCGGGCTGCGTTACCAAGGACGGTCGGTGCATAGTGGTTGGCGCCGCGCAGTTTGTTCTTGGCGACCTCTTTGCGCGCTACGAATCGGAGGTTCGCTCGTTTGCGCCGACCGAGCGCGTGCTTACGGTTGCGGAGGTTTCGGAGTTCGGCCAGAAGAACGAGATCGTGGGGGAGCCTATTGTGCTCGGGTATTTGGGCATAAGCGACGAGGTGCGCGCCTCCGCGCCCGAGACCATAGACTTCTTTAAGGCTCAGGGTGTAAATCTCAAGGTAATCTCTGGTGATGACCCTGCCACGGTTTCGGCGATTGCCAATGGCGTGGGCATAGCGGGCGCAAAGGATTACGTTGATGCCACCACGCTCGTTACGGATGAGGAGCTCTTGGAGGCGGCGCGCACCAAGACCGTATTCGGCCGTGTGACGCCACAGCAGAAGCGCAGTCTCGTGCGTGCCCTTCACTCGGATGGGCACGTGGTGGCCATGACGGGCGATGGCGTAAACGACGTGCTGGCACTCAAGGAGGCAGACTGCTCGGTGGCCATGGCGGCGGGGTCTGCCGCCGCACGAAACGTGGCCGAGATCGTGCTCGCCGACAACGACTTTGCCCATATGCCTGAGGTTGTGGACGAGGGCAGGCGTTCGATAAACAATTTGCAGCGCTCGGCATCGCTCTTTCTGGTGAAGACGGTCTTCTCGGCGGTGCTGGCGTTGGTGTGCATATTCCTGCCACCGTACCCGTTCATTCCCATTCAGATGACGTTGCTTTCATCCTCCGTAATTGGTTGGCCGTCGTTCGTCTTGGCGCTCGAGCCCAACCACGAGCGCGTGAAGGGCAACTTCCTCGCAAACGTGCTCAGACGCTCGTTGCCGGCCTCGGCGGCCATCGTGGTGGCCCTTGTTGGCGTCCAGGTGTGCGAGCGGGCGTTTGGACTCGAATTTTCCGAGGCGTCGACCCTATCCATGTTCCTTGTGGGCATCATTGGCACGGCTCTGATCGTAAAGATCTCTCTGCCACTCACGCCGTTGCGTGGGGCCCTCATTGTGAGCGTGGTGGCATTGCTCTTGGGTGGTAGCATCCTGTTTAGGGAATTCTTCAAGCTCGCGCCCATGACGAGTCCCATGATCATATTCCTTTTTGTGGTTGGAGCGCTTTCGCTTGCGCTCTTCCTATATTTGTATGCTCGCTTGGACGGTGGAGATGGCAAGTCGGATCCCGTCGCAAACATTGTGGCTAAGCTGGAGGAGAGGGTATGAGTAACGAAACATTTGAAGCAGCCGTGCGCGCGGCACGCGTCCCAGCAAAACTGAGCGCGGGTGGAACGACCCGCCTGTATTACGACGTGTCGGGCATTCCGGGAGCGAGCGAGTTGCCTCGCGCTCTTGTTGTGCTGTTGGAAAACGTCGTGCGCAACGCAAGGGACGACGAGTCGGCCGTTGAGGCGGCGCGTCGCGTAGTTGAGGCTGGCCGCAGCGGGAGTCAGGGCGAGGAGATCGAGTTCATGCCCGCTCGCGTTCTGTTCCAAGACTTTACGGGCGTTCCCGTGTTCGTTGACTTTGCCGCCATGCGTGATGCCATGGTGGCGCGCGGCGGAGACCCGAACAAGGTAAACCCTCGCATTCCCTGCACGTTGGTAATCGACCATTCCGTTATTGCGGACTGCACGGGGTCATGCGATGCGGCCCAGAAGAACGAGCTGCTTGAGGCTGAGCGCAACCGCGAGCGCTTTGCATTCCTAAAGTGGGCTCAAAAGTCGTTTGACAACGTGGAGATAGTTCCGCCAGGTGGCGGCATCTGTCACCAACTCAACATCGAGCGGTTCTGCAGTGTGGTGACGCGCGATGCGCTGGCGCCCGCGGGCACCGATGTGGCCTGCTTCGACACGCTTGTTGGCACGGACTCCCACACTACCACGGCAAACGGCCTTGGCGTCCTTGGCTGGGGCGTGGGTGGCATCGAGGCGGAGGCCGCCGCGCTTGGCCAGTCCATCTCTATGCTCGTCCCTCCCGTGGTTGAACTTCGCCTTACGGGAAGCCTCTCCAACGGCATATCTGGCATGGACCTTGCGCTTACGGTGTGCAAGCTTTTGCGTGAGGCTGGGGTCGTGGGCACGTTGGTGGAAGTCACGGGGTCCGGCGTGGCGTCCCTTACGGCAACGCAGCGAGCAGCCGTGGCGAACATGACGCCCGAATACGGCGCCACGACCACACTCTTCCCAGTGGATGACGTGGTGTGCGACTACCTCGAGCTTACGGGCCGCAACGAGACCGAGGTTGCCTTTGCGCGCGCCTTTGCCAAGGCGCAGGGTGTATATGGCGAGGTTGCGGGAAGAACCTACGCGCGTACGCTCGAACTCGACCTTTCGCAGGTGACCACCTGCCTTGCCGGACCTTCGCGTCCTCACAACTACGTGACTCCCGCAGGGCTCAAGGACCGCTTCCGCTCCGTATGTGCTGAGCATGGCCATTCCGACCTTGGCGAACGCTTTTCTGTGAGGTGTGGCGACAATACCTATGAGTTGGGTCATGGCACCATGGCAATCGCGGCCATTACGAGCTGCACGACGGCAACCGATCCTGCCATGATGGTGGCGGCGGGCCTCTGCGCTCGGAAGGCCGTGGAGCGCGGTCTTGAGGCCAAGCCATGGGTCAAGCGCATACTCGCGCCCGGTAGCCGTGCCACCGAGTTGTTGCTCGAGCGCGCAGGCCTTACGGAGCCGTTGTTCAAGCTTGGCTTCTACACCTGCGGATTTGGGTGCATGAGCTGCATTGGGAACTCGGGCGACATCCATCCGGCGCTTCACGAGCTCGCCCAGCGGATGGAGCTAACCAGCGTTCTTTCGGGCAACCGCAACTTCGATGGGCGCATCTCTGCCGACGTTGCGCAAAACTTCCTATGCCAGCCGGCGTTGGTGGTTGCCTATGCATTGGTGGGTACCACGGACGTGGACCTCTCCTCAGAGTCCGTGGGACTCGACCGCGAGGGAAAACCGGTAATGCTGAGCGATCTGCTTCCCACGAGCGACGAGATAGACGCGGTGTTGCGTGAGGTCTTGAATGCCGATTTGTTTGAGGCGGGGTCCAAGGACCTCTATGCGGGTTCGGCGGCGTGGCAGGCAATCGAGTCTGACGAGTCGAACACCTTTGCCTGGGACGAGGCCTCCACCTACGTGCGCCGTCCGCCGTATTTCGAGCAGGCGGAAAGGCGAGACGACTTTGGCGTAAGCGGCGCTCGCGCGCTGGTGTTTGTGGGCGATTTCGTAACAACCGACCACATTTCCCCTGCTGGTAGCATTGCCGACGACTCTCCGGCGGCTCAATACCTGCATGAGCATGGTGTTGACAAAAAAGACTACAACACCTACGGCAGCCGTCGCGGCAATCACGAGGTCATGATGCGCGGGACCTTTGCCAACGTGCGTCTGCAAAACATCCTCGCCGAGGGACGCAACGGCGGTTGGACACGCGACCTTTTGGACGATGAGCTCACGAGCGTCTACGATGCGGCAATGCATTATGCGAACGAGGGAGTGCCCCTTCTTGGCATAGCCGGCAAGCTCTATGGATCGGGCTCAAGTCGTGACTGGGCTGGCAAGGGCCCGGCCCTTCTGGGCATCCGCGTGGTGATAGCCGAGAGTTTCGAGCGCATACACCGTTCCAATCTGGTGCAAATGGGCGTGCTGCCGCTGGAGTTCATGGAGGGCCAGAGCGCTGCGTCACTGGGCCTTGATGGCACCGAGACATATGACATTACGGTGCTGGACGAGAGTTTGGCGCACGTAGTGGCGCATGGCGCTCAAGGCGACGTTGCCTTTGACTGCAAGGTGCGCATAGATACGCCCATGGAGCAAGCCTTCATGGAGGCAGGAGGCATTCTTCCGTACGTACTTGACGGGCTGGCGGAATAAGATGTCCGTTGCCTGCCCAAACTGCGGCACGCACATAGAGGACCCCAATACCGAGGTGTGCCCTGCGTGTAGGCATCGCCTCGGTAGCGGTCCGACCATGGACGTGGAGGAGGACGTGCGATGGTGCGAGAGCTGCGGATCTCCCATACCGGCTGGCAACAAGGCCTGTCCCGAGTGCGGTATGCCGGTGGAGGGCGCCTTTGACGAGGAACAGCGTGAGCGGTTCTCGGTGCGTCCCGTCTACGACGCGAAAAAGGAAGGCCAGCAGGAGCCTGAGCTCAATAGCGCCATTCCGCCAGCACCAGAGACAGGCGACAAAAAGGTTAGCGCCGAAGAGCGTCGCCGTCGCAATCGCCTCATGTTGGTCTCGGCGCTTGCCGCCATCCTGCTGGTTGGCGGCGTGTCGCTCTACATAACCAGGCCATGGGACCCAGATGCCTACAAAACCCATGCGATGAAGGATGCCGATACCTCTATGGAGGGCTTTCCAGGCGAGAAGACCCATCTGAGCTCCCAGGATCTTAAAGAGGAAGAGGAGCGCAAGGCGTTGGTCAGCGAAATGGAAAGCGCGATGAACGAAATCTACGCGCGCTTGGAAACGATAGCGAACGAAGCCAAGGAGTCCCGCGATTTGCTTGTGTCTACCGGATCTACCGGGAGCAAGCAATACCTTTACGACGATGCGGCGGGCGAGCAGGTAGCTCAAATGCAGCGAAAGCTGGATGATGCAAAGTCGCAGCTGGAGGGCCTATCGCTTGACAGCGCGCAAAAAGAGCGAAAAGAGAAGATCTTGGTTCTTGTGGGCTATTTGCGTGGCGCGGTAGACGTTCTTGCAAACGCTTGGTCTGCGGCCAGCCAGGATGCGGGATCGCCAGACCAAATGGTGCGGGCCAACGCGATTTTGCGCGGCAGCGCCGGATCTCGCGGCTTTGACGAGTGGTACGAGCTTTTTCAAAATGCATATGCGTCATAAACAGGATCACGCCCTCTCCCGTGCCGCCCCGCCTGCGGCGACTCACGAAGTGAGCGAGCGAAGCGGGCGCGGAGCCGCAGGCGGGCGGGGCGCTGTCATGGGGTGTGAATAGTTGCGCAAACAGTGAGGTACGCGTTATGGTTGAGCCTGGAGCGTGTTACTTTGCGGCATTTGCAATAATAGTCGTGTGAGATGAGTGTGAAAATGCCTTCATCCTGTTAGAATCTACTCCGTGTATTGGCTTTATATAGGAGGTCGGAATGGGGCTCTTTGGCGAGAAGTTGCGCGAACCCGCGTATGATGTGCGCGGAGACGAGGTCGCAGTTCTTAAGACCTCGCGCGGGACCATTCGAGTGAGGCTCGACGGGGCGGGCGCGCCCATTCACGTGAGCAACTTCTGCGAATTGGCTCAGTCTAGGTTCTATGATGGGACCAAGTTCCATCGCTACGTGCCTGGCTTTGTTATTCAGGGCGGTGATCCCAACACGCGCGACATGCTGCCACAGGATGTGGTGGCGCAAAAGCGAGGTCCAAAGGGTATGCCGGGAACAGGTGGCCCTGGCTACAGGATTCGTGAGGAGTTCACCACGAATCCACGCAACAGCCATGAGGACGGTGCGTTGGCTATGGCGCGTTCGCAGGATCCTAATTCGGCGGGATCGCAGTTCTACTTTTGTTTGGGACCCCAACATGGGTTGGATTCGGGCTACACCGTATTTGGCTCGACCCTCGAAGGTATGGATGTCATCGCGTCGCTGCGCGTTGGCGATGTGCTCGAGTCGGTAACTATCGAGCATCAGGAAGAGCAGTAGAGGCAACGAGGAGCAATTGTGAATCAGCAGTTATTTGAGTCAGGCTATGCAGCGTATCAGGCAGGGGATTGGGCAAATGCTGCCTCACTGCTGGGGCAGGCGAAGGATGCCGGAGAGCTGTCTGGCCGTGTGGATCACCTCAGGGGCAATGCCCTCATGCAGACGAATCGCTACGACGAAGCGGCGCAGGCCTACGCCGAGGCGCTAAGCGACACATCCTATGGGAACGTAGGCGCGCTCAATACCAACCGCGGTCGCGCGCTGGTGGCTTGCGGTCGCCTCGACGAGGCCGTGGAAGCGCTTAACGCCGCTACGCAGGACGCCTCATATCGCACGCCCTATAAGGCGTATATGGCCATGGGTGGCGCCTATCGCGCCATGGGCGATACCCGTAGCGCGGGCATCGCCTTTAGAAACGCCGCCATCGACGAGTCTAACCCCGATCCAAGTGTGTCGCTACGCAAGCTGGGTGGCTGTTTCATGGAACTCGGACGGCCTGCGGATGCCGTGGAGTCCTATCGCACCGCGCTTGACTTCTCCTCGAGTGCGCAGGCGCAGAACGCGATCTATTGCGACCTCGCTCTTGCCTACGTTGCGACCAACCGCATGAGTGAGGCCGTGGATGCCTTCGATCATGCTGTGGCCGATGGAACCTATACGCTTTCGGCAGAGGCTCAGGCATCCTATGATGCCGCGCGCAATGCCGTTGCCGCTCGCGCGGGTGAGCGTCGTACCTCGGATACCGATGACTTCTTGGCTGCGGCTGGTTACGGGCAGTATCCTGTGGATCCGCTCGATCCCACCGGTGAGACTTCGGGCAACCTCATGCCAAGCCCTGAGGACACGGGCTTCTTCTCCATTAGCGAGGAGGAGATCGTGAACGACGATCGAAAGGGTCGCCGTCGCGGTGGAAAAGTCGTTATTGTCTTGCTCGTCATCCTGCTCTTGCTCGGCGCTGCCGGCGGCGTGGCATACTACATGGGCTTTGGCTGGCCTATGCAGGAGTCTGTGGTACAGGGCATGTTTGAGTCGCGCACCAAGGGCGATAGCCTCGACCGCTACATCTCGGGTTCCCTTGGCGATAACGAGCGTAAGCAGATCGAGGCGCTCGTTCCCAAGAATGCGAAGGTTTCGATCAGTGGCGTAGACCGGTCCACCAGCAATTCCGAAGTGCGTGTTACCGCCACGCTTGCTGAGGGTGGGGAGCGTAGCTATACGATCAAGCTCGTTCGCGATGGAATTGGCTGGAAGGTTAGCAGCCTTGAGCCTGCCTTCGTCTCTACCGACAACGCTGCGCTATCGTCGAGCAGCTCGAGCGCAAGCAGCTCGAGCGCAAGCAGCTCGAGCGCAAGCAGCTCGAGCTCGAGTGCGCAACCTGCCGAAGAGGCACCCGCACAAGAGGAGGCACCGGCAGGAGACGAGGCTGCCTCGACTGAGGGAGAGGTTCCCCAAGGCTAATTATTGGCGTTCTTCCGCACGCAGCACTAGTACGAAGGATTGGAAGAAATGGCGTTCTTTGACTCATTGTTTAGCGAGTATGGTGGTGACCTCGCAATCGATTTGGGCACCGCCAACACGCTTGTGTCTGCCCGAGGCAGAGGTATCGTGCTCAACGAACCCTCGGTTGTTGCCATTGACAAGGCAGAGGATCGCGTGTTGGCGGTTGGCGCCGATGCAAAGCGCATGATAGGTCGTACGCCTGGTTCAATAATCGCCGAGCGACCGCTCAAAGACGGAGTGATCGCTGACTTCGACGTCACCGAGGTCATGCTTCGCTACTTTATTGAGAAGTCGCGCGAGAGGCAGTATCCGTGGACGCCGCGACCGCGTGTAGTGGTGTGCGTTCCTTCGGGCGTCACCTCCGTGGAGAAGCGTGCCGTCTTTGAGGCGACCATCCAGGCTGGTGCGCGTCAGGCATTCCTTATTGAGGAGCCCATGGCAGCGGCGATTGGCGCAGATCTTCCCATCGAGGATCCTACAGGCTCCATGGTTGTAGACATCGGTGGCGGTACCACCGAGGTGGCCGTAATCGCAATGGGCGGTATCGTGGTCTCGAAATCCATACGTACCGCAGGCGACGAATTCGACCAGACGATTCTTGAGCACGTACGTGATGTGTACAAGCTTTCCATTGGCGAAAGAACGGCCGAGGACATCAAGATCAAGGTTGGGTCTGCGGCGCCACTGCTGGAAGAGCTCGATGTGGAGGTAAACGGCCGCGATGTTATGAGCGGTATGCCAAAGACGGTGCGCATTGAGAGCGAGGAGATTCGTCGCGCGCTCGACAAGCCGCTGGACGAGGTGACTAAGGCGGTTAAGGACGCATTGGATGCCACGCCTCCCGATTTGGCGAGCGACCTTATGTATTACGGAATACTGCTCACGGGTGGCGGTGCCTATTTAAGAGGGTTGGACCAGCGGCTGCGCGAGGAGACGGGTGTGCCGGTAAACGTGAGTCCCACAGCGCTGGAGAACGTCGTGAACGGCTGCGCTCGTGTCCTGGAGGCCAATGCGCTGTCCGGAGGTTTTGTCCAGAGTGCTGGCCTTTAGGAGCCAAGACCTATGCCCAAGATGCCTTCCATGCCGAGCGCGCGCAATCGGCCCTCAACATCTAAGCTACGTCGCGGTGACGCGGGCAGTGGCGCTGGCTTGGTAACCATCATATTCGTGGTGATTTCCCTCGTTGTCTTTACCATAAGCGTGCGTGAAGACGGAAACGGCTTCTTCTCATCCGCGCGTGGCGTTGTCCAAACCGTTGTGTCACCGTTACGCATGGCAGGGGCCGCAGTGTGCGCTCCCTTTTCGGGCATGGGTAACATTGTGCGAAATCTTACGGCCGAGGAAAAGACGCTTTCGGACCTCAAGGCGGAAAACGAGAGGCTCTCTGCGCGAAACGTCGAGCTAGAGGAGGCCGAGATAACGGCACGGCAGCTCCAAGAGTTGCTTGATCTAAAGAGCTCGTACAATCTGCAGTCTACGGCGGCTCGCGTGATAGCGGGCTCTACCGATTCCTGGACGTCGTCTGCAACCATAGACAAGGGCTCGGCGTCTGGCATTGGGGTAGGAATGCCCGTGGTAAACAGCAAGGGCGCTGTGGGTCAGGTTATATCGAGCGCGGCAACCACCTCTACGGTGCGGTTGCTCTCGGACGAGAGTTCGTCGGTCTCGGCAATGATACAGTCGAGTCGAGCTCAGGGCATGTTGCGCGGGTCGCCCGACGGAACCATCTACCTTTCGTTCATACGTACCGACAACGCGGTGAATCCAGGCGACGTCCTTGTGACGAGCGGATTGGGCGGTGTGTTTCCCAAAGGATTGCCGTTGGGCAAAGTGTCGAGCGTCGAGAGCTCGCCGGGGTCCACGTACTACACTATTGTGGTTGAGCCCTTTACGACGGTTGCCAACCTCGAGGAAGTGCTGGTTGTTACCTCGCTCACCGAGGAGCAAGAGGCAACGGCCGAAGACATCGCCGCCGCAGATGCGGCAGACCTCGAGGCCGCGTCGGGTCAGCGCGTAGAAGCACAGGACAAACGGGGTGAGGACAAGGGCGACTCCGATCAAGCCAAGCCTAACGGGACCTCCGAAAACGAGGATCAGGGATCGGCCAGCTCCTCAACAAATGATTCCAGGGTCAATGGTAGCAGCTCGTCTGCGCGCAGCTCGAGCTCGAGCAGCGCGCAGACGAGCGGCGAGTCTGGCAGGACGGATGGCTCCGAGGGCTCAGATGAGGCACAGGGATACACGTCGCCGCACGATACGTCGGGAAGGGTGGGATAGCCGTGCAGGTAAACGACACGCATAAGAGTCGGCGCGGGACCATCGTCTTTGCCGTTGGCTGTCTTCTGTTGCAGGTTGTGCTCTCGCCAAACATTGGCATGGGCAACGGTCGCATAAACTTTGCATTGGTATTCGTGGGAGTCTATGCATTGTCGACTGGCGGTAAGAGCGCGGTAATCGCTGGCTTTGTGGCAGGATTTTTGTTTGACCTCCTCTCCACTGGCCCCGTGGGCCTTATGGCGGGTTTGCTCACGCTGCTTGGCTATGCCTTGGGCATAGAGGAGCGCAATCGATTCTCCGATGGATTTGTGTCATCGCTTTCCACGTTTGGCGTGGCGTCGCTCGTGGTAATAAGCGTCTATCACCTTGCGATGTACATGCTTGGCTCATCTGCGGGTGTCGTAGATTTGCTGTTTTTGCGCATCCTGCCCACCTTTGCCCTTACGTACGTGGCCTTTTTGCCCTTCGCCTACTTCCAAGTCCGCAATACTGCGTCTGGTAGGGCAAAGCATGCCGGAGGCAAGGCGACGGGCTTGCGTGAGAGCCATTACGACACGAGGAACCTTTAGGGGAGGCACAACCCCATGAGCCTCTCTACCATTATCATCGTGCTGCTCGTGCTGCTCGTGCTAGCGCTTGTTGTGCTGTACGTGTTCTACAATCGCGGTGACGAAAAGCTCCAGTTTGACATCGGCGGACAGGTCCCTCGGGCTGACGGCGGCAAAGACTCGTCGGCCGAGCGCACCGTTCGCGCCCGTCTGCTCGGACTTGGTCTCGTCTCGTCGACGGTGGTCCTTGGCCTCATCGCAAAGCTGTGGTCCATGCAGCTCGTCTCGAAGGACGACTACCAACAACAGGCTGAGTCCAATCGTACGCGTACCATATCGCTTGCTGCGCAGCGTGGTCGCATCCTGGATCGCAGCGGCAACGAGATCGTGGGCAATCGACCGAGCATTACGATAATCGCCAAGCCGGAGGTCGCAGAAAACAGCATTGAGGTCCAGTTGCTCGGAAATCTCATAGGGATGCCGGCAGCCGCCGTTCGTCGCAAGATTCAAGACCAGAGCGAGGGGGCGCAATCCGATCGCACCGTTGCCTCCGACGTGTCCCGTCGCGTGGTGGCCTTTATAGGCGAGCACCCCTACCTCTTTGAGGGCATTACCGTAGAGGAGCGAAGCGCCCGCTCGTATCCGTATGGAAGTCTGGCAGCACATGTGGTGGGATATACGGGCACCGTCACAAAGGAGCAGCTGGAAGAGAGCGCCAAGTCCGCGGACGAAGGGTCCATCGTATACGAGACCGGCGATACCGTGGGGCAGGCGGGCGTGGAGTTTGAGTACGAGAACATATTGCAGGGCATCCGAGGAGAGCGGCAGGTGTACGTTGACGCCAACGGTTCGGTGTTGGAGTACTCCACATCGGTGGAGCCGCAGAGTGGGTCCGACATTGTCCTCACTATTGACGCGCAGCTGCAGCAAGCGGCCGAAGAGGCCCTTCAAAACATAATCGACAAAATAAGGAATTCGGTGAGCAAGGAGTGCAAGGCTGGCTCGGCCATCGTGATGGACGTGACCAACGGCGAGATCCTTGCCATGGCAAGCTGTCCCACCTACTCTCCCAACATATTCGTGGGAGGCATATCCAACGACGACTGGAACAAGCTGCAATCGGAGGAGAGCGGCAACCCCATGATGAACCGCGCCATAGCGGGTCAGTACCCTTCTGCGTCTACCATTAAGCCCTTCTCGGCGTTTGCGGCATTTGACAACGGGATTGCTAACGAGTCGAGCGAATATAATTGCACCGGATGGTGGACGGGCTTTGGCGAGGCCTCGGGTCAATATTGCTGGGAGCATAAGGGCCACGGGAGGATGAACCTGCGTACGGGCATAACGTACTCCTGCGACGTTGTGTTCTACGAAATTGGCAAGGGTTTTTACGAGTCGGACAATCCCGAGGCGTTTCAAGCCAAGCTCCGCGATTGGGGCTTGGCCCAAAAGACGGGCATCGACTTGCCAGGGGAGAGCCAGGGACGCATTCCCGATGCCGACTGGAAATGGAACTACTACACCAGCGCTGCCGACTTGGATCGCCAGTGGAAGGGCGGCGACTTTACCAACCTCGCAATCGGCCAGGGCGACCTGTTGGTGACTCCCATACAGATGGCGTGTGCCTATGCGGGCGTGGCAAACAATGGCATGCAATGGCGCCCCCACGTGCTTAAGAGCGTTCAAGCTCGCACCGGCACCGGCTCGGTGGTGGATTACGAGCCGCAGGTGCTGCGCGAGGTGAAAGAGGAGGAGAAACACTGCAGCCTCATTCACGACGGCCTGGTGGGCGTGATATACGAAGAGGCGGAATACATCGCCCAGCACTTTACGTCGCTGCCGGTTCGCGTTGCGGGCAAGTCGGGCACGGGAGAGCGTGCCGGTCACAACCCAACCGCTTGGTTTATTACCTTTGCGCCTGAGAACGATCCCAAGTACTGCGTGGCGGTAACCCTGGAAGAGGCGACGTGGGCAAACAGCTCCGCACTGTTTGCGAACCGTGACATTTTGGGTGCGCTGTATGGTGTGCCGGACGAGGTTCCCTACGCCATAACGGGCGTGGAGAGCGTGGGAGACTAGGGAGGCGAGACAGATGGCATCCGATCAGGGAATACGAGACGGCGAGCCCCAGAGCTTTGTGGACATAGTGCTTTCGAGGCTGGGCATCGACCTCTCCAAGCTTGGTTCCTCGCAATTCCAGCGAAAAGGTTACCTGAGCAAGGTCTATCTTATGGAGCTCATTCCCAACATCGCCCTTGTGCTATTTGGTTCGCTCGTAATGTGGTCGGCATCGCTTACGATGCCCGATGCGTCGTTTCCACGTCACGTGATGGGTATCGTGCTGGGCATGGCTGCGGCTGTTGCCATGTGGCGCTATGATGTGGGAGTGTTTGCCAACAAGTCCCGATTTCTTTTGATACTCGACATCATCCTCATGCTCATGCCCTCCATCCCCGGCCTTGGGTACAACACGATGGGGATGACCGGTTGGGTGCAGATTCCACTCATTGGTTTTAGATTTCAGCCCTCGGAGCTCGCGAAGCCGGTCACTGTGCTTCTTATGGCGTCGGTTACCGCAGGCTACAACGGCAAGATCGACACCCTGAGGGACTATCTCAAGCTGTGTGGGATTCTTTGTATTCCGTTTGTGCTGATCCTTACCCAACCCGACCTTGGCACGGGACTTATCGTGTTGGTTTTGGGCGCGGCCATTATTGTGTGCGGCGGAGCCAAGGGCAAGTGGGTGCTCATAACCGTTGCCATCATCGTGGTGGGGGCGTTTGCCGTGGTGGCGACCTCTATGACCGAAGGGTTGCCTCACATCCTCAAACAATACCAGCTAAACCGCCTTATTGTGTTTGTTGACCCTTCAGTGGACCCATCGGGCAACGGATACAACCTTCAACAGGCGAAGATTGCCGTGGGGTCTGGTGGGTTCTTCGGCAAGGGCATTGGTAACGCAAGCCAAGCAGGAAGCGGCTTCCTGCCTGAGGCTCACACCGACTTCGTGTTTGCGCTCCTTGCCGAGGAGTTCGGCTTTTTGGGGTCGGTGTTCGTGCTAATAATGTTTGGGTGGATGATAATCTCCACCGTGGGCTTGGCCCTTCGCGTGGAACAACCCTATGCCAAGCTCGTTTGCGTGGGTGTGGCTGCCATGTGGACGTTCCAGCTCATGCAGAACGTGGGCATGTGCATAGGCATCATGCCCATTACCGGCATCCCGCTTCCCTTCATTAGCTTTGGATCGTCTTCCATGGTCTCGCAGCTCATAGCGGCCGGTATGGTTCAATCGGTGTGGCGTCATCGCAAGAAAGTGAGCGCGTAGCCATGCGACCATGACGGCTCGCATCCCTGCGCCCATGCCTCCCCGCAAGCGGCGACTCACGAAGTGAGCGAGCGAAGCGAGCGTGGAGCCGCATGCGGGGTGGCATGGGCGCAGTGGCTGGCCGATAGCACCCGATCCGCAAGCGGCGACTCACGAAGTGAGCGAGCGAAGCGAGCGCGGAGCCGCATGCGGGGTGGCACGACATTGGCGTAACAGACGCCTTTGGGGTAGAGTAGGACAAGTCGTACGTCCGTGAGGAGAAGTCATGGCAAAAAAGAAATCCATGGAACAGTTGCGAGGTGTCGTGAATATGGGGCGCGAGGCAGAAGAGAGCATGGAGGAGAACATACACATCTCCGTGTATGTGGATCCAAGCTGTCCCCGTTGGCTTGCGCTTGCGATTCGCGATGCTCTTGTGCCCGAGCGTGACGCAGTCGTGGATGCGTTGCCGCTTTCAGACAACCCTGCCGTCTTTGGTACGGATGTGGGAATCATAGTCGCGGGCCATTCCGAGGATGCCATTCGCAGTGCCATACATTCTTTTGTGGGAGTGCGGCAGCATGTGATCGTTGTTGCTGAGTCCAGCCTGGACATACCCGACGCCTCTTTGCCCGCCAAGCTCGAACAGTTTGCGACTGCTGTGGTGGCCTCCGAAACGGGTCCGCTTCTTGAGCGTTTTGCAAACGCGCTACTTGGCGCCACCGACAAGCTCGTGTCGTGCGCAGCTAACTTCGCCTTTTGCCGAGACGTTGCGACGGCACGATTGGTAAGTAAGGTTGCCGCGCGAAACGCTCTTATGAGCATTGCGGACTTTATTCCCGGCGCTGGCATGCTGTTGACGATGAATCAGGTTAATCTGGGCTTTGACATCGCCGCCACGTACGGGCATGGCCTTTCGTTGGGGCGCATACCCGAAGTCATAACCATTATCGCGGCGGGTATTGTATATCGTGATGCCGCCCTCCTGATATCGCGCTTTGTCCCCGCACTCGGCATTTTCGTACGCGTGGGTGTGGCATACTTCGGAACGCTTATGACGGGACGCATGTTGGCCTCGCATTTTACGGAAGCCCTGCCAGCGGCTCCCACCGGCGAGAGTCCCGAGCGCTCATCTTCGGCGGTAGCCACGGCATGAGACTTGCGCGAGAGGATCGATTTGGCGACATAGAGCCCCTGCTGGGTTTGGTTGAGAAGCCAAGTCGTTATTTGGACCACGAGTGGGGCGTATGCGAAGATCAGGATGGCCCCTTTCATACCTGTTTGATCTATGCCGATGTGTACGAGGTCGGTCAGCCTAACCTTGGTTTGGCCATCTTGTATGACGAACTCAATGCGCAACAGGGCTTTTCGTGCGAGCGTGCCTATCTCCCGTGGGTAGACATGGCGGACCTCATGCGAGAGCATGGTGTGCCGATGCTCTCGCTGGAGACCTCATCGCCCGTGGCCTCTTTTGATATTGTTGGCTTTACGCTTGCTCATGAGCTGGTGTGCACCAATGTGCTTGAGGCGCTGGACCTGGCGGGCATTGCCTTGCGCTCGGACGAGCGCGACGAAGACGACCCGCTTGTGATTGCGGGCGGTCCGTCCGCTTGGAATTGCGAGCCGCTCGCCCCTGCGCTCGATGCCGTCCTTCTTGGTGATGGGGAAGGTGCCTTGGTGGAGATGGCGCGTTGCGTGCGCGATGCGCGTGACGAGGGGTTGTCGCGTGGGCAGATCCTCCTGCGGCTGGCACAGCTGGATGGCGTGTACGTGCCATCCCTCTACGACGTCGTTGTGGACAAGACCTCCACGCGTTGGGGCTATGCCGTACCGAAGGAGGGCACGGGCGCACCTGCTATGGTGCGCAAGCATTGTATTCCCGACCTTGCTTCAACAGATCCCGCCGTCCAAAGAATCGTGCCATACATGAGCGTGGTGCAGGACCGCTTTGCCGTTGAGGTTTTGCGTGGCTGCGCGCGGGGTTGCAGGTTCTGTCAGGCGGGGATGACGTATCGCCCCGTGCGCGAGCGACCGTTCGAACAGGTTGTGCCTGCCGTGAGAGAGGGGCTGCGAACCAGCGGCTTTGATGAGTGCGCGCTTACCTCCCTTTCGACCACCGACCATTCCCAATGCGCTCGCATGGTTCGAACCCTCAATGAGGAGCTCGCGTCTGCGGGGGTTCGGGTATCCATTCCCTCTCAGCGTCTGGATAGCTTTGGCGTGGAGATGGCTACGGCAGTGGGTTCGTCTCGCAAGGCAGGCCTCACCTTTGCTCCCGAGGCTGGCTCTCAACGTCTACGCGACGTCATAAACAAGAACGTGACGGAGCGGGATCTGGAGTTTGCGGTTACCAATGCTTTTAAGTCTGGATACCGTCGCATGAAGTTGTATTTCATGATGGGCCTTCCCACCGAGACGGACGAGGACCTTTTGGGCATACCTCGACTTGCCGAGGACGTTTTGCGCATGGGGCGAGAGATTCTGGGACCACGCGCAAAGGTAAGTGTCTCGATATCGGTGGCGGTGTTCGTGCCCAAATGCCATACGCCGTTCCAGTGGGCGGGACAACTTCCGTTGGAGGAGGTACATCGACGCCAGCAGCTTATGCTGCACGCGGCAACCGATAGGGCCTTGCGCGTTTCGTACCATGGATCGTGGCCTTCGCTCGTGGAGGGCGTGCTGTCGAAGATGGGGCGTGCTGGCTTTGATCTAATACTGGCCGCTTGGAGGCTTGGATGCCGCTTTGACGCGTGGTCGGATCAGTTTGACTTTGATGCTTGGAACCAAGCGGCTGCCGAGGTTGGCCTGAACTTGGAAGATGTGGCGTGCGAGACGTTCGACCTCGAGGCGCGCCTGCCCTGGGACCATACGTCTCCGGGGGTCTCCAAGGGCTATCTGCAGCGTGAGTGGCGACGTGCCATGAGTGCCGAGGTGACGCCCGATTGCACCTTTACCTCATGTACGGGATGCGGCGTCTGCCCATCGCTTGGGGTTTCGAACGTGTTGGCGGGTGAGCGCGCATGAGCACGCTTCCGCCAAATGCTTGCAGACTACGAGTTCGCTACGTAAAGGACGGACGACTCGCCTATTTGGGCCATCTGGAGGTTATGCAAACCGTCATGCGCAGCGTACGACGATCTGGCGTACCGTTTGAGGTGGGCAACGGCTTTGCACGTCGCATGCGCATACAGTTCTCGCAAGCCTTGCCGGTGGGCGCCTCGTCGAGAGGGGAGTACTATGACCTCCTGCTCTCGGATCCTCTTGACGAGCAAGAGGCCCTCGAGGCGCTGCGATTGGCGTCGCCAAAGGCGCTTGCGCCAAACGCAGCTATGCTCCTGCCCCGTCGCGTACCCGCTCTTGAGGCATGGGCGGATTTCTCACGCTGGAAGGTGTGCGTTCGCGGACTGTCCATGGATGCGGAGGAATTCGCGGCACGCGTGCAGGAGCTGCGCGAACAGGACGTGCTCCGGTTCATGCGTGGCGAAAAGGAGCGCTCCATATCGCTTGCGCAGACGCTCGTGTCGTGTGAGGCAAGCGACGTGGCAAATGGGATAGACCTCGTGCTCCAGACGCGTCACAGCTCCCAAGGTTCACTGCGGCCGGCCGTCCTCGTTAACGCGGTGTGCGGGGTTGCGCCGCTGCGCGTATGCCGCATGGGCCAATGGCACCTGGCAGACGACGGCTACCTCATTGACCCCATGACAAGGGGTGAGTAAGAGAAGCACCGCTAAGGAGGGTGGCTGCGCCTCCGCACCCGCGCAGGCCTGCAGGCAGCGACTCACGAAGTGAGCGAGCGAAGCGAGCGCGGAGCCGCACGTAGGCAGGTCGCAGGCACAGGTACGAGACTTTTCATGTGATGCGGGATGCGATCTCTTCGGCGCAGTTCGCAAAGCGCTGTCTGAGCACGAAGAGATCGCATCCTGCATCATAGATAAGCCATCAGGTCTCCCGCAAATTCACCATAAAGCTCTATTTGTCGTTGACGCAGGCATTACCGCAGGTTACAATACAATGCTGTTGCATCAATGCGAGCAATGAGGAGTTTTCATGTACGCAATCGTTTCCACCGGTGGCAAACAGTACAAGGTTGCCCAGGGCGACGTCATCGACGTCGAGAAGCTCGACGCGCAGCCTGGCGACAAGGTAGAGCTTGACGTCCTGATGCTGAACGACGGAGCCACCAGCACCATCGAGGCATCTGATCTCGAGGGGAAGAAGGTCATCGCCGAAGTCTTGGACCAGCACAAGGGCCAGAAGGTCATTGTCTTCAAGTTCAAGAAGCGCAAGCGCTATCGTCGCACCAAGGGCCATCGCCAGAATCTCACGAAGCTCAAGATTGTAGAGCTCCCTGTTGAGGAGGCGGCCACCAGCGCGTCCATCGAGGATGCCGAGTAGGTAAAGTCCGAGCGCACGCTCAAGAGAAGATTGGCAGGTAGCACTATGGCTCACAAGAAAGGCTTGGGTTCCTCCCGTAACGGTCGCGACTCTCGTGGTCAGCGCCTTGGAACCAAGATTTACGGCGGTCAGGCAATCAAGACTGGTCAGATTATCGTTCGTCAGCGTGGTACGCACATCACTCCCGGCGAGAACGTCGGTCGCGGTAAGGACGACACGCTGTTTGCGCTCAAGGACGGTGTGGTGGAGTTCACCAAGGGTGCCAAGCACTACGTGCATGTTCGCACCACGGCATAGGGCGCTTCGTTTGGCAAAGCAACCGAAAGCCTTCAGCTTTCATTCTTTAGGGAGTGGAAGCTGGGGGCTTTCTGTTATGCTTTACGAGATTCCTAAGAGGTGATTCGATGTCCATGTTCACGGACATGTCGCACATAAACGTGCGTGGCGGCGATGGTGGCGCAGGTTGCATGTCGTTTAGGCGCGAGGCGTTTGTTCCCAAAGGCGGTCCCGATGGAGGGGATGGCGGCAACGGCGGGAGCGTAATAGTCCAAACGGATCCGCAGCTCTCGTCGCTTATCGACTATCGATACAAACATCACTTTAAGGCTGAGCGCGGTACCCATGGGCAAGGCGCGCGCAAGCGCGGTCGCGATGGAAAGGACCTCGTTCTTCGCGTGCCCCTGGGCACGGTTGTGCGCGAGCTCGATCCTCAGACGCAGAAGCCGATGTACGAGATCGCCGACCTTACGCAACCTGGCGATCGCGTGGTGGTGGCTCCCGGCGGGGTGGGAGGTCGTGGCAACATCCACTTTGTGACCTCGGTGCGACGTGCTCCCGCGTTTGCGGAGAAGGGCGAACCTGCCATTGAGCATTGGATCGAGCTCGAGATGAAGCTTATGGCCGACGTTGCGCTCGTGGGCATGCCCTCTGTGGGAAAGAGCTCTCTTATAGCACGCATTTCCGCTGCGCGTCCCAAGGTGGCGGACTATCCCTTTACGACGCTGGTGCCCAATTTGGGTGTGGTACGCACGCGTGATGGCCGCTCGTTCGTGGCGGCAGACGTGCCTGGCCTTATTGAGGGGGCAAGCGTTGGCAAGGGGCTCGGCCATCAGTTCCTCCGTCACATCGAGCGAACGGCATTGATATTGCATCTCGTGGACCTCACTGGCGGATTTGAGGACCGCGATCCGGTGCAGGACTATCGAACCATCAACGCCGAGCTGGCTGCCTATGCCTCAGAGCTTGCGGAGAGGCCCCAAATCGTCGTGGCCAACAAATGCGACATGCCCGATACCGACATTGCAATCGAGGTGCTTCGTGAGGAAGTCGAGAAGGACGGGCTCCCGTTCTTCGCGATATCGGCCGTGACGGGCGAGGGCATAGACCGACTGGTTTCGGAGACTGCGCGACAAGTCGCCGAGCTGAGGAGTGCCGCGAGCTTTGACGAGGAGCAGCATAGGCAAGACCTCGCGGCCGTATGGGAGCGTCGCCGCGCCGCGCGCGATCGAAGCATTACCGTTACGCGTGAGGACGACGGCGCATGGCGCGTGCACGGCACGGACATCGAGCGCATGGTGGTTCAAACCGACTGGGAGAACGACGAGGCCATTGACTATTTGCAGCATCGCTTCGCCCGTCTCAAGCTGGAGGACATTCTTGCCAAGGCGGGATGCGGAGAAGGAGATGAGGTCCGCATTCTGGGCTTTGCCTTCACGTACCAGACGCATGCCGCAGGCCAAGTAGACGAGGGTCCGTTGTTGGATGAGGGTGAGTCGGATCACCTTGCCACGGAAGAGGGGGAGACGCATGTCGGTGAGTGAGCAGTTTGAGGGCTTGGTGGTAGTGAAGATCGGCTCCTCTACGCTTACGACCTCCAAGGGCACTGTGGACAATGAGTACATACGCGAGCTTTGCTCTGAGGTGGCCGAGCTTCATGAGCAAGGCCGTCCGGTGATCATCGTGACGTCGGGCGCCGCCGCTGCCGGCCGTGAGCGACTGGGATTCTCTTCGCGTCCTAGCGACATCCCCTCACTGCAAGCTTGCGCTGCGGCTGGCCAGGCCGCCTTAACCGAGGCATATGCCAAAGAGCTGGCTAAACTCGGCATCGCCTGTGGCCAGGTTCTTCTAACGAGGCGCGACGTTGTTGATCGCGAAGGCTACCTCAATGCGCGAAACACCTTTGACAGGCTGCTGGAGCTCGGTGCCGTCCCCGTTGTTAACGAGAACGACACCGTGAGCGTGGCAGAGTTTGCCTTTGGCGATAACGATATGCTTGGCGCCATAGTTTCGGCACTGGTGGGGGCATCGCTGTATGTGGTTCTATCGGACGTGGACGGCCTCTACACGGCCGACCCTCTTACCAACAGCGACGCCGAGCTCATACGGCAGGTGCGTGCGGTTGATCGCGAGGTGGCCAGCATGGCGGGAGGCGCAGGCTCATCGGTGGGAACGGGAGGTATGGCGTCGAAGGTTCGTGCCGCGCGCGCAATGATAGCGGCGGGAATCCCCATGGTTATATGCCACGGTCGTCGTGAGCACGTACTGGTTGATGCAGTGCGTGGCGATGAGGTGGGGACGCGCTTTGAAAGCGACATCCCGGGCCATGGGAGCGGCCGCAAGCTGTGGATTGGTCTTGCCGAGGTGCCACGTGGCGTGGTTACGGTAGATGACGGTGCCTGCAAGGCGATTGTGGATAAAGGCGCCTCCCTGCTTCCCGTTGGGGTGCGCTCCACAAAGGGAACGTTTGGCGAAGGAGATGTGGTGAGCATCGTGGATGGTGCGGGCATCGAGATCGCACGTGGTGTTACGCGCTATTGCAGCGATGACATGGATCGCATTCGCGGGCTCAAGCTGGACGTTATCGGCCGCTTCCTCCCAGACAAGCAAGACCAACCTGCCGTACACCGCGACGAGATGCTGGTATTCTAAGATTCCAGGCACGGCCGCGTGCAGTTCGTGAGTGCGGAGGCCTTATGGCAGACTTTCGCGCAGCGTGCTATGCTTGTTCTTGCTGACGAAGGGAGGCCCATGGACGAGATAGAGGCGCTGCATATTGCCGAGGCCGTGGTGGAGCGCGGTGACCTTCCCCTCTTGGGCCGCGATCCCGGGGAAACGTACAAGATGGGAATCATGGGCGGCACGTTTGACCCCATACATAACGGCCATCTTGTTGCGGCGGAGCAGGCATACGATGATTTGGGCCTGGATGTGGTGGTGTTCATGCCGGCTGGGAGCCCTGCGTTCAAGCAGCATAAGCGCGTGACGTCGGGAGAAGACCGCTATGCCATGACGTTGCTCGCCACTTCCGACAATCCGCATTTTCTTGCCAGCAGGTTTGAGGTGGACCGCGAGGGCATAACCTATACCGCCGAGACGCTTGAGCGGCTGAGTGCCATTTATCCGAAGAACGTTGAGTTCTATTTCATTACCGGCGCGGATGCCATTGCGGAGATCGTTACGTGGCGCGATGCGGGCAAGATCGCGCGTCTGGCGCATCTGGTTGGCGCGACACGCCCCGGATACGACCTTGCGCACGCGCGTGCGGCATTTGAGGAATCGCCTTACAAGTTTGACGTAACGTATTTGGAGGTACCCGCGCTTGCCATCTCGTCGAGCTATTTGCGAAAGCGCGTCGAAGCCGATCAAAGCCTTCGTTACTTAACGCCGGACCAGGTGACGGGTTACATTCACAAGCATCATCTATATGGCGTCAAGCCCAAGCGCTATGGGTCCTCAGATCTCGAAATGGATGCCCTGGGACAAAGGGGAGGCGAGCGTTAGTGAGAAAGAAGGCCAAGGATTCCAGCGAGCTCTGGCGTCCAAAGAAGCACTCCACTGTGGACTACGAGCCATGGCAGCGCCTTACCCTCATGCGTTTGGAAACGGATACGCGTACGCAGCTCGCATCCAAGAAGCATAGGCTCGAGCACTCGCTCTCGGTGGCAAGCATGGCCGAACACTTGGCCATCCTCTACGACGTGGATCCGTTCCTCGCGTGCGCTGCGGGCTACTTGCACGACTGGGACAAGGTCTTGTCGGCTGAGGAGCTCATACGTCGCGCGCAACGCTTTGGTATTGACCTTGGCGTTCCTCTGGAGTCTGTGGAGCCTCTACTCCACGGTATGGTTGCGGCGCGCGAGCTTCCCGAGCGCTATCCGCATTTGCCAGAAGAGGTATGGCATGCCATAGCCTGCCATACCTCTGCCGCCGAGGACATGAGCCCTTTGGATATGGTGTTGTTTGTTGCGGACGGCATCGAGCCGTTGCGTCGCGCAAGCGAGGGGATTCAGCAGACGCGCAGCCTCGTGGGCCATGTCTCTTTGGACGACCTGTTCTGGAATGCCTTTGTGGGCGGTCTCGTTTACGTGCTCGAGGGAGGCCGATACCTGTATCCACGTGCCATCGACATATACAATTCCCTTGCTCAGGATCGCTTGAGGGCGAGAAATCTCAAGGAAAGGAGAGCCTAGGTATGGCAACCACACCATTTGAGCTTGCACGCATATGCGCAAAGGCTGCCGACGACAAGAAGGCGAGCGACCTTGTGCTGCTTGATCTAAACGGTTTGTCGGACGTGTGCGACTACTTCTTTATTTGCACGGCGGACAATGCGCGCATGCTTGGATCTATAGTGGACGAGATTGAGGAAAAGGTTAAGAAGAATACGGGCTTGAACCCACTCTCTCACGAAGGCCGTGCGGGTGCGAGTTGGGTGCTGCTCGACTATGGCTCGGTGGTCGTCCACGCGTTTTTGCCCGAAGCGCGTGACTACTATCGCATAGAGCGCTTGTGGGGAGAGGCCCCCCGCGTGGAGCTCGACTTCTAGCGCTTCTGCCTTAGCCTAAGGTCGCGGCCGTAGGTAATGGAGTCCTTGCCGAAGCGCTCGCGCAGCTCGTCGGTTACGTGCGAGAGCCTTGAGCCTGGCGCCGTATCCTCGCTGCCAAAAAGACTCATTTGCTGGGGAGGCGCGTCAAAGCCGCTTATCGCGACTCCCACAAGGCGCACTGGTGTGCCCTCTCTCCATAACCCATCGAGCAGTCCGCGTGCCGCCGGTCCGAACTCGCGCTCGTCGTCGCTCGGCATCGCAAGGGTGCATTGTGCTGTGTGTATATGGCTTATGTCGAATTTGAGCTTGAGCGTAAGGTGAGAGCCCTTGAGTCCCTTCTTGCGTAGCCTTGTTCCTACGAGCTCGCACACATGGCCAATGGCGGCGTTAAGCTCGGCGCGCGTTGTGAGGTCGCGGGCAAAGGTCCGCTCGTTGGAAACGGACTTCACCTCTTCTTGAGCGTCTATCCTCTTTACGACGCTCTTCTCTTTTCCTGCGGCCCTCGCTACCAAACGCGGTCCGGCAACCCCTAGGTGGGCGCGCAGGAACTCCGGATCTTGGCATGCGAGTTCGCCCAACGTGCGAATGCCTAGCTTTGCAAGGGTGTTTTGAGTCGCCTTGCCCACTCCCGAGAGGGCGCGTACGGGCAAAGGAGACAAGAAGGATGATTCTGCGCCTGGGGGAACCACGGTGAGGCCATGGGGCTTTTGCCGTTCGGAGGCGATCTTGGCCACGGTTTTTGAGGTGCCTATGCCAATCGAACAGGTAATGCCCAATGCGGCGACGCGCTTTTGTATGCGCTGGCAGATGGCCACGGGGCTTTCCTTGGAATAGCGGCCGGGCGAGACGTCAAAGAACGCCTCGTCTATGGACACCTGCTCCATCAGCGGCGTCTCGTCGAGGATGATTTGCATTACCTGCGCGCTCATCTCACGATAGCGCTCGCGGTTGCCGCGCGTCCATATGGCATGAGGGCAAAGACGCCTTGCCTGATAGGATGGCATGGCGGAGTGAACGCCAAAGGTCCGCGCCTCATAGCTTGCGGTTGATACCACGCCACGCTTCTCGGCGGAGCCGCCCACGATTACGGGATGGCCACGCCATTGCGGGTGATCGAGCTGCTCCACCGATGCGAAGAACGCATCGAGGTCCATCAACCCGATGGCCGGTCCGCTCCATTCGGGCAGCTGCTGACGATCTTTGGCAACTTCTTCCATTGGCATTACGAGGCCAGGGGCAGGGATACCCTAAAGGTCGTGCCATCCTGCTCGGTGCTGGTAACCGATATGTCGCCACCGTGCGATGTGGCTATGCCTTTGGCAATGGCGAGTCCCAAGCCAAAGCCTCCCGTTCGGGCGCTGCGGCTGCGCGCCTTGTCGGTGCGGTAAAAGCGGTCGAAGACGTGGGGGAGGTCCTGCGGGTCGATTACGTTGCCATGATTGTTTACGGTGAGGACGCCATGGCGTCCTTCGTGGGTAAGCGTAACCGTAACCGGCGTTCCCACCGACGAATACTTGCAGGCGTTGTCTACGAGAATCTTGCAGAGGCGCCCCAGCCACTCTGGGTCGCCCTGCACAAAGAGGCCTTCCTCTATGTCTTGGTCAATCTGAGTTCCACGTTCGAAGGCAATGGCATCGAACTCAAGTGCCGAACTCTCCACCAAGTCCGAGAAGTCCACCCTCTCCTTTCGCATGACGTCCTGCGTGCCCATGGAGCTCTCGTCGGTTCGCGCGAGCTCAAGCAGCTCTTCCACCAGGTTTTTCATGTGTGTGGACTCGTCGGCGGTGCTATTGACCCATCTCATGGATTCGGGGGACAGGCTCGTGTCGGCCTTGAGAATCTGCATGTTGGCAATGATTACCGCCAAGGGGGTCTTGAGTTCGTGAGAGGCGTCGGCAACGAAGCGCCGCTGTTGCTCCCATGCCTGTGCCACGGGTTTGAGGACCCAGGTTGAGAGGCATATGGATATAATGAGCAGGACGCCCATGGCCACGAAGATGATGACAAGGTCCTTGACTGCAAGCGACTGCAGGCTGAGGTCGATGGCGGACGTGTCGGCAATCGCCACGCGCCACGCGCCGCTGGAGCGCTGAGCCCGGCGCCACGCAACATGCAGCGAGTCGTCCCAGCCCGTTTCGCTGGGACTCTTGAGGGCCGTGTCTATGACGTTCGATAGCGTTGCGGAGTCAATGACGATCGGGGCATCGTTGGTGGCGAGCACTACACCGTTAGCATCTAGGTCTACGGCAAGCACCAGCATGTTTGCGCGTGCGCCGTCCTTGGGGTGATCCGGATGCTCACCCTCTTGCCGTATGGCTATGCGGGGGAGGTCGAACATACTTCCCTCGATGCTGTGCTTAAGCGCGTCGTCGGCGATGTCGTGCTGGGTCTGCCAAGTGCTCGCGTAGCTTCCGCCTAGCACCGACACGAGCACGGTGCCAACCAGAACCATAATGATAATAACGAACTTTCGCCTGAGGTTCTTGAGCATGGAACTACTCGATTACCTCCAAACGATAGCCCAGCATGCGGAGCGTCGTAATTTGCACCTTGGAGTTAAGGTGGTTCATCTTCTTGCGCAAGAACGAGACGTATGCCTCCACGGAATTCTCGGAAGCTTCCGTGCCACCACCCCAAACGCGGGTGAGAAGATCCTGTTTGGACACGACGCGGGCGGTGGAGCTCATGAGCATGCGCATGACTTCGAACTCCTTGCCCGAAAGATGCACCGAATTCTCGCCGCAACGCAGGTCGTGCGTGGTGAGATCGAGCGTAAGGTCGCCAAACGAGGCCTCCTCAAGAAGGACCTCGCCCGTACGCCGCGTGAGGGCACGAAGGCGTGCGAGGAGCTCTGGCGCCTCGAAGGGCTTTGTCATGTAATCGTCGGCACCGGCATCCAAACCGTCCACCTTGTCGCTGGTGGAGGTACGCGCGGTAAGCATGAGCACGGGCGTCGAGATGCCGGCACGTCTGGTTTCGCGCACAACATCGAGCCCACTCATGCCAGGCAGCATGATGTCGAGCACAATCGCGTCGTACATCCCACTCTTGGCGAGCGTGAGTGCGGTGGTACCGTCGTAGGTCACGTCTGTCTTGATTCCCTCGGACTTAAGAATCTGGCAAATCGCATCTGCGAGATTTCGTTCGTCCTCAACTACCAATATGTTCATGCGCATCCCTTCCAGTAGAAGCCTTACGCAGCTTACCTATTTTCATGTTGATTAAATCTTACACATTCAAGCTTAATCTCTTCTTAAAGCTGACTTATTCACGCCTTTTCTACACGTTTAAATAAGTTGTGAGCCTTCAACACCAAGTAAAGTGGATATGCTTCACAAAATCTGCATCGCCATAGGCGTTGGTAAGTAGTATTCTATTGAGCTGTGTGTTTGGCTTTGCGACGCAGCCACATCCGTTATCATCCGCGTCGCACCGTATGGAGGAGTTTTAATTGGCAGTCAAGATTCGTCTGGCACGTCATGGTGCCAAGAAGCGTCCGTTCTACCGTGTTGTAGTGGCCGACGGCCGCATGCCCCGCGATGGGCGCTACATCGAGCTCGTCGGGCGCTATAACCCCGTTGCACAACCCAAGATGATCGACCTCGATCTTGAGCGTATCGATGCGTGGATGGCTAAGGGTGCCCAACCCACCAACGCGGTTTCCCATCTCATCGCCATCGCCCGTGGCGAGAAGCCTGAGCCCGACAAGTCGGGCAAGATTTCCAAGAAGGCCCAGGCAAAGGCCGCTGAGGCTGCGGAGTAACCGTGGCTGACAACAACGTGGCCGAGGAGATGCTCGAGGAGATGCCTTCCGATCGGGTGGCAGATTTGGTTGAGTACATCGTTTGCGGCCTGGTGGACGATGAGGACGCGGTTTCGCTCGATGTGACTGACGGCGAGGACGGTTCACTCATCGAGGTCTCCTGTGCGGAGGCCGACGCTGGGAGGATCATTGGCAGGAGGGGCCGTACGATCAAGGCGATTCGTACGCTCGCTCGTGCGCTCGGGCAGCGCGTGGGCACCTCCGTCGAAGTAGAGGTTTTGGGATAAGGCACCTTGGCAGATGCGTATCGTTCCATAGCCCGCATCCAGAAGACGCATGGACGCAATGGGGAGGTCGTCGTGGTTCCCACGAACGGCCTCCCGTTGCTGTTGCGGGAGGGACTCGAGGTGGCGCTGGTGCCGCCTCGCCTCAAGGGACCGCGTAGCCTTTGGGTGGACTCTTGCTCCGAACGAGGCGGAGGCGCCCTCGTTTCCTTTGGGGGTATTCAAACCTTAGGCGATGCCTCGCAAATCGTTGGCAAGACCGTGTTGGTTCGAAAGCGGGACCTTCCAGATGACTTCGAGCTACATGATTCGCGTTCGGTTGTGGGGCGAGAGGTCGTAGACATGCGCCTTGGACCGATCGGTACCGTAGTGGACGTGATGCGTGGGCCCGCTCAGGACGTTTGGGTTGTGGATGGGGCCCGCGGCGAGACGCTCATCCCCGTTGTTGACGCCATCGTGCGATCGTGGGAGGAGGGAGGGCCCCTTGTGGTAGACCTCCCTCGCGGTTTGGCGGAGGAGGGCTCAGAGGCATGCGACTAGAGGCACTCTCCGTTTTCCCCGAGTTGTTTGAGCCGTACTTGTCCACGTCCATCATGGGTCGCGCACGCAAGGCGGGCCTGTTCGAATTCGTCGCGTATGACTTGCGCGACTGGACGCACGATCGGCACAGGACCGTTGACGACGCTCCTTTTGGGGGCGGGCAGGGCATGCTTATGAAGCCCGAGCCGCTGTTTGAAGCGGTTCGAGACATCGAGTTGCGGGAACGCACGAAGCCCTACGTCGTGTTCTTCTCGCCGTGTGGGCATCGCTTCGACCAGGCGGTCGCGCAGCGCTTCGCCACCAAGGAGCGAATGCTCTTTGTGTGCGGACGTTACGAAGGCGTGGACGAACGCGCCTACGAGCTTGCGGACGAGGTGCTGTGCGTGGGCGATTACGTGCTCACGGGAGGCGAGTTGCCTGCCCTTACCGTTATGGACGCCGTCGTTCGACTGATACCGGGCGCCTTGGGCGACGAAAACAGCGCGTACGACGAGTCCTTTACGGACGGCCTCTTGGAGTACGAGCAGTACACCCGTCCCGCTGAGTTCGAGGGTCGCTGCGTGCCGGAGGTGTTGCTCTCTGGCGACCACGCGCGCATTGCCGCCTGGCGCAGGCGCAACGCGTTGGAGCGTACGGCGCTTTGGCGTCCGGACCTCTTGGCGGGCGCCAACCTTACGCCTGAGGAGCACGCGTTTGTGGAGGACGTCCTCAACGCGCAAAAGGACAAGGAGGATGGACGTGTCTAGCGAAGACAAGAGCAACGACACCCCTGCGGGCGAAGACGAGCAGGAGCGGGACCTAAAGAGCAAGGTTCTGGATTGGGGCCTTACCATATGCATTCCCATTGTCCTCGCGATTCTGGTCCACATGTTCGTGCTGGAGGCATTCATCGTGCCAACGGGCTCCATGCTCAACACCATCCAGCTCGACGATCGCGTGTGGGCCGAGAAGGTGTCCTATCACTTCGGCTCGCCCAAGCGCGGTGACATCGTGTGTTTCAAGAGCCCGGCGGAGGAGGGAGTCACCCTGCTCAAGCGCGTTATAGCCACGGAAGGCCAGACGGTCGATTTGGTGGACGGAAAGGTTGTGGTGGATGGCGAGACTCTGGATGAGCCCTATACGGAAGGAAAGCCAACCTACCCACTCGACCGTCACGCGCCAACCACGCAACCCATATCATTTCCCTACGTCGTCCCCGAAGGCCACCTGTGGCTTATGGGAGACAACAGAACGAACTCGCTCGACTCGCGCTACTACGGGGCCATTGAGACCTCAAGCGTCATTGGGCGGGCGATTTGCACCTATTGGCCGCTTGACCACGCCCGTGTTCTATAGGGCATAGGCCGCTTGCAAGAAGGAGAAGCTATATGGCAGACAAGACCCTTACCTTCCAAGACATGATCTTGGCGCTGGAACGCTATTGGGCGGACCTCGGCTGCACGGTTATGCAGCCATACGACTCTGAGGTGGGCGCCGGTACGTTCCACACGGCAACCACGCTGCGCAGCCTCGGGCCGGCGGCATGGCGTACCTGCTACGTGCAGCCTTGTCGGCGTCCCGCGGATGGCCGCTACGGCGAGAACCCCAACCGCATGCAGCACTACTATCAGTTCCAGGTGATCCTCAAACCGTGCCCCGCGGACTCACAGGACCTGTACTTGGGTTCGCTTGAGGCAATTGGACTCGATCCGAAGCTTCACGACGTGCGCTTTGTGGAGGACGACTGGGAGAGTCCCACACTGGGTGCATGGGGCCTTGGCTGGGAGGTGTGGCTCGATGGCATGGAGGTCACGCAGTACACCTACTTCCAGCAGGTTGGCGGTTTGGAGGTCGATCCCGTCCCGGTGGAGATCACCTATGGCCTGGAGCGCATAGCCATGTACATCCAGGGCGTCGACTCCGTGTTCGACCTGGTGTGGTCGTATCTTCCCGACGGCACGCCCATGACGTACGGTGACGTGTTCCACGAGAACGAGTACGAGTTCAGCTGCTACAACTTCGAGGTCGCAAACGTGGACGTCATGAGGCGCAAGTTCGATGAGTACGAGGCTGAGTGCCATGCTTGCCTGGAGGCAAAGCTTCCGCTACCCGCCTACGACTGCGTGATGAAATGCAGCCACGCCTTCAACATACTGGATGCGCGAGGTGCCATATCGGCAACTGAACGCGCTAACTACATATTGCGCGTGCGCGACGTTGCCAAGGCCTGCTGCGAGGCATATTTGGAGCTGGTTGCCTCGAAGGGCGAGGCTTCCGCGAAGGAGGTGGCCTAACATGGCAGACACCCTTGACTTCTTGTTGGAGATCGGTTGCGAGGAGATGCCCTCGGCGCCGCTTATGAAGGCCCAGGACCAGCTGGGCAAACTGGTTGCGAAGGGCCTCGATGCGGCGGGACTTGCGCACGGCGACGTGCGCACGCTCTCGACGCCGCGGCGCCTGGCCGTGCTCGTGAGCGATTGCGCCACGGCGACCGAGGAGATTCATGAAGTCGTGCGAGGGCCAAAGTGCGCCATCGCGTTTGATGCGGAAGGCAATCCCACGCGTGCCGCCGAGGGATTTGCACGCAAGAACAAGACGGCGGCGAGCGAGCTGGTACGGCACGTGGAGCCAGATGGCAACGAGTACGTATTTGCCGAGCGCAATATTGCGTCGGTGCCGGCGATCGAGCTTTTGAGTGACCTGTGCCGCAGGACCATAGGTGACATCCAGTGGCCCAACTACCGTAGCCAACGATGGGGGAGTGAGCACCAAACTTTCGTGCGGCCTATTCGCTGGATCTGCGCGTTGCTGGGGAGCGAGGTCGTTCCGGTGCGTTACGCGGACGTAACGAGCGGCAACACCACTCGCGGACATCGCGTGCTTGGCGCGGGAGACCATGTGGTTGCGGAGCCGGCTGCCTACGAGAAGGTCCTCGAGGATGCATACGTTTTGGGCGAGCGGCGTCGTGCCGAGGCCATTCGTGCCGGCATCGCGCAGGTGGAGGCCGAACGCGACGGGGCCCATGTGGACACGCCCAAAGGCACCTTCAACGAGGTCGTGAACCTGTGCGAATGGCCCACGGTTGTGGTGGGCACCTTTGACGAGGAGTTCTTGTCGGTGCCCCAAGAGATAATCGTCGAGGCCATGCTCAAGCACCAACGCTACTTCCCCATATACGACGCATCCGGAAAGCTTACGCGCGAGTTCGTTATCGTCTCCAATGCCGATCCTGCGGTAAACGACACCGTGCGCGCCGGCAACGAGCGCGTGGTGCGCCCTCGCCTGGACGATGCGAAGTTCTTCTATGACGAGGACCTCAAAGTGGGCCTCAACGCCTTCCGCGAGCGCCTAGCCAACGTGGTGTTCCAAAAGAAGCTGGGAACGGTGTTGCAGAAATCCGACCGCATGGAGACTATTGCGGAATCCGTTGCCCGCCAGTCCGGCATGGGCGATGCGGCTGCGGAGCTGAGCGTGCGCGCCGCCCATCTGGCGAAGGCGGACCTCGTGAGCCAGGCTGTTGTGGAGTTTACGAGCCAGCAGGGCGTTATGGGAGGCTACTACGCCGCGGCGCAAGGCGAGGACGAGGCGGTGGCCACGGCCATATCCGAACACTATAGGCCTCGCTTCGCTGGTGACGAGTTGCCGAGCACCATTGTGGGCAAGGCGACGGCAATAGCCGACAAGCTCGACACCATCTGCGGCATGTTTGCCATAGACGAACCACCCACCGGCTCTGCCGATCCCTTTGCGGTGCGTCGCAGCGCCATTGGCGTCATTGCCATGCTGCGTACGCTTCCCGAGGTGTCGCTCCGCAAGCTCGTAGACATTGCGCTTATGGGCTATGCCGCCCAAGGGCTTGTCTTCGACCACGAAGAGGTAGTCGAAAAGATCATTGCGTACTTTGTGGGCCGCCTGTGCGCCATCGCGCGCGACGAGAAGGCCGATCCCGATACCATCAAGGCCGTAAGCGACACGGGAGTCTGCGATCCCGCCGCGTTCCTCAATCGCGTTGCCGCCCTTCAGGATGCGCGCACCACGCAGCGTGAGGTCTTCGACGACTTGGCAACCGCCTACGCGCGCGCCAGCCACCTTGCCGACGCCACGCTGGGCGTGGATGTGGACGAGACCATACTGGGAGAGGCCGAGCGAGCACTTCTTAGAGCCATTGATGCGGAGACGGCCACAGTGCAGAACGCAATTCTGTGTGGCGAGTATGACGACGCGCTTGCGGCGCTCGCAAGCCTGCGTGAGCCCATCGATCGCTTCTTTGAGGACGTGCTCGTAATGGACGAGGACAAGACCGTGCGCGAAAACCGCCTGCGCCTGCTCAACCGCTTTGAGAACGCCTTCTCGGGCGTGGCCAACGTCGGTGCCATGGCCAAGAAGAAGTAGGGTTCGTCGGAAACCCTCAGGGTACGGCGTTTCTGGACAATACTGGTGCCCACGCCCGGCCCGCAGGCGGCGACTCACGAAGTGAGCGAGCGGAGCGAGCACGGAGCCGCATGCGCGTCGGGCGTGGGCGCGGGGTGTGTGACGCGTGGCCCCCGCGCCTGCGATGCGGTCCGCAGGCGGCGACTCACGTAGTGAGCGAGCGGAGCGAGCGCGGAGCCGCTGGCGGGCTGCATCG
>JAFWKQ010000052.1 GCA_017545665.1 Atopobiaceae bacterium
CCCCTGTGTGCCAGCGCAGGCCGGGACCATGGACGGCGGCCGTGGCTGAGCGCCGCCCGACGAACAGACCCGCGCCAGCGGGGCTGTGAGGCGGAGCGCGAAGACACGGACGACGGCCACGCTCCCGGCCGTCCCCGGTTGACTTGCATGCCGCCCGCTGCCCGGGTGGCCTTCCCGACCCGCGCCGCACGGCCTGCCGGTCCCATGGCGCGGACAACCCTCGATATCGCTGCGCTTGCGTGGCATGTGCGCACGGCCCGGCGGCAGATAAACTCGACGACGTGACGCTTACGGTCTCGGTGAACATCGACATCGGAAAGCTCACAGGTTCGTCGGCTGGGAATCGGTCTCTATCCCTGGATGTACGCTCTTCTCATTAGCTACGGTCTCTTCTCAACTGCTCTTTTCTCATGCTCTTCTTTCTCAGGGTTAACGGTCCCGATCCCCTTTGCCGACATTTCTTTCTTCTCTTATCTCGCACCTTAGCTACCAGCTAATCCTGCAACTGTTGCGGTCTGTTAGAATGTGATGCGTTCTGTATTTACATCTGATTTACTCGGTAAGGATTCTTATGAAATATCGGGAGCTTGTCGAATCGGGTGCATCAACCTCTGAGATTCAGTCCTTCCTGACTGAGTCAGAACTCGTCACGGTCACGCTACGGTTGCCGCGCAACATGCGTGATTCCGCGAAGGAATACGCTACGCTCAACGGCCTGAACTTCACTTCCCTTGTGAAGCAGTGTCTCATCGAGCGGCTCACGAAGAAGGACTGACGGCATGGAGTATCTGGACAACACCGGGCGGCAACGTCTCGGCGACGCGCTTCGGGATTCCATCGACGACGGCGCGAAGCTTTCCATCATCGCGAGCTACTTCACGGTCTTCGCCTTCGGCGAGCTCAAGGACGAGCTTTCCAAGGTCGACGAGCTGCGTTTCATCTTCGACGAGCCGACCTTCGCAAAGCAGATGGAATCCGAGAAGGACCCGCGCGAGTTCGTCGTGCGGCGGCGGTCGCGCGAGAAAGGCGTCGGCGGCACGGGGCTCGAGCTCACGCTTCACAACAACCTGAACCAGCGTGCCCTCGCTCGACAGTGCGCCGAGTGGGCACGGCAACGCGCCACCTTCCGCACGGCCAGGCAGCGCGGCATGATTGCCACGACCGGCAGCTACCACGTTTCCAACCCTCTTTCAGAAGATCACGCCTTCATGGGCAGCGCGGCCAACGCCTTCACGCTTGAAGGGCTCGGCTACGAGCGCAAGCCCGGCGTCGTTACCGGCATCAGCCACTTCCAGACGTCGGCTGAGGCGATGGGCCTCAAGGCAATGTTCGACTCGGTCTGGGACAACCCGGCGCTCGTCGAGGACGTGACCGACGAGGTCATCGAGCAGGTATCAACGCTCTACCGCGAGAACCCACCCGAGTTCGTGTACTTCCTTACGCTCTACCACCTGTTCCGCGACTTCATGGAGGAAGGCGAGGACGACCCGATACGGCCCGGCCTGCGCTTCGAGGAGTCCGTCGTCTGGAAC
The DNA here is from genome assembly GCA_017545665.1 of Atopobiaceae bacterium. GTDB lineage: Bacteria > Actinomycetota > Coriobacteriia > Coriobacteriales > Atopobiaceae > RUG440. The sequence goes on from JAFWKQ010000052.1 coordinate 1,533, forward strand.
AAGCTCTACGACTTCCAGCGCGACGCCGTGGTGGGCGCCATCCGAAAGCTGGAGAAGTACAAGGGCTGCATCATCGCGGACTCGGTCGGTCTCGGCAAGACCTACGAGGCATTGGCCGTCATCAAGTACTACGAGGAGCGAAACGGCCGCGTGCTCGTGCTCTGTCCGAAGCGCCTGCGCGACAACTGGACGCTCTGGACGCGCGGCAACGACGAGCGCAACCCGCTCGCGGACGACCGCTTCGCATACGACGTGCTGAACCACACCGACCTCAGCCGCTACCACGGTATGAGCGGCGACATCGACCTCGAGTATCTGCGCTGGGGAAACTACGACCTGCTCGTGATCGACGAGAGCCACAACTTCCGCAACAAGAGCACCGATGCCGAGAAGACGGACCGCTACACGCGCCTCATCAACGACGTGATTCGTGCGGGCGTGCGCACCAAGGTGCTGATGCTTTCGGCTACGCCGGTCAACAACAAGCTGCTCGACCTGCGCAACCAGATTGAGCTCATCACCGAGGGCGACGACGAGTACCTCGCCGAGACGGACGGCATTCCCTCCATAACGCAGGTGACGCGCGTCGCCCAGCAGCGCTTCAATGAGTGGAGCAAGCTCGATGACTCGGAGCGCACCACCGAGAGCTTCGTGAACGCGGTCAACGCCGACTACTTCAAGCTTCTCGACGTACTGACCATCGCACGCTCCCGCAAGCACATAACCAAGTACTACGGCGCCGCATCCGGCACGTTCCCGACGAGGCGGCCGCCGATATCGTTCCAGACGCCCATCGACGCCAAGGGCGAGCTGCCGCCGATAGCGGAGCTGAACGACATGATCGCACAGCTGACGTTCGCCCAGTACCAGGTGCTCAGCTACGTGCGCTACGACCAGCAGAAGAAGTACGAGGACCGCTATGGCGACACCTGGGGCAAGGACTTCCAGAGCCAGGTGAACCGCACCACGGCAGTCGCCAACCTCATGCGCGTGAACGTGCTCAAGCGCATGGAATCCAGCGTCAACAGCTTCCGCATCACGCTGCGGCGCATCCTGGACGGCTGCGTCGACCTGCGCGGGCGGCTTGAGAACGTGGGCGCGAGCGTGAACTACGACATGCGCGGCACCGACACCGAGTTCGACGACGACGATGACGCCGAGGAGTTCGTGGCCGGCGGCAAGGTGCACGTTGACCTGCGCGACGTCGACGCGCTGCGCCTGCGGCAGGACCTCGACTTCGACATCGAGAAGCTGCGCCTTCTGCTCTCGTACGCCGACGCGGTGACGCCCGAGCGAGACGCCAAGCTCATCAGGCTGCGCGAGTACATCGCCGAGAAGGTGGCGAATCCCTACAACCCGGGCAACCGCAAGATCCTCGTGTTCAGCGCGTTCGCGGACACGACCGACTACCTCTTCGACCAGCTGGCCGGGCCGCTCAAGCGCGAACTCGGGCTGGAATGCGCCGAGGTGAACGGAGGCGCCAACCGCACCTACTCGCTGCGCTTGCGCCGCACGACGTTCGAGGCGATACTCGCGCACTTCTCGCCCAAGTCGAAGGAGCTCTCGGACCGCGACCGCAGGACCGGCGAGATCGACATCGTCTTTGCCACCGACTGCATTTCCGAGGGCCAGAACCTGCAGGACTGCGACTGCCTGGTGAACTACGACATCCACTGGAACCCGGTGCGCATCATCCAACGCTTCGGACGCATCGACCGACTGGGCAGCGAGAACACACAGATCCAGCTCGTGAACTTCTGGCCGGACATCGCGCTCGACGAGTACATCCAGCTGGAGGGACGCGTGAAGGGCCGCATGGCGCTCATGGACGCGAGCGCCACCGGCGAGGAAAACGTGCTGGAGTCCAAGGCGGCCGGCGAAATGAACGACCTCAAGTACCGCCGCCAGCAGCTCGAGCAGCTGCGGACCGAGGTTCTGGACCTCGAGGACATATCGGGCGGCATATCCATCACCGACTTCGCGTTCGACGACTTCCGCGTGGAGCTGCAGCGCTACGCCAAGGACAACCCCGGCCTGCTCGAGACGTCGCCCGTTGGCCTGCACGCTGTAGCGCCCATACCCGACGAGCTCAAGGACGAGGTGAGACCCGGTGTGATCTTCTGCCTCAAGCAGAACGACGAGCGAAAGGACCCGAAAGACACCAACCCGACCTTCCCGTACTACGTGGTCTACGTTACCGACGACGGCGCGAGGATGACCAAGCACACGCAGCCCAAGCCCGCCCTCGACCTGATGCGGGCAGCGTGCAGCGGGCAGTGCGAGCCCCTTCTCGACCTCTGCAAGGCATTCAACGCCGAGACCAGGGACGGACTTCGCATGGACGCCTACACCGACCTGCTCGACGACGTTGTGGCCGCCATCACCGGCGTGCAGGAGACCAAGGGCATGGAGTCACTGTTCAGCCTGGGCGAGGTGGGCAGCGGCGTGACCCTGGGCTTCAACGACTACTCGCTCCTGTCCTTCGTGGTGCTGCGATGAGCACGCGGTGGAACGACATATTCCAGCTGCCCGACGCGGCGCTGGCCGGTGGCAAGCGTGTGCCCAAGACGATGCTCGTATCGCAGGCTGCGCTAACCAAACACGAGCAGAAGACGCTCGACAAGATGAAAAGGCTCGAGCACTTCGCAACTGCGACCAAGGCGACGACGAGAATCCTGCCGCGCGTGGACGAAGAACGCGACATCCAGAGCGTCATCTTCCTGCGCTGCGAGATGGCCGGCACTTCTCAGGCCGTGGCCGAGGTTGCGCATCTCGTACACAAGTGCTTCCCGAACCCGACCGTGATCATGCAGGACGTGGGAGACAAGATCTGCGTCTCCGTCTCGCTCACCCGTAAGAGCCACGCAGAGCGAGGCGCGACCGTGATGGAAGCCGTGGAGTCGACTGGGCTCTTCGACGGTAAGGCGCCCGAGTGGCAGCCCTTCCTTGACGCTATCGCCTACCCGATGCTGCCGCAGGGCGACCTCTACGAGTACCTGCGGGCGATGGCGAGTGACGTGATGCTCTCACGTGCTATCGATGCCCTAGGCTTCTACCCACAGGCACGTGCTGGTGACCAGAAGCGAATTCTTGTCCTGGTGAACCGTTACGATGTGGTGCGAAGTGAGGTGCGCCAGCTCTACGAGCAGAGAAACGGACCCAACGTAACCCTGAACGAGTCCGCCAAGCTACGGATGCGCATAAGAAAAGCCGAGAACCAGCAGAATGCGATTCTCGATGAGATTAAGGAGCTTTGCAATGGCTGAACTGCCGAAAGTCGATCTTGAGTCCAAGGATCTCGTTGCCGAGCGCATCGAGCAAATAAAGGCGCTGTTTCCCGAAATCGTCACCGAGGGCGAAGGAACGGTTGATTTTGAGAAGCTTCGGCTCATCCTCGGTGATGAAATCGAAGAGGGTGACGAACGTTATGCGTTCATTTGGCCAGGCAAAGCTGATGCAATTAGGCAAAGCCAAACACCAAGTCGCGCAACACTTAAGCCAATGCCCTCTCAAAGCGTAAATTGGAACGACACAAAGAACTTGTATATCGAAGGCGATAACCTCGAAGCAATGAAATTGCTTCTTCGTGGCTACTTCGGAAAAGTGAAGGTTATTTTTACCGACCCGCCTTACAACACCGGGCACGATTTCGTCTACAAAGATACATTCGGAGACTCACTTGAGGGATATAGGGAGCAAGTCGGATTAACAGGCCAGGCAAACGCAGATACCAGCGGCCGCTATCACACAAACTGGCTAACAATGATGTATCTACGACTGCGGTTGGCTAGAGAGCTGCTCTCCGATGATGGATTGATTTTCATCTGCATCGATGACAACGAACACGCAAATCTGCAAAAAATCTGCGATGAGGTATTTGGCGACGCAAATCGAATAGCCACCATCATTTGGCAACACAGTATTCAGCCAAAAGGGTACCTCAGCGGATTCTCGGTTCACCATAACGAAATACTCGTATATCAAAAATCAGAGAATTACGAACTGCAGGCATTAGAACGCAAGCCAGAAGATAATAAAGCCTACTCAAACCCAGACAACGACCCCAAGGGTCCATGGCGAAGTGGTGACGTGCGCAATGCATTGTACAGGCCAAATCTTATCTATGACGTTATTACCCCTTCGGGAAAGGTGATCAAGCCTTGCCCTAATGCTCATGTACGGTAAAGAAGCAAGCAACCGAAAACAATAGATAGACCGCCAGCACTACACTATTCCGAACCAAAGACCAAAAGATAAGCATTTTGAGAAAATCTAAACTTTTGGATTTTCCTACAATGCCGACTAC
>JAFWKQ010000053.1 GCA_017545665.1 Atopobiaceae bacterium
GCAGGCGTGCGCGCGGCGTCGGCGAGGCACGCGCCAGCGTTGGGCGCGTTACCCGTTATCGACGCACCCCACGCAGCGTGCGTGGGGGTTCACGTAACGAACCCCCACGCACGCTCGGGTCGCGGAAGAACGGTAACGGATAACAGGGAGGACGGACGGGCAGGCCAGAGGCCATGTTCGCGTGTTACCCGACCCCATGCGGGGCCTGCCCCCAGGCGGCCGTTGGGGCTGCGGCGAGGCCCACCGCGTGGGCCTTCATTCCGGACGCGCATCCCCGCACGCGCGGCACGGGCCCCATCTCGGGCCCGCCTCCGTACGTGACCATCGGTACCACCTCCACGGCGAATGTCCGCACGGTTCCACTGTGACGTACGCAGAAAGAACCTGGGACGCATCCGCCCGCATGGCGTTTAAGTATGTGTAGGAACAAGACAACAACAACGAAAGGATCGTGCCATGAGGATCGAGGACATGACGTCGGAGATCATCGAGCAGGCGAAGAGGTGCGTGACCCCCGAGGAGCGGATGGCGTTCATCCGGGAGAACGGCATCGAGCTCACCGACGAGCAGCTGGAGGGCATCGCGGGAGGGCATAAAAACTCCCCGAATTCGCATCAAAAGGGTAAATCATGCAAGGACGGTGGCGGCAATCATAAATGGGTGAAAACCGGAAGGACAAGGCCGGGAAAGTGGCTCGGGATCTTTGACGACTATGAGGTCAGATGCGTTCATTGCGGCACGTTCGACTGGAAACTATGGTAGATCACCGCTGGGCAGTTGGGCACCCGGGGAACCGCCGATGTGCGTCACCTTCGCGCAGGAAGGCCCGGGTGCCGAGCCGCCGCTCCGCCTCTGGGTTCGCGACGCGTCGGACGACTTTGGACGACTTTGGACGACTTTGGACACGTTTAGACGACAATGAGCGGCATGCGGTTTGATTTATGGTGCGACGATTGGATGCTCGGCCATATGCAACACTTTCTTCGGGGAAGCCCCTGGGATGGCCACCAGTCCCATGTCCTTGCTGTCGTAGACGAACACGTCCATCGGCGCGTTGTTATAGAGCGTGGCGAAGTGCTTCTTCGTGCTCTGGAATGACTTCAACACCCCCTCACGAATCGCGACGCTCGGCACCACGATGAGGAACTTGGTGATGCCGTACCTCTTGTTCAGCTCGAAGATGGTGCGGGTGTACACGTAGGTCTTTCCCGTGCCCGTCTCCATCTCGATGGTAAAGTCGCGCAGCCTCCCGTCGGTCATAAAGGCGGTGGCGGGAAGAGAGTTCTCCTCCTGGATGTCGTGCAGGTTCTCCAGCAGCTGCTTCGCGGAGAGGCGCAGGCCGTTGGCGTGGCCCACCGTAAGCGCCTCGAAGCCGAGCTGCCCCGAGCGCCCTGCGTCCGCGGTGAACTCGCTCCTTAGGGACTCCTGCCCGCGGAACAGGTCGGTTATCGCCTCGACGGCCTCCACCTGATGCCGTTGGTCGGCAGAGTACTTGAGCTCTAGGGTTGCCATGCTGCTCACCGTCCACTCCACCTGTGGTGGGTAGGCCACGAGCAATCCGCTCCTCGAACTCCTCGCGGTTGCGCCGCAGCACCGTCTCCAGCTCCTCCTCAGTAGGCAGGTACGCGAAGTACTGGGCCGAATAAAGATTCTTTCGGTCAGCCAACGAGGAGTATCTGGCTACCGCCTCGTTCTTGTCGGTGCACAGGACAATACCAATGGAGGGGTTGTCCCCAGGCACCTTGCACTGATCATCGAACAGGTTCATGTGGAAATCCATCTGGCCGACGTCCTGATGCGTCACTTTGCTCGTCTTGAGGTCTATCAGCGTAAAGCACTTGAGGAAGTAGTTGTAGAACACAAGGTCGATAAAGTAGTCTTCCTTTTCGGTGTGTATGTGCTTCTGACGTGCCACGAAGGCGTATCCCTTGCCCATCTCCAACAGGAACCTCTGGATCTTGGAGATGATGGCGTCCTCAAGCTCGCGCTCGCGAAGGGTCGCCGCCTTGTCCTCGGGAAATCCCAGGAACTCCGCTATGACCGGACTCTTCACAAACTCGTACTTGTCTGCCTGGTACCCAGCGGTCAGCTCCTGCATCTCTTCCTTTACGAGGTCCTTTCGCTGCGTGGCAAGCATGCGATAGTAGTACTGCGAGCTGACGTTGCGCTGCAACGTCCGCACGCTCCACGTTTCCCTCGCCGCCTCTCTCATACCACGCCCTAGCCTCGGCGTCGTCGACCTGCAACAACACGCGATAGTGAGTCCAGGAGAGCAGCGGCCAGGATTTTGGACTCACTGAGTCCAAAATGTTCGGGAACTCGCGATAGAAGCGCACGAACTTATAGAGGGTGCTCTGGTCGAAGCCCCCTCCGTATTCCTCGTTCAGTTCATCGGAAAGTTGCTTGATGGTCTGTTTGCCGTAGCCAGCGCAATCCGCCCCAGCGAGCTCCTCCTCGGCGATGCGCTTTCCCAAAAGCCAGTTCCTAGCAACGAGGAAGATGTTCACACTTTGGTGGGCAGCATGTTGCGCCCGATCTATTATGCGATGCGCATCCTCGAATAGGTTCCCGCTGTTGACGTACTCGATGCCGCCCTCATAGCGTTCGACGTCATACATGGTACAGCTCCTTTATCTCTTTTGCGACGGCGTCGCACTCGCTTCCCGGAATTACGGTTTCCGAAGTCAGATCCACGCCGTTCTCGCTCATCACAATTACTACGACAGGTTGTCGCAGATTGTCTAGATGCGTCTGGACAATCGTTTGCCCCGTATTGGCGTTTGTTTCTGCACCAACTTGGTGCATTATTATTCTCCCGGTCACCTAGCCATCCTCTCCCTCCAGCAGCGCCTTGAGGTCGTCGATGTTGGGCAGGGCTTCGCGCACGTCCTTTGGCACGTCCTCTGCCGTGGTGTAGGTTGCCACGCCCATGGGGCTGTTGTAGTTGCGAATCACGAGGTTCACGAACGCCTCGTTCATGTTTTTGCAGAGCACGATGCCAATGGAGGGCGCCTCGTGGGGCTTGCGCTCAAACTCGTCGAGCACGCTTAGGTAGCCGCTCAGCTGACCCAGGTAGGCGGGCTTGAACTCGCCGCGCTTTAGCTCCACCGCAACCAGGCAATTGAGGTCTCGATTGAAGAAGAGCAGATCGATGAACTGGTCCTCTCCGAACGCATCCAGGTGATAGGCGTTGCCGATAAAGGAGAACCCGCGCCCGAAGGTCATGATGAAGTTCTTCACGTTGTTGACGATGGCCTGCTCCACCACGCGCTCGTCTACGTCCGCAGCGTCGCGGGCGCCCAATTCCTCGACGTTGATGTAGTCGAGAAAGTACTCGTCCTTAAAGGCCTCGATTGCTCTTAGCGCACGCCGCGTGGTTGGCATCGTTTCCAGGAAGTTGTTGGGCATTTGCACCTGATGACGGTAGTCGTCGTTGCGTATGGAACGCTTTAGATCCTCTACATTGAGGTGCTCGCGAGCGCAAAGCTTGATGTAGAAGAGGCGTTCGCTGAGACCTTTGACCTTTTCGAGGATGGTTCGATGGTGAGTGAAGCCGATAGACAAAAACGCAGCTTGTGACTCATCGTCCAGATTCGGCACTTGCAAGTGCCGAATTGACAAAGCCTCGCTTTCGGCACTTGCAAGTGCCGAAAGTGACGAACCCCCTTCAATTTGCTCTTGCCACTCCTCGAAGAACGTCCTCATGTACTTGAGGTTGCGCTCCGAGAACCCACGGAGGCCGGGGAGCTCCTTTTGAAGCTGGTTGCTGATTGACGCAAGGGCCCCCGTTCCCCATTTCCCCGATCGCGTATTGGCGGATACGTAGCTGCCGATTCCGTAATACAGCGCAAGCTGGTTTGAGTTTGCCACACGGCCAGTCTCGTACTGGCTTTGCAGAATCGCAGACTTGATTCTTTGCACGTCCTCGTTGTAATCCCGGTAATCACCCATGGCACAGCCCCCTTACCTCGTTCGCGATGCCGTCGCGGTCGCGCTCGGCCTTGCAGATCTCCATGCGCAGGCGCGAGGTCTGCGCTATGGATGCCCCACGGTCACGATACCGCACTCGCAGGACAGAAATTGAAGCCTCGCGGGACAACGGGTATCCCCAATGTGCACAGCTCCACCCAGACCCTTAACCAAATGTCGGTGGGGTTACCCCCTGGTGCAAAGCCCACGACAAAAGGTTTTCGGACAGCCTCCGGCCGTTGAAAGCCGACTGCCCGAGAACTAACATGCGTGAACCTGTAGTATTGCATAGGCTTCTAATGCGAGCGCGGACGACGAATACAACAAGCGGCAAGAATGAGAGAGGTGTCATGACGACCAATAACGATGAAATACGACCGCAAGATGAGTGGTAGCCGCTCTTGGTACCGTGTGTTCACGATACCAACTCGGGTTACCACTCAGCAAGACACCGATGTCCTCCAGAAGAACCTTCAGAAGGCCTACGCAGGCTGGGCAGAAAATGGCTTTAGCGAGCATTATGCCAGCATGTTCAATCGCTTGGGGGGCAACGAGGTATTCAAGGCAGCGCAAAGGTCAATCGAGGACCGATGGGCGCAGACCGGAAAGAAAATCTCCAGCGTCGTAGGCGCCAGCATATCGTTCAAACGTGCCTTCCCCGAAGTCGAGACGGCGCTCTCGAAGGCCTTGGAACAGGCTCCGCGGATGGATATCTCGACCACCCTACCCCGTTTCGCCACGCGACCTTAGCCGGCAGCTAATGGCTGGCCGCGACAATGGCAGTCACCTGAACCTGCGCACCTCGGCGACCGTAAAGCGTCTCTGGGTATTGATACGGTAGTCCCTGACCCAGTCGAGGTCGGCCTGCCACTTGGCGCGTGCGCTCCTCATGCTGGGAAGGTTTCTCCTGCTTCGGATGAAGAACTGCAGGTACTCGATGACACGGTGCTTCGGACAGATGCCCCTGTCCATGATGTTCGCCAGTATGAGGTGCCTTTGTCCCTCGGTGAGACCCTCGGCCTCGCTCACGCTGTAGCCGCACAGCATGAGGGGCGACTCGTCGGCAAGGGCGCCAAATCCGTCACCCGCCTGATTCCCCGCCCCCTCGAACTTGAAGTTCCCGAGTATGGGGCCATACGTCTCCCGGTAATGAGCATACTCACCGTAGCCGAGGAAGTACATGCCGCATTCCCCACACCAGTTCGTGTTGATCCTGAGCTCCCTTCCGCCGAGCGTTACGATGGTTCCCGTCGCGGATTCCACCTTATGGCCGCGCCTCCTGCACGCAATGGTCCCCTTGCAAATGTGCAGGACGTTCTCGGGGCCGATGAAAGACGCGAGGGCGCTAGGCGTACCCGCCGCCTGCCTTGCGGGGCGCGAGTCGCGGTTGCGGTTCTTTTTCACAGCGCTCACTGCTGCCGTCTGCCCTCGATCGCATGTACCGCACCACTGCATGAACTCGTGCGGGGAATCGAACCCCAGCTCGCTGACATCGACCAGGAGCCTTATGCCGTCGGCCGTGTGCTCGTACGACCTTTTGGGAAGCTTGGCGAGGATGTGCGGGCTCACCTGCTTCGCGCGCCGCGAGCCGCACTTGTACAGTACCTTGCCGTCGCGAGCCCTCACCTCGAACCCGCGGGGCTTTCGCGAGGATCTCTTGCTAGGGGAAGGCTCTGTCACGGATGCCGCGGCGCTTGTGCAGGCATCGGCGAATTCGTCCCGTGAGGAAAAGCCGAGCTCCTCGAAGCCCCTCCTGAGCCGTACGCCAGCAAGACCGACCGCGTACGACCCCGCAGGCATCTTCCTAAGCAGGTTCTTGTAGATGCGGTCGAATGCCTCCTCGTCGCAGGTCAACACGATGTTGTTGCGCTCGTCCCTAATGTGGCGCATGCCAGAGGGCACATCGTCGTCGGAAAGATTGGTGTCCTCAAGGTATGGCCTCAGGGCTTTTGCAGACCTCCCAACGCTCCACGTGTTCAACAACTGCGCGAGGTCATCACTCACCATAAACCAGCCAGTTCCGAGCGCCTTGTCGAGCATCCTCGGGGTCACCATCCCGATGGGCTCGTTGAGGTTGTCGACGACGTTGACCGGCCTGTCTATCGCCATGCGCCAATACTCCTCAGCGGGCTGTCCAACGTGTGCGGAGGCGAACTCACGCGCCGCAGCGACCGAATCGTTGTACCGCCTTTGCGCAAACGCTATGTCCCAGCTCCTCGATGCCTCGACGCTCTCCTGCGCGGCGTCGAAGGGCACTGTGCCGGGGACCAAGATCAAGGCCCCCGAGCTTCTCGCAGAAGGCCAGATAGCACATGCCTCGTCCAAGGTGTGCACGCCGAGAAAGCACCCGTTCTCATCCCGCACGACGCATCTGGACGACCAGGTCCGCTCGTTTCGTCCCCGAGCTTTAGGACGACCTTCGGTGCCGTCCTGCGAGGGCTTTTTCGGCGCGTCGGTGCTCGCCTTGCCACGCGGACTTGCACGTTTCTCGGTTGCCCGCCTCTCGCTGCTCCTTTGGGCATCGTCAAGTCTCCCCCGCTCCTCCGCCGCAAGGCTTATGATCAGGGACGTGACCTCGCTCCTCCGTTCGGGCGTGATGCCAGGGTTGTAGTAGGAGTCCCTGAGCAGGTGCAGGCGCCTGAATGGGGTCGGCCTGGAGAGCAGGCTGGCCGTGTCGCCGCTGCGGGTCACCGGCTCTGACATGGCACGCACCTGCTCGGCGGAGTAGTATCCACAGAGAGCGCCCTCGGGGTCGATGAGTCTCACTTGTTCGTGAGCCGAGACCGGAGGGGCGGCGTCCTTGGGTCTGCCCAGATGGAATACGCCCCTCTCGAGATACCAGTTGTCCCTGAACAGTACCGGGATCTCTTTCCATCTATAATGGCCGACGAGGTCGCCGTGCTCGTCGTACACCGGATATGTCGCCAACCTCACCGCCCCCTCGCAAGACCAGTGGGGCGCCTCATCGCTCTTCGCCCCTTAAGGTCTCGTACACGTCATGCACGTAGAGGCCGAGGAACCGTCGCATCAGGTCGTCGTCCTTCAGCACCTCGCCGAAGAACCTGTTGTTCTGCTCGAGCCCCTCGTACAGGACGTCCTCCCCTCTGTCGTAGTAGGCTATGGCGAAGTCCTCCTCGCTGTTCACCCTGGCGCTGGCCTTCAGGGCGTCGAGCTTCAGCAGCAGCTCCTTGACCTGCAGGCCGCCCATGACGGCCACGTCCTCGTCGAGGCCGCCGCCCACGCGCGCGTTCACCAAGGCTATTATCTCCGACAGCTTGTCCTGCTCGTCGTTCGTCAGCCGCGTGCTCACGCCCGGCAGCCTTATCATCGGGTCCGACGGGTGCGCGGCACCGCCCGTCCCGGTCTGCCCGACCTCCTTCTGCGTGAAGTGGTCGAAGTTAATCTTGTCCTTGACCGAGACGCCGCCGTGCCCGCCCGTGTCCAGGATCTCGAGCAGGTCGCGCACGTAGCCGTACTTCTTCTCCATGTCGGCGTCCCCGAACGGACTCGCGAGCGACAGGAACTCGTAGAGCCGCACGAAGCCGCTGCAGGCGAGGCGGAACTCCTTCTGCTTTGTCTCGTTGCCCTGGTACATGTTCTCGAGCCGCGTCTTCGCGCGGCGCACGAGCCTGTCCGCTTTGGCGGCGTCTCGCGCCGTCAGCCTCTTGGTGGCCGCGCCACGGACGACGGCGGCGTACTTCTCCACGTCGTCCTCGTCTATCACGTCGTAGCCGTCGAGCCTGGCCTCCGCCTCGATGAGCTGCGACACCGTGACGGTGTTCGACAGGATGGTGGTCGTGTAGTACCTCGAGAACGCGCGCTCCATGTCCTCGCACGTGTTCGCGAAGTCGAGGACCACGGTCCTCTTGTTCGGCAGCGTCCTGTTCAGGCGCGAGAGCGTCTGCACGGCGTCTACGTCGCGCAGCTTGCGCATCACGTACATGGCGCACAGCCTCGGCTGGTCGAATCCGACCTGGAACTTGTTCGCGACGAGCAGGACGTTGTACTCGTCCGTGTCGAACGCGGCGGCGGTCCTGGAGTCCGACATGGCGTTCATGCCCGCCTCGGTGTACTCCCAGCCCTTGGCCGTCCGCGAGGCCCCGAAGCCGTCGTACTCGACGTCGATGGGCACCTTGCCGGAGAAGGCCACCAACGCGGACACGTCGGCGTAGCGGTGCCGGTCGATGTAGGCCTGCAGCGTCGCGCGGTAGCGCACGGCCTCCTCGCGCCCCGAGGTCACGACCATAGCCTTCTCGCGCCCGCCCAGGCCGCACTTGCCGAGGACGTGGTTGCGGAAGTGCTCGACGATGATGCCGACGCGCTGGTTGATGTTGGTGTCGTCGAGTTCCGCGACGCGCGCGATCTCGCGCTTGGCCTTGGCCGTGTGCAGCATCGGGTCGTCCTCGACCGCCTTGCTCACCTTGTAGTACGTGCGGTACTCGACGTAGTTCTTGAGCACGTCGAGGATGAACCCCTCCTCGATCGCCTGCTTCATGGAGTAGGTGTGGAAGGCGACCTGCATGTCGGGGTCGCCCGGGTCAACCGTGCCGAACAGCTTGAGCGTGCGGGCCTTCGGCGTGGCCGTGAAGGCGAAGACGCTCATGTTGTCCCGCTTGCCGTGGCTGCGCACCAGCCGCTCGTAGGTGTCCGTGACGTCCTCGTCGGCTCCCGCCTGCTCGCCGCCGACGGCGTTCTGTATCGCCAGGAGGTTGCGTCCCGCCGTCGAGTTGTGCGCCTCGTCGATGATGACCGCGAAGCGGCGGTCGCACATCCTGCCCGCGAGCTCGTCCACGTAGAGGAACTTCTGCAGGGTCGTGACCACGACCTTCGCCTTGCCCTCGAACAGGGCATCGGAGAGGTCGGCCGAGGTGCAGTCCTCGCCCATGACCCTCACCACGCCGCTCGTGCGCTGCAGGGACCTCACGGCGGCCTGCAGCTGCCTGTCCACCACCTTGCGGTCGGTGGCGACCACGACCGTGTCGAAGACCTGCGCGCCGTCAACGCCGTGGAGCGACGAGAGCCGGTGCGCCAGCCACGAGATCGTGTAGGTCTTTCCGGAGCCGGCGCTGTGCTGGATGAGGTAGTTGAGCGAGCTGCCGTTGGTGGCGACGCTGTCGAGCAACCTGTGCAGCGCGTCGCGCTGGTGGTAGCGCGGAAAGACGACCGACTCCCTGAGCACGCGCTTGTCGCGGATCTGGTCGTACTCCTCCTTGCGGCTCACGAACACGAACTTGGTCAGGAGCTCGATCACGGAGTCGAAGGCCAGCACGTCGTCCCAGACGTAGTGCGTCGGGTAGTCGCCGCTTCCGTCGTCCTCCGGGTTACCCTTGCCCTGGTTGATGCCCGTGCCGCGCCCTCGGTTGAACGGGATGAAGCGCGTCCGCTCGCCGTCGAGGCGCGTGGCCATGTGGCACTCGCACTCGTCCATGGCGAAGTTGACGATGGTGCCGACCTGGAACTCGAGCAGTCGGTTCCTGTGGTCGCGCTCGTTGGTCCACTGGTCCACGGCGTCGTGCCACGTGGACCCCTCGGGCTGGTACTTGAGCTCGAGCGCCGCCCATGCGAGCCCGTTCACGAACAGCACGAGGTCGATGCGCGAGCCGTCGTCGATGCGAACCTCCTCCATTACGGAGAGCCGGTTGGCCTCGTACTTCGCCGTGAGGTCGACGTTGAGTCCCGAGGCGGGCCTGTTGTAGAGCAGCGTCACGTGCGTGCTGCTGACGTCGATGCCGTTTCGCAGCACGTCGATCTGCGACGACCCCTTGGCTCGGCAC
>JAFWKQ010000054.1 GCA_017545665.1 Atopobiaceae bacterium
CCCCTACGCCTACGATGCGGCCCGCAAACGACTCCGCGCTCGCTTCGCTCGCTCACTTCATGAGTCGCCGCCAGCGGGCCGGGCGTAGGCGCGGGGACGCGGGCAGACACGCCAAACGTTAATCTGCATTTCGTGCGCTCCCGTTGAATCCGCATGCGCAACTGGTGTAATCTAAATCCCGCGCAACAAGCGCTGCGACTGTTGTATATACGGAGGGCAAATGGAAGTCATTCGTGTTGAGGGGGGCCACCCCGTTTCTGGCACCGTTACCGTGGAGGGCGCAAAGAACTCCGCGCTAAAGCTCATGGCGGCAACCATTCTTGCCCCTGGCGTAACCACATTGGAAAACGTGCCCAACATTTCGGACGTGCACATTATGGGCAAGGTGCTCAAGGAGCTGGGTGCAACCATAGAGGTCGTGAACGCGCATACGCTGCGCATCGACACCGGTAACGTAGACAGCTGGGAGACGCCTTACAGTCTGGTGGCCCAGATGCGCGCATCCACGGCAGTGCTCGGACCCCTTCTTGCGCGCTTTGGCAAGGCCATCGTGGCCATGCCAGGTGGCTGCAACATTGGGGCACGAAAAATAGACATGCACATCCTCGGCCTCGAGGCGCTGGGCGTGGAGTTTGACGTGGACCATGGCGACATATATGCGAGTGCGCCAAACGGCCTTACGGGCACCACCGTAACGTTGGACTTTGCCAGCGTGGGGGCTACCGAGAACCTCATCATGGCCTCGGTTCATGCCAAGGGCACCACTGTTATAGACAATGCCGCGCGAGAGCCCGAGATCGTTGACTTGGCAAACATGCTCAACAAGATGGGTGCCAACATCCAGGGCGCGGGATCGCCGGTTATCGAGATACACGGGGTAGGGGAGTTGCATCCCGTCACCCATGCCGTGGTGGGCGACCGCATAGAGGCGGGCACGTTCGTGGCCGTGGGCGGCATGGTTGGCCAGCCTATAACCGTGCGCGGCTTTGATCCGCAGCACCTTGGGCTCGTGCTGCGCAAGTACGAGCAGATGGGCATCGTTGTGCAGAGGGGCGAGCGCGAGGTTACGGTGTCGCGTACGCGCGAGCTGTCTCCGGTAGACATCCAGACGCTGCCGTTCCCCGGCTTTCCCACCGACATGCAGGCGCAAACAATGTGCCTGCTTTCGGTTGCGCGCGGTGCGTGCGTGGTAACCGAGAACGTGTTCGAGAGTCGCTTTATGTTTGCGAGCGAGCTTCAGCGCATGGGGTCCGACATCGTCATTCAGGGGCACCATGCCGTGGTTCATGGCGTTGAGGGGCTCTCGGGAGCCGAGGTTCGCTCCCCGGATTTGCGCGGAGGAGCGGCGTTGGTAATGGCCGGTCTTGTCGCCGATGGCGTTACGACCGTGTCGGACATCCATCACATCGATCGTGGGTACGAGCGATTTGTGGAAAAGCTTCAGGCGTTGGGAGCCCATGTTGGCCGCGTGAGCATCCCTGACGTGAGCCTTGAGGACTATAGGCAAGGCTGATGGGCACTTTTGGCTGGTGCCAAGGGGCCTAATACAAGGGAGGGTGGTTCTGCTATGAGTCGGACGGATTTACCAACGGGACATGGCCTCACGATGGCCAGCGAGGACTACCTGGAGTCCATCTATCGCATTATGACTGACGACGGTAAGACGTCGGGCAATAGCGTGCGTTCCGTGGACGTTGCCGAACAGCTTGGAGTATCGAAAGCAAGTGTGAGCAAGGCGCTCTCGACGCTCAAGGAAGCGGGCATGGTTGAACAGATGCGCTATGGTCGCGTGACGCTTACCAAGGAAGGCGAGGCATATGCCCGCTGGGTGTGGCGCACGCATCGCGTGTTGCGTACCTTCCTTCACGACGAGCTTGGCGTAGACGCCCAGGTTGCGGATGAGGAGGCCTGTCTTCTGGAGCACTATCTCTCGGAAGACACGGCGAATCGTTGGTGCGCGTACTTGGAGCAACAGGGCATCCGAGTGGACGAATAGTCTGCAATTCTCCATAAAAGCGCTGCCGTCCCCCCGACGCTTTGCACCGTTTGCGGGCAAGGTGAATGGATGCGTGCGTCGGTGGGTATTATCTTCTGGCTCGTACGTATGAAAGGAACAGAGTAATGAAGTCGATTATTCCCGCAGCTGGCCTTGGAACCCGCTTTCTCCCCGCAACCAAATGCAGCCCTAAGGAGCTCTTGCCGGTGCTCAACAAGCCGGTAATTCAGTATGTGGTGGAAGAGGCGCTTGAGCCTGCCGGCGTGGATGGCGTGGTGATCGTTAACTCTCACGAGAAGCCGCAGATCGAGCAGTATTTTGCCGAGGACGCCGAGTTTGAGGGCATGCTGCGCTCACGTGGCAAGGAGGATCTGGCCGATGCCGTGCATGAGGCGGGGGCGCTTCCCGTCTCGTTTGTGTATCAGGACGACCCCAAGGGCCTTGGACATGCCGTGTACTGCGCAAACAGCGAAATGGACGGCGACCCCTTCTTCGTGCTGTTGGGCGACTACTTTGTGCCCGATCGCCAAATGTGCGTAAACATGGCAAAGGTGTCTGCCGCACACAACAACGCCTCTGTTATTGCCGTTGCGCCCGTGCCCGCCGACCAAGTGAGTCGCTACGGAATCATTGCCGGCGAGTGCGTGGAGTCGCTTGAGGGCACGAATGCCCAAGGCGAGGAGGAGGGTGCCGTGTGGAAGGTCTCGGGCCTCGTCGAGAAGCCCGCGCCGGAAGATGCGCCCTCGCACCTGTTCATCGTTGGTCGTTACCTGCTTTCGCCGCGCATCATGGATTTGCTTGCCACGCAGGGCACTGGCGCTGGCGGCGAGATTCAGCTTACGGATGCCATGGAGCGCCTGCTTGAGGAAGAGGAGATGTATGCCTTGGTGGTTGACCCCGATCAGGGTTGCGACACGGGCACCCCTGCCGCATGGGCAGCCACAAACGCACGCATGGCCCTCGCAGACTCCTCGCAGGTGGAGGCATTCAAAGAAGCCCTTGGCAAGGACGTGAAGCTGGGGTAGCGCATGCGCATAATCCGATTCAACAACAAGGGTTGGCGAGCGCGCTTTGACGATGGATTCGACGAGCAGAACCTGAGCCGCATTGCCGATGCCTTTGGCTACATATGGGCTGACGCGCATCCGGGGGCTACCATTTTGGTGGGCTACGACACCCGCTTTAACGGTCGCGGCCTCGCGGGCGTGGTGGCAGGCGTTCTTGCGAGCTACGGACTGCACGCGATCGTGAGCGATAGACCGTGCCCTACACCCGCGCTGGGATGGAACGTGCAGCAGGACACCACGATCGCGGGCGGCGTGATCCTTACCGCCTCAAGCGCGTCGTGCGAATATGGCGGCATCTCAGTGCGGGCGGCAAACGGGGGCCCCATTGCGGATGACTTCTACGATGCCGCAGCACGCATTGTCTCGTCGGTGCCCGTTACGGCGCGAGGAGCCTATTCCTATGCGGACTTTGTTACGCCCTACATCAACCACCTGCGAGATATGGTGGACGTTGATGCCATAGATAGGGCGGGGCTCGGCGTGGTGGTAGACCCTCTGTATGGCGCGGCTCGAGGCATTTTGGCGCAGCTCTTGCGCACGACGGGATGCCACGTGCACGAGATCCATAGCGATGAGAATCCCGATTTTGGGGGCTTGCATCCCATGCCGGTTGAGCCGTGGGTAGACACCTGCGAACAGGCCGTGCTGGCCTATGACGCCCAGATAGGGCTTGTGCTCGACGGCGACGGCGATCGCTTGGGCATAGTGGACGAGAAGGGACGCCTCGTTAGCTGCCATCGCATGGTGCCAATTATCATGGAGCATTTGGTTGGCGAGCATTCGCACAAGAGTCGTGTGGTGGCCACGTTCTCGAACTCAGCATGCGTGAGGAGACAGGCGGAGCGTCTTGGCTGTGATTTTACTGCCGTTCCCATGGGATTCACGCGCATATATCGCGAGTTCGTGGAGGGCGACGTTCTGCTGGGCGCCGACGAATACGGCGGCATTGCCTTTCCCGACCACCTCTACGAGCGAGACGGGCTTCTGAGCGCACTCTATATAGTGGAGTGCATGGCAAAAAGAGGCTTGAGCATGAGCGAGCTAGTGGAGGAACTCCTGCAAAACGTGGGCACGATGCATTACCTCAGGCGAGACATCCACCTCGACGCCGCGTCCGTGCAGGCGTTTCGGAACATTCTGCCAGGATTGAACCTACGTAGCGTATGTGGCATGAAGCCTGTTTCGGTGGGCCACTCCGACGGTCTGGTGTTGCGTTTTGCAAACGACTCGTGGGTACAGCTTCGACCGTCGCGTACAGAACCGCTGGTACGCGCATGTGCCGAGGCGCCAGATGCCGCAATGGCAAGCCGCTTGGCCGACGAGACGTGCGTTGAGGCCATGAAATACCTGCCGCGCTAGATCGCGGTGTGTAAGGCCGTGCGCACGAATTCCGCCTGCAACCGTTAGCTGTGCGCACGTCTGGACAGCGCCTCCACAAGCAGCGGCGAATAGAAGCGGGCAATGGAGGTGCTGCCAGCGTTGGGTTGCGCTGTTGCAAGTAGGGAAGAATGTGCCCTTGCGGACCCTACGTTAGGGGCGCAGCACGGCCCTCTTCGCCGTTGACAGAAAACAGAGGCATGTGATTAACAGGCTAAACGGCCGCTCATGCTGCCTTTTAGCAACAGAAGCCGCATTGCGTTAAAATCCCTGACGTACAGCCTCAAACGTCCCATATATGCAGAAATTGTGAAGTATCGGATTTCGGATGCAATATGCCCGAAAGGGGCGTATAGTACTTCCTTGCGCGGCGGTGACGCACGCGCGGCGAACCTTGAAAACCGGATACTGCGATCGATGAGATCGACGAAGACAGACTAGCGAAAATTGTTTCGACCCGGAAGGAATTCCGGGAGTCGA
>JAFWKQ010000055.1 GCA_017545665.1 Atopobiaceae bacterium
CACTTCGTGAGTCGCCGAAGGCGGGACGGTGGGGGCACGGGGCACGGGCGATAACAAGCGCTCTTTCTCATTTGTCGCTACACTAAGAACAGAGAGGAGCGAGCATGGACAAAAACACGAGCGAGAGCACGCTCATTGGAAACGAAAACCGCTTCGCACCCGCAGTTCTTGTCGTTCACTACGCATGCATGGCAACGGGCCTCCTGCTTTTGGCATATGCCGCCCTTCGCACGTCACCCCAGGTGTGGATACTCTGCGCCGTCCTGTGGCTTGCGCCTACCATCTCCAACGTGGCCTACCTGCTTATGCACGTGCGCCCAACCGTGGGTATGGTGCCGATTTGCGTTGCATCGCTGGGACCGGTAGCATTCGCTGCCCTCCTCGCGCCAAACAAGAGCCTTGCCATTGCGCTACCATTCGCGGCGATTGTTGGCTTATCCGTTTTTACGTGTCTCTTCTTCGCATGTTGGTTCTGGCGCCTGCATACCGCATACGCACAGGCACCAACGCCCAAAAGCGACGCAGCCCTTATTGTCCTGGGCAGTTCCGTCAAAGATGGCAAACCGCGCAAAACGCTGTTGCTACGGCTCGAAGCGGCACGTTCGCTTGCTGTCCGCAATCCCCACACACTGCTCGTGCTCACGGGAGGAACGCAATCGGGCGAGCGGAAGAGCGAGGCTGAAGTCATGCGCGACTACCTTGCCAAGCGCGGCGTGCCAACGCAACGGATGCTTCTAGAGCAACACGCGCGCAACACGCGGCAAAACATAGAGCTCAGCATGGGACTCCTTCAAAGGGAAGGCCAGACGACGCAAGAGGCATGCGTGGTGTCAAGCGATTATCACCTGTATCGTGCGCTTGCGGAGGCGCGGAGGCTGGGATTTGAGCTCGTTCCCGTTGCCGCCACCACGCCACGCGCAGGTCGTGCGCAACAATGGTGCCGAGAAGTTCTTACCATCGTCTCGCAACGCCTCTTGGAGCGAAAACCTTAGTTTGTGTACAGGCCCCAAGTTCAGGTTTTGCAAAACCTCAACTTGGGGCCTGTCTGAGTTAGGGTTGGGACAAAACCTACGCGTTCGACTCCTTGCCAACCAGGCCGGTGGCGCCATAGCGCTCGCGCAGCAGGGGCTTCTCGATCTTTCCCGTGGCGTTGCGCGGCACATCGGCGAAGATGATCTTGCGCGGACGCTTGTAGCGCGGAAGCTTGCGACAGTACTGCATAATGTCCACGTCGGTAACAAAGCGGTCGGGCTTAAGCTCAACGATAGCAGCCGCGATCTCGCCCAGGCGCTCGTCGGGCAGGCCAATTACGGCGACGTCTTGGATGGCA
Organism: Atopobiaceae bacterium; assembly: GCA_017545665.1. Lineage (GTDB taxonomy): Bacteria > Actinomycetota > Coriobacteriia > Coriobacteriales > Atopobiaceae > RUG440. Next base: position 1,331 of record JAFWKQ010000055.1, read on the forward strand.
TCGTAGCCACTCAGGAAGTCCTCGATCTGCACGGGATAGAGGTTCTCGCCGCCCGAAATGATCACGTCCTTCTTGCGATCCACCAGCCAGTAGAAGCCCTCGTCATCCTGCTGGGCCATGTCGCCCGTATGCAGCCAGCCATCGATGAGGGTCTCGGCCGTGGCTTCCGGATCGTTGTAGTAGCACGTCATGAGGCCGGGACCCTTAACGCACAGCTCGCCAACCTCGCCCTTCGCCACCTCGGCGCCCTTCTCGTCCACGATCTTGCACTCCCAGCGATACCCCGGCACGCCAATGGCACCCACGTGGTCGACGTTCTCGATTCCCAAGTGCACGCAACCGGGACCCGTGGACTCCGAAAGGCCGTAATTCGTGTCGTAGTCGTGATGCGGGAACACCTGCTTCCAGCGCTGGATGAGGCTCTTGGGCACCGGCTGGGCACCCACATGCATGAGCCGCCACTGATCCAGCTCATAGTCCTGCAAACGAAGGTCGCCGCGCTCTATTGCCGAAAGTATGTCTTGCACCCACGGCACGAGCAGCCATACGATGGTGCAGCGCTCGCGACTCACCGTGTCGAAGATGAACTGGGGGCTCACGCCACGAAGCAGCACGGCCTTTGAGCCACAGGTGAGGCTGCCCATCCAGTGGAACTTCGCACCCGTGTGATACAGGGGTGGAATACACAGGAACACGTCGTCGTGCACGGTGTTGTGATGCACGGCCTCCATCTCGGCCGCCTGAGTGAGGCTCTCGTGGTTGTGCAGAATCGCCTTGGGGAAGCCCGTGGTCCCCGAGCTAAAGTAGATGGCCGCGTCATCCTCTGCAAAGAGCGGGATCTGCGGGTCGTGGCTCGAGCAGAGCGCCTCAAGCTCCCGGTAGCTCTCGGCCCAGGTGGGACAGTCGTCGCCCACGAAGAACAGCAGGCGCCCCGTTTGGATCTGAGGCACGATGTCTTCCACGCGCCCAATGAACTCAGGACCGAAGAAGAGCACGTCCACGTCGGCCTTGTCCATGCAATAGGCAATCTCGTCGGCGGCATAGCGGAAGTTCAGGGGCACGGCCGTCGCACCCGTCTTAAGAACGCCGAAGTAGATGGGCAGCCACTCGATGCAGTTGTACAGCAGGATGGCAACCTTGTCACCCTTATGTACCCCGCGCGAAAGCAGCAAGTTGGCAATGCGATTGGCCTTCTCGTCGAACACCGACCAGGTGATCTCGCGCCTATAGGGCTCGTCGTCGGTAGTCTCCACCAAATCGTACTCGCGCCACGTAATGTGACGGTCTTCCTGTCGCTCGGGATTCACCTCTACGAGCGCGACCTCGTTGGGATACTTCGCGGCATTGAGCCTTAGCATGTCGGGAACGATCACGATGCCTCCTCTTTGTGAAATAAAAACCTTTGAACCCAGGCAATGGGGAGTATCCCCTTTGCCTGGCTAGAACTTCTCTACCACACCATTGGCCTGCACTTCCTCATGCAGGCGTGCCACCTCTTCGGGTATCTTATTCAAGTCGTAGGGCGTCATCTGATAAACCCAGTTGATCCAGTTGCGATATAGCAGGTTCGCGTGGGCACGCCACGTAAAGATGGGCTGGTTCTCCGGGTTGTTGTCGGGGAAGTAGTTCTCGGGGACCTTAATGGGCTTGCCCGCCTTAAAGTCTCGCCAGTACTCCGTTGCCAACGTATCCCGCCCATACTCAAAGTGGCCGGTAACGTAGATCTCGTGAAAGTCACGCGTGGCGATAAGCGCCGGACCCGTGGCAAAGCCCTCGCTGAGCACCTGCAACTCGGGGTGCTCCGCCAAATCCATGGTCTCAATGGCGGCATGCCTGGAGTGCGGCATGTTGTGCACCTCGTCAAACCCGTTGGTAAGGAAGTTGTACTCGTCGCACAGGCGCTGGGGAAATATGCCAAAGAGCTTGGAGGGGAGCTGGCGCTTGCGTATGCCATAGAGGTGGAACAGCACGCCAAGGGCTCCCCAGCATAGGCTCATGCAGGAAAACACGTGCTCCTGACTCCAGTCCACGATCTTGCAGAACTCGTCCCAGTAGTCAACCTGCTCAAACGACAGGTGCTCCACGGGGGCGCCGGTAATAATTAGGCCGTCGTAGTTTTTGTCTTCAAACACTTCAAAGGTGTCGTAGAACTTAATCAGGTGGTCCGACGACGTGTTTTTGGATTCGTGAGAAGACATGCGCATAAAGTCACAGTCCACCTGTATGGGCGTCTTTGAGATGAGCCTGAGCAACTGCGTCTCGGTTTCGATCTTGGTGGGCATGAGGTTGAGAATGGCCATCTTGAGCGGGCGAATCTCCTGGCTGCGCGCAATCTCGTCCTCCAGGGCAAAGATGCGCTCCTGGTGCAGGATCTTTTTCGCCGGCAAACCATCGGCAACGTTTATGGGCATGCTTGCTCCTTCTCTTACATAAAGCACGCCGAACATAATACGCCAAACAGGCACCGTTTGCCGCCGAGGCACAGCAAATAGGGCCAAAGGGGACAGTCCCCTTTGTACCGCTTTGCTAAACGACCTGGAAAACGAAGAAGTCCAGATAATGGCTTTCGGGAAAACCCCACAGGATGGGATGGTCGGGTGCCTGCTGCCGCTCCTCCACCTGCTTGAGCTGGCGGTTTACGCTATGCGCCGCATCGGCAATGGCGGCAGCCAACAGATCGCGCGTCATGTGCATGGAGCAGCTGCACGTGGCAAGGTAGCCACCACGCGGGAGCAAGCGCAGCGCGGCCGCGTTTATGTCGCGATACCCGCGCGCCGCATTGCGCATCGTCGCACGACTCTTGGTAAAGGCAGGCGGGTCCAAGACGATAAGGTCAAAGGGCCCGCCCTCTTCGCGCATGCGCTGGCGATTGCGCAGCTGGGGCAAATACTCCAGCACGTCGGCACACCTAAAGGAGGCCTGCGGCCGCTCGCCGTCAGTCGAGTAGCCATTGAGCTCTGCGTTTGCGCGCGCAAGGTCGAGCGCCGTCTGGCTCACGTCCACGAAGCGCACCGACTCTGCCCTGCCCGCTAGCGCGTTGAGGCCAAACGGTCCCACGTGACAAAAGCAGTCGAGCACGCGTTTGTTCCACGCCAGCTCACGCACGGCCCGACGATTGTACTTCTGATCGAGGAAGAAGCCCGTCTTCTGGCTGTTCTCGAGGTCGAGGCAGTATCGTATGCCGTTCTCACGCACCTCAAGGCGTTCGCCGGCAGCGGGGGCGCCGCTAGCCTGCTCGCCGGCGGCGGGGGCGCCGTCCCACCAACCCTTGTAGCGCTCGAGCCCCTCCTTGCTGCGAACGGACGCGTCGTTTCGCTCATAGATTCCCGCCACCTCTTCGCCAGACTCGCGCAGCACGTCGAGCAGCAGCGGGTAGATCACGGGTCGCAACAACTCCATGCCAACCGTACCAACCTGAGCAACCAGCACATTCTCATATTTGTCTACCGTAAGACCGGGAACGCCGTCCGCCTCTGAGAAGAGTACGCGGCAGCAGGTGGTGTCCTTCTCGGCTCCGCAGAGCGCACGCGAACCCATGGTAGTTACGCGATGCTGCCATGCCCAGGCAATCCGCCGGCGCCAAAACTCCCCGTCAAAGCGATCGTTCGCGTTGCGCGACACAATGCGAGCGCGAATGGTACTCTTCGCAGAATAGAGCGCCGCGCCCTGCCACGTGCCATTCTCCTCAAACACGTCCACGATGCTTCCGTTTGGCATTTTATTGGCCTGCAGGACCTCGCCCGCAAACACCCAGGGATGACCGCCGCTCAGGGACTTCGCCGCCTTGCGTGATACGACGAGCCGTGGATAAGGGCGTGCTTGCTTCATGGCCTCTCCCCTCGCCAATGGCACAGTTATACCTGGTATAAGTGTGCCACCATTTATTAGTAGTGTCTTCCGTAGCGGCCGCCCGCCATGCCGCGACCACGCGACTTCATGCCACTAAACATGGTGCGTTTGGGTTTGACGGTTGAGCGCGTGGCACCAGGCACAATGCGTCTCTCGTCGTAAGAGAAGCCCGGCAAATCCCACGTGGACACGAGCTTGCCCGTAAAGTACTCGATCTCGCGCAGCGGGCTTATCTCGTCGGGTGCCACGAATGTGTATGCGTGACCGGTTGCACCAGCGCGACCGGTACGACCAATGCGATGCACGTAGTCCTCGGGGTCCAGCGGCACGTCGAAGTTCACCACGGCGTCTATGCCGCTCACGTCGATGCCACGACTCATAACGTCGGTTGCGACGAGCACCTGGCATTTGCCCTCGCGGAACTTGCTCAGTGCCCGCTCGCGCGCCTTTTGCTGACGGTCGGAATGCATCACGTCCACTAAGAAGCCCGCACCCTTGAGCGTGCGGCTCACGTCATCCACTCGTTGCTTCGTGCGGCAAAACACGAGCACGCGCTCAGGCGCGCTGTCCTGCTCGGCGCCACCGGTGCGAATGAGCTCCTGCAAAAGCGAAACCTTTTGACCTTGCGTAACGGGACACAGATGCTCTTCCACGGTGTCTGCCGTCTCGCCCACGCGCGCAATCTCAACGCTCACGGGATCGTGCAACATGGCGTCCACGGTGGACTTGATGCTGGGCGGTATGGTCGCCGAGAAGAGCAGGTTTTGTCGGCTTGCTGGCAACGCCGCCACAATGCGGCGCACGCTGGGCCAAAAGCCCATGTCGAGCATGCGATCCGCCTCATCGAGGACAAGAACTTGCACGTGGGAGAGGTCCACGTGGTCGTGCTCCATAAGGTCAATCAGGCGACCCGGCGTAGCCACGAGCATGTCGCAGCCCGCCTCGAGCTCGCGAATCTGGCGCTCGAACTTGGTGCCGCCCATAACTATTACGGCTCGCTGACCGGTGTATTCGCACACCACCGACACCACACGGTCGATTTGCTGCGCAAGCTCGCGCGTGGGGGTAACCACGAGCGCAAAGGGTCCAAACGGCCGGGCGTCGGGATTCTTGCGACGATCGGAGGCGGCGGGGTTGGGCGTCCGCTTTCTGCGACGTCGGCGGCGACGCTTGGGCCTGGGTTCGGGCTTGGGCCTATCGTCCGCGACGTCCGCGGCATCCTGCACGGACCGCTTTTTTCTAGTCTCCTGCGAAGCATTGGAGGCTGCCGGCACCTTCTTGTGACGGCGCCTGCGGCGGCGAGGCTTTTTCGCGCCATCGCCCGCGCCCGCGTTCTCATTTGCGGGAACCGACAGAGACTCGTCGGACGCGGCAAAGGCCAACACGTCTGGGCCATTGTCTTTGTCGTCGGATGTGGCGTCAGACGCATCGTCTGGCCGTGTGACAAGCTCTTCGCGGGCCGCGCGTGACGCGGGCAGAATGGTTTGCAGCACGGGCAAGGCAAAGGCCGCCGTCTTGCCGGTTCCCGTTTGCGCGGAGGCAACCACGTCGCGTCCAGCAAGCACCGCTGGGATCGCGGCGGCCTGGACGGGGGTTGGGGTAGTAAAGCCAAGGGCGTCGACCCCGGCGAGTATCTGCTCGTTTAGCCCGAGCTCGGCAAATGAAGTACACATGTTGTTCAGTATAGCCGTTAGCGCCGAAACTTTGACATTCCCCATAAAGTCTGTAGCCCTGGCGCAAAGTCTGTAGTTTGTTGTATAAAGTCTGTAGCCCAACTCGCAAAGTCTGTAGCTTTTTGAGAGAAGTGCAATGGTGACAAGTCCGTGAACTGCGATTTTGTCATAAGTTCGATTTTCATGCTACAGACTTTATGGGCCAAAATACAGACTTTGTGCCAGCGGCTACAGACTTCGCGCGCGGACACGACGCGCCACGCGCTATCTCTTGCGTCGCGCACGGAAGAACGTGCGCAGCTCGTCCGCGCAATCGTCCGCCAGCACGCCGCCCACGACCTCGAACGCGTGATTGAGCCGCTCGTCGCAACTCACGTCGTAAAGCGTCCCCAATGCGCCGCCCTTGGGATCCGCCGCCCCATATACGCAGCGATCCACCCGCGCGTTAACCATAAGCCCCGCACACATAAGGCACGGCTCCAGCGTCACATACACCGTGCAACCCGTAAGCCGCCAGCGGCCCAATGCCTGAGACGCCTCCACCATAGCCCTAAACTCGGCATGCGCGCTGGGGTCGTGGTCCGTCTCGCGCCGGTTGTGCGCACGGGCAACCACTTCCCCGTCACAAACCACCACGGCCCCTATGGGCACCTCGCCCTCCGAAGCCGCCACGCGCGCCTCCTCAAGCGCCAGCCGCATGAACTTCTCATCCTCCGGCAATAACATCAGACAATGGGGAGTATTCCCTTTGCCTGGCCCCGTCATGAGACAAACCCCTCATCCACAAGCAGCGGGCCCGCCTCTCCGTCCGCAGCCATGGTGGCCAACTGGTCGGCCCGCTCGTTAAGCGGATGCCCCGCGTGGCCCTTTACCCACACCCAACGCACCTCGTGCGGCTCCATTGCCGCAAGCAGCCGACGCCACAGGTCGGGGTTCTTCACCGGCTTCTTCCCCGCCGTCTTCCAGCCCTTGCGCTGCCAACCCTCAACCCAATGCTGGTTGAACGCATTCACCACGTACTGCGAGTCGGAATGCAGTTCCACCACACACGGCCGCTTGAGCGCCTCCAGCGCAACAATGGCGCCCAGCAGCTCCATGCGATTGTTGGTGGTGCGCGCGTATCCCGCGCACAGCTCGCGCCTGTGCTCCACGCCATCGGGCCCAACGTACAAGAGCACCGCGCCATAGCCGCCAGGCCCGGGGTTCCCACGTGACGACCCGTCGGTATAAGCCACCACCTGCATAACGCCGTCTGCCATGCTACTTAGCCTCCGCCCAGTTTTCGCCCACGCTCACGTCGGCCACCAGCGGCACACGCAGCTCGCACACGCCCTCCATGGTCTCCCGCACGAGTGCCGACAAGGCCTCGACCTCGTCCATCGGCACCTCAAAGTCCAGTTCGTCGTGAATCTGCAGCACGAGCTTGGCAAGAAGCCCTTCCTCGCGCAAGCGGTCCGCCACCCGCACCATGGCGATCTTTATGATGTCGGCTGCCGTCCCCTGCATGGGATGGTTCATGGCCGTGCGCTCGCCAAACGAGCGCATCTGATAATTGCGCGAATTGATGTCCTTGATGTGCCGCTTGCGCCCATACATCGTGCTCACGTATCCGTGCTTGCGCGCAAACGCCACCTGCTCGTCCAAATACGCGCGCACGCCCGGGTACACCTCAAAGTAGCGGTCGATCATGTCCTGGGCCTCCTTGCGCCCGATCTTGAGCGACGTGGAGAGGCCGTAGGCCTGCTGACCATATACGATGCCAAAGTTCACGGCCTTAGCGCGACTTCGCAGCGCCGGCGTTACCTCGCTCACCGGCACGTCAAACACACGCGCGGCCGTTGCGGCGTGGAAGTCCTCGCCCTCGTTGAATGCGCGCACCAAATGCTCGTCCGCCGACAAGTGCGCGAGCAGGCGCAGCTCGATCTGGGAGTAGTCGCACGCCAAAAAGACGCTGCCCTCCGGCACCGTAAAGGCCGTGCGCACGCGATGCCCCAGCTCGGAACGCGTGGGGATGTTCTGCAGGTTGGGCTCGGAGCTGGAAAGGCGCCCCGTCGCCGCCACCGTTTGGTTAAGCGTCGTATGAATGCGTCCGTCGCCGCGGATAAGATCGGGCAATGCGTCCAAGTACGTCGATTTTATTTTCGCGCGCTCGCGATACTCCAGCACCTCGGCAACCACAGGACTCGTCTTTGCCAAGTCCGCAAGTACCTTGGCGTTGGTGGAGTAGTAGCCACGCTGCGTCTTCTTCAGGCCATAGGTCGGCAGGCCAAGCACGTCAAACAGCACGTGCGAGAGCTGCATGGGCGAGTCCACGTTGAACCTCTCGCCAGCGGCGTCGTAAATGCGATCGACCATCTGATCGATCTCAGCCCCAAGCTCGGCGGACTGCTCACGAAGCTTGGCGGGGTCTGCGTGGAGCCCCGTACGCTCCATGGCAGCAAGCACGCCCACCAGGGGCATCTCGATGCTTTGGAAGAGCTCGAGCGAGCCGTCCTCCTCGAGCCTCTTTGTGAGCGCCGGCACCAGCACGCGCGCGCCAAAGGCATCAAGAGCCTCTTGGGGCAGCTCCTCGGTGGCGTCGGGTAGCGACCCCTCAAGCACATCGGACACGAGCTCGCCAACGCCAAAAGACGAGCGATCGGATTCCAGAAGGTAGTCAGCCACGGCAACGTCGAATATGCGATTCGCATCCAGCTCGTAGGGCTCAACCAGCGCCTCCACCGACGAATCCGCAGGGCATATGGCATGCAGCATGGCCTTGACGTCGCCTGCGGCCACGCGCGCCTCCCGCACGAGCTTTGCCAAAGAGGCCTTTGCCGCCTCCCCCTCGACGCGCAGCAACGCGTCGTCGGTGGAAACCCACAGAGTCAGGGGTTCCTCGGAGTCAGCGTCACCAAAGTCAAGTGCCAGCTGCGACTTGCCTCCTGCGGCAGCGTCCGTCTGAACGGCAACTCCCAGCCACGCGTCCGAGGATGCGGCGGCCACGAGCGTGGCCAAGGCGGCATCGCCCCCGGTGGGCTCTGGCACTACGAGCTCAGCCGTTGCCGGGCTCCCCTCATCGCCCGTGCCGCCACCCATGCGGGCTATGCGTCGCGTCATGCCGGTAAAGCCCAGCGCGCCAAAGGCCGCCGCGGCCTGCGCCGGGTCGAACGTGGGAAAGCGCGCATCGGCAAAGTCCAGCTCAATTGGCGCGTCGGTGCGAATGATGGCAACCTCGCGACTCAGCAACGCGTCGTCTATGTGGGCGCGGAGGTTCTCGCCCATCTTGCCCTTAACCTCATCCGCATGCTCGATCACGCCCTCAAGCGACCCGTACTTGCAAATGAGGTCGGAAGCTCGCTTGGGCCCAATGCCCGGCACGCCGGGAATGTTGTCGCTGGAATCGCCCTTCAGGCCATAGAAGTCGGGCACGAGCGCAGGCGTGACGCCGTGATAGAGGTCCTCCACCACCTCGGGCGTCATTATCTGCACGTCACTCACGCCCTTTTTCGTGCTCACGATGCGCACGTGGTCGGTGGAGAGCTGATACATGTCGCGGTCGCCCGTAAAGAGGTACATGTCGTAGCCGGCGTCCTCGCCACGTCGCGCGAGGGTGCCCAGGATATCGTCGCCCTCCCAGCCCTCGAGCTCTACCACCGGCACCTCAAGCGAGCGCAGCAGGTCCTTTACCATGGGAAACTGCTCGCGCAGGGCCGAATCCATGGGCGGGCGCTGCGCCTTGTACTGAGGCAGCATCTCCATGCGCACAAGAGGCTTGCCCTTGTCGAAGGCGCAAATTACGCCGTCGGGCGAAAACGACTCCACGAGCTTAATGAACATGTTGAAGAACCCGAAGAGCGCATTGGTCGCACGACCGTCCGGCGCGCTCATGGGCTGACGTATGGCATGGAATGCGCGGTGCATGAGCGAGTTGCCGTCTATGACCGCTATGGTTCTTCTTTCGTCTGACATGGCCACCTCCATGGGCTGGGTGAATTTGTCCATTGTAGTGCAAGGAGCAACGAAGACGCGGATGGCGCAAAGATAAACCACTACGCGACGGGAGGGATAGCCAGGAATCGCCACCCGCGCAAGCCAAACGCCAGTCCATGGGGATACCATGCCTTTACCCACACGAAACACGTCCAGCACCCGTTTTGCGTACAATGGCCACCGTCAACTCTTGAAAGGGGTCAAAATGGCAGACGATAGGGTAACGTCGGTATTTGGCTCATTGGTCTTCACCGATGCCGACATGCGCAAGCGCCTTCCCAAGCCCACATACAAAGAGCTCTCTCACGTAATCCGCGAGAACCAGCCCATAGACCTCGACATCGCCAACGAGGTGGCCCATGCCATGAAGGAGTGGGCGCTCGAGCACGGTGCCACGCACTTCACGCACTGGTTCCAGCCGCTCAACGGCATAACCTCCGAGAAGCACGACAGCTTTATTACCCCGCAGGACGACGGCTCCGTGCTCATGGCCTTTAGCGGCAAGGAGCTCGTGCAGGGAGAGCCAGATGCGTCGAGCTTTCCCAACGGCGGTTTGCGTGCCACCTTTGAGGCGCGCGGATACACCGTGTGGGATCCCATGAGCCCCGCCTTCATAAAAGACGAGGTGCTCTGCATTCCCACCGCCTTTATCTCCTATAACGGCGAGGCGCTGGACAAGAAGACGCCCCTGCTGCGTTCCGAGGTGGCGCTCGAGCGCGAGGCCAAGCGCGTGCTCGCGCTATTTGGCGCCGAACCCAAGCGCGTCATTACCAACGTGGGGCCCGAGCAGGAATACTTCCTCATCAAGGAGGAGGACTTCGAGGCGCGCGCCGACCTTCGCCTGTGCGGTCGTACGCTCTTTGGGGCCGAGCCCTCCAAGGGACAAGAGCTTGAGGAGCACTACTTCGGCGCGATCCGCCCCTCCGTGAACGCCTTCATGAAGGAGCTCGACGACGAGCTGTGGAAACTCGCGATCCCCGCAAAGACCAAGCACAATGAGGTCGCACCGTGTCAGCACGAGCTGGCGCCCATCTACGAGCAGGGCTCTCTTGCCGTAGACAACAACCTGCTCACCATGGAAAAGCTCAAGCTGCTCGCCACCAACTACGGCTTGGCATGCCTGGAGCACGAGCGGCCCTTTGAGTACGTAAACGGGTCGGGCAAGCACGACAACTGGTCCGTCTCGGCCGACGGGCGCAACCTGCTGGAGCCAGGGCCCCACCCCGAGGACAACCTGCAGTTCCTCGTGTTCTTGGCCTTCCTCGTCGCCGCAGTAGACGAGCATGCCGACCTGCTGCGCGCCAGCGTGGCATCGGCGGGCAACGACCATCGCCTGGGCGCCAACGAGGCCCCGCCGGCAATCGTCTCGGTGTTCTTGGGCGACGCGCTCACCCCTGTGGTGGAGGCGCTCATAAAGAAGGAGCATGCCGAAGCCCACGAGGACGAGCTCATGGACCTGGGAGTCCCCGCCCTGCCCGACATCTTCCGCGACAACACCGACCGTAACCGCACGAGCCCGTTTGCCTTTACTGGCAACAAGTTCGAGTTCCGCATGTGTGGCTCCCAGCAAAACCTCTCGGATCCCAACGTGGTGCTCAACACTGCCGTCGCCGAGCAATGCGACCGCTTTTGCGAGTACGTGGCGGCGCGCAGCGACGAGGACTTCCTCGTGGTGGCCATGCGCTTTGTACGCCACACGTTCCGCGACCACTATCGCATTATCTTTGACGGCAACGGCTATGCGCACGAGTGGGAGGCCGAGGCCGAGCGTCGCGGGCTTCCCAACCTCAAGACCACACCCGACGCAATCCCCGCGCTCATCGACCCCAAGAACATCGCGCTCTTCGAGAAGTACGGCGTGCTCAACGAGGCCGAGATGCACGCGCGCTACGTCGCCAAGGCGGAGCAGTACGCAAAGCTGCTCAACATAGAGGCCAACGTAATGGTTCACATGGCGCGCCACCAGTACCTGCCAGCCATCATCTCCTACTCCGGCGACATCGCCACCACCGTGGCAACCAAGGCCGAGCTCGGCATAGACGCCGTGGTGGAGCGCGAGCTAACGCGCACGCTTACCGAGGGCATAAACACGATCTTTGCGCTGGCATCCGAACTGGACGACAAGAACACCGCCGCACGCGCAATTGCCGATCCGAGCGAGCGCGACAACGAGTATCGCGATACGGTGATTCCGGCAATGGAGGCGCTCCGTGCCGCCGTCGACAACATGGAGACAATCTGTTCGAAGGAGTGCTGGCCCGTACCGTCATACAACGACATGCTCTTTTACGTGTAGCGCTACGAGGGCTCTAGCTCGAGACGAGAGGGCCGAGAAGCGCTCCCCGTGCTCTGCAGCGCTTCGCGAACTCGCACGGGGATTCGCTTCTCGGCCCTCTCGTCTCGAGCCTTATCTCTACGCGTGCCTCCTTACGCCCCCAGGCCAAAGATGATCTCGGATATGCCGCCAATCAACAGCGCCAACGCGCCGAGCACCATGCCAAGTCCCGCGGGAAACATGGGAGAGGCGATGGCAACAATGCCCAATAGGGCGGTGAGGATGCCGGATATGGTTGCGGGCATGGCCAAGGGGCTTCCCTCTCGGCGGAAGTCGCCTGCCTCAATTACGTCGAGTATGCCCGTAAGAAGCACCAGGATTCCAATGATGGTCCAGGCGAACTTGACGAGCGGTCCGGGAAACACACCCATAATGAGGCCAAACGCCGCCGAAACGATTCCCAGCACGAGCTCTGAGGGCGCGTTGTGCGCAGGGTCTCCCCTCACAAAGGACGAAACCAACGTAACGACGCCATATGCCACCATAATCCAGCCCATAATGCGAACCAGCATTTCAACCGCGCTTATGGGATTGATAAGAATCGCTACGCCCAGAATCACCATGACGAGCCCCGTGAGCAAGATAATGGGCTTCCTTCGAGAGAATACCGCTTGCCCTCTTTGTCTAGCACTCATAGGAAACAGCCCCTTTCCCTTTGTTAGCGTTTAGCCAACGGTTACAAACATTTTTTCTCCACAACACAAAAAATACGCTAATCTGTTTTCACGCTACTGTGAAGTATGCCACAAGTGTCTATCCACCTAAACCTATGAGGTGAACGGAGTGCCCACAATCATTACACACCACCTCTTCGGAGAGGACGCAGCAGCCCTGCTACCCCAGGGAATCCTCGATGGCCAAGAGGATCTTCTTGCCTTTCTGCTGGGTAACCAAGGCACCGATCCGTTTTGGGCACGCTTTTCCACCACGCCCGCCATGGCAAGCACTTGTCATGCGTTTGCCTCGCGCGTGCACGCCGAGCACATATCGCAAGCGCTCATGGCGCTACGCGATTGCGTAAGCCGCCTGCCAGAAGAAGACAAGTCCATAGGACGCGCCTTTGCCTTGGGTATGGCAGGCCACTATGTGCTCGACAGCGTTGCGCATCCTCTCGTATATGCGCAACAAGAAGATCTTATTGCGGTGGATCCTTCGCTCGAGAACGCCCGTTCCGAGATCCACTCCATAATGGAGGCAGATTTGGACGTGTGGATGCTGCGAGAAAAGCGCAACGCCACCGTGCTGGACACTCCCTGCACGCAAGCGCTCGCACGCACCGAGCGCATAGACCGCATTGCCGGTACCATGTTGTCGCAAGTTGCCTGGCAGGTGTTTGGCTTGGAAGTGGGTGCGACGGAATACGGCCTTGCCGTAAGGGACTATGCGCTGTTCTATCGCCTCATCGATCCGCCCAGCAAGATTGCGGGCTCCCTCGCGCGCCTCGAGAGGATCGGACGTCCGCATTCGTATTTGCTTGCACATGCCCATCACGTAACGCAAGACGAGAGCTGTCCCTTTGCCAACCTGAAGCACCATCTCTGGAGAAACCCGGCAACCAACGAGGCCTCTCGTGCCAGCTTCCCCGACCTGTTCCACGACGCACTGATGGCGTGGCCGTCTTTCTCGCAGCGACTGGCAGAAGGCAACCTAGAGCGCCTCGAGGCCATGGTTGCCGGCATCGACTACAACGGTCGTCCCACGCAGGTCGCTTAGCGAGGTGCAAAACCCCAAATTGTGAACAGGCCCCAAGTTTGGATTTTGCGCAAACCAAACTTGGGACCTGCCCCTTAGTTAAGGCCTTCTCTGTTCGCCTACGAGCTCCGCGTGCTGCGGCGCGCCCTTCGCGCATTGCCAAGCGTGGCCATGCCATTGTTTGCCTGTTCCTGCGCACCCTGCCGCTCCGTTCGCCTTTGGCTCGCCGCACGCAGGCGCTCCTTGCGTGCCTCGCTCTCGCGCTTGCGCTCCGCACGGCGCTCCATGAACGACGGTCGCCTTGGCCTCTCCCGGGGCTGGTCATCGACCCCGTTGCTTTCGGTCGCGGCCTCCGCCTTTCGTCTGGGCGATGAGGCGATGTCCTCCCTCGCATGCCTTGGCTCAGAACCCGAGTCTTTGCGACGCCTCGAGAAAAGCGTGCCGCGCGCTTTTTTGGGTACGTTCTCCCCTACGCCTGGACCCGCCGCAGCCATGGCAAGCTCCTGGTCGTCCATTTCGCTCACCGGATGCACCGAACGGCTTATTTTGAGTCGCCGCACTGGCATGAAAAGCAGCACATAGGCCAAGATCGCGCATACCACAAAGTCATAGACGCCAAGCTTTCCATTAACCAAATAGCTCGACACCAGAGTGCCAATAACGATGAACACCGAAAACACGCGTCCATAGACGTTTTTCTCGGCCTTTGCCGTCCAGAGGGCATAATTTAGCAGCGGAGCAATGAGTGCCACAGCTGCCAAGGGCACCAAGAGCGATTTCTGATAGCTCTCAAACGAGGCAACCGTCGTGATGAAATAGCTCTCAATGTAGCCTAGGTTAAACGGTATTGCCCATAAAATTGCACGCAGACGGCTTTCCACATGGACTGCCACCAAGGCATTGAGCAATACCCACAGGGTAAAGTGCGAAACAAAAGAAGGGGCGCCCAAAACCAGAACGTCGAACACCGTAGAAAGTATGCCACACGAAACACCAATAAGAAGCAACACGAGCGCTTCGATAATACCCATGTGGCCCCTTCCGTCGGCATTCGCATACGGAACAAGGTAGCACATAGAGCCGAAACACCAAAACGCCACGAACACATCTGCGCCGATAAACCATGCCCTTGGCAAAAAACGACGCAATAAGATCGTTTGGGACGCGCTTCCCTGGTTGCTCAGGAGTGGCTTAGGGGAAGCGCGCCCGTCAATCGAGGCCCCTAAAGCTCGCCGTTTCCCGCCTCTTGATGGGCTATGGCAATCTCCAGGTTGCCATTGCGGCAGCGCAGCTCGTCAATCAGGGCACGCTGCTGGGAGAGGTCGCGCATGCCCACGTTGTACACGAGCCTATACAGGCTTCCCATGTTGGTGGTCTTTACGGTAACGAGCTCGTAGTAGGTGGTGTAGTGGTCCAGGATGTCGTCAAACAGGTCGCTGAAGTCCAAGTCCTCGGGAACGGTTATGCGAAGCGAGCGATCCGCCGACTCGCCCAACGGCCCCACCGAAATGGCCTGATAAGCCATAATGATCGCACACAGCACCACCGTTACCACAGCCGCGCATACCATGTAGCCCATGCCCGACACCAGGCCTACGCACATTGCCAGGAAGATGAACGCGATGTCGCGCGCCGAGCCCGGGGCACTGCGAAAACGCACGAGGCTGAAGGCTCCCGCCACGGCCACGCCAGCGCCCACGTTTCCATTCACCATGGCAATAACCACGCACACGATGGCAGGAAGGATGGCAAGCGACAGCACGAAGCTTTTGGTGTGCCTGTTGCGGAAGCAATACGCAAGGGCAAGCACAAAGCCCAGGACAAGCGAAACCATTACGCTTACCATAAGCGGTCCAAGCTCGACGGAGGTCGTGCCGGTGGTTGCAAAAATCGACTCGAACATAAACAACGCTTCCTTCCTAATTTGCGAAGCCCACACGCCAGGGCAGGCTACGCATACACAAACTTGCCAGCGGTCGATAAATTCGCAGGTACAGAACGCCACTCAGGCAGCGATGCGCTTACCCGCTCGTTGCGATGCCGAACCATCATCTTCTTGAGCTGCATTTGCCAGGCCATTCCCACTTTGGAAAACCGGACCTTGTACAGTCCCTCGCCCGAGAGAAACTCCACAAGCCACAGAGGCACGGCACCTCCTGCCTTTACCTCAAGCAGCGTGAGGTCGTCGTCGAGAAACTGTTCGGCTCGATCCGTTACGTCAAGGCGCAGGTCGTAGTCGCGCGTACGTACGCGCTTGTCAAAGGTCATGCGGAACTCGTGATCATCGGCCGCATAAAAAGCCTCGCGATCGTATGCAATAAAGAAGGCAGGCTCCAGGCCACCATAGCGCTTGCACGTAAAGTCCAGCTCACGCTCGATCTGCGTCTGCGGATCGCCGACACCAGCCAAGAGATTGGCTGCACGCCGGGCGCTCATGGCACAGCGACGCTTGTACACCACGCCGTCGTACTTCTTCTTGAGCTCCACGAACACCGGATCCGATGGCTTGCGCACGCCGTAGCTGCGCACACGCACCTTTTCCTTGTAGTCGGGATGCTCGCTGGAACGACGCACCAGCATGCGAGAGGGCGTGTCGTAGTAAACGTTGCAAACCGTGGAGGGGCCCCACTCGTCGGGCACCATGTAGCGGTCCATAAGGATGCGCAGCCGATCGCGTTGCTCAGACGTGAGCAGGTACTTTATCTCGTAGCGCTTGAAGTTTAGTTGGACTGCCATATAGATCATCTCCCAAGGCCTCATTGCCTCTTTTGCCGATAAAAATATATGACCCCAACCTTGAGCGCTCCTTAAAGCAGGGTTTGGTTCACAAACGTACGAGATGGCTATTGGAAACCTTAAAAAATGGTGACCAGCGCCCGGTTTTCTCTTCGCCGTTTCAGCGCCATTATCAATATTTCAATCTGCACACAAAACGCGACGTAAATCGGGCTCTGTGTACACTCCAAGCCTCGGAGTGTACACAGAGCCCTTTTTCTGTCACGTTTTGTGTGCAGATTAACTATTTTATAACGACGAGAAGACCGGGCAGGACCATGACAACAGCAAGAGCCAGTCCAGCCTCGCCCGTACAACCGCTACTCTGCGGGCAGCTCGCCAGTCTTTAGGATCTGCTCGAGCGCATCCTCGTCCAGAACTGGTATGCCCAGCTGCTCCGCCTTGGCAAGCTTGCTACCGGCAGCGGCGCCGGCCACCACAAAGCTCGTGCGCTTGGACACCGAGCCCGTCACCTTGGCACCCAGCGCCTTAAGCGCATCGCCCGCCGCCTTTCGCGTGAACTTCTCCAAAGATCCCGTAAGCACAAACGTATGACCAGCCAACGGCTGCGGCGCATCCTCTGCCACTGTGCGCTCCTCGCTCAGACGCACACCCGCAGCGCGCAGGCGCTCAAGCACCGCGACGTTTTGCTCTGTGTCCAAGAACTCGCGCACGCTCGTTGCGATCTTGGGACCCACGCCCTCGACGGCGGCAATGTCTTCCTCAGTCGCAAGCACGAGGTTTTCCAGCGAGCCAAAGTGCTGCGCGAGCACCATGCCCACGTTTGCGCCCACGTGACGAATGCCAATGCCAAACAGCACGCGCCCCAGACCCCGCTCCTTTGACTCCTCAACCTGAGCCATTATCTTCTTCGCAACAACCTTGCCCACCACGATGTCGTTTCCGGCCTTGTTCTGGCGACCAGTGCTCACCGCCGCAAGCTGCTCCATGCTCAGCTTGTCGTAGAAGTCGGCCACGTCGGACAGCACGCCCTGTGCCACCATGCGTCGCACCAGCTCCTCTCCCAAGCCGTCTATGTCCATCGCGCCACGGCTGCCCCAGTGGATGAGGCGCTCGACTGCCTGCGCAGGGCAATCGATGGAGATGCATCTATAGGCAACCTCGCCCTCCTCGCGCAGCACGGGACTGCCACAGCTCGGACACGCCTCGGGCATTTGGAACTCGGCGCGCCGTGCGTGCTCGGCCGCCAGCTCCCCTTCCGTCACGGGTCCCACGACCTCAGGAATCACGTCGCCGGCCTTGTGGACCACAATGGTATCGCCCACGCGTACGTCCTTGCGGCGAATCTCGTCTATGTTATGCAGCGTCGCGCGCGCGATGGTGGAGCCCGCGACGCTTACGGGATCGAACTCCGCAACAGGCGTGAGCACGCCAGTGCGCCCCACCTGAATGCGAATGTCGCGCAGCACGGTGCGCTTCTCTTCGGGCGGGAACTTGAAGGCGATGGCCCACCGTGGGGCTCGCGCCGTAAATCCCAGGGCCTCTTGCTGGGCAAACGAGTCAACCTTTACCACCACGCCGTCTATGTCATAGTCCAACTCGTCTCGCTGTGCGAGCGCACGCTCGCAAAACGCATGTACCTCCGCCGCGCTCGTGCAACGCGCCGCATGGTCGTTAACCGCAAAGCCGCAGTCCCGAAGCCACTGCAAAAAGTCGTGCTGACTGCTTACGGAAAGCGGGCCTTCGTCGGCCACGGCATAGATGAACGTCGCAAGGTCACGCGCGGCCGTAACGTTTGAGTCCTTTTGGCGCAACGAGCCTGCTGCGGCGTTACGCGGATTGGCAAAGGGCGCACGTCCCGCCGCATCGTTTGCCTCGTTCAGGCGCACGAAGCTCCGCTTTGGCATGTACACCTCGCCGCGCACCTCCACGCTCGCGCCAAATCCGTCGCCCGCAATGCTTTGCATGCCAGCCGGTGCCAGCATGCGCGGCACGTCGTCGATGGTGAGCACGTTTGCCGTCACAAGTTCGCCGGTGGTACCGTCGCCGCGTGTGGCCGCACGCACGAACTGACCGTCCACATACGTGAGCGCCACGCCAAGGCCGTCGATCTTGAGCTCGCACGTGTAGCTCACCGGTTCGGAACTTGTTTGGGACAAGGTCTCCTCGGTGCGTTCCAGCCACGCGTCGAGCTCGCCCAAGTCCATGGCGTCGTCCATGGAATACATGCGGCGCGCATGGCGCACGGCCTCAAACTGCTCGCCAACATAGCCGCCCACGCGCTGCGTGTAGCTGTTTTCGCTCCGCAGCTCTGGGTGCTCGTCCTCAAGGTGGATGAGCTCTTGCAGAAGCCGATCGAACTCCGCGTCGGTCATCGTGGGCGCATCGAGCGCGTAGTAGTTGTAGGCCGCACGTGACAAAATCTCGTTGAGCTCGGCCGCACGTTGGGCAGGACTCGGCTGACCAGGAGCCGCGTCCAAGTTCATATCGTCACCAAAGAGCGAGGTCTGCAGGGGCATGTTTTCTCCTCCGTACGAAAGGTTCGCACAAGGATTCTACCAATTTACGCCAAGGAAGGTACGGTGGCCCCTTAACCCATGCTTGTGACAATTGCAGCGAGCATTTCCGCCCGCGCCAGCCCGCGTGCGGCTTCGCGCTCGCTTCGCTCGCTCACTGCGTGAGTCGCCACTCACGGGCGGTCGCTAGCACATTGCCGCCCGTGCCCCCCGCGCTCGCGCCGGCCCGCGTGC
>JAFWKQ010000007.1 GCA_017545665.1 Atopobiaceae bacterium
ACGTGCCGCCGGGCGGCTTCGCCATGCCTGTCGAAAACCGTTAACGTGCAAGGCGCCATTGTCGAAAACTCCCAACGATAGACCGATTTCGGCTCAAATTCCCCTTGACAAAACTATAGGGACACGTCCCCGTGACACACCTGTGTTGGCCCTATCGCAAGGAGCGCCCAAGCTCATACGCCTCGCGCATATAGCGTGAGCGCGCAGTCATGGCAGGCGTTCCGCAACCCCTGCCAAGCACGCGACCACGGTCCTGCATGCTCAGGTAGCGCACGAGGGTGTTGTAGTGCGCTTCCAGTGCATCGAACGTCCAGCCGTCCGAGTTCCAGGCAACCGCAAGCAAAGCCGACTTAAGGTGTTTGTCCGTAATGTTGGGATTGGCCGCACAAAAGCGATCAATCACCGTCTTGAGCTGGGCCGTCATGCCGTAGTAGTACAGCGGTGTTGCAAACACGAGCATGTCGGACAAAAGAATCTGCTCGCGAAGCTCGTCGAAGTCATCCGACTGCGCGCAAGGACCGCCGTATCCGCAAGCGACGCAACCCGTGCACGGCGCAATGTCGAGCATGGCCACGTCCTCCACACGCACTTCGTGGCCAGCCTCCTTGGCCCCGCGACAAAACTTGGCCACAAGACGAGCCGTGGAGCCGTTCGTGTTGGGGCTTCCCTGCAAGACGAGAACCCTCATCGTAGGGCCTCCTTTGCCCAACTCGCCAGCTTAGCCTCGGAGGGACGACCGTTCAGCAGGCCACCTGCCTGCACCTTTGCGGACGGCGCGATCTTTTGCATGTGGCTGGAAGCCCCGCCAATGCCGCTGCCGCCACTCGTCGCAAAGGGAACGATGGTTTTGCCAGCGAAGTCGTACGCCTCAAGGAACGTGTCGATGATGCGCGGCTCCACATACCACCACACGGGAAAGCCCACGTACACCACGTCGTAGTCTGCCATATTCAGAACCGTGCCTGCGATGGCCGGGCGAGCTCCTTCGTCGCCCATCTCCTTGGATGAGCGGCTTGCCCTGTTGTTCCAGTTGAGGTCCGCCCGCGTGTAGGGCTCAGCCGGCTCGATCTGGAACAGGTCGGCCTCCGTTGCCGCCGCCAGACTCTTTGCCACACGTGCCGTCGTTCCACTCGCGCTAAAGTACGCCACCAATACCTTGCTCATAACGCTTCCTTTCTCTTTGGCCCTTACTAACATCCATGCTATAGAGATGTGAACCTCGAGACAAGGCATGGCTTTCGCACAGCGTCAACATGTTGACGCTCGGCGTACTTTGTCCAGCTGCGGCAATAACATCAGACAATGGGGATACTCCCCTTTGCCTGCCTAGATAAGCCCGTCGCGTTTGTCGTGTACGTTGGCGGCCGCCTCTTCGTCTGCCTTGCGAATGGCAACGCGACGGATCTTGCCGTTTACGGTCTTGGGTAGCTCGTCCACGTATTCAATGATGCGTGGGTACTTGTAGGGCGCCGTCTCGCGCTTTACGTAAGTCTGCAGCTCGCGGGTAAGCTCGGGTGTGCCCTCATACGCGGAGTGCAGCACGATGGTTGCCTTCACCGCCTTGCCGCGCACGGGGTCGGGCACGCCCGTTACGGCGCACTCGCGTACGGCCGGGTGCTCAAGCAAAACGCTCTCTATCTCAAACGGCCCAATGCGATATCCGGAGCTCTTAATAACGTCGTCGTTGCGCCCCACATACCACAGGTAGTCGTCCTCGTCACGCCAAGCAGTATCGCCCGTGTGGTACCAACCGTCGTAGATTGCCTCGGCGGTCTTCTCGGGGTCGCGATAGTACTCCACCATAATGCCCTCGGGACGATGGTCGGGGTCGTAGCGAATGCAAATCTCGCCCGTCTCGCCGTCCTCGCATTCCGAGTGATCGGAACGCAGGATACGAATGTCGTACAACGGCACGATCTTGCCCATGGACCCCGGCTTGGGCGTAGATCCGTTGAGGTTCGCAACGGTGAGTGGGGTCTCGGTTTGGCCAAATCCCTCGTAGATGGTAAGGCCCGTCTGCTGCTTCCAAAAGTCGTAGAGGTCGGGGTTAAGCGCCTCGCCTGCCGTGGTGCAATACACCAGCGACGTGAGCCTGTACTGGGTCTTCTCTTCGTGCTGCATGTGGCGCATGAGCAGGCGATACATCGTAGGCGGACAACACAGGGTCGTAATGCCGTAGTCGTCAATGTGAGAGAGGATCTCGTGTGCGTGGAAGCGGTCGAAGTCGTAGGTAAACACGCACGACTCCATGGTCCACGCTCCGTAGAACTTGCCCCACACGGCCTTGCCCCAACCCGTGTCGGCAATGGTAAAGTGCAGTCCGCGATCGCCCACCGTGTTGTGCCAAAGCTTGGCAGTAATGGTGTGAGCAAGCGCATAGGTGTAGTCGTGAAGCACCATCTTGGGATTGCCCGACGTGCCGCTCGAGAAGTACATGATCATGGGTTCGTCCACCGTGGTTGCCACGCGACCCCAAAAGTCGCTCGCCGCGCGCACGCCCGAGTTAAAGTCCACCCAGCCCTCGCGCTCGCAGGTGAGCTCGCATATGTGATCGGGACCGCTCAGCGCACGATGGGACGCAGGGTCGAAGCCCGGCTCGTCCACCGCTAGGCCAGCTCCGCCCGCTGCAACCAGAATCTTGATCTGCAAGTCGGGGCAGCTTGGCTCCACGGCATCACACACGTCGGCAATGGTGCCGGCGTCAGTGCACACAATCGCCTTGATGCCTGCCGACTCCAAGCGATACTGCAGGTCGTGCTCGCGCAGCATAAACGTCGCGGGTACCAGCAGCGCACCGATCTTGTGAAGCGCCACCGCCGTGATCCAGAACTGATAATGGCGACGCAGGATTACCAACACGGCGTCACCCTTGCGAATACCTTGGGCAACCAAGAAGTTCGCGCACTTGTCGGACCAGTACTTTATGTCGCCAAAGCTAAAGCGATGTTCCTCGCCCTCTGGGTTGCACCACACCATGGCGGGACGATCGGGCTCAACCGTCGCTATGTCGTCCACCACGTCATACGCCCAGTTGAACGTATGGGGGTAATGAAGGGAGATGTGCACAACCTCACCGTTGCGGTCACGGCTTTCCGATAGGTAGTTCTCACTAAGATATCGCATATTTGCATTCCTTTTGCACAAGAGTGTTCACGTCGAGTCTGCGGCAAGCAAAAGCCTGCACAAGCAGCAGCCAGCATCTACAGATGGGCACTGGAGTAATGGCTTTAACGGCACCGCCCGCAAGAAGGGGACGATGCCTAAATAATCTCTCGACGCTCCGGGTCAAACACAACCGCAAGTATCTGCGCGTCCTCACCATCGATGGCAATCATGCCATGGCCGCGGCCAGAGTCGTAATACACCGTATCGCCAGGACCGACTTCCTCAAAGCGGTCTCCCTCAAAACGAAAGCGCAGATGCCCCTTAAGCACAAAGTCCATCTCTTGCCCTTCGTGATACGAAAGGTGAATGGGCTCATGCTGGCTTTGCGGCTGATACGGCACGTCCACGAGGAAGGTCTCGCCCATGCGGTTCTTAAAGTGAGGGGCCTTATGCAGGTAGTGGAAGTCGGTATGGCGCTCGAGCACTAAACCTTCGCCGTTTCGCACGATCTCGTAGCGACGGAGGCGCGGGCTCTCGCCTGTGAGCAACTCCACAACGTCCACGCCGAACTTCTTCGCGCACTTGTACACAAAGGTAAAGGTAAGGTCCATCTCGCCGCTCTCGCGAGCCTCGTACTCCTTAGGCGTGCGTCCCGTTGCCTCGGCCATCTCCTCCACGGAGATTTCGTAGTCCTCGCGCAACGAACGAATGCGAGCAGCTATTTCCTGACGGTTTTCCAAGTTCTCAGCTTCCACGACAGGACCTTTCCACGAATGTTTACGTACACACTGTAGCACAAACGCGCCCCATACCAAAAAGGGGTTAAGCCGATTGAAATATAGCAGGTTGTGCTAGAACCACCGGCGACGCTTAAAGATCGAAAACTCCAAGGCAATAAAGAAGATGAGAACGGCGGCAACAATAAAGTACGCATCGGGATGCTTGAGCTCAGGCATGTTCACAAAGTTCATGCCGTACCAACCGGTAACGAGCGCCAGCGGCGTAAATACGGTTTCCACAATGGTGAGCATGGAAAATAACGTCGTTTTGCCGCACCTCTATGCGTTCCTGATAGCCCGCACGAATCTACACAGGCTAAATCCTCGCACGACGAGCGCCAAGAGGAAGAGCGCGTCAAGAAGCGTCGTTACGGCTATAATCACGTTTGGGAAGGCGATTGCATCGTTGTGGATGTTGTCCAACACATGATGCATGTCGATAAAGCAGAGCGCAGCGCTCAGGCATAGAAGCTAACACACGATTATAAAGGGTATGTTCTTGCGGTTCTTGCGCTCGACATGCATACGTTTGCCCCGTCTCGACTTGAGTCAGCTCCATAATAACAATCTAACGACACGACGGAGCAAACCACTGCCGAGGTACCCACGAAAAAGAGCGCCGCCGCCAATATGGCAACGACGCCCTTTGCTTTTACCGCTTAGCGCTCTGGTTTAGCCTAGAGCTTGATCTCAATGTCTACGCCCGCAGGAAGATCCAGACGCATAAGGCTGTCTACGGTACCACTCGTGGGGTCGAGAATGTCGATAAGACGCTTGTGCGTACGCATCTCGAACTGCTCATGCGAGTCCTTGTCCTTGTGCGGCGAACGGATGACGGTGTACAGGTTGCGCTCGGTGGGCAGAGGGATGGGACCACTCACACGGGCGCCAGTCTTCTGCGCCGTGTCTACGATAAGCTTTGCCGACTGGTCCACTACCTCGTGATCGTAGCCCTTGAGGCGGATCCTGATCTTTTGACTTGCCACTGTTACCTCCATGTTTGCGGGGCGGGTGAGCCCCGCCTAGGCTACGGATACTACTTATGCATTGCCGCCGTGCTTGGCAACAATCTCTTCACGAACTGCCTTGGGCACCGGCTCGTAGGAGTCGAACTGCATGGTGTAGCTTGCGCGACCCTGCGTCTGCGAACGAAGGTCGGTAGCATAGCCAAACATCTCGCCCAGGGGCACCTTGGCCTTGATGACCTTGGTGTTGGAACGGTCCTCCATGCCCTCGATCTTGCCGCGGCGGGAGGAAAGGTTGCCCATAACGTCGCCCATGTACTGCTCGGGCGTCTCAACCTCAACGGCCTCAACGGGCTCAAGAAGCACGGGGTCAGACATCTGCAGGGCCTTCTTGATGGCCATGGAACCGGCAACCTTGAATGCTGCCTCGGAGGAGTCAACCTCGTGATAGGAGCCGTCCACCAGCGTTACCTTGATGTCCTGCACGGGGTAGCCCGCGATGACACCGGAGTTAAGAGCCTCCTGGATGCCCTTGTCAACCGAGGGGATGTACTCCTTGGGCACAACGCCGCCCACGGTAGCATCCACGAACTCGTAGCCAAAGCCAGCCTCCATGGGCTCCATGTCGATGACGGCATCGCCGTACTGACCACGGCCACCCGACTGACGGACGAACTTGCCCTGCACGTGCTTGACCTCGTGACCAGCGGTCTCGCGGTAGGCAACCTGAGGCTTGCCCACGTTGCACTCAACCTTGAACTCGCGACGCAGGCGGTCGACGATGATCTCCAGGTGAAGCTCGCCCATGCCGGCAATGATGGTCTGGCCGGTCTCGTGGTCGGTGCGCACCTGGAAGGTGGGGTCTTCCTCGGCAAGCTTGGAAAGACCAACCGACATCTTCTCCTGCTCGGCCTTGGTCTTGGGCTCCACGGCAACGTCGATTACGGGATCGGCGAAGTCGATGGACTCCAGGATGATGGCGTTCTTCTCGTCGCACAGGGTATCGCCCGTGGTGGTGTTCTTAAGGCCCACGCAGGCAACGATGTCGCCGGCAAAGCAGTTGTCGCGGTCAATACGCTCGTTGGCGTTCATCTCGAGGATGCGGCCAAGGCGCTCGCGCTTGTCCTTAACGGAGTTGTATACGTAGCTGCCCGACTCGGCCTGACCGGAGTACACGCGGAAGTAGGTGAGCTTGCCCACGTAGGGGTCGGTCATGATCTTGAAGGCCAAGGCACTAAAGGGCTCCTTGGGGTCGGCATGACGCTCGGCCTCGTTGCCCTTGAGGTCCACGCCGTCAATGGACTTTACGTCCAGCGGGCTGGGCAGGTAGTCAACGACGGCGTCGAGCAGCTCCTGGATGCCCTTGTTCTTGTAGGCGGAGCCCACGAACACGGGATTTACCTCACCGGCAAGAACGCCCTTGCGCAGCGCGGCCTTGAGCATCTCCACGGGGATGTCCTCCTCCATGAGGGCAAGCTCCATGAGCTCGTCGTCGTAGTTGGAGGCCACGTCCAGCAGCTCCTCGCGCTTCTCGGCAACGATGTCGGCAAACTCCTCGGGGATGGCATCCATCTTCTGAGGATAGATCATTCCCTTGGCGTCCTCCTGGAAGTCCCATGCCTCCATGGTAACGAGGTCAATGAGGCCCCAGAACTGGGACTCGGCACCCATGGGGATCTGGGCTGCGATGGCATTGGCGCCAAGGCGGTCCTTCATGGTCTCGATGGCGTGGAAGAAGTCTGCGCCCACGCGGTCGTACTTGTTGATAAAGGCAATGCGGGGCACGCCGTAGGTTCCGGCCTGACGCCACACCGTCTCGGACTGGGGCTGAACGCCAGCAACCGCGTCGAATACGGCCACGGCACCGTCGAGTACGCGCAGGCAGCGCTCAACCTCGGCGGTAAAGTCCACGTGGCCCGGGGTGTCGATGATCTGGATTACGTAGTCGCCCCAGAAGCACGTGGTAGCGGCGGAGGTAATGGTTACGCCGCGCTCCTGCTCCTGAGCCATCCAGTCCATGGTGGCTGCACCGTCGTGCACCTCACCGATCTTATGGGTCTTGCCCGTGTAGTAAAGAATGCGCTCTGTGGTGGTCGTCTTGCCCGCATCGATGTGGGCCATGATGCCAATGTTGCGCAGGTTTTCGAGCTTGTACTTAGCTTTAGCCATAAATCAGAACTCCTAAATCCGGCCTAGAAGCGGTAGTGCGAGAAGGCGCGGTTGGCCTCGGCCATCTTGAAGAGGTCCTCGCGACGCTTGACGGAAGCGCCCACCTTGTTGGAGGCGTCAATGATTTCGTTGGCAAGACGCAGGGCCATGGTCTTCTCCTTGCGCGCACGCGAGAAGTTAACGATCCAACGAATCGCAAGGGTAGTGGCGCGACGGGAGTTTACCTCCATGGGCACCTGATAGGTGGCGCCGCCAACACGCTTGGGCTTTACCTCAAGCTTGGGACGAACGTTGTCCAAAGCCTTCTTGTATACGGTAAGGGCGTCCTCACCCGTGCGCTCGGCAACGATGTCAAAGGCATCGTACACAATGCGCTCTGCGACGGACTTCTTGCCGTCCAGAAGGACCTTGTTGATGAGCTGAGTCACCTGACGGTTGTTATACTTTGCGTCCGGCATGACCTCACGACGGACTGCTGCTGCACGACGCGGCATACTGTTTCTCCTCTAATACTCTTGAACGTAACGATTGCTAACGAGCCGCGCCTACTCCTTGGGGCGCTTGGCGCCATAGCGGGAGCGAGCACGCTTGCGGTTCTGCACGGCTGCGCAGTCGTACGCACCACGGATGATCTTGTAGCGAACGCCAGGGAGGTCGCGCACACGACCGCCACGAATGAGCACGATGGAGTGCTCCTGGAGGTTGTGGCCCTCGCCGGGGATGTATGCCGTAACTTCGATGCCGTTTACGAGGCGCACACGGGCAACCTTGCGCAATGCGGAGTTAGGCTTCTTGGGCGTGGTGGTAAATACGCGGGTGCATACGCCACGCTTCTGCGGATTGTGCTGGAGAGCTGCGTTCTTGGACTTAGACGCAACGGATTTGCGGCCCTGACGGACCAGCTGGTTAATGGTAGGCAATGCGTTTCTCCTTCGTACCTATCGTTTTCGTGTATCAACAAAGGCAGCGCAGCACCACTACCTTGAATCAGCAACTAGGGAAGATTAACGTGGTAGACCGCAGATGTCAAAAAGCCACGGTGCCGGGCGTTGCCATCCTCCATACGTTCAACATACACGTGGGCCTGTGCGCGGCGCGGCCTTGTCTCCGTGCGGCTCGGCGCTCGCTTCGCTCGCTTTTTAGGAGGATTTTGACAGCAGCATCTTTTCCAACGCTCAGCTTTTGCGCAGGGCGAGCGCTAGGCGCTTGGTGCCACCCGAGCCATCGTACAACGATGGCGGCACGGCTTCCTGCGGGATCCGCAAACAGCCTGCGACTACGCGCATGAACACCTCGAGCTCATCCTTTTCAAGCTCCGCCGCAATGTCTACGCCCATATGGGGCGGCAGCCGCTCGTCGGTAGAGGCGGGCAGGTCTTCTCCCGCATGCTCGATCATCGCCTGATACGCGGGCACCAGCGGACGTATGTCGTGCTCCTCCGCCAAGCGCTCGTACACCTCGATCCCCGGCCGGTCTATGTCGCCCCAGTACCAGTAACGCACAGGGCAGCCGGTGGCAAACAGCTCCTCGGTTGCGCGCAACGCATTACCGGAAAGGATGCCAAACCCCCTGCCATACACCACGCCGTCCACATGTCGACCGAAGATGGAGCGGACTCCCCGCTTAAGCGCTTCCTGCACGTGGACAAACGGCGCGTGGTTTTCCACCACCAGTATGGAGAGGACCCTGCGTAGCGTACGCGGAACGTAGTACACCAATTCCTGCCGCACGTCCTCTTGCAATCGCAGCCGAGGGGCAAGGCCGAGGTTGTTTATGAGCTCCATAAGCGTCCTGCCACCGCGACGGTCGTCCTTGTTGCCCAGCAGCTTCTCGTTATGGAACACCTCGAAGGAGCGCTCCTCCGCGATTGCGAGAGGCACATCGTCGTCTGTGGCGTCAAGCCACGTGCCAAAGAGTAGCAGCTCGTCGTGCCAGGCCTTCGCAGCGTCGAGGTTCTTGTACAGAAACCCGTTCTCGGTAAGAAGAGGGTTGAGGTCGGCAACCTCGGGGTCGAGCACGCCCATATTTGCATTGCCCTCCATAAAAGCCGACGAATGCGTAAGGTTCTTGGGCAGCTGCTTGCATATGTGATACGAGCGATAAATGGGCGCGTCCTCGTTGCCCCTTATGAGCTTGCGCTGGCTCACCCGCAAGACCCCATCTTTCTCTAACGGCCCCACAATAAGATATTGCTGGTTGCTGCTGGTGGTGCCACACAGCTCGTCGAGCGTCGTGTAGCGCAGCGTTTCTCCCAGGTGCTCGCGAATGTAGCGCGCGACATTCTTGCCTGCCGTTGGCGAGAGGGGCTTCTTTGCCATGGGTTTCCTTCAATCATTTTGGCAAAACGCGGGGATGAGCATAGCGCTTTACCGTTTTCCTTGCACGATTACGCCAACCAGCTCTTGCCAAGGAGCTCCTTGGCCACGGCCGTGCAAGCGCGTCTGGGCGAAAGGCCTGGCTTCACGTGGAGCGACACGTGCGCCATGACGCCGAAGTTTGTTATTTGCTCAACGAACAGCGGCGCACCAAACTCCTCGTCGTAGAACTCCTGCAAAGCCTCACGCGCAATCCGTTCTATCTCTTCGCGAACCCGGTCAAAATCGGCATCGGTTTTTATCATGACGGGCAACCGAAACTCCCCCGCCTGAAACGGCGCGAGTTTGGTGAGCTCTTTTTTTGAGAGTACCGAGTTGGGAATGATCTCCATATCGCCACTGAAGAGCTTCAGCGTGGTCGACCGCCAGTTTATGTCGGTAACCTCGCCGGTAAGCGTTCCAATGGTAACGATGTCTCCCGGCACAATGACCTTGCCCACCATAAGGGCCAAGCCGCCAAAGACGTTCGCAATGGTGTCTTGCATGCCAAGCGAGAGTGCAATCGAGGTAACGCCCAGGGCCGCCACGAATCCCGTTGGCTCAATCCCAAAAACCGGCTGAAGCACCGCAAGGAGGGCAAACACCCACACCACAACGCGTGCTATGTTCACAAAGATGGAGGCAGAGGGCACGCTTGCACGCTCCAACACACTTCGCAACGCACGAGTGAGCAGGCGGTCCACTATAAATGCCGCTACCGCCACAACGAGCAAAAACCCGAGCTTAATAACAGCAACGGGAACGCCAAACCCAAAGATGTCTAAGACTGCCTCTTGCACGTTGGTTGCGTTCATCGACCCCTCCACGTACCTACGCTACGCACCGGAACTCGCTATCCCTCTATCTTAACAAGGGGCGCAAATCCGCGCATAAGCTTCTTTCTTGCTCCCGTACGGCTAAACTGGACTTCCAGCATGTCGCCGTCTACCGAAACCACCAGGCCTGGGCCAAAGGTCTTGTGCGACACGCGATCGCCCACGGCAAAGGTCGCTGGCGCCTTGGGGCGCGCCGCAGCGGCGCTTTGGCGATCGTCTGTTGGCCTGCCTCCAGTCGAACGTGTCCGCTGCCCGAATATCTGGCCACCATATACGTCCGAACCACGACCCGAACCAAAGGTACCGCGCCGATCGCCACGCTTCTCCCAACCCACGCCGCTAAAACCGGCAGAGCCAACGCCTGTGGTATACACATGCTCCTCGGGAATCTCACGCAAGAAGCGGCTGGGCGGGTATGCCTGCATGGAGCCGTACATGCGGCGGTTTGCCGCATGCGTAAGATACAAGGACTTCTCCGCACGCGTTATGGCAACGTAGGCCAAGCGACGCTCTTCCTCCATTTGGGCTGGCTCTCCACGTCCGCTCATATGTGGGAATATGCCCTCCTCCATGCCCGCAACAAACACAACGGGAAACTCCAGCCCCTTGGCCGCGTGGATGGTCATCATGGTAACGGCATGGGTTTGTCCCGCCAGGGTATCCAAGTCGCTTCGCAGGGCCAGCCACTCCATAAACGCGGGAAGCTTTTCTGCCGCCACAGGGGGAATGCCAGTAGCGCCAAATCCAAGGTCCACCTCGGGAGGCTGGATCTCGTCCCCTTCAAACTCCACTTCGCCCGCCTCGCGAAGCTGTCGAAGGCTTTCCAGCGTAGCGGCAACGTCCTGATGCGTTTCGTCGAACTCGGCTGCCACGCCAAAAAACTCGCGAATGTTCTCGATGCGACTCTGGGCCTCTACGCTATTTTGCGCCTCGAGCGCCTCGATAAGACCCGAGCGATCCACGATTGCCTGGACCACATCCGTGAGGTCTCCCGTAAAATGCCGCGCATGCTCAATGACGCCCGTCCACTCGGCAAGGGCATTGCGCGCCTTGCCCCCAAGCAGCCCCGCTTCGGCCACACACGCCTGTGCCGCCGAGAAGAACGAGATTCCGTTGGTTGCTGCAAACGAATCTATTTTGGCAATGCTCGTGGACCCGATGCCACGCCGAGGCGTGTTCACTATGCGATGGGCGCTCACGTCGTCGTCTGGGTTGACCACCAGCTTAAGATATGCCATCACATCGCGAATCTCCGCGCGATCGAAAAAGCGCGTTCCGCCCACGAGCTTGTACGGCACACCCGCCCGCAAGAACATGTCTTCCAGAATGCGCGACTGAGCGTTGGTGCGATAGAACACGGCCATGTTGTCGTAGCTCGTTCCCCCATCGTGGAGCCTCTCGATTTGAGCCCCAATCCAACGGCCTTCGTCACGCTCGTCCGACGCTTGGAACACACGGACCTTCTCGCCATCGCCCGCGCTCGTAAAGAGGTGCTTTGACGTGCGTCTGGAGTTGTGCGCCACCACGGCATTCGCCGCCGCGAGTATGTGACCCGTGGAACGGTAGTTTTGCTCCAGCTTAACTACCGTTGCCTGCGGATAGTCCTTCTCAAACGCAAGGATGTTGTGGATGTCGGCGCCGCGCCAGCTATAGATGGACTGGTCGTCGTCACCCACCACCATAAGGTTCTTGTACTTGGATGCCAACAGGTTGGTGATGGCATACTGCACGTGGTTGGTATCCTGATACTCGTCCACGTTAATATGCCGAAAGCGCTCTTGGTATGCGTCCAGCACGTCGGGGTTCTTGTCCAAAAGCTCATATGCCTTTACGAGCAAATCGTCAAAGTCCATGGCGTTAGCACGTTCGAGCCTACGCTGCAGCTCGGCATACACGCGTGCGGCAGCCCGCTCGAGCGGAGCCGTGGCCTGCTCGCGCATCTCCTCCGGCCCCACCATGGCGTTCTTTGCCGTTGATATACGCGAGCGAATGGCCGGCAACGGACAGCTCTTTTGATTGACGTCCAAGTCCACCATGATCTGGCGTACCAGGCGCTTGGAATCGTCGTCGTCGTAAATCGAGAAATTGGGCCTAAAGCCCAGGCGGTCTGCGTCGTCGCGCAGCATGCGCACGCACATGGCATGGAAGGTGCACACCCACATGCCACGCGTGCTTGGCACCACCTGCGCTATGCGCTCGCGCATCTCGGCGGCCGCCTTGTTCGTAAAGGTAATGGCAAGCACCTGCCAAGGCATGACCCCACAGTCACCCACCAAGTGCGCTATGCGCTGCGTGAGCACGCGCGTTTTGCCTGACCCTGCGCCCGCAAGCACAAGCAGGGGGCCTTCAGTGCAGAGTACGGCTTCGCGTTGAGCGGGATTGAGACTAGACAGGTCTATGGTCATATGGGCGTCCTCCGTGTATGCAACGGTTTTGTTTGGGAATAGATTGTAGCGCGTTGGGAAGACAGTATTGTTAGCCGAGGGCACGAATAGCAAAACGCCAACAGTTGCCGCGCCCGTACCCGCGACGCTGCCCACACGCGGCTCCGCGCTCGCCACGCTCGCTCACAAAAATCCTGTGTTAGCGCGCAAGCAGGAAATAGGCGATGACGGCAACGCCCAATGCGATGCGATACCATCCGAACGGCTTGAAGTCATGGCGCTTCACAAAGTTCATGAGGAACCTAATCGCGAGCACCGACACCACAAAAGCCACTATGCAACCTACGGCAAGCACGGCAGTCTCGTCGGTTGTGAAGGTGTTTCCCTTTATGAAGTACTTCACCAAGCGAAGGCCGCTCGCCCCCACCATAACGGGAATGGCCAAGTAAAACGTAAACTCCGCGGCAACGGCTCGGGAGCATCCCAAGAGCAAACCGCCAATAATCGTCGAGCCCGAGCGAGACGTGCCAGGCACAATAGAGAGCACCTGAAAGGCGCCAATGCCCAGGGCGGTCTTCCAGTCGAGGTCCTGCACCCTTTGTATTCGGGCGCTCTCGTCGGAACCAAGCGAACCCGCGCCCCCCTTTTGCGCAAAGTGCGCGCCCGTTGGCCTAGAAGACCGCATGTTCTCAATAACAATAAACGCAATACCGTAAACAATGAGCGCACCCGCAACAACAAACGGACTGCCCAGATGCTCCTCCATCCAGTCGTCTAACGGTATGCCAATAATCGCGGCAGGCGCGCATGCAAGCACTACCTGTGCCCACAGTCGCCACGTTCCGCGGCGCTCCTCGGGAGTCTTCTTGCGAGAGAATGGATTAAGCTGGCGGAAAAACAGCACGCATACCGCAAGAATCGCGCCCAGCTGAATCACGACCAAAAACATGTCCCAAAAGTCTTTGCTAACGTTCAGGCTCACAAACTCATTGAGCAGCAACATATGACCTGTGCTGGAGATGGGCAGCCATTCGGTAACGCCCTCCACCAGTCCAAACAGCGCGGCTTTGAGCAATTCAATAAAATCCACTGTTACTCCCAACCTCTTACCCATGCCACTGGGCGTATTGCCCCCGCTTCCCTTGCGTACGGGGTTACAATACTACCGCAGAGCAACTAAGGAGGTACGCATGAACGTTCCCGCGCCAAATTATCAGTCTTTGGGCTACGATCGCATATTCGTCGCTGTCGACGGCACCCCACAACAGGAGCTTGTGATCCAGCGTGCCATCATCATTGCCGCAAACAACAACGCAGAGCTCTACATTGGCCATGTGGTGGACTCGACTTCCCTTGATACGGGCGGTTCGTATCCGTTGGAGCTGCTCGACACACTCGAGAAGAGCTTCCGCGAGGGAATCGCACCGCAGATCTCCGAAGCCGAGCAAGAGCCGCAAATCCGTAAGGTGGAGCTCATGGTTAAGATCGGTCGCGTACGCGAGACGATTCGCGAGCAGATGATAGACGTCGTAAAGCCCGACCTCATTATTTGCGGCGCATTGGGACTTTCCAATTTCCGCTATGCCCTTATGGGATCTACGTCCACATTCCTCTCGCGCATTCCTGGCTGCGACACGCTGGTAGTGAAGTAGGCCACCAGCGCATCATCGCCACCGTCACGCCATAGCCTTTCTTCTCGCGCGCCCTCGCGCGTCCAACGCCAGCGGGAGACGTCTTCCACTGGATTGGGACGTACGGAGGCGCGCGAAGTCGTGGATATCCCATGAGTCGCCCATTTTTGGCCTACCATTAGATGATATTTCTTTTACCAACAAAGGAGGTAGAGGATGTCATCCGCAGGTTTCGCAAAAAGAAACGTAGCCATTGCCTGCTCAGCCGCACTGGCACTCACGGGACTCATGGGCCCTGTAGCAGCCAATGCCCAGGAATCCTCCGAAGTCACCAATCTACGCAAGCAGGCCGAAGAGATGTCGGGCAAGATTGAAGAGGCAACCACCACCTACCAGTCCGCTGCCGCGGTCGTAAGCGACCTGGAGGGGCAAATTGCCGAAAACGAAGCGCGAACGGCCGAAATCGAGGAAAAGCTTCCCGGTCAGCGCGAACGCACGGCAGTATCGATCAAGAACCTCTATCTTCTTCAGCAATCCTCGGCGGGCCTGATTGACCTCATTCTTTCGTCAAGCAGTTTCAACGACTTCATAACGACCCTCCAATACATAGACACCATCCAGCAACGCAACAACGACGAGGTTGAACAGCTGGCCAGCATGGACAACGAGCTTAAGCAAACCCAGGAGGAGTTGTCTAAGGAATACGAGGTCGCCGAGCAAAAGCGAAACGAGGCGCTCTCGGCCCTCGAGGAGGCGCGAGCCGCCAAGCGCGCACTTCAGCAACGCGCAGATGCCATTGCGCAGGCAGAGGCCAAGGCTCGCGAAGAGGCCATCGCAGCTGCTCAAGCCGCAAAAGAAGCCAAGCAAAAGGCAGCTCAGGAAGCAGCCGAGCGCGAGAAGGCCAACAAAGCCGCCGAAGAGGAAAAGGAGCGGCAAAAGCAAGAGCCGGAGCAAAAGCAGGAGCAGGAAGAGCAGAAGCAGGAAGAGCAGAAGCAGGAAGAGCCTC
Organism: Atopobiaceae bacterium; assembly: GCA_017545665.1. Taxonomy (GTDB): domain Bacteria; phylum Actinomycetota; class Coriobacteriia; order Coriobacteriales; family Atopobiaceae; genus RUG440. The sequence continues at coordinate 15,230 of JAFWKQ010000007.1, forward strand.
AGGAGTCTACTGAAGCCACGTTTACCACCTCTTCCGGCTACACTGCCCCCATTGAGGTGCCCACCGAAACCACAAGCGTCAGCACCGAACCCATGACCAGCAATACCACCAGCGAAGAGACGAGCGGCTGGGCGGCGCGCATTGACGCCTATCTGGCGGGATCGCCACTCGCGGGCCACGGCTCCACCTTTGCCAAAGCCGCGGCGCAATACGGTGTGGACCCACGCTTCTCGCCCGCCATCTCGTGCGTGGAGAGCGGCAAGGGCTCCATCTGCTTCCTGCCCCACAACGCCTGGGGTTGGGGCAGCTCCAGCTGGCCCGATTGGGACACGGCCATCTACGACCATGTTGCCGGCTTAGCCTCTGGCTACGATGGCACGCTTACCCTGGAGGGCGCCATGCGCTATTGTCCGCCCACCTATCAAGAGTGGTATTCCAGCGTTCTTGCAGAGATGAACTCCATCTAAACCGCGGCCTGAAGGCTGCGATTGCCCACAATTGACCGGTGCCAAGCGGCCGCTCAGTAATTGTCACATCCGATCCCACACGCACAAATGCATCGGTGGGATCGGATTTTTTATTTCGCATCTTCGGATGACGCCCCCAAAGGATCGCCGAATCCGCAAGGCATGCAGAAGGTCATCTGCGCTCCAAAGGAAGCTTCTTGTGAAGAATTTCGGACCGCATGGGCGGGTCTTGTCCCCAATGGCAGCCTCCGCACGAAAAGGAACGAGCCTTATGTTAAGATGCAAGGCAAACGCAGCATATCAATTAAAGAGAGATGTACCATGAAACACAACACAGCGTTTTACTGGACAGGTATCCTTACGTGTTCCTTTTTCCTCGTATGCACTCTCCTGCCAACGAGAGCCCTTGCCGACGAGGCTCCCTCCGAAATCAGCAAACTACAAGGCGAAGCCGATGCCATGGTGGCGAAAATCGAGGAGACCACCGCGGCCTACCGAGAGGCTGAGGCGACGGTGATTGATTTGGAGGACCAGATTTCCCAAAACGAGACACGTGCCGCTGAGCTCGAGGCGCAGCTGCCCGCCCAGCGCGAGCGAACGGCGGCATCCGTACGCAACATGTATGTGTTTCAACAGACTTCCAGCAATCTTCTCGAGATCATATTGACTGCCCAGAGCTTCGATGACTTCCTCACCACGCTTCGCTATCTCGATACCATTCACGAGCACAACACCAAGGAAATAAAAGCCCTTTCCAGCATGACCGATGAGCTTGCTCAAACCAAGGCCATGCTCACAGTCCAACATGACGCAGCAACGCAGCGAAGAGAGGAGGCACGTACCGCCCTGGAAGAGGCCCGCGCGGCACGCACCGAGCTGCAAACCCACGCCATAACCATCGCCACACAAGAAAAGAGCAATCGCGAGGAAGCCATACAGGTGGTACAGCACGCCTTGGACGAGGCCGCCAAAAAGGAAGATGGACAGGCCACCTTTGTAACCAGCTCCGGCAATACGGCGACGATTGAGGTGCCCGAAACAACCAACGTAAGCACCGATCCAATTGTGTCGAACGTAACATCCGACGAAACGGGCGATTGGGCCTCGCGCATAAACGCCTATTTGGACGGTTCCCCCCTTGCGGGATACGGCGAGACCTTTGCTGCGGCGGCAGCGCAATACGGCGTAGACCCGCGTCTCTCTCCCGCCATCGCCACCATCGAGAGCGGCAAGGGAGCCGCGTGCTTTAAAGAGCACAATGCCTGGGGATGGGGCAGCTCGAATTGGGACAGTTGGGAGTCGGCCATCTACGAACAGGTGGAGGGTTTGGCAACAGGCTATGACGGCACGCTTACGCTAGAGGGCGCAGAACGCTATTGCCCGCCCAACTACAAAGAGTGGTACTCAAGCGTGGCGTCCGAGATGGACGGAATCTAAACAGCCATGTTGTAGGACCGCGTCCAACACCTTCCTGCGGTCCTACGACCGAAGGAGGATCGTATGGATTCGCTAGAAATTGGAAAAGAGTACGAAGGCTTTTCGGTCGTGGATGCCATTTCGGTGCCCGAGCTGTCGGGCACCGCATTCGTAATGCGCCACACGCAAAGCGGCGCACGAACCCTTTGGCTCAGCTGCGACGACAACAACAAGTCCTTTGCCATTGCCTTCAAGACGCCCCCGGCCAACGACACGGGCGTCTTTCACATTCTCGAGCATTCCGTCCTTTGCGGCAGCGATCGGTTCCCCGTAAAGGAGCCATTCGTCAATTTGCTCAAGACGTCCATGCAAACGTTCCTCAACGCCCTCACCTTTGCCGACAAGACCATGTATCCCGTCGCCTCCACCAACACGGCCGACCTGGAGAACCTCGTGGATGTCTATTTGGATGCGGTATTGCACCCAGCCATCTATTCGCGTCCCCGCATCTTCGAGCAGGAAGGGTGGCATTACGAGATAGACGATGAGGGCAAGCTCGTATATAACGGCGTCGTATTCAACGAAATGAAAGGGGCCACGTCCGATCCCGATGACGTGCTTTTCCTTGGCGTCGACCGCGCGCTGTTCCCGGACTCACCCTACAGGTTTGAGTCCGGCGGCGACCCACGCGCCATACCAACCCTCACCTACGAGGAGTTCCTGGACAACCATCGTCGTCACTATGCCCTTTCCAACAGCTACATCATCCTTTACGGCAACATGGATATCCAGCGCGAGCTCGCCTTCATAGACGAGCGCCTACGGGGTGCGACGCAGCGAGATGCCAAAGGCCCCAATCCCCTGCCAATGCAGGAGCCCGTTTGTTCCGAGCTCAGCACCGTGCGCATGGCAACCGCCCCCGAGAATGCCGCGGTTGCCCTGGCGTATGTGGTGGGCTCATACGCAAACCGAGAGCGCGTGCTGGCATGCGACGTTCTTACCGACGCGCTCGCAGGCTCTAACGAGGCCCCGCTTAAGCGAAAGGTGCTCGAGGCAGGACTCGCCGACGACTTCAACGCGTTCTTGGTTGACGGTGAGCTGCAGCCTCGCATCGTGTTCATGCTTAAGGGCGCCAAGCCAAATGTTGCCCAGAAGTTCCGCGAACTCGTCGAAAGCACCTGCGCGGAGCTCGCTGAGCATGGCATTGGACAAGACCAGTTGCGCGCGTCACTCGCTCAGGCCGAGTTTAACCTCCGTGAACAGGACTTTGGGTCCTATCCCACCGGAATCGCGCTGTCGATGCAGGTTATGTCCAGCTGGCTCTACGACGACGATCGCCCCATAGACTACCTGCGCTATGAGGACGCTATTCAAAACATGAAGCAGGGCGTGGATCGCGGCTACTTCGAAAACCTTCTGCATGAGGTCGTGTGCATGAGCAACCACAACGCCGAGGTTGAGCTCGTGCCCACAGAAGACGGCGCCAGCGCCAAAGAGGCCGAGGAGCTTGCGCGAACGCTCGACGCCATGAGCGAAGACAAGATCGCTGCCGTGCATGCAGAAGTCGCCGCGCTTCGCCTGGAGCAGGAAACCCCCGACAGTCCCCAAGACCTCGCGACGCTTCCCCAGCTCAAGGTATCCGACATCGAGGACGTTGAGGCAGAGCCGCCGCTACTGCACGTGGACGCCCCTCTGCCCTGCATTGCCCACGAAGTGGAAACACGCCACATCGACTACGTGTACCACTACTTCAGCCTGAATCACGTTGCATATGAGGACCTGCCCTACGTGGCAATACTTAACAGCCTGTTGGGAAAGCTGCCAACCACAACGCACAGTGCCTCCGAGCTCGATACGTTGGTAGAGCTCAACCTCGGCGCCTTGGACTTCTTTGCCGAGACCCACACCAAAAACAATAACTTGGGCATCGCGCTTCCCTATTTGGTGGTAGGGGCAAGCGCCCTCTCGGAAAACGTGGACAAGCTGGCAACCATTCCTCAGGAGGTGTGGGGCCACACCCTCTTTGAGGACACAGATCGCATGCTGGCCATCCTGCAACAGCGGCGCATCGCCCTGGAGCAACACTTCACCAATGCCGGACACGCCGCCTCCATGGCACGGCTGTCCACCCAATATGCTGCCAGTGCCAAGGTTGCGGCTGCGATGGGTGGGGTGGACTACTACCTCTTCCTTAAGGAACTGTTGGGCAATTGGGACGAGCGCAAGGGCGATCTTGTCATCCGCATTCGCGAGCTCTGCCAGCGCATCTTTACCGCAGACAACGTGCTCGTGAGCTTTACCGGTGCCGCCGACGACCGAAAGCGCTACTGGGAGTCAGCGGGGACGCTTGGCTTGGCCCCTGCGCAATCCATGGACGGGCGCCTTGTGGTCCCGCCACTCGTCCCCCAAAACGAGGCGTTTGTCATTCCCTCCAACGTAAACTTCGTGGCGAGGGGATCCGCACCGTCCGAGCAGGACGGCGCCTCCTTTGGCAACTGGTGCATCGCAAACCGCGTCCTGTCCTACGACTATCTTTGGAACGAGGTGCGCGTAAAGGGCGGTGCCTACGGCACGGGCTTCCGACACACGCAAAATGGCCTTCTTCAGTTCTGGTCATACAGAGATCCAGGCATCGACGCAACGTTGGCACGCTACGACGAGGCAGCAACCTGGCTCAAGGATTGGCAGCCCACCGACGAAGAGCTTGCGGGCTATATAGTCTCAACCGTTGCAACGCACGACACACCGCAAAAGCCGCGGGCCCTCGCCCGTCGACAGGACATGCTCTACCTATCGGGAAAGCCCGAGGGATGGCGCGATGCGATACGCGCGGAGGAGCTGCATACCAGCGTCTCCGACCTTAAGGGTCTCGTACCGTCTTTGCTGGACGCCACCAAGAAAAACACCGTGGTTGTCTTTGGCTCGCGCGAGGCAATTGAGGCCTCCTCGGTGGAGTTCGGCAACGTCTTGGAGCTCATGTCCTAGCTCTTGGTCAACAAACGCGCACTCGACGCACAGGAAGGAACGAACATGAAAACACGCGACCTCAACGCACTCGCTAAACTCGTAGACCACACGAATCTTCACGCCGACGCCAGCAATCAGGACATGCAGCTGCTGTGCAACGAGGCTCAGGCGTGGGGCTTTGCCATGGTGGCAGTAAACCAAGTGCAAGCACGGTTTTGTCACGAGCTCCTTAAGGACTCAGAGGTGCACGTAGGTGCTGCCATATCGTTTCCTTTGGGACAAACCAGCATTTACGCCAAGGTACAGGAAACCAGAGACGCCATTGAGTGCGGCGCCGACGAAATCGACTACGTCGTTAACCTCACGGAAGTGAAGAACGGCAACTGGGATTACGTACGCGAGGAGATGGAGAGCATCGTGACGCTCTGCCACGAGGGCCGCGGTGGAGGAATGCGCGGCTCCAGCGACCCCATTACGTGCAAGGTCATCTTTGAGAACTGCTACCTTACCGACGAAGAGAAGATCGCCCTTTGCCACTTGGCCAGCGAGGTGCGTCCCGATTTTATAAAGACCTCCACGGGCTTTGGTACAGGCGGAGCCACGCTCGATGACATAAGGCTCATGCGCAACAACACCGACCCCGCAGTAAAGGTTAAGGCCGCCGGCGGCATTCGCACGCCCGAGGAGTTTCTTGCCTTCGTAGACGCAGGGGTAGATCGCATTGGCTGCTCTGCGAGCGTGAGTATTTTCGAGCAGCTCTCCCGCCAGAGCTAGCGATCCAGGCGGCTGGCGTAAAACCTAAACCTAGGGACAGGCCCCAAGTTGTGATTTCACATTCAAAACCACAGCTTGGGGCCTGTCCCTAACGTAAGGTCAGTCCCTAATCTTGTGCCTGCGCTTCCAGATGACCAATCTGCGGCCGCTGCGTCTTGTGCGCCCACACGAGCAGTGCCACGCCACCAATAACCAACGGGAGAGATAGTATCTGTCCCATGGTAACAACACCGCCAAACAGGTAGCCAAGCTGAGAGTCCGGCACCCTCACGAACTCAACCAGAATACGCGCGATGCCATACCACGCTAGAAAAACACCCATAAACGTACCCTGCGGACGGGGCGGCACCTTGCGTGACAACGCCCACATAATGGCAAACATAATGAGGCCTTCCAACACGGCTTCATAGAGTTGCGAAGGGTGACGATACACGTTGCCACCTGTTGGGAACATCACGCCCCAGGGCAAATCCGTCTCCTTCCCCCACAGCTCGCCGTTAATGAAGTTTGCGCACCTTCCAAAGAACAGTCCCACCGGCGTCACTATGGCGCCTAGGTCGCATATGGTGGGAATGGATATCCCGCAGCGCTTGCACACGATCGAGCCACCCACCACAGCCCCTATAAGACCGCCGTGAAAGCTCATGCCACCTTCGTTGATGGCAAAGATATGCAGCGGATTGGCAAGGTAGTATCCCGCACCATAGAACAACACGTACCCCAGGCGACCACCCAACACGATTCCCAAGCAAATGCCCGTCATAATGCTAAGCACGTCGTCACTCGAAAGATCGAGCTTCCATCTACGCGCGACCTTATACAGAAGCACGCCGCCCAATATAAAGCCCGCAAGGTACGCAATGCCATACCAGCGCACCGCAAAGGGCCCTATTGAGAATGCCACCGGGTTCAGCGATTGAAACAAGTCATTGAGAAACATGTTCGGGCCTCACTGCTCATCCTGGCCCTCGGCCTGGTCTTGGAGATACCACTTCCAAAACTCAACGGACGTCAGCTCGTCGCGCGCAGCCGCCCACTGGGCCGCTACCTCCTCGCGACGCGCGTAAAAGTTCTTGAGCGTTTCCTTATAGCGCTTGAGCAGCTTTTTGAATTGCGCCCGATCCTTCTTGTGTAGCACGCCCTGCGTTCCGTCAGCCGACACCGCGAGCAATGCGTCCTTTCCACGAATCTGGTTAGGCGAGTACAGCCATCCATCGTAAGGGATAACGCCGAGTCCGCCATCACCAAGGTTCTGCGGGCCGCGCTGTCCGTTTACCGTAAGGAAGTCGTAGGCCCTCTCAACAAGGTTCCTTTCTATTTCCTCATAGAGAAGCGACGGGTTGTATTCCACACCATCAAGAACGGGGTCGTCAATTTGCTCAATTGGCACGAGTTGGTCGTTCATGGCTGACAAATGGCTATTGAGTTTCGCCGCATTAACGTGTTTGAGATACTCTGGCCCCTTAAGATAGTCTTCTAGCGCCTCAATGCTGAGCTCGGCTCCTTCATAGTTGAAAGTCTTTAGGTCCAGATAGAACTTCACGTGTACGTCCTCAAGGAAGTTCACGTCTTTGTACACACCGGTCGTAGCCTGAGCTATGAGCGAATTGCGTGGCACTTGATATCGCTCGAGCGATGCGCGGAACTTGAACCCAAGCGTAAGGTGCCAAATGCAAATACCATTCATCGTAATGAAGTGCTCTGCACACCGATTGCCGTATTCCGCATCATCGCCACGAATGAAGACGGGCAGCGGGAGGCCGTTGCGCTCAATCGAGCTAACGGGTATACAGCAATACCACCAACCCGCATAGCGATTATTTCGACGAATCTCTACTGAGTCGAGTTTTACGACGTCCTCCAAGTCCGATACAACAAAGCTCTCGGGAGCTCCCGGATACAGAGGACGAGTCTCCTTTATCGGACCGTAAAGCCCTCCATGACGCACATATCCCACGTCCTCATGGAACTCGTCCTGGCGTTCGAACGAGAGCATAGCGCCGCTAATAAACGCTTCCCGGTATTCGTCGTTTACCAACGCAAGCAGATTGTAGGTTCGCTTGAGGCTCTCGGGAGATATCTGCACGTCGTCATCCATAAGCAACACGTGCGTCGCTCGTGGACTCTGCTCCATGGCTTCTATCATGCCGCGAGTAAACCCGCCGGCGCCTCCCACGTTTGGGTTGGGATGTATGTGGATGTGTTCCGATTCGAGCTCCGCACGATCCAATGTCCGTCCATTGTCTATTACATGCAAAGTAAAATGGTTCGCAATGGGTTCATCGCTTCCGAGCACATCACGCTCGAAGAGCTTGATGTTGGGAATGACGTATTCTTCCTTCTGGAAGGTTGTCGTTGCTACCGCAAGCTCCACAGGCTGCAAGAGTTTCTCGTCTACCCTCGTAAAGTAGTATGCCTCGCGAATGTCCACCTCGCTGTGGGTTACGATTTCGAATGACAAGAGCAGCGCGCCTGTTTCGGGATAATCGAGTTTTATCTCCGTATAGTCACGGAGATTTTGCTGGCTCTTCGAGAGTATGGTTACTTTAGGACGCGCCATGGTTTGCTCACACGACACAAGGTTCACGTCAAACTCACCCTTGGCAACCAGGCAAAGACTCACGTTGCTTATGCAGGTATACCGACGCCACTTTGCATTGGAGAACGCGTTGAAGTATGTGAGAAAGTCATACTTAGCGTACGTTGAATCAGATAGTACCGAGACGCCATCTTTGCGCATATAGACAGGCGCACTCTTTCGCACATACATTTCGGGGTAGGCTTCTGAACGAACCCCATCCGAGAGGATCACGTTACAGAGGCGGTATTCAACAGTCATGACTGGTCTCCGTTTCTGGTCGCATTAGCCATGAGAATATGCTACCGCATCTTGGTAATTCTTGGGCGTTTTCCTTTCGAAGACAAGCATCTGTCCACATCCTTGGCTGCTTTTCGTGCCCCGCGCCCGCACCGCGCCCGAGCCCCGCGCCCGCACCGCCCGCATGCGGC